>UQGG01000075.1 GCA_900540475.1 uncultured Robinsoniella sp. | reverse complement strand
TGGCTCCCATCGGATTGTAAGCGGGCAGTGAGCTGCGAAATGCATCAGGATTTCGGAGCGAATGCCCGCGTGCCGCCAAAAAGGGCTTCGGGAAGGTTAGAAAATGCCAGTTCTGCGTTAAGCCTTCCAAACCAATGTCCTGGCTCGCCCCCTTCTCTTTCTGTACACTACCTCTGCATACAAAGCGTCATTAATCAGCTAAACCCCAATATAATACTTTTCATATACCACATATAAAGTGTTCACCATATCATCACGACAATCCTAATCTTAGTATCCTTCCTGCCTCCTGGTTTTCCGTAGCTGATACCTTTTCTCTCCGCCTTCCCACTCAGCCCTGGCAGCTTCCGTCTCCAGTGCCAGTCCCGGAATCCGTACAGGATTCCCCTCCTGATCAATGGCTACCATGACCACATATGCCCGGTTGATCACTTTTCTGGTTCCATCCAGTTCTTCAACATAGGTATCTACTCTCACTTCCATGGAAGTCTTTCCCACATAGGTAATCTTTCCGATCAACACAACGGTCTGGTTCAGATATGCAGCCGATTTAAACTGTAAATTATCAATTGCCGCTGTGGTAACCTCTGTCTGTGCATGCCGTTTCGCCACAATGCCGGCGATTTCATCTATCCACTGCATCAGCATCCCGCCAAACAATCTGCCATAACCATTAATATGTCTTGGCATAAGCAGATAAGAATTTTCTGTCTGGGAATCTTCTATTTTCTTAATCTTTGTCTGTGTATTCATCGTATTCATATTTTCCTCCATCCGATACGGTTAACTCAAAACAAGCAGGGGTAAATCTTTTTTATTCCATCTGCCTGTTCCATGCATATTTATAAAATTTATTATAATACCGCGGATATCTGTTGTCAAAAATATTGCGATTTCATTTCCACAGACACCATAATGCATCCATTACACTATACATCATTTAAAGCCTTCCCTTTATCGTCCCAATTATAGTCCCGGAAAATCCCCCATTTTATCATTGACAACCCTATTTTTTTCATATACTATATACTTTGATTATCAAATCTTTTGAATATATAACAAAAGGAGATTCCCATGAATAATTTTGTGATTACTACCGATTCCAATTCCGATATTCCTTCGGAATACATTGAAAAATATAATTTAACCATTATCCCTCAATATTATGCTTTTGGAGAGGATGTATATGGGGACGAGAAGCACCTGACTCCATCTGAATTCTACAAAAAGATGCGGGAAGGTGCACTTCCCACTTCCATGGCTAATAATCCTGCGGTCATCCGCCAGCGCTTTGAATCCCTGTTGGAAGCGGGACTTGATATCCTGCATATTGCATTTTCCTCCAACCTGAGCGGCAGTTATAATAATGTAGCGGTTGCTGCCAGAGAACTTATGGAAGAATATCCCGGAGCCAAAATCCAGGTAATTGATTCTCTCACGGTATCCCTGGGAGAAACTCTTCTTGTCCTTCGTGCCCTGGAATTAAAGGAAAAGGGGAAATCCATAGATGAAATAACAGATGTTCTGGAAGAAGAAAAGCTTCACGGCAATGTGCAGTTTACCGTAGATGACCTGCATCATCTGCAGCGTGGGGGAAGGGTTTCCAAAGTTGCTGCGGTGTTTGGCAGTATGATCAATATTAAACCCATCCTGTATGTAAATCCGGAGGGAAAACTGGTTCCGCTCTCTACCGTGCGCGGACGTAAAAAGTCACTTACTGCTCTAGTGGATAATATGAAAGCAACCCTGGAAGAAAACTGTGACAAGAGCCGCCCCATTGGAATCATTCATGGAGACTGTATTCAGGATGCAGAATTTGCCGCATCACAGATACGGGAAAAACTGGGATTTCAAAATATAATCATCAACGACGTCAGCCCCAGTATCGGTACACATGCCGGTCCCGGTGCACTTGGATTGTGCTATTACGGAAAAGTTCGTGCATAATTTTTTTATTGACTTCCCAGACCACCTATGCTATATTGAAGTCGTATGGAAAAACAGATTTATCAGGTCTTCCCATGCAAATATTTTTGACCACTTTCGTTTTGGAAAGTTAAGGCCATGCGGACAGCCGGGTCAACTGCCGATTGGCAACATTTGTTGCCTTATTGATTGAGTTAAAAGCTCAAATTTTATAAGTTGGTTACTTCATAACCAGTGTGCATTCTGGCACATCAAACTTGTGAAACGGTCAATAAGAGTAGTAAAAGTAAAATATTTGCTATATAGACTCTGATCCCTATATCTGTTTTTGAATCGGAATACTTAAGATGAATCTACATACCTTTTTTAGGGGGCTCATCTTTTTCATATATGCAAATTCAAATACAGTATAATAAAACGCAAGTGATGGACAGTTTGTACCGGCGCTTGCGTTATTTTTTTGCCTGTCTTTAAGACAAACTGGAGCGCGTTTAGTAAATACCTTTTGGTGGATAAAGGAGGTACGAATATGGAAAATAAATTAAAGCTCTACGGCTTTAATAATCTGACGAAAGCCTTGAGCTTTAATATTTATGATGTCTGTTATGCCAAAACTCCCAGAGAGCAGAAGGATTATATTGCTTATATTGATGAACAGTACAATTCAGAAAGGCTGCGGGCAATCCTGACGCATCTGGTTGATATGATTGGCGGTACGATCCTGAACATTTCCAGCCAGGATTATGAACCTCAGGGGGCTTCCGTTACAATCCTCATTGCGGAGGATCACATGGTTCCCGCCGGAGGCGATACTGTTGTGGCTCATCTGGATAAAAGCCACGTGACGGTACATACTTATCCGGAATATCACCCGGATACCTGCCTCGCCACTTTCCGAGTAGATATCGATGTGGCTACCTGCGGTGAGATTACACCGCTCTCCACCCTGGATTATCTGATCAGTTCCTTTGATTCAGATATTATTACGATGGACTACCGGGTACGGGGCTTCACCAGGGATGTATATGGCAACAAATTATTTATGGATCACTATATGACATCGATACAGAACTATATTAAAGAAGAGACGCTTCGCAAATACGATGCCGTTGATATCAACGTCTACGATGCTAATCTGTTCCATACGAAAATGCTGATAAAAGAAATTGATCTGCAGAATTATCTCTTCAATGCAGATGTATATGAACTTCCTCCCAGAGCCCGGCTTGAAATTATGGGCAGCCTGCGCAGGGAGATGATTGAAATTTTCAGCGGAAGAAATATATATTAGGAGGCAAGTTATGGGAAATCATGCTCAATCCCATGCCCCGATCTATGAGGCACTGGAACGTTTTAAACGAATGCGGGTCGTCCCTTTTGATGTCCCCGGACATAAACGAGGACGGGGAAACCCTGAACTTGTGGAATTATTAGGCGAAAGGTGTGTCAGTATAGATGTAAATTCCATGAAACCTCTGGATAATCTCTGTCACCCTATATCCGTAATTAAAGAAGCGGAAGAACTGGCTGCCGAAGCATTTGGTGCTGCAAACGCTTTTCTTATGGTTGGCGGTACTACTTCTGCCGTTCAAAGCATGGTACTCACTGCCTGCAAACGCGGGGATAAGATTATCCTTCCACGTAATGTACACCGAAGTGTCATTAATGCACTGGTACTCTGCGGCGCCAAACCGGTATATGTCAATCCGGATATGGACCACAAGCTTGGCATTGCGCTGGGGATGAAGGTTTCACAGGTTGAACAGGCAATAGCCGAACACCCTGATGCCGTAGCGATATTAGTCAACAACCCAACTTATTATGGGATATGTTCCAACTTAAAAGCCATTGTGGAACTTGCCCACCAGAATAACATGCTGGCTCTGGCAGATGAAGCCCATGGAACTCATTTTTACTTCGGAGAGGATATGCCCGTTTCCGCTATGGCTGCCGGAGCTGATATGGCTTCCGTCAGTATGCATAAGTCCGGGGGCAGCTTAACTCAGAGTTCCTTTTTGCTCATCGGACCAAATGTAAGCGAAGGCTATACCCGCCAGATCATCAACCTGACCCAGACTACCAGCGGATCCTATCTGCTTCTTTCCAGCCTTGATATTTCCAGACGTAATCTGGCACTTCGCGGCAGGGAAGAATTTGCAAAGGTACAGGCACTTGCCCAATATGCCCGCAGTGAAATCAATGCCATCGGTGGTTACTACGCCTATTGCCGTGAAATTATCAATGAGAATAGTATTTATGACTTTGATGTGACAAAGCTTTCAGTTCACACACTGGATATCGGCCTCGCCGGAATTGAAGTTTACGATATTCTCAGGGATGAATATGATATTCAGATTGAATTTGGCGATATCGGCAATATTCTGGCATACATTTCAATTGGAGACCGCCGGCAGGATATTGAGCGCCTGGTGAGCGCATTGGCTGAAATAAAGCGCCGCTACCAGAAGGACAAAGCCGGTATGCTGTCCCAGGAATATATAGATCCCCAGGTTGTGGTTACTCCCCAGGAAGCATTTTATGCGGAAAAAGAATCTCTTCCTATTGGTGAAACTGCCGGAAGGGTCTGCAGTGAATTTGTCATGTGTTATCCTCCTGGCATCCCCATACTGGCTCCCGGGGAGAAGATCACCCAGGGTATCCTGGAATACATTGAATACGCAAAAATGAAAGGCTGCTCCATGACAGGACCAGAAGATCCTGACATCGGACACCTGAATGTCTTGAAAGGAGTGTGAGAATATGGAACTATGGTTTTCTGAGCAGCATACCCCCCATGTAAAACTGTCTATCCGAGTGAACAGGCAGTTATTCAGCGGACAGAGTGATTTTCAGAGAATTGATGTTTTTGAATCCAAAGAATTCGGACGTTTTCTTACCTTAGACGGCTATATGATGCTGACGGAAAAAGATGAATTTATTTATCATGAAATGATCACCCACGTGCCTCTCGCCGTCCATCCATGTGTAAAAAAAGTCCTTGTGATCGGTGCCGGTGACGGAGGCGTTATCAGGGAACTGACCCGCTATACGGGAATCGAACAGATCGATATGGTGGAAATTGATCCTCTGGTGGTAGAGGTCTGCAGAAAATATCTGCCCCAGACTTCCTGCCGTCTGGATGATCCCAGGGTGAACATCTACTATGAAGACGGTCTGCGGTTTATCCGGTCCAGAGAAAACGAATACGATCTGATTATCGTTGACTCCACGGATCCATTCGGACCGGGAGAAGGTTTATTTACCAAAGAATTCTATGGCAATTGTTATAAGGCGCTGAAAGATGACGGGATAATGGTCAATCAGCATGAAAGTCCTTTCTATGCCGATGATGCGACTGCCTGCCAGCGGGCACATAAAAGGATTGTTGAGAGCTTTCCCATCAGCCGGGTATATCAGGCTCACATTCCAACCTATCCCTCCGGGCACTGGCTCTTTGGCTTTGCTTCCAAGCGCTACCATCCGGTTCATGACTTAAACGCGGTTGGCTGGAATCTGCTTGGAATCAGCACCCACTACTATACACCCCGGGTACATGCCGGCGCTTTTGCACTACCAGCTTATGTAGAGGAGTTATTAAGAGATGTTGAATAAAAATATAGAAACTTTTATCGGATGTGACGCTGAATATGAAGATGCAAAGATTGTTCTGTTTGGCGCTCCGTTTGATTCTACTACTTCTAATCGACCGGGTACCCGATTCGGAAGCAAGGCGATAAGATCCGAGTCCTTTGGTCTGGAAACCTACAGTCCTTATCAGGATAAAGATCTGGTGGATATGCAGATTTTTGACAGCGGAGACCTGGAGCTCTGTTTCGGGGATACTGCACTTGCCTTAAAGGATATACACGACCGGGCATCAACTATCCTGGAGGATGGAAAACTGCCCCTGCTCATTGGCGGGGAACATCTGGTGACTTTAGGTTCTGTCCAGGCAGTATTTGAAAAATACCCTGACCTGCATATCATTCATTTTGATGCTCATGCCGATCTGAGGGAAGATTATCTGGGCGCACAGCTGTCCCACGCCTGCGTTCTTCGCAGATGCTGGGAATTGGTTGGCGATGGGAAAATCTATCAATTCGGCATCCGCTCGGGTGACCGGGAAGAATTTTACTGGGGAAACCAGGGTCACGTCAATACCCACAAGTTTGACTTTGACGGTCTGGAAGAAACCGTGGAATCCCTGAGGGGAAAACCGATTTACTTTACCATTGACCTGGACGTACTGGATCCTGGCGTCTTTCCCGGAACGGGAACCCCGGAAGCCGGAGGCGTCACCTTTATGCAATTACTGAACGCCATTATGACCGTCTGCTCCGGTGCAGACATTGTGGGCTGTGATGTCAATGAACTCTGCCCTTCCTATGACCAGAGCGGAGTCTCTACCGCAACTGCCTGCAAAGTAGTCCGTGAACTGCTTTTGGCACTGGAGCGTGTATAAAAATAACTACTTATGATTTATGTATACTGCTAACTTTAACAATACCATTCAAGGAGGATTACAAACATGGGAAAAGCACTCATTATCGGATGCGGAGGCGTTGCAAGCGTTGCCATCCACAAATGCTGCCAAAACAGCAGCGTATTTGAAGAAATCTGCATTGCCAGCCGTACAATATCAAAATGCGATGCACTGAAAGAAAAATTATCCGCTGAAACGAAGACAAAGATCACAACAGCAAGCGTTGATGCTAATAACGTAGAGGAACTGATTGCACTGATTGAAAAAGTTCAGCCGGATGTGGTATTGAACCTGGCATTACCTTACCAGGATCTTTCGATTATGGATGCCTGCCTGGCAACCAGGACAAACTATGTTGACACTGCCAATTATGAACCGGAGGATACCGCCAAGTTTGAATACAAATGGCAGTGGGCTTACCGGGAAAAATTTGAAAAGGCAGGTATCACCGCGCTTCTGGGCAGCGGCTTTGACCCGGGTGTAACCGGCGTTTTCTCCGCTTATGCACTGAAGCACTATTTTGATGAAATTAACTATATAGATATTCTGGACTGCAACGCCGGAGACCACGGCTATCCCTTTGCCACCAACTTCAATCCGGAAATTAATATTCGTGAGGTTTCCGCAAACGGCTCCTATTGGGAAGACGGACATTGGGTAGAGACAAAGCCCATGGAAATTAAACGTGTCTACAATTTCCCGGAAATAGGGGAAAAAGACATGTACCTGCTTCACCATGAGGAAATCGAATCACTGGCAATTAATATGCCCGGAATCAAGCGGATCCGCTTCTTTATGACCTTTGGGCAAAGTTATTTAACCCATTTAAAATGTCTGGAAAATGTAGGCATGACCTCCATCGAACCAATTATGTATGAAGGCAAAGAAATTGTCCCTCTGCAGTTTTTGAAAGCAGTTCTTCCGGATCCCTCTTCCCTTGGTCCACGTACCAAAGGAAAAACAAACATTGGAAATATCTTTATCGGCAAAAAAGACGGCATAGAGAAGAAGATTTACATCTACAATACCTGTGACCATGAAAAATGCTATGAAGAAGTTGGCTCCCAGGCAGTCGCTTACACTACCGGAGTTCCTGCAATGATCGGTGCCATGATGCTGATGACCGGTACCTGGAAAAAAGCCGGCGTCCTAAATATAGAAGAATTTGACCCGGATCCCTACATGGATGCCCTGAACAAATGGGGACTGCCATGGAAGATTTCAGAAAACCCGGAACTTGTAGATTAGAACGTGTTATACAGGAGGATTTATGAAGTTCGAACATTTACCAACGCCCTGTTATGTGGTGGATCAAAAGCAATTGCGCCGCAACCTGGAAATACTGAAAAGCGTAATCGATCATACCGGCTGCCGGATACTGCTGGCGCAGAAAGCTTTTTCCATGTTTGCAGTATATCCCATGATCGGCGAATACCTAAATGGTACTACCGCCAGCGGACTCTATGAGGCAAAACTGGGAGCAGAAGAAATGGGAAAAGAGAATCATATTTTCTCCCCGGCATACCGGGAAGATGAATTTGAAGAAATCATTTCTCTATGCGGGCACATTGTATTTAATTCCTTCTCACAACTGGAACGGTTTGGAGCAAGGGCGCGTAAAGCGGGCTGCAGTATCGGTTTACGTATAAATCCGGAATGCTCTACCCAGGATGGTCACGAGATCTATGATCCCTGTGCCCCGGGCTCCAGACTTGGAATCACCCGTGCCAACTTTCGCCCTGATCTCCTGGACGGTGTGGATGGGCTTCATTTCCATACTTTATGCGAACAGGATTCAGATGCTTTACTAGCTACCGTAAAAGCTGTAGAAGAAAAATTCGGTCCCTGGCTCGCTCAGATGAAGTGGTTGAATTTTGGAGGCGGTCATCACATTACCCGTCCCGGCTACGACATTGCTGCTTTAGAAGCCTGCATCAACCGCATTCAGGAAACATACCAGGTTCAGGTCTATCTGGAACCCGGTGAAGCCGTGGCTTTAAATGCCGGTTACCTGGTGACCACTGTTTTAGAAATCCTGCACAATGATATTCAGATTGCTATTTTAGATACCTCTGCTGCATGCCATATGCCGGATGTATTGGAAATGCCCTATCGTCCTCCTCTGCTTCAATCCGGTGAACCTGGTGAGAAACCCTGTACTTTCCGTCTGGCTGGTCCAACCTGCCTGGCTGGGGATGTCATCGGGGATTATTCCTTTGATGCGCCTATAAAACCGGGCGATCGTCTGGTATTCGCAGATATGGCTATTTATTCCATGGTTAAAAACAATACCTTTAATGGAATGGCATTGCCTGCAATCGTTATTCAAGAGGAAAGCGGAGACTGTCGGATGATCCATCAATTCAGTTATGAGGATTTTAAAACCCGTTTGTCCTGATAAGATTTTATAGATAAATTATGATTTACATGTGTAGGATGAAATTAGAAAGATTATACGCTCACTGTAAAAAGAAAAGAACTGCAGCCTGTGACGCTCTGGCCGCAGTTCTTTTTGTTTATAATAACTGTTTTCTTAATTCTTCTGAACTCTGAGCAGATAAATATGCCGGCGGGATATCAAATACCGTCTTACATCCGCTCTGTCCTTCCTGGCTTAAACGATATGCAGCTCTTGCATATGCCACAAGGACGGATGATGTAAATTCCGGATTTGAGTCAAGCTTCAGGCTATACTCAATAACATGGTTATTTTCTTCATTCCAGCCTGTCTTGCCACTGCGGATCACAAATCCTCCATGGGGAATTCCACTGTGATTTTTCTTTAACTCCTCTTCGGATATAAAATGCACGGTTGTATCATAATCTGAGAAATAGTTCGGCATAGTTTTGATTTCATTTTCAATACGTGCCAGATCTGCTCCCTCTTCTGCAACTACATAACATTCTCTGGTGTGTTTTTGTCTTGTAGTAAGCTCCGGTGTATCTCCGTTTCTCACCGCATCCAAAGCACTTTCAACTGGAATGGTGTACTGCTTTGCATCTTTCACACCTTCTATTCTGCGGACAGCATCCGAATGTCCCTGGCTGACGCCTTTTCCCCAAAATGTATAATCCGTTCCGTTTGGTAAAAGTGCATTTGCATACATTCTATTTAAGGAAAACATTCCCGGGTCCCAGCCAACGGAAATAATACCGATCCTGCCGCTTCCTTTAGCAGCCTCATCCACCTTCGCAAAATGCTCCGGAATCTTAGCATGGGTATCAAAGCTGTCCACTACATGAAACATCTGGGCACATCTTGGTGTCTGAACAGGCAGGTCTGTTGCGCTTCCCCCGCATAAAATCATAACGTCAACAGCATCTTTCATTTTCTCCACATCTTCAGTGGAATAAACGGAAGCACCTTCTGTGAGGATTTGAACAGTCTTAGGATCACGTCTCGTAAATACTCCGGCAAGTTCCATATCCGGATTCTGCTTTAACGCACATTCTACTCCACGTCCCAGGTTTCCATAGCCCCATATACCAATTCTAATGCTCATATTTTTTTCTCCAATCTTTCGTATCGTCTGGTAAATAATTTACTTTAAAATTTTAACACTGATAAATATATTTTGACAAGCTTTTTTAAAAATTTAGTAAGAACTACCTGTTTAAAATATGTTCTGCACTGTACTTTTCTTTCATTTTAACTAAAAATTCCCGGTCATATGCCAGCCTTGCAATATCCCCAGCCCTTCCATCGGAAGCCATCGCACTGATTAACTGGATGAAGGACTGCTGCTCTAATTCCCTTCCTTCTTCTCTCCCTTTTTCTTTCCAAAAAATTCTCTCTGACCTGAGATGCTTTTCTTCATCGTATTCTTCTAAAATCACTCTCGTAACCTCCCCTCGGTTTTTTATTAAAATATCTCTCAATATATTTTTATCTATGCATTCTTCCCCATTATAAAAAACCAGATACTGCGGCATAGGCAGACCGATAAGCTTACTGCCATATATATCCGCATCCTTCATTTCAATATATCCCTGATATAAATTAGCAATATAAAATAGACCTCTAAGGGGCATGTTGGGATTTATGGAACTCTGATGTTCATAGAGATTCAATGTTCCTCCAATGAGGAAAGAAAGATCATTTTTCATTCCCATATAAACCACATTTTCCATGGTGTTAATGATCAGGTCTTCCTCATTTTCATAATGGGTACCATTCATACTATTGTATAATTCTAACAGATCCCTTTTGTTTTGAAAGATCAGACGGAACAGACAGTCTTTATGCTTTCTGTTTACATGATATTTTCCCGGTAATCCTTTTTCCTCACCGCCTCCCGGCAATAACTTTTCCTGCATTTATTTACCTCCAGATTAACTATTAGACTTACAGCAGGAAAACAATAAATTATCTTATTGGGCTTCATTACATTCATTTCTCTATTGAATCAGGGATTTTTGTACAGAACCATACAGTTAGAGAACAGGCCTATATAGCCTTTCATATCAGCTTACAGAAAAGCATAAACGATCGCAAAATAGAATAATTAAAAATAAGAAATGTAATGGCCTCCTGCCATTGTTGCCTTAAGTATAACCTGTATAAAGAGAAAAATCAACCCTTAAAATTAATAAGTTAAATCCAAAACAGTTCAGAGGCAATTCATATGTTTTATATTGCCTCTGAATTAACTTTTTACGATGCGGTACAGAACACGAGTGTATCCGATTTACATTTTCATCTTCCTTCTTCTACAGTTCATGGTAGAATAAGATAATATCTTCATATTCCCCGCTCTTATGCAGAAAACCTCCCGGAATAGTACCAAGCTGCACAAATCCCAGTTTTTCATAGATATGTATCGCAGACAGATTTGTTTGAACCACCGCATTAAACTGCAGTAACCGAAATCCCAGTTCCTTCCCCTTCTCCAGAGAATGTTTCACCAGCTGTTCCCCTGCCTTCATCCCCCTTACGGATTTTCTGACTGCATAACTGGCATTGGAAATATGCCCGCAGCGCCCTACATTATTGGGATGAAGGATATACAGACCGATTATTTCCCCATCCCTTTCAGCAACGGCGGTAAAGCTCTGGGATGCAAAAAATTCTCTCGCACCTGCTTCGCTTAATCCCTCTCTCTGGGGAAATGCTTCCCCATCTTCTACTACCTCATTCCAGATCCGGCGCATCTGCTCCAGATCTTTCTCCTCATACGCTCTGATCTTTAATTCCATTTCATCTTCCTCTTTCTGATTAGTACTACAACGCACACCCCGCTTTGCACTTTCTCTTGATACTTATAAATAATTTTTGACTATTATAGTCTTATTTTTCCTATGCGTCAACTTATTTTTACTCCATATACCGGTCCAACACCAGTGCCGCCTCATTTAACATGGCGATCAGCAGTCCATATTCAAAAGGGGCTATTTCCCTTCTTTCTTCCAGCACAATGCCTACTACCGCAAATACTTTTTCATTATTCTGTACCGGAAGATATAAAGCCTTTGCTCCCGGCAGCGTACTGGTGCAGGTTCCCGCCCTGTGATGATTCTGAAATACCCACTGGGCGGCTGCACGCTCAGATTTTACTACATATTCTTTCATATCCTCTTTGGACATTCCCTTTCGTGGAAAGAGCCTGGGTCCGGTTATTTTTTCGCCCTGCTTCAAATAGATCAGAACGGATAAATTCATTAGTTTCAATACCTGGTTGGATATTTCTTTCATGACATCTTCGATATTCTGCGCCCTGCTCAGACGGCGGCTGTTGTCCAGCAGCAGTTCTGTCCGGTAGATCATTTTACTGCTCTCTTTGCCCTGCCTTCTGATTTTCGCCGTCATTGAGGATGACAGCAGTGCCACCGCAAACATGACGGCAAATGTCACCGGATAACTCTTCCCATGTGCCTGGAGACTTAAAAACGGAATTGTGAAGAAGAAATTATACAGCAGTACGCTGCATATAGATGCGGCAATGGAACAGATTCTTCCATTGGTATGCATCGCACAAACGAGAACACCGAGAATGTAAATCATAATAATATTGGAATCCGGCAGATCCAGTTGCCGGAATACCAGTCCTGCAGCCGTACTTGCAGCCAGGATTCCGGCTGTTATCAGAAAATCCCCCCAGTTGAGTTCCTCCCTGCGGTAAGTAATTCGTCTGTGCTTATCCCCCGGCTGCAGATCCGGTATGACATAGATATCCATATCCTGGGTATACTGTGCCAGCTGCTCTACCAGCGTTCGTTTGGACTGTCCAAAGTAGACTCTATGATTTGTTCTTCCGATTACTACTTTTGATACATTGCTCACCTTGGCGTATTCCGCAATCTGAAATGCCACATTTTCACCATAGACGGTAGCTATCTTAGCTCCCAGATCCCTGGCAAGCTGTAAGTTTTCCTCCATCATTTTTTTCACTTTCCGGTCACTGCCCTGCAGTTGGGGTGTCTCCACATACAGAGCAGTAAATTCTCCGTGAAATGCGTAGGCAAGCCTGGATGCGGTACGAATCACTTTTGCATTTGTAGGAGAAGCGGAAACGCAGGTGAGAATATGCTCTCCAACATAGTACCCCATCCGTCCCTTTGATACCTCTGTCTCAGAAAGCCGGTTTACACGGTCTGCCATCCTTCTCAGGGTAATTTCCCGCAGGGCAATCAGCTTTTCTTTTGCAAAAAAGTTATGTACGGCCCTTTGTGCCTGGTTTTCCTTGTATACCTTGCCTTCTTTTAACCTGCGGATCAGATCGTCCGGTTCAATATCGATTACCTCTACCTGATCTGCCTCATCAAATACACTGTCCGGGATCCGTTCTTTGACCTTGATCTTCGTAATTCCTGCTACCAGATCATTGAGGCTTTCCAAATGCTGAATATTAACTGTGGTATACACATTGATGCCTGCATTTAGAATTTCTTCTATGTCCTGATAACGCTTTCTATGGCGGCAGCCTTCCGTATTCGTGTGCGCCAGTTCATCCACTAACAGCAGTTCCGGTTTTCTGTCAAGACACGCATCCAGATCCATCTCACGGATTTTAATTCCTTTGTAATCCATCATCTGTGGCTCTATCTGCTCCAGCCCCTCCATCATTCCCAAAGTATCCGGTCTGGCATGAGGCTCAATATAGCCGGCTGCCACATCAACCCCTTTTTCCTGCATCATATGAGCTGCTTCCAGCATTGTATATGTCTTGCCCACACCTGCTGCAAATCCCAGAAAAATCTTCAGCTTCCCACGTTTACTTTCTTCCTGCTGCTCCTCCTCTTTCCGGACCTGCTGTAACAGTACCTGGGGATCAGGTCTTACATCTTCATCCATACAAACACCTCCTCTAGTAGTTCATCCGGCATATTTTGCATTTAAAACACACTTAAGGGATGACCAGACACACCTTCCAGCACTGCATATTCTGGCTTTACTGGTTGGTGTTCCGGTCATCCCTGTTATTTCTTTATATTAATCCAATTGCCTTTGCTATTTCAATATTTGTTGTTAAAACATTCACCCGATTTTCTCCAAATACACCAAGCGTCTTATTTTCCGTGTTGTTATCCACAATTTTCTGCACTTCTTCCTCTGACAGACCGGTTGCTTTCGCCACAGCCCCAACCTGTACTTTTGCTGCCTGCGGGCTGATATGGGGATCTAATCCGGAACCGGATGCAGTTAACAGGTCAGCCGGAATGTCTTCCTTTTTCACGTCAGGATGAGATTCTAAAAACTTCTGAAGATCCGCTTCCACCCTTGCCTGTAAATCTGGATTGGTAGCTCCATAGTTAAAGGATCCTGATGAAACTCCGCCATAAGCCGTATTTCCCTCTGCATCTTCGATCAGATCTTCCTGCGTATATGTATTATAATTTACAGAAGAGATTCTTCCCTGAAAAAACCTGGGATCTGTAAACTGCTGTCCGATCAGCTCTGATCCTACTGCTTTGCCATCCACTTCAATCAGACTTCCATTTGCCTGCTTATGAAATACAAGCTGTCCTGCTCCATTGACTGCAAGCGGATAAGCAACTGCACACAAAAGCAGCAGGGCAATCGTCAAAACAAAAGATTGTTTCAGCATTTTTATAAATGATTTCATTTTTATACCCATTGCATACTGCAGGCTTACCTGCAATACTGCCACAATAAAACAAGTTGAAAAAATCTCACCGTGGCTTCCTTTCTATAATATAATTTTCTTTCAGATAATTCCATTTCCTATTACTCATTTAAATTTTCCCTGTTATATTGCCACATTTAAACCTCGTTAAAAGATTTACAGTGCAGCTTCATTTCCATATTTATTTTACTGTTATCACCCGGGGGGTGTTATAATCCCAACAGGGAAAGCGCCGGGGAAATTATTAAATCAATCAGCTTAATTCCCAAAAAGGGTACAATCACTCCGCCAATACCAAAGATAGACATATTCTTTAAAAGCATTTTCTCTGATCTCATCGGTTTGTATTTTACACCCCGCATAGCAATCGGAATAAGGCATGGAATAATGATTGCATTAAAGATCAAGGCAGATAAAATTGCACTGAATGGTGTTGCCAGTTTCATAATATTCAGCAGTTCCATCTGTGGTATTACTAGGGTAAACATAGCAGGGATAATGGCAAAATATTTAGCCACATCATTTGCAATACTGAATGTGGTGAGAGAACCTCTTGTAATCAGAAGCTGCTTTCCAATCTCAACCACTTCCAGAATCTTAGTAGGATCGGAATCCAGATCCACCATATTGGCTGCTTCTTTTGCTGCTGATGTACCGCTGTTCATGGCGATACCTACATTTGCCTGCGCCAGTGCCGGAGCATCGTTGGTACCGTCTCCTGTCATGGCAACAATCTTTCCCTGTGCCTGTTCTTTTTTGATTTCCTCAATTTTATCCTCCGGCTTACATTCTGCAATGAATTCATCCACGCCTGCCTCTTTTGCAATGGTTGCTGCTGTCAGGGGATTGTCACCGGTACACATAACCGTTTTGATTCCAATTTCACGCAAACGTTCAAACCGCTCTACCAATCCCGGTTTTACGGTATCTTTCAGATAAATAACGCCGTAGATCACATTTTTTGCACACACAACCAGAGGGGTTCCCCCAAGTCCTGATACCTTTGATACAATACTCTCCAGATCATCCGGTACAACTCCATGGGCTTCTCTTACATACTGAATCATTGCATCATAAGCGCCTTTTCTTACCTTGGTTCCATCTGCAAGGTTTACACCGCTCATCTTTGTCTGCGCCGTAAATTCTATAAATTCCATCTGATCAGCCATATTAGCCTTTATCTTAGAATCCAGTGTCCTTCCAAGTTCTACAATGGATTTTCCTTCCGGCGTTGCATCACTTAAGGAACACATCACACTGTAATCTACCAGATCTTCTTTGTCCATTCCCTTAACCGGAAAAAACTCTGCTGCAAGGCGGTTACCAAAGGTAATGGTTCCTGTCTTATCCAATATCATGGTATCAACATCACCGCATGCTTCAACGGCTTTACCAGACATGGCAATCACATTAAATCTGGTTACACGGTCCATACCTGCAATTCCGATGGCGGATAATAAGCCTCCTATCGTTGTTGGAATCAGGCAGACCATCAATGCGATCATCGTTGAAATCGGGATGGCTGCTCCTGAATACCTGGCAAATGGATATAAACATACAATTACGATCATGAAAATAATGGTCAGCCCCACTAACAGGGTGTTCAGTGCAATTTCATTGGGTGTCTTCTGCCTGGAAGCACCTTCTACCAATGCGATCATTTTATCCAGAAAGGATTCTCCGGGAGAAGATGTTATTCGAATCTTCAGCCAGTCGCTGACTACCGTTGTTCCTCCCGTTACAGAAGAGAAATCTCCGCCGGACTCTCTGGTAACAGGTGCCGATTCTCCGGTAATTGCGGATTCATCCACGGATGCAACCCCTTCTATGACTTCTCCGTCATTTGGGATCAGCTCTCCGTTTCTCACCAGTACAATATCACCCTTTTTTAATTCGGAAGCATTTACCTGCCGCTCGCTTCCTCCGGCCAGTAATAGCCTTGCTTTCGTATCCTGCTTTGTTTTCTTCAGTGTTTCCGCCTGTGCTTTGCCACGCCCCTCTGCAACCGATTCTGCAAAGTTGGCAAATAAAATGGTAATAAATAAAATCAGTGTGACAATCCCGTTATATGCCCTTAACTCCGCCTGATCTCCAAAAACAGTAGGCCAGATTGTCAGCAGCAGTGTGATACAAAAACCTACCTCCACTACAAACATAACCGGGTTTTTCATCATATATCTGGGATCCAGTTTTTTAAACGCTCCGGCAATGGAACTTTTTAAAATGTCCTTTGTGATGAACTTTTTTTTGTTTTCCTTTGACATTTTTCTAACCTCTCATTCTTTTCTAAAACCATAATGTCAGATGTTCCGCAATGGGTCCCAGTGCTAATGCCGGGAAGAACGTCAATGCGGCAAAGATATATACAACAAATACTAATATAATCGTAAAAATCACATTGTCGGTACGCAGTGTACCAATCGTTTCATTTACCCGTTTTTTCGCAAACAGGGAACCTGCTATTGCCAGCTGTGCGATAATAGCCAGATAGCGTCCGAAGAACATGGCGAGTCCGGCAGTCACATTCCAGAATACGGTATTATCTGCAAGTCCTTCAAAACCGGAACCATTGTTCGCGGCGGAGGATGCATACTCATACAGTACCTGGCTCAGCCCATGGAATCCCGGGTTGGTAATGCCCGCAAGTCCTGCCGTAGTGGAAACAGCCAGTGCGGAAAATCCCAGAATCAGCAATGGATGCACTATCAGCACCAGGGCTACCAGCTTCATTTCTTTTCCTTCGATCTTCTTCCCCAGATATTCCGGAGTCCTTCCGATCATCAGTCCGCATAAGAAAACCGCCAGTATTGCGTACATAATCATATTCATAAGTCCAACGCCCTTACCGCCGAATACACAGTTAAGCATCATATGTAACAATGGTACCATCCCTCCAAGAGGAGTCAGAGTATCGTGCATGTTGTTAACCGTACCGGTTGTAAAGGATGTAGTAACGGTGGTAAATAAAGCTGACTGGGCTATACCAAACCGTACTTCTTTTCCTTCCATGCTTCCCATATCCTGGTTCAATCCTGCCTGTTCCAGAGCTGGATTTCCTGCCTGTTCCGAGAAGAAGCAAAGGGTAAGTCCTATCATAAAGATCACGGACATGGCACCAAAGATCACTCTTCCCTGTCTGCCAAGCATCGGCAGTCTTTCTTTTTTCTCTTTCTTTCCTTTTCGGTCATGCATCATCTTGCCAAAGGTCACCACACAGGCTCCCGGAAGAATCATCATAGAGATCAGTTCTGCAATATCAGAAATCACAGTGGGATTCTCAAATGGCGTAGTAGAATTGGCTCCAAAGAAACCGCCTCCGTTGGTTCCCAGATGTTTGATGGATTCCAGTGCTGCCACCGGTCCCATTGCGATATCCTGCAGCTTTCCTTCGATAGTCTGTACCGTCTGGTTTGCCTGGAGCGTCTGAGGTGTTCCCTGGCTGATCAAAAGCAATGCTACTAAAAATGCAAAAGGAATTAAAATTCTGGTGGTAATACGTACCATATCTTCATAGAAATTCCCAAGGTCTTTTCCTTTTCCAGCCAATCCTCTGCAGAATGCCATGCACGCTGCATAACCCGAAGCCGCTGATGTAAACATCATAAATATAATAACCAGCATCTGGCTTAAATAAGACAGTCCGGATTCACCGGAATAGTGCTGTAGGTTCGTATTTGTCATGAAACTAATAATGGTGTTAAAACTCAGGCTTGCTTCCATACCGCCGATCCCGTTGGGATTCCCCATCAGTATTCCCTGCAGCCTTAAGATCAAATAACCCACAAATATCATAACTGCATTTGCCATAATCAGATTTAACGCATACTGTTTCCAGTTCATTCCCTGGCGTTCAATCCTGCATATTTTAAAAATACAGTTATCCACCCTGTTAAATACAGGATCTGCAAATGTTTTCTGCTTCGTGGCGATATGATACATATAGTTTCCCATTGGAATGACCAGTATCAAAAAGATCGCCAGAGTCAATAATATCTGTAACATTGTTACCCTCCTGAAAATCAAATTTTAGATTTTTTGTTATAATTTTTCCGGATTTATTAACGCATAAACCAGATATACCGCTAATGCCGCTATGATGATACCTAAAAATAACATAGCATACCTCCATTTTTTCTATACATTGTCCTGGATTATTTTTTGCCCGTTTTTACCTGGGACTCACACCAGTCGGTAAACAGCTTCACAAGCACAAAACAGAGCACCAGTACGCCAACCATGATTATGTCCATCATCTTTTTCTCCTCCTTCTTTTCTCTGAGCTGTTAAACTGATAACATCCTAACATGTATCGGTTAAAAGTGGTGTTAAACTATATCCGTGTTCGCATTAAAATGGCATTAAAATCAACGCAAAAAAACAGGCAGCCGTCTAAATTTGACGACTGCCTGCATTTTATTGTATTATAAATCCATTTTTTCTATATCCCGGTAAGAGAGATAAGCAATTGCAATTCCCACCAGACAAAACAGAATGGGGACAATCGGAATCATAAACAGATTCGCATTGATTCCACTGCTTCCCCCCGTGACATTAATATTGGAATTGATCAGAATATTAATGACTACTGCCGCCACAATGGTGGATGAGGTGGATTTTTTCTTCATTCCAAAATATAAGGAAACCAGGCTTAGTCCCGCAGTCATAAATGCCCCGAATAATATATCCGGAATCCGTCCCATCACAGTAGACATCAGGATTTTATCCGGCGTCAGTGGCAGAAAGAGATTGATCAGAAAAAGGGACGTACCAAACAAAAGATCAGCTATTACAATCACAATAAAAGTACAGGTGAATACGATCAAAAGCTTGCTGGCTATTATTTTTTTCCTGGATACGGGATACGTAAACAATGTATTTATGGTCTTATTCCGGTATTCTGCAATGATCAGTTTAGAGATCAGAACCCCAGCAAAGATTCCAAAACATACGCGTAAAATTAAGGATCCGAACATAAGGAGGTCATCTGCACTTCCGATACTGGCTTCCTCTTCCAGTATGCTGCCCAGCAGTGCAAGCAATATACAGCTGATTAAGATAATCACGCTGGCTAACAGGCTCCCGCCCATCTTTTCTTTTTCAAATTCCAGTTTCATCAGCTTAATCATTTTCTTTTCCTCCCATAATTGTATGAATAAAATAATCTTCCAGCGTATCATTCTTATAGATCATATTCAGAATACCCACGCCTGACATTACAAGCTCCTTGCTGATCTCTGCCTGTAAGTCAGTATCATAGATTCTGAGCCTGTTATCAGCGATAATTTTAAAATTCAATTGATCAAAGGCATTGTCCAGAATGGTAGCTGCCTTGTGGATATCATTTACTTCGATCTCCAGATATTGTAAGGAATCGTGCTGGATCTCCGACATGGAAACCTCTTTGGTAAGAATTCCTTTATCAATCACCCCAATGGTGTCCGCAAGCTGCTCAATCTCAGCAATAATATGGCTGGAAATCAATATAGTAGTTCCGTAGGATGCCTTTAATTTCACTAAAAGCTGCCTGATCTGCTTAATTCCAATGGGATCCAGACCGTTAATCGGCTCATCCAGGATTAATAGCTTTGGATTCGTAATCATAGCCCTGGCAATTCCCAGACGCTGCTTCATCCCCAGTGAAAACTCTCCCACCGGTTTATTATCTATCCCTTTTAAATCCACCATATCCAATACTTCCCGGATTCTTTTCTTGTCATAAAAACCCATGTAATTGCAGTGCAGCTTCAGGTTCTTCCATGCGGTCAGCTTTTCATAAAATACCGGATATTCAATGATGCTTCCGATATTTCTCAAATATTCGTAAGAGTCCTTTTGTATGACTTCACCGCAGACCCGGATGTTTCCCATATCCGGTTTTGCCAGATTCAAAATCATTTTCATAATGGTTGTTTTACCGGCACCATTAGGTCCTAGAAACCCATAAATTTCTCCTTGTTTTACACGCATGGAAACATTTTTTACTACTTCTGTTCCCTTATACGATTTCGTTACATCTTCTAATATAATTATATCCGACATATTGTCCTCTCCATTTTTCCGGAGCGTATTTGAAATTTATATTTCCCCCGCCCCTCTTTTGGTATATGAACGAGTACTCGTTACATAACCCGGTTTTGTTCTATCTGAATGTTATTATATCGGAATATATTTTCCATTGATTACAAATTCCTTACATAATCCTTTTAAAAGAATTACTTTCAAAAATGGGAGTGGGGCAGCGATACCGTAAATACCGTTTTTACAAATGGCATACTTTTTACCCTGATACTTCCTCCCATAGCCTCAACCAGCCGTTTTGTAATCGTCAGGCCCAGACCACTGCCCTGATACTTTTTATTCCGGGAGTCCTCCAGAGTAACCAGGCGTTCGAAAATTTTATCCTGGCTGTCTTCAATAATTCCTTTTCCCCGGTCTTCCACCTGAATCAGTACATCATCTCCTCTCTGTGTGATGCCAAGTCTCAGGTATCTGCCGTCCGCTCCATATTTTATGGCGTTTTGTATCAGATTCGCCAATATCCGTTTCACCGCCTGCTTGTCTGCATCCACCGGAATTTCATCCTCCGGGATATCAATTTCAACCTGGAATCCGCCTTCCTGGAGCATATCATAATAATTCAGTATCTCATTTCTGGCAATTTCGCACAGATCCAGCGCCTGCATCTCCAGTGCCAGTTCTCCCGATTCGATTTTCACCAGATCAAAAAAGATATTGATCATTTCTAATACATCTGTCGTTTTCCGGTATATCTTTTCCACCTTTTGCTGTATGGAATCTAAGGAAATCCCTTCCTGGTTCCGTATCATTTCCGAATACCCCAGAATGACCGTCAATGGGGTCTTCAGATCATGGGAAATATTCGCCAGCATTTTACGGTTGCTGTCCTCCTGCTTTTTCCGTTCCTTTTCCAATTCTCTCTGATGCTCTAAAAGGGCATTTACCTGAACCAGCAGCTCCTGTATTTCCTTTTCATCGGAAAGTGCAAGCAGGGTATCCACGGTATCATTTTCCAAGAACCCCGATATTTCACCTGTTATTTTATGTAACTGCCTGGACTGGCTGATATATTTCACTAATACAATCAGAAATCCAACAGCCAGAACAGCACAAACAATGCTTAGTAAAATGATACTCATTTTGCATCCTCCACCGGAGTTCCCAGTTTATACCCAATCCCCCAAACCGTTTTTATGTACCGTGGATCGGATGGCTGATCCTCGATTTTTTCCCGGAGTCTGCGAATCGTCACATTGATGACATTATCATCATGCAGAAACTCATCATCCCAAACCTCCTGGTATATGGATACCTTGGTATATACCTTCTCCGGGTGATTGGCAAATAATTTCAATATGTCAAATTCTTTTGCAGTCAGACTGATGGGAACTCCTCTTTTTTTTACCACCAGATCCTCCGTTTCTATGGTCAGATCACCAATGGTAATTCTGGATTCACGATTTTCAGCTTTCGTGTGGTAAACGCTGGTACGCCGCAGAAAAGCCTTAACCCTTGCCTGTAATTCCATAACGGAGAAAGGCTTTGTAATATAATCATCCGCCCCGTACTCCAGTCCCAGCACCTTTTCAAATTCGCCGTCCTTTGCCGATAAAATTAAAATCGGAACCGTGTTTCGTTCCCGGACCTTTTTAAGCACCGTCATCCCATTTACTTTGGGAAGCATCAGATCCAGAATGATTAAATCAATGAAATCATTTTCTCTTAAGAACTCCAATGCTTCCTGTCCGTCTCCGGCTGTATAAATAGTGTATTCCGGCTGGGTAAGTGCTTCCTCTATCATCTCCCGGATATCTGTTTCGTCCTCTACAATTAAAATTGAAAACTTCATATTGATCCTCCCATGAACGCTGTCAGAACGTCTCTTAAAAATCTGTCTGTAAATCACTCATGAAATATTATAACAGATATGTGGGGAAAATGTACCCATTTATAAAATATCTGCAATCGCTTTTAAGCTGTCCACAGGTGCCTGGCATCTGTTTTGGGTACACAGATAAAATTGCCGCTTTCCAGGTTTTATCCCGTAAGCATCCGTAAAGGGAGCGGCTTTTTTCAGTCGGTCGGCATTTTCTTTTGTCTTTACTACAATGGCAAGATTACTGTCCCGCTCCCCAAGACGCCGAAGTTCTTCTATCTCTTCCTCGGAGGGATCCAGGCAGATCAGTTCCCTGGATGGATACAGTACCTGCATCATCGCCAGCAGGGTAAAGCTGTATGCGGATGGGTAATCTGCAATATTTCCCGCCAGAAAGCGGATCTGTTTGTGGAATAACTCCTGCCACTTTTCTTCTCCGGTTAACTGGGCTAATTTGTACAACACAAAGGCAGCAACGGAATTACCAGAGGGAACTGCCCCGTCATAAATTTCTTTAGAGCGTACAATCAGCTTCTGGGCGTCTCTGGCATAAATATAGAAACCGCCGTTTTCCATATCGAAGAACTGATCCACCATATCTTTTCCAAAAGACAGCGCCTTTTCCAGAAAATCAACCCGGTAAGTGACACGGTATAGCATCAGAAGTGCATAGCAGTAAAAGGCATAGTCATCTATTTTCCCTTCTCCTGCAGATTCCCCATCCCGGTAACGTACCAGGAGCTTTCCTTTTTTCACCAGTTTCTGGGTGATAAACTGTTCCGCTTTCAAAGCAGTTTTCAGATAGTATTCCTCGCCCGTCACTGCATATGCTTTTGCAAATGCGGCTATCATCAGACCATTCCAGGAAAGCAGAATCTTGTCATCCTTGTGAAGGCTGGCGCGTTTCCTGCGAATGGGGGAAAGTGCATGATTGATTTTGGCAATACGGCTGTTTCTTTCTTCAAAACGGGGATTATCGATCAGGTTTGGAATGGATTTTCCTTCAAAATTTCCATGGTAAGTTATATCATACCAGCTGCAAAAATACTCCCCGTCATAATCTCCCAGATATTCTTTTATTTCATCAGGATCAAACACATAGAACCTGCCCTCCACCCCATCGCTGTCTGCATCCTGTCCGCAGTAAAATCCACCCTTTTCGTCCGTAAGCTCTGCCTCCACATACTGCAGAGTCCGCTCAGCCACAAAAAGGTACAGGTCTTTTCCCGTTATGGTATACGCTTCCAGATAGGCAATTGTCAAAAGGGCATTGTCATAGAGCATCTTCTCAAAATGTGGTACCAGCCATTTTTCGTCTGTGGAATATCTGGAAAACCCGCCGCCCACATGATCAAAAATCCCGCCCCGATACATCTGGCTCAAGGTTTTTTCCACCATTTTAAGGGCTTCTTCCTTTTTCTCTTTTTTCCCATATTCCAACAAAAATAACAGATTATGCGGTGTGGGAAACTTCGGTGCGCTGCCAAATCCGCCATATTTCTGATCAAACCGTTCCAGAAACTGGGCAAATCCCTCTTTCACCAATTTTTTATCCGGTTCTCCCTGAAGAGTCACCTTGTTCTGCTCTTTTAAAAAATGCAGGATTTCATCACCTGCCTGCAGCAGACGGTTTTTCTCTTTCTTCCATCTGTCAGCAATCATTTTCAGCAATTCATCCAGTCCCGTCATTCCATATCTGGCTTTCGGCGGCAAATAGGTTCCTGCAAAAAACGGCTTGCACTCCGGAGTCATAATAATGGTCAGCGGCCATCCTCCCTGTCCGGTCATTGCCTGGCAGACAGACATATAGACGCTGTCCACATCCGGTCTCTCCTCCCGGTCTACTTTTACTGCGATATAATTCTGATTTAAAATCTCTGCAATTTCATCATTTTCAAATGATTCATGTGCCATCACATGGCACCAGTGGCAAGTACAAATTACAGACAGGTCAGCTATACCCAATAGATAAGAAAACAGGCTTATCTTCAAGCTTTGCTTTCTCAAAGGCTTCCTCACTCCACGGATACCACTGAACCGGATTGTTCCCATGCTGCAGCAGATATGGTGACTTTTCTTTGATTAACCTATTGGGTATATTTTTTTGATTGTCCACAAGACCACCTCCTTTCTACAAAAAAAGAGAATGCACGTATCTCACAGAAACATTCTCTAAATTATCTGAATTTAATATTTACCTGAATATCATCTCCTTCTCTGTACCAAATTATACTCTTTAAAATTGTTCTGTAAAGGGTAAAAAGGCGGGCATAAACGCCCGCCGTACTATCCGATCCATATGGAAAAAGCTTAATTTAACAGATCATTCAAACAAATATTTTTACACCCTTTGCTTTCATAATAACACAGCATCTCGTCTATCTTCTTTTTATTATAACTGGTAATGCAGTCAGACAGAACCTGTACGCCATAATCCGCTTTGCGTAAGTTGTAACAGGTTGATTTAACACAGGCGGCAGCATCTGCTCCTGCTATGTAGAAATCACATATTTCATTATTTTGTATAAAGTCTGTAAATTCTTCACAGCTTAATGCATTTCCTTTGCTTTTTGTAAAAACATGTTTTGACACTATGTTCAAATCAGGAGCTAATTCTGCCCCATATGTATTCGGTTTAAACGTTCTTGTGCCGTCTGATAAATTTTCATGCCTTATATAAATAACATGGATATTATTCTTGACTGCCCAATCAATCGCTTGATTAATATTGCCAATAACATCCCGGTAATTCTTGGTTATGTCATTCTGGATATCGATGATTACTAAGGCTTTATTCTGCATGGTGTTTCCTCCTGATAGATCGTTTCATAAGTTTGCTTTTTCATTATACCTTATAATTGTTGACATCTGTATGGCAGCAATCTATAATAATAAAAAGAAATTTTGAAAGGCGGCTATAAGATGAAAGTTGACAGGCTTGTCAGCATTATTATGATACTTCTTGATAAAAAGCGTATAGGAGCACAGGAGTTAGCAGAAATGTTTGAAGTTTCGATACGCACTATCTACCGCGACATAGACGCTATCAATATGGCAGGTATTCCTGTCCGGGGAGCATCGGGAGTGGGCGGCGGTTTTGAAATCATGCCGCAATACAAGATTGACAGAACGGTCTTTTCCTCTGCAGACCTTTCCGCTATTCTGATGGGACTTTCCAGTCTTTCCAACATGATCGGGGGGAATGAACTGGTAAACGCCCTTGCAAAAGTTAAAAGTTTTATCCCCGCCGACAGAGCACAAGACATTGATTTAAAAGCAAATCAAATACATATTGACTTAAGTCCGTGGATGGGCAGCCGGAACATACAGCCCTATTTAGAAATTATCAAAACTGCTTTACAGGAAAATAAACTGCTTTCGTTTGAATACGCAGACCGCTACAGAAATAAGACCGCACGGACAGCAGAGCCCTATCAGCTTGTACTAAAAGGAAGTAATTGGTATTTTCAGGGATATTGCCATAAAAGATATGATTTTCGCTTATTCAGACTCTCCCGCATATCAAATCTGCAAATGCTGGAGGATTTATTTACGCCAAGGGCTTATCAAAAACCCCAGTTAGATTTTACGGATATGCTGGCATCTATGCAAATAAGAATCAAGCTCCGGATCCATAAATCGATCACGGACCGGGTACTTGAATATTGTACTTATGAAGACTTTTCCCCAGACGGTGAGGAGCATTTTATCGTTCGTTTTCCTTTCATAGAGAACGAATACCATTATCATATTCTTTTCTGTTTTGGAGATAAATGTGAGTGTTTAGAGCCGTTACATGTCCGTTCAGAGATGAAGCGCAGAATATGTGATATGGCTGGCATATACAAAAGTTAATCGATCAAGTATTTTGCCTTGTAACGTGAAAAATCTCCATTCCAATCACTGACAGGGCGGAATAGTTTGTCAGGGTGCAGGGGGGAGGATGAAATGCTTGAGTGAACACTTTATCGATAGTCTATTAATAGCATTATATTTGGGTTTAGCTGATTAAGACGCTTTGCATGCAGAGGTAGTGTACGGAAAGAGAAGGGAGTAGACTTTCATCTTATTTTATGCAACAGCCCAAATATACTGCGCTACATCCAATATAGAACAGCCTGCCACAGCCCAGGGGTTCCAACCTGCTGAGAAAACCAGCTTTGTGGCAGTAACATGAATCTCGGAAAGATGGGCGTGGGAAACTGGTATGGGCGGAGGAAGCGTAGAGCAGAGCTGAGTATTTTCTTAGCTTCCCGGAGTGTTTTTTGGCGGATAGTATTCGACTGGCTCCCATCGGATACTAAGCGGGCA
>UQGG01000074.1 GCA_900540475.1 uncultured Robinsoniella sp. | reverse complement strand
CCTTGCTGCATGGGTTTGTTTTTGTTTTTTGTAAAACCAGCCGTAACGGCAGCAATGGCGGGCATATTGAATACAGCACAGGTATCCACGGGAAACCCGTCCCTGGGATCTGGATTTGAACTGGATGCCATTACAGCAGTAGTTCTGGGTGGAACGGCACTGGCAGGAGGCAAAGGAAATGTGGCTGGTACGCTGATCGGTGCCGTGCTGGTAACATTTGTGAAAATGGGACTAAATATGCTTGGGGTAGGAGAGGCTTATCAGAAACTGGCGGTGGCAATTGTACTGATTTTCGCCCTGACTATTAACGGAGTGAAATTGATTATGCAGAAGGAGGGGAAATAGATGGATAAGAAAAAACAAAAGATGCATATAGAATTTGGTGATTACGGGATCCTTTATGCACTGGTTATTTTCTGGATCGGTTTAGCCCTTACGAACCAGGATTTCAGGGCACTTGCTTTCTACCAGAACATTCTGACCAGGGCATCCCTCAATGCCATCTGTGGCGTAGGAATGACCTTCGTCATTATAAGCGGCGATCTGGACTTATCGGTGGCATCACAGGTAGCATTAAATGGGGTAGTGCTGACACTGCTTCTTCCAATCCTTGGAATTGTACCTGCCATTCTCCTGGTTTTAGCCCTGGGGATCGCAATGGGTGTATTTAACGGTGTCCTGATAGCAAAGCTTCGGATCCCTTCTTTTATCGCCACTTTGGGGATGCAGATGGCATACCGTGCATTGGCGCAGCTGGTAAACAGCTCACCGGTGGTAGTGGAAAACAGTTTTTTCAAGAAGATTGCTACCTATAAAATCATGGGCTTAATCCCTACGGCATTTTTAATTCTCATAGTAGTGGCGGTAACGGGAACCATCATCTTGCGCAAGACAAAGCTTGGAAGATATGTACTGGCTATTGGTAATTCCAAAGATGCAGCCAGAATCTCAGGGATCAATGTGTCCCGTACGCAGATTATGATCTATCTGCTGGTAGGGTTATTTACCGCCTGTGCCTCCGTTATGATTGTATCGAATCTTGGCTCTTCCAACTATGGAATGCAGGATGGGCTGGAATTTACTGTCATATCGGCAGTGGTACTTGGGGGAACCGCTCTTAGCGGAGGCAAAGGCAGTATATTCAATACCGTGGTTGCCGCAATCTTTCTGGTTACCATCCGCAGTGCCATGGATTCCTTTGGAGTCAGTTCCTACTGGCAGAAAATCGTAGAAGGCGTGATCCTGGTAATTGCATTTTCCATCACAGAGATCCGCAATATTATCAACAATGCCATGATTAAAGGCAAGGCAAGGAAACAGCCTGTTTCACAGTAATGAAAAGGCAGGCAAACAGTTGTAACACAATAGGATTCTTATATTCTGCACCTAAGGTGGCAGAATTAGGGATAGATAAAAATTCTCATAGGAGGAATCAAACATGAAGAAGAAAGTAGTAAGTATGGTATTAGCATTTGCAATGGTATTTTCTATGACCGGATGCGCAGGAGGAAATACGGAAGCAACAACGGCCTCTACGTCAGAAAAGGCAACAGAGGCTGAAACGAAGGCAGCTGCGGATAGCGAATCGGCGCAGACTCAGGCATCAGAGATCGCATCGTCAGTGGAAGAAGCCGTATCCGAAGCAGTTGGAACGAATGCTTCCGGCGACTATACCATCGGATTTTCGGTATATGATCTGTCCAATGAATATTTCCAGTATATGCTGGACGGTGTGGAAGAAGAGGCAAAAGCAAAGGGAGTCACTTTGGAAACCCATGATCAGAAGTCAGATGAAAATGAACTGGTTACGGGATGCAACAACCTCCTGGATAAAGGCGTGGATGCATTAATTGTATCTCCCTGTAAACCGGAAGTAATGGGAAATGTAGTTGAGGCAGCTAAGGAAAAAGATGTACCCGTGATTATTCTGGATATCGGGGACGGCGGATCTGATAAGGATGCTATAGTTGTGTCCGATATGTTCGGCGGCGGACAGATTGCCGGAAACTATGCTTTGGATCTTCTGAAAGAAAAAGGAACAGAGGGCAAAGAGTTTGCCATTATTAAATGTGAAGAATCGGCTACCTATGCAATTCAGCGCGGTCAGGGATTTGAGGATGTAATGACAGGAGCAGGTTACACAAAAGCAGCTGAAATCACAGCCAATTCCGACCAGACAGAAGGTTATACTGCAATGCAGGATATTCTGGCAAGCAATCCGGATATTGTAGCGGTATTTGCGGAGAATGACAATATGGCGCTGGGAGCAGCTTCTGCTATTGAAGAAGCAGGTAAAGCAGGTGAAATCCTGGTATTTGGTTTTGACGGCAACGAATCTGCGGTAGCCGCAATTCAGGACGGTACTATGTCCGGAACAATTGCACAGCAGCCGGTAGAAATCGGTAAATTAGGTGTTGATCTGGCAATCCAGAAAATCAATGGAGAAGAACTTACCTATGACAATGCTGACAGCAAAGAAATTTATGCAGATGTGTATCTCATTGATAATACAGGCGAAAGAAACGATAATTATAAAACGCAGGAATAACAGCATACAGCATCCGGGAGGGACATTGGCCAATAGATAACAGAACTGTTACTATTGGCTGATTTTCTATGGACAGAAAACTTTTTCATATTCCAGAGGGGAATTCAGGGCAGTGCTTGACCTTCCCCGATGGATTTGATAAGATTAAGAAAAGTGAATATGTGCAGATTAATTCACAACGTGTGATGTTAAATTTTACCATAAGATAAAATGGGTGGGATGAAAAGGATGAAGCTATTGATTGTAGAAGATGAAAAATCTACGCGGGAAGGGCTGATCGCAAGCGTGGACTGGAATGGGCTTGGAATTACAGAGGTATTTTCGGCGCCAAACGGGGAAAAAGGCCTTATGGAAGCAAGGAGATACCGACCGGAAATTGTTTTAACCGATATCAGAATGCCGCGAATGGATGGAATTCAGATGGCAGAGAAAATAAGGGAGTTTATGCCTGACTGCCGGATTGTATTTCTCAGCGCTTATGCAGAGATCAGCTATTACAGAGAGGCTTTGAAACTGAAGGTGGATAATTATGTTGAGAAGCCCATTGCAGCAGAAGAACTGACCCGGGTCATGAAGGAGGCAGTGGCGCAGAGCTTACAGGCGCAGACGGTACACTCCTGGCGCCGGCAGCACAGACAGCAGGAACTTGCAGAACTGGCTGCACGGATGTCACTTCCGAACCAGATGGATGCTCCAGGGGAAATTGCAGAAGAATACGCCGTCAAAAGTGAAGAAAGACAATTTTCCAACATTACGGCGGTAATCATGAAATTTGCCTGTATCCGGCAGGAGGAATTAACAGAATATGCAGACAATCTGTACGGGAAACTGGAGGAAAAGCTGAAAGCAATGCAGATGCGGGTAATCTATATGGTAAAGGATGGACAATATCTGGTATTGTATTTTTTCAGCAGGGCACAGCAGATATCATCCGTAAACTGGAAGGATATACTTGCGTCAGCCAGAGATCTGGCAGACGGGCGTTTTCCCTGTTACATCACAAAAGGGGAAACGGTAGACAGTATCCGGAAAAGCTATAAGTCTTATCAATCAGCCGCAGTTCTGATCCAGCAATGTTTCTATGAACCCTACGGAACCGTATTAGGGATAGAAGCAATAAAAGAGGGATACTTTTTCCACAAATACCAGGAGGAAAAAGAACAAATATTAAAGGATATTGAGGCTATGCGGGAAGAGAATGTTACTGCAGCAGAAGAGAAGCTCTATCAGAGTCTTATGGAAAATAAAAATGCTCCCGGTGAATATGTCCGGGAAATGTACGGCAATTTCTGCTTTGCAATCTTCAGACAGGCGGAAGTAATCCATCTGGACATGAAAGACGATACGGAAAAAGATACGGAAAGCAAGACAAGCTGGTCTAAAAAAATAGAACGGTTTAATTTGTCAGAGCTTCACAGCTATTTTGGAAAATGTGCGGTCAGACTCTTTGCAGGAAAGGAGAGCATGCGGTATGAACAGTCAACAGTCTCCCTGATTAAAAGCTATATGAAGGCAAATTACCAGAATGCACTGCTGTCCCTTAAGGATATCGGAAGTTATGCCCATATCTCAAGTTCCTACATGTGCAGCGTGTTCAAAAGTGAAACCGGAATAACCATTAACCAGTATCTGACGGATATTCGCATGGAAAAAGCCAAGAAATATTTAAAGGATACCAGGTATAGCGTGGCTGAGATCTGTGAAATGGTAGGTTATAAAGACAACAGCTATTTCGGAAGAAATTTTCGTAAAATTTTTCATCTGACACCCATGGAGTATCGGGAACAGTGGTTAAAAGGCGGGGAAGCGGGTGAGAAAGAGCAGCTATGAAAAGAAGCTTCTGGCGTTATCTAAAACAGGACATGAAACTGAAAAACCGGCTCCTTCTCAATAACATGATTCTCGTTCTGGTACCTGCAATGTTAATCCTGACCTTTTTCTATCATCAGTTTTATCTGAATACGATACATAAAGTATTAGAGCTTCGCAGTCAGGCAGCATATCAGGGCAACCTGGAAATCGAAGAGATTGTAAATAATATGATGGGGGTATCGGATGTCTCAGCCAATGACCAGATCCTGGATATCCTGACCTGGCCAAATGATGTAATAAGGCAGGATTCCAACCGTAAAAAAATCTCCGATGAGCTGACAACTTTTCAGGCGGTGCTGGATTCCCATATTGGAGAAGAACAAATAACGGATATCCGAATCTACTGCGATGCGCCAACCGATTATTTAAACGGACTGACCCCGGAGAAAGGGGTTCAGATCTTTGCGCCCCTATCCGATATCCTGTTCTCTTACTGGCATAATTTAATGGAGATTTCCGGCAAGTCGGCACAGGTCTTCCCAGGATATTACCTTACGGTGAAAGAACGGGAAGACTCGGGAGAGATGGCATATGTAAGGAGGCACGTCTATTATCAGGAGGGGGAGAAAAAAGAGGCATTTATAGCGGTATACCATTCTTCCAGCCAGATCAGTGATTCTTTGGCGGAAGGCATGACACTGGAGCATGAATCGGCTTATATTATAGACGCCAAAAACGTAATCGTTGGATTCACCAATGCCTATGATATGGGAGTTAATACCACAGATTATGAAGAAATCGATAAGCTATTGGAGCATAAAAGAACCTTTCAGAAAGTCAGTTTTGCGGATTCAGATGTCTACATGTGCTATTTTGATGTACGAAATACAGACTGGAGACTTGTCTGGCTGGTTCCGGCTTCCGGTCTGTTAGATGAGAGCAAGAGCCTTTTGATTCAGTTTATAGGCGCTTATCTGGCTGTTGCGATTCTGGCATTTATTTTAAGTGTAATCCTGACGAAAACCATTTCCTGGAGAATCTATTATCTTCAGAATCAAATGCGTTTCATGAAAGAAAAGCGTCCGGTACCAATAAAAGAAGTGCCGGGCAGCGATGAGATCGGGGAATTGATTGTAACGTATAACGAGATGGTAGAGCGGATTAACAGCCAGGTGGATAAAGAAATCAGGACAGCAGAAGACTTAAATGAAGCAAAAATACAGGCACTCAGGGCGCAGATTGATCCTCATTTCCTATACAATACGCTGGATATGGTGAAATGGATGGCGGCGTCCGGGAAAAGCGAAGAGGTGTCTGAAGTAGTCGTAACCCTTTCCCGTTTTTACCGCCTTACCCTGAATAAGGGAAAGAGTATGGTGACGGTTCAGGATGAACTGGAGCAGGTTACGCTGTATGTTCAGATCATGAATAAACGTTTTGATGACAGGATCGAATTCCTGGTGGATGTTCCGGATGAGATGATGGAGTATGTGGTCCCCATGCTGATCTTCCAGCCGGTTGTTGAAAATGCAATCATACATGGGATTCTGGAAAAGGAAGAACAGGAGGGAAATGTCACCATTATTGGCTGGGAGGATGATAAATATCTCTATTTTGAAATCTCGGATGACGGAATCGGGATGAGTGAAGATATGCTGGAAGATGTGAGAAATGGTAAAAATACAGGCAGTGGGAGTGGGATTGGAGTTTACAACACGAATCGGAGACTGCGTCTCCTATTTCAGGATGAAAGTGCGGGGTTAACGTATACCAGCAAACCGGGGGAAGGTACTGCAGTACAGTTCTGTCTTCCTCTGGATCGTTTGAAAAAGGAGATCGAAGAATGAGAAGGCAGATAAGTTTATGTGGTTTTCTTATCATCACCATTTTATCCCTGGCGGTTCTGACTGGGTGCAGCCAGGAAGGTCAGAAGAAACGGTTCATAATCATACCCAGCGATGACGGCAGTTATTCCAGTGAAATGGTAGCGGGATTTCAAAAGAATATTGAGGCGGCTGGCGGAGAGGTGACCGTTGAGATTCCGAAAAATATTACGGCTGAAGCTCAGGTCAGCGTGCTTCAGAAAATTGAAAAAGAGGATGCAGACTGTGTGGTGATCTCCGGAAACGCAGAATTGGCACTCCAGGAAGAAATCCAACGGCTGCGCAGTCTTGACATTCCGGTAGTGGCGTTCAATGAGATGATTACGTCTGAAGACCTGAGTATACAGATTTTCCCGGTTAAGCTTTTGGGAATAGGAGAGGAATTTTTAGAAACGATTCAAAAGCAGCGCAGCAGTGAATCCAGTGAAACCTGTCAGATTGCTGTACTAAGTTCTAATAGTTTCCAGTATAATGAGAGCCGGTATGTGCGGGAAATCCGTTCCCTTCTGGAAGCCGGGGAATATCCGCAGATCATGCTGACGGAGATCGCCTATGGTAATAATAATGCTGATAAATGCAGGGAGAAGGTACGCCATCTGACTGAGACTTATCCGGATCTGGATTATGTCATCTGCTTAACGCCTGCAGCTACGCTGGCTGCATCCGAATTTGTCACAGAGCAGGGGTTAAAGGAGGAAGTTGGAGTCGTTGGTATCGGCATGCCGTCCGAGATGCTGGATTATGTGGGAGAAGAAAAAGCATGTAAAAAGCTTCTGTATTGGGAACCGGTAAAGCTGGGAGCATTAACCGCACAGGCTGCAATGGCTGTGGAAAGCAATACATGGAAACCAGAGATTGGAGATACGTTGAAAACCACAGAGTATGGTGAGTTCCGGGTGGAGAAGGGGCAGGAGGAAGAAGTCAAAAGCAAGGTGGTGTATATGCAGGAAAAGGCAAATATCATGGAGTAGGATAAAGGCAGGCGGTGGATGGCGTGCGGGGAAGTCTGAGGAAGCCGCCATCCGGTAGACAGATTTTTTTGCTTGACGTTTCCTGGAGGGTATGCTACTATAATACCGACAGACAGTCGGTCTATAAAGAACGAGGATAAATTGGAGGAAGATCAATGAGGGTCGTGAAAGAAGCCGAGGAACGCAGAAATGAGATTTTGGATGCCGCAGACGAGTTATTTGGTGAGAAAGGATTCGACGGTACAAGCACGAATGATATTCTGAAGAAGGTCAATATTGCAAGAGGCACACTGTATTACCACTTTAAGTCCAAAGAAGATATTATGAATGCACTGATTGACCGCTATCACGTAATGCTTTTAAGCAGAGCCAGAAAAATTGCGGATGATAAGAGCATTCCTGTGGATGAGCGTATGGTCCGCGTGGTTATGGCATTAAATATAGGCAGCGGGAGCGGAAAGGAAATAATCGAACACATCCACAAACCGCAAAATGCACTGATGCATCAGAAAATACAAAAAGTTGTACTAAACGGTGTACCGGGGATATTATCCGGTATTATCAGCCAGGGAATAGAGCAGGGGATGTTCTCCACGCCGTTTCCATATGAATGTATGGAAATGATAATTGCTTATACGAATATGGTGTTTGACGGAGATATGGTGGATTTGTCTGGTGAAGAACGCATTTCCCGGATTAAGGCACTGATCTTCAATATGGAAAGGCTTTTGGGAGCAAAAGAAGGAAGTCTGATGTATGTGACTCAGATGTTTGGCACAGACAAGGAAAATCCAAATGGAGATTCTGTGAAAAAAACGGAAAGCGGGGATTCTTATGAATGACAGAATCATACGAAACGATATATTAAAAAGTAAAGCGATCACTTTGATGACTGTCATTTTTGTGGCAGCGGCAGCAATGCTGGTTTCCCTGGCAGCCATACTGGGCGTCAATCTGTTCGGTACCATTGATACCCTGATGTCACAGTCGAAAACGCCTCATTTTATGCAGATGCATGCCGGCGAATTAAATATGGAGCGTCTGACAGCGTTTGCTGACCAAAATGAAAATGTAGAGGATTTTCAGGTGCTGGAGTTCCTGGGCATTGAGGGTTCACAAATGGTATTTGGAGAAAACTCTCTGACAGATAATGTACAGGATAACGGGTTAAGCATACAGAGTGAAAAATTTGATTTTCTGCTGAACCTGGACGGCAATATCATACAGGCATCGGATGGAGAGATATATGTGCCCATCTGCTACGGGAAGGACCAGACTGCAAAAGTAGGTGATCAGGCAGTGATAAACGGTAAGGAGTTCACGGTAGCAGGGTTTCTTCGGGATTCTCAGATGAATTCCACACTTTCCTCATCCAAACGTTTTCTGGTAAGCAAAAGTGATTATGAGGAATTGAAAAGCGTAGGGAACATAGAATACCTCATCGAGTTCCGGCTAAAAGACGTATCACAGCTATCTGCATTTGAAACGGCTTATTCTGAAGCAGGTATGGAAGCCAATGGTCCGATGATTACTTATCCGTTATTTCAGATGATTAACGCAATCTCCGATGGATTGATGATTGGCATCATACTGCTGGTAAGTGTGCTGGTGGTGGCAATTGCATTCATGTGTATCCGTTTTACCCTGCTTGCAAAGATGGAAGATGATTATAGGGAAATTGGTGTGATGAGAGCGATAGGGCTTCGGGTATCGGATATCAAAAAGATTTATCTTATTAAATATGTGGTAATTGCTTTGACCGGATCCATTCTGGGTTTCGCCCTGTCTTTTTTATTTAAAGGGTTTCTGCTTACAAATATCCGGCTGTATATGGGAGAAAGTGAAAATAATTTTGCTGCTCTGCTTTTTGGAATCATCGGAATACTAGTTGTTTTTTTCGCGATCATAGCCTATGTAAATGGTGTGCTGAGACGCTTTCGAAATATATCACCCGCCCAGGCAATCCGTTTTGGAACTTCCAGTGAGAAAGCCTCCGGCACCCACTATTTTTGCCTGAGCAAAAACCGGCTGCTGGATACCAATCTGTTTCTGGGAGTGAAAGATGTATTGGCAAGAAAGGGGATTTATGGCACAATGCTATGTGTATTGGTTCTTGCGGCATTTATTGTAATTGTCCCCCAGAACCTGTACAACACCATTTCAGGAGAAAATTTCTTTACTTATATGGGAATCGGAAAATGTGATATCAGGATTGATCTGCAGCAGACGGATCAGATACCGGAAAAAACGGCAGATATTCTGGAAACAATGAAGAACGATCCGGATATCGATCAATACGTGCTTCTGACAACGAAAACATTTCAGATGAAGTTGGATAATGGACAGGAAGAACGAGTGAAAATTGAACTTGGGGATCACACGGTATTCCCGGTACAGTATGCAAAAGGCAGAGCACCTTCTGACGATAGCGAGATAGCACTGTCTGTTCTGAACAGTGAAGAACTTGGAAAAACAGTTGGTGATGTGATTACATTAATCATTGATGGAAAAACAAAAGAACTAACTGTCTGCGGACTGTATTCAGATATTACAAATGGAGGGAAAACGGCAAAAGCAGCTTTTTCTGACCAGTCACCGGATATCATGTGGAGCATGTTTTCCGCAAAGCTGTCAAATCAGGCGGATGCTGCCCAAAAGGGATCCGAATATGCCCGGAAATTTGCCTATGCCAAAGTTTCAGAGATCGACGAATATGTGAACCAGACCCTTGGAAATCTCATCAGTTCCGTTGGAAAGGCTTCCTTTGCAGCAATGGCTGCATCTCTTTTCATAACCGCATTAATTACACTGATGTTTATGAAAATGCTGGTTGCAAAAGACAGATATGGTATTGCCGTTATGAAAGCGGTCGGATTTAAAAATTCAGATCTGATAAAACAATATATCTCCAGGTCCGTATTCGTTCTGTTCATTGGAATTGTACTTGGTACTGTTTTGGCGAATACACTTGGGGAACTGATCGCAGGCATGGCAATATCTTCCTTTGGCGCGTCATCCTTTCAGTTCGTGGTCAATCCATTCTCCGCCTATCTCCTGTGTCCTCTGATGATGGTATGCACCGTACTGATTGCAACGATCATCGGCACCAGAGGAGCGGGAAAAATCAAAATATCCGAGAATATAAAGGAGTAGCGTATGAAAGAAAATAAAAATATAATATCCGGTGAAAATATTGTTAAATCATATGGCAGCGGTACTGAAAAATGTAACGTATTAAGGGGAGTTTCCCTATCGGTAAAAGAAGGAGAATTCGTTGCAATCATGGGGCCCTCCGGATCCGGGAAGTCTACACTGATGTTTGCTATGAGCGGGATGGACGATATCGACAGCGGGAAGATATTGTTTGACGGCATGGAGCTGTCCGGATATGGGGAAGAGGAACTGGCGGATATCCGCAGAACCAAAATGGGATTCGTATTTCAACAGCCAACGTTACTGAAAAATCTCAACATCCTGGATAATATTATCCTTCCATCTATGCCGGGTAGAAGAAAAAATGTAAAACAGCTTACAGAAAAAGCCAGAATGCTCATGAAGAAGACCGGGATCGAGAAATTGGAAAACCGTGATACCACGCAGGTATCAGGAGGACAGCTTCAGCGTGCCGGCATATGCCGTGCCTTGATGAGTGATCCCAAAATAATCTTTGGGGATGAGCCAACAGGTGCTCTTAATTCTAGTGCGGCGCAGGAAATCATGGATATTTTTACAAAAATCAATGCAGAAGGAACGGCTGTTATGCTGGTAACCCATGACCCTAAAATAGCCGCCAGGACGGAACGTGTCCTGTTTATGCAGGATGGCAAAATAGACAGTGAACTGCGGCTGCCCAAATTTGACGGCAGAGATTTTGAGAACAGGACGGAGGAAGTAACTGGAGAGATGCTGAGGATTGGGATTTGATGGAGCTGTAAAGAAGCTTTCATGATCCGTTTATTCCATTCTTCTTCCGGTAGCTTACGGAATAAGCCTTTGTACTTCAGTGTTTCTGTGCTATAATTGTATATCAGTAAAAGTTGTCAATTGGTCTTGAAAGGGGAAGATATTATGGGAATCAAGCCAATACCGGTTGGAAATGAAGATTTTCGAGATATTATTGAGAAAAATTATTACTATGTTGATAAAACCTTATTAATCAAAGAATTATTAGAATATAAAGGGTATGTTAATCTGTTTACACGTCCCCGGCGGTTTGGAAAGACGCTGGGAGTGAGTATGCTGCAATACTTTTTTGAAAAAACAGATGCAGATAATGAAAAGCTGTTTCATGGGTTGAAAATCATGTCTGAGGCAGAGTGCTTGAAGCACATGGGAAAATATCCGGTAATCAGTATCAGTTTCAAAAGTGGAAAACAAGGGAGTTCAGAGCTTACTTTTGCCAGTATTAAAAAAGTCATTGCCGAAGAATACAGGCGTCATGAGGCGGTTTTGCTTAATTCTGCGGTGGAGACAGAGCGGATACGCCGGATCATGAATGCAGAAGGTGGAATTTCGGATTATATAGATGCATTAAGATTCCTGACGGAATGTCTGTATAAATATTACAATGAAAAAGTGGTGGTTTTGATCGATGAATACGATGTTCCTTTAGAAAATGCATATTTTAAAGGATTTTATGATAATGTCCTGGATTTTATGAGGGCAATATTTGAATCTGCACTTAAAACAAATCCATTTTTAGAGTTTGCAGTTATAACGGGCTGCTTAAGGATATCCAGGGAAAGTATTTTTACTGGATTGAATAATCTGGAAATTATATCGATCACAAGTAAATTATATGCGGAATATTTTGGATTTACAAAATCGGAAGTGGCAGATCTTTTGCAATATTATCATCTGGAAGATAAATCAGAGGAGCTTAAGAGATGGTATGATGGATATTCTTTTGGTAAATCAGAAGTTTATAACCCATGGAGTGTGGTGAACTATGTAAAAAATGCATGGTTGGACAATACTTCATTTCCAAGACCATATTGGTCAAATACAAGCTCCAATGATATTGTAAGGAAATTGATTGACCAATCAGATCTGACTGTAAAACAGGAAATTGAATCATTGATATCCGGCAATACAATTGAAAAACCCATACACGAAGACATAACTTACGGTGATCTGGAGAACTCAACAGATAATATCTGGAACTTTCTGTTTTTTACCGGTTATCTGAAAAGTGAAGGGGAACGGGTAAATAATGATGACGGAACACGGTTTATTTCACTTCGTATTCCAAATCTTGAAGTTATGCACATTTATAAATCAAAAATAAGAGAATGGTTTCAGGAAAAGGTTCAGTCAAGAGATTTTAAGGTACTGTATCAGAGTATTCTGCAAAATGACGTTCATACTTTTGAAAAAGAATTGTCTGTGCTATTGAGGGAAAGTATCAGTTATTATGATAATAAGGAAGCATTTTATCATGGATTTTTGCTGGGAATACTTCAGGGAATGAAGGAATTTACGATAGATTCCAATAAAGAATCCGGTGATGGCCGTTACGACCTTATGCTTAGAAGCCTGGATGTGGAAATACCGGCAGCCGTTATGGAATTAAAGACAGCGGATAAGTTTGCAGATTTGGATAAAAGAGCCGAAGATGCATTAATTCAGATTATGGATAGAAATTATGGTGAAAAGCTAAAGCAGGATGGATATCAGAAGATCTTATATTATGGAATAGCATTTTATAAAAAGAATTGCAGGATTATTAACGTGGAATCGCTGCATGAAGATTAAGAGATAACACTCTGTATGGAATTAGGGAACTTTCTGATAATAGTTTTTATCATAGATAGCCTGAAATAGGGGAAGGTGTGATTCGTGGGGATCACACCTTCCCTTAAAATTATGTAAATATATGAAAAAGCAAAAGCCGGATAACCGCAATAAAATTTAGAATGGAAATCATAGAAAAGTACTACAGATAAAAATATAGTCAGATGGTGTTCTCTATATGGAAGTGATAAGATGGGCGTATAAGAGGAGGCTGGTGAAGGATGATAATTACAGCAGGAAAGAAATTTCTGTTATTGGTTCTGGCTGGAGTCTGTCTGACGGGGTGCAGCAGAACGAAAAGTACATTGGAGTCAGGGACGATCTATCAGGATAAAGACGATGCATATGAGGTACTGCAGTCGGCAGTGCAGAATCTTCAGGAGGAAAGGGGGGTAAGCCTGCAGATCTTCGGGTCCTTGTCGGCAGAATATAAGGAGCAGACCACTATGATTGGGATCAGCTCGCTTTACCAGGAAGAAAAGGCGGAGCAGAACAAGGTTTATTCCGTATTTACCATGTCTTATACGGACGGGAGCTATGTGGATTACTATAATTTGTCTGATGGTGAAACTAATATTTGCCAATATGGGGTTAATAATGGAAAGAACACAGGAGTGGATGAGTCCGAAGAAACAGCTGCCACGGCGACAGCTGCATCGGAAGAAGAAGGGCAGAGCGGGATAAATATTCTGGACAGTGAAGAATTTGAAAAGCTCACTGCTTATGGAGAGATAAAAGCTCCTTTTAGCCCAGAGGATATTGATTCTGTAACCTGTATACAAAAAGAAGACAGTGAACAGGAGACCTGGCAGTTCAGCTTGAATAAAGATAGCAATGAAGCGTTTGCAAAGTGGCTGTTAGAATCCATTTCCTATGTGGATGCAGACCAGGCTGAAATTGATTTTGCAATCCGGGAAGCTTACTGCCAGGCGGTATATGACGGGGAAGGGGAACTGTATTCTATCAAATACAGTGTGGATACGAATATGACCTGTGAAGGAGAAACCGTATCGGTAAATTATAAGGTATCATATATCGTTGTCGAGCGTGGAGACGGGGTTAAAGTAGAATTGGCGGATTTGTCTCAATATGAAACTGAAACGGAGTAATAGGGGTGTTGAGAAGGGGAAAAAAGTACCACATTTAGGAAAAAAGTTATATATGTCCCTTAAAAATGAAATGCTATGATTGGTCTAAGCGCAAGTTCTTTGGAAAGGAGGCGGAGGAGAGGTGAGAGCGCTTAGTAAAAAAATGGAGGTAGGGATATGAAGAAAGGGCAATTCAAAATCAAAGCACTGGCTGCTTTCATGGCATCCAGTATGGTCTTTACGGGGACAGCAGGAAATTTAATCGTGTATGCAGCGGGAAGCGGAGCAGGGGAAGCCAGCTATAAGGCAGACAATGTCCTGATTAATTCTTTCACGGATGGGAAATCCACATCCGGTTTAATGGCACGAATGTGGTTCCCGGATGCAGGAGCCGGATACGATGGTGACGGTGACGGGAAAGGAGATTATATTGATCAGGTAGAAGGAATGATAACAGATATCTATGAAGCCGGTTTTGGCGGAGTTGAAATCACCATGCTCGCAGACAATGCAGATTATTACTGGCAGGGAGGAAATGAACTTGCCGGTAAAATCGGCTGGGGTTCTTCCGCCTGGGCGGAGATTCTGTCGGCGGCACTGGATACTGCCAACAGTAAAGAAAAAGAGTTTCTGGTGGATGTGACCATTACAGCCCATTGGCCAATGATTATCAACAGTGTGGACCCCAATGACGACAACCAGCAGCAGCAGGCAGCCATCGCAGATGCAAAACAGTTAACACGGGAAATGATGGAACAGGATATTGAGCTGAACCTGCCGGAAATGAAGACAGCAGATTCCTCAAATACTGAAAGGGCAATCTCTTCTTTTATTTTCAAAGACACGCTCATATCGGCAGTACTTGCAAAAACGGACAGTGATGGAAATCTGGATCTTCATTCGCTGACAGATATTTCCGATTGCGTAACCGCAAGGGATGGTTATGCTGCCGGGGTTCCAGAATCCTCAGATGAAAATGGAAATTCCTTTGTATTTATGAAAATGAACGGAAGTGAGGATGGGGAATATTCCTGGACTTATTACACAAATGAACAGGCAGGAGCACAATATGGCATGAATCTGACGCCGGAGTACACAGCGGTAGAGGAAGCCACGGGAAAAGTGCTGAAAGATGCAGTAGTAACCGTTACATATTCCACATTTGGCAGCAGAGTAACGATCAAAGATGCTAACGGCAATGATATCCCTGGTGCAGTTTCTATTCCAGAATTTACAAAGGTAAAGGCTACAACAGATGAAAATGGCGATCTCTTTTACTCTACAGATCTATCCGGTGTGGATGTGGCAGATGAGCTGATTCCTATTTATCGCACCGAATATTTCGGAGATCGTGCTGTCATGGCAGACACCCAGCAGATTTACAGCCTGGATCATGAACGGCTTGAGTCACTGCTTACAGAAAAAGGAATCGATCTGGCAGATGGAGACTATCAGCTGATAGCAGCGTACCGAAGAGGTACCGGACAGATTGCTTCCGGCGGAGAGAATATCACCATGCCGGAAAAAACTTATGCCATCGATTATTTTGATGCTGACGGTGCAAAAGTTGTTACAGATTACTGGGATAACAATCTGCTGCCTCACGAGTATACCTGTGCAGACGGACAGGTCAGGACACTTAGGGATTTGATGCAGGAAAACGGAGGAACCATATTTGAAGATTCCATAGAGCTTTCCAGGGATTCTATTTTCTGGTCTAAAAATCTGGCAGAGAACTTTAAAAATGAAAACGGTTATGACATTGGTCTCTATGCAGCAGCATTGGCGGGAATGCCCACGAATGACAGTGAAGGACTGGAGCGGATCAGAGAAGATTACGATCAGATCTTATCATCCCAGTATACGAAGTACCATTCAGGTACGATCAGTAACTGGTGTAAATCTTTTGGCTATGCTTACCGTGCACAGGGGCATGGACTGGACGCAGTGGATGCAGGAGCATCTTCTCTTGCGGCAGATATACCGGAATCGGACAATGGTTCGGACGGAGATGGAACAAGGACGATTGCAGCGGGGGTAAATGTAGATCCCAACAAGCATTATCTGTCTATGGAAGCATTGACTTTTGGTACCGGATTCGGAGAATTTCCATCCTGGTATTATTGCCTGAACACAATAAACCGTTACTATTCTGAAGGAATTAACAGAATCATACTCCACGGCACCCCATTTACCAAATCTTACACAGATTATGATAAGGCATGGCCGGGTTGGGATTTTATGTCCTTTATGGCGTGGAATGCCAGACAGGTATGGTGGTCGGATGTAGATATTTTCACCGATTATATTGGAAGAGTACAGGGTGTTCTGCAGGATGGCACAACGAAGGTTCCGGTTGCCATAATGCAGGATGGTGCAAATTCAGGACTTGGAAATACTGGACTATTGGAACTTCAGTCCCTGGTGGGCAGAGGATACAGCTTCAATGTAGTGACGCAGGGATTAATCGAAAGAGATTACTGTGAAACTGCTCAGAGCAGTCTTTCAAACCGGACGGTGCTGTCCGAAAAGGCGGAGTATCAGGTATTAGTATTGAACAATATTCACAGCCTTACCACCGAGGCAATGGAAAAGCTGGTGGGGTATGCCAGGGCAGGTCTGGCAATATTAGATCTGAACAGTGATATCACAGAAGCATACGGAACTTCCGGTAACGGAGAAGATGAGCTGATTCAAAATCTCTATACCGAGCTGCAGCAGCAGGAATCTTACACGAAAGTATCTTCAGAAGGAGATATGATTCAATGGATCGCAGCAAACGTGGACTCCGGAGCAGCCTACGATGCAAAATGGCTGGAGACTACCAGACTCTATGATGCGGAAGACGGTTCCAACTATTATATGTTCTATAATGAATCGGATATATCCGTATCGTCAGAAAAACCAGGCACCGGACCCACAGCTGAGGAGGCAGGAAATATCAGTACCCAGGTTACGCTAAAAGGAAATGGAGTACCCTACAAACTGGATCCGGCAGACGGAAGCATTACCAGAATTACCGGGTATACACAGACAGATGACGGTGTATCCATGAATCTGGACATTGAGGAAGGAGATCTGTATTTTATCCTTCTCTCGGATAATGGTTATATTGCACAGCAGGCGGTAACGGAAAGTACGAAAACGCAGCAGGCGGCGATCGAACTTGGACAGAATCAGGAATGGACATTAGACCTTGAAAGCTGGGGACCGGATCATTCACCGGAAAACACCGATGCAAACGGAGATTTGGTAAATCCTACCCTGTCAGAGAAAACTACTTTGGAGGGAATCAAAACAACTCTGGTACCATGGACAGATCTTTCCCTGACGGCTGGAGAGCTGTCATCCCTGGGTGTAGACAGCACCAGCAGCATATCGGGACTTGGGTATTATACGGTAGAAGCTGATGTCCCGGATTATGGCAGGACAAACAAGACCGGAGCTGTTTTAAGTTATGATTTTAATGAATTGTACAATTGCATGACCGGCATAACCGTAACCAATTCAGAGGGTGAAACTTTCAAAATCCACGGGAATAATCCAAATCATAAATATGTGGATCTGGGAGCAGTCCTGACACCCGGAAAGAATACCATTACCATTAAGATATCGGGTGATCTGGCAAACCGTGCAGGTTCCGGCGGAGGCATGATGGGACCGGGAGGCGTATCGGAAAACGGACTTTTAAATGCAGGTCTGCAATTGTATACCGTGGCTGATATTTCTTCCGAAACAGAAACGATGCTGTTAACCAGCCTTTACGAAGCATTTCTTGAAGTAGCAAAAAAGGAAGGGTATACAGCGGAAAGCCTGGAAGCGTTATCAACTGCACTGGAGAACGCAAAGTCAGTACTGGAAGAGGAGCAGCCATTGGCAGAAGAGGTGGGCAAAGCTACGGCTGAGTTAATCGCAGCGGGAACCTCCCTGGAAAAAGAGCAGGCAGCGGAGGTAGATAAAGATACGTTACAAGCCATTTATGACAGCCTGTCACTGATCACAAATGAACAGTATACGCAGGAGAGCTTTCGTGCATTTGAAGAGGCGCTGGCAGAAGCAAAGTCCGTCCTGGATGATCAGAATGCAGTATCAGAAGAAACAGATCAGGCAATAGCCGGAATACTCAGTGCTATGATCGGGTTACGCCAGGAAACCCAGGACGCAGCGGCAGTATCGGCAAAAGAATTTTTGACATCAGCTATCGCCGTGTATGAAAACAAAGAAAATGCACAGGGGTATACCAGTGAGAGCATGGAACGTTTTGTAAGCGCACTGACCAATGCCAGAACCGTAGTATCCAAATCAAAGGTTACTGCAAAAGAACTGAGTACTGCTTTTGCCAAATTAGTGGCTGCAGGCAGCGGACTGGAAAAAGCAGCAGCGGTGACGGTGGATAAAGTTGGGCTGCAGGCATCTTATGACGCATTGAAAAACACTAAAAATAACGGATATACCCAGGCATCCTGGAAGGCATTTGAAGAGATGCTGGTACAGGCTCAAACCGTGTTGTCCAATGAAGCAGCAGCCGAGTCAGATGTTCAGGCGGCTAATTCAAAGTTGTTAACGGCTTTTGCCGCACTGGAAAGAGAGACAGAAAAAGAAGTGAAAGAAGTTGACAAGTCAACACTGCAGATCCTGTATACTTCATTAGCATCCATTACCAATCAGAATTATACGGATGCATCCTGGCTGGCTTTGAAAAATGCTCTGACCAATGCCAAAACTATTCTGGATCGGGCAGATGCGGCAGAAACACAGGTAAAATCAGCAGTTCAGACATTGATTGCGGCAACCGCAGGTCTGAAAACAAAGACCGCAGTCCAGCCGGATAGCGGCAGCGTGAAGAAAGGAGACAGCTTTACTGCAGGAAGTTTAAAATACAAAATCACTTCTCTCACTTCAAAGACCGTATCAGTTACGGGAGCTGTGAAAAAATCAACAACCAAGCTCACGGTACCGTCAAAGGTGAAATACAAAAATGTGACCTATAAAGTAACCGCGGTGGCAGATAAGGCATTTTACAAATATACAAAACTGAAACAAATAACAATAGGAAGTAATGTAACGAAAATTGGCAAGTATGCATTTTACGGGGATAAAAATTTAAAATCCATCCAGATCAAAGGTAAAAATTTAAAATCCGCTGGTAAAAAAGCATTTAACGGAATTCATAAAAAGGCCGTTGTAAAAGTACCAAAGAATAAGGTAAGCGCATATAAAAAAGTATTAAAAAACAAAGGGTTAAAGGATACGGCATCCATTAAATAGAATGAGATTCAGCCGAATCCTGGATCAAGTAACCAGATAGTTGCAGGAAAGCTAACCTGTGTCCCGGAGAGTAGATTCAAACACACTCTGGGGCACAGGTTTTGCTTTTTACAGTGATGAGTAAGTGAAACAGCGTAAGAAAGTGCCATAAATAAGAAAATAGTCATAAAGAGAATTCTAAAGCTTCATGTTATCATCATGTTATTAACAAAGGATGAGTGTAATGATCCGGTTGTCATCAGACAATATCAGGATATTTACAAATAAAAATCAGGAGGAATGGTATTTATGAGGAAGAAAAAAATAATGCCAAAAGTGCTGTCGGCTGCTTTGTCGGCAGCGGTAGTAACAAGTTCGGCGGGGGCAGTGGATTTTAGCGCAACGGCGGCAGAACCGGATACCCGTACCGCTATCGATGCCTTTCAGAATCCGTGTGCAACGGAAAAACCAATGGCGCGTATGTGGTTTCCCGATGCCTATGCAGGAATTGATGACAACGATACGGTAGAAAAGCAGATTAATGAGCTGGCAAAAGCAGGATTTGGCGGTGTGGAAGTTGCCATGCTGGCGGACGGCGCCAGCTTTAACAATCAGGATGCCGCAACAGTGGGATGGGGAACCGATGCATGGAAAGAACTTTTGAGGAAAGTATTAAAAGCTGCAAATGCAATCGAAGGGGGATTTACCGTAGATATTACCCTGTCTGCTCATTGGCCGCTGACCATTAATACTATTGATCCAAATGATGAAGCTGCTTCTCAGAATCTGGTTTCTACTTATACAAAAGTGACACAGGAAGCGATTGCGGGTAATCAGATTGATCTGGTCATGCCGGAGAAAAAATATTTTGACCAGTTAAATGCACCTTTTATATTTAAGGATACGCTGGTAACTTCATCTCTGGTAAAAGTAGCATCTGTGGAGGATGGCAATATCGTTCTGGATTATGACAGTATTACAGATGTAACAAATGCTGCCGCATCCACGGGTGAGACAACCAGAGCGGGCATACCGGATGCCCAGGCGTTGGAAGAGCTGAACAGTATTTATGCCGGAGTAACCCTGGAAGATGTAGATACAGCATTCGGGCAGGCGGCATCCACTGATATCACGGAGAAAATTGACGATAACGGCAATCGCAGGCGGATGGCGGATGTACAGGAATATTATAAAGCCGACCTTACTGGGATTGAAAATCTGGAAGCGTCAGATGGAGATGAGATTCAGGCGGGTGACTACATATTATTAAGTACCTACCGTCGTGGAACCGGACAGGTGTTCTCGGACGGAGGATTTGGCGGATATGCCGTTTCGATGGTGAACCGATGCTATGTACCGGACTATTTCAATACTTCAGGTGTGGATGCGGTAACCGATTATTGGGACAAAACCATATTAAGCGATGCCGAGATGGTTTCCCTGCTAAAGGAAAACGGCTCCAGCATTTTTGAGGATTCCATTGAACTGACTCACAGCTCCTCCTTCTGGACCGGGGATCTGCTGGAGGAAATAGCGGCAGTCAAAGGCAGTGACTACAGCTACACCACAAGTATGCCGGTGGTAATGGCGGTAAATGATGACAAAACCTTAAGCTTTGACGAGAATGAGCAGGCAGAGAAAATACAGGAAGATTATAATACCGTTCTGGGTACCCTGTATGAAGAAGAGCATACGGCGCCGATCCGGGAATGGGCATCTGATTTCAATTACACTTTCCGCGCGCAGACCTACGTTCTGACCGGTTTGGATGTGGCGGGTGCAGCTTCAACGGTAGATATCCCGGAAGGAGACAATGCAAGCAAGGGGGATGGCCTGCGGAATCTGGCGGCAGCTGTGAATCTGACGGACAAGACATATTTGTCTATGGAAGGGGTTACCGGAATGGGCAATCACTGCCTGAACTGGGAAGATGTTCTGACCGAGGTGAGCCAGAATTATTCCGACGGTGTTAACCATGAGATTCTTCACGGAACGCCCTATTCAAAATCTTATAACGGATATAATTCCAGCTGGCCGGGCTGGATGGCATTTGGCAACTGCTTCAGTGACTCTTACACATACCGGCAGGCATATTGGGATGATGCAGATGGACTTACTACTTTCATGGCGAAGACGCAGGCTGTTTTACAGACTGCAGAGGCAAAGATCGATGTCGCCATCTTAAATGACAAGAGTACGGTATTTAACCTGGCAAGCGGCAATTCCTTCCAGACACTGCTGGATAACGGCTATTCTTACAATATCCTCAGTGAATCCCTGCTTGCGCTGGATCAGGTAACAGTGACGGATGGGGTTATGGACCGGGATGGAACGGGATATAAAGCACTGGTTCTCAATAATGTAAGTACGATATCCACTTCAGCCATGGAAAAACTGGTGGCATTTGCAGATGCGGGACTGCCGATTTATCTGTATAACTGTGATATATCTGATATTTACGGCACCGATGGTACCGGGGACAGCCAGGAGGCAATGCTAGAAGCATATGCCAGACTGATCGCAAAAGAAAATGTGACGGCAGTGAGCGACCAGGATACCCTGCTTGGGGATCTGCAGGCGAAAGGAATTATCAGTGATGCTTCTTACCAGGCTTCGTCTCTTGAGACTACACATTATGAAGATCTGGCGGATGGTACGGATTATTACTATGCATTTAACAACTCCAAGCCAAATAACAGCGGCATGATCAATCCGGGAGACGGTAATCAGTTCAAAGGCTCTGAGATCGACACAATTGTTACGGTGAAAGGTACCGGAACCCCTTATATTCTGGACGCTTCCAACGGAAGTATTACTCCGGTGGCTGCATATACGGTAAACGATGACAGCACAATCAGTATGCGTCTGGTACTGGGCGGCGGGGAATCAAAAATCATTGCTATTGCTGAAGATACCAGCGCTTTTGGAGAAGCTCCAAAAGTACATACCACCAGTATGACAAATGCGGATGTTGTCTATGAAGACGGCAAATTATATTTAAAAACCGGTGAGGCAGGTACTTATCAGGTAACATTATCCGATGGAACCGCCCAGGAAATAAAGGTAGCAGATACCCGGGAAGCTTATGAACTGGAGGCAGCCGGCTGGAATTTCGCTTTTACCAGTTTTGGTCCGGACAGATCAGCAGAAAATACAGATACGGCAGGATTTGACATTTCATCCGCAACCTATGACCTGTACAAAGATCCCAGCGCGACGCTGAGAACAACGGTGGATTTCACAAATGTATCCTTAGGGGACATTGGAAACATCGAAGCCACAGCGGAACAGCTTCAGGCAATGGGGGTTGATTCCATGCAGAATGTCTCCGGATACGGCATCTACACGAAGAAAGTAACGCTGCCAGAAAACTGGGATAGCTCAACCGGGGCAGTGCTGAAAATGACTTATAACAGAGACCAGATCACAGAAGTAAAGGTAAATGGCAAAGATGTGGGAATCGTCAGCAATATTACGGATCAGGTTGATATTGGAGAATACCTGATTCCAGGCGGAGAAAACGAAATCAGCATCAAAGTGGCAACGAACCTGATTAACCGCGTGCTGGCTGAAAACCCCTGGGCAGGAAACGGAGCATCCTATGATGAGCTTGGCACAGGTACAGGGGGAAAACCGGTACAGTTAGGAAGAACAGAGCGAAATGCCAACGGGCTGAACAGCGTAACGCTGGAACCTTATACCATGACAGAGGTCAGTCAGGAAATAGCAGTAACAGGAATTACTCTGGATAAAACCAGTGCATCCGTCAAAGTGGGAGATACCTTTAAACTACAGGCATCTGTTAATCCGTCGGATGCATCTGACAAAACAATTACCTGGACATCCTCTAATACAAAAGCAGCTGCGGTTGACAGCAGCGGAAATGTAACGGCGGTTGGAGAGGGAAGCACAGTCATTACTGCTGCAAGTATAAATGGGAAATCGGCGACCTGTAAAGTGACGGTGGCTAAAACTTCTGTACCACAGACTAATATAGCAGTAACCGGTGTCAGCATCTCACCCTCTTCAAAACGATTGTTTGTGAAAGAAAATGCGGTATTGAATGCATCTGTTACTCCATCCAATGCGGCAAATAAATCACTTAGCTACAGCAGCAGCAATTCTGCAGTAGCGGCTGTGGACGGAAATGGTAAAATAACGGCGAAAAAGGCAGGTACTGCAGTTATAACAGCTGCTGCATTAGACGGAAGCCAGAAAAAAGCTACCTGTACCATTACAGTTGTGAAACCAACGGTGAAACTGAATGCAGGCAAAACAAAGCTACAGACTGGGAAATCCACAAAAGCAGTGCTGGCTGGCGGATTAAAATCCGGTGATCAAATAGCAAAATGGAGCAGTTCGAAAAAATCAGTAGCAACGGTCAATCAAAAAGGTAAGATCACAGCAAAAAAAGCCGGTACAGCCACCATTACCGTTACAACCAAAAAAGGGGCAAAAGCTGCATGCAGACTGACCGTAACCACAAAACCGGTGCGGACAAGTAAGATTACCACAGATAAAAAAGTAACGCTTAAAAAAGGAAAAACATTGAAGTTAAATGTAAAGCGAACACCAATTACAGCTACCGAAAAGATTTCCTTTGAAACTTCTGATAAGAAAATCGTAACAGTGAATAAAAATGGTAAGATCACAGCAAAGAAAAAAGGAAAAGCGGATATTACAGTAAAGACTGCCAATGGGAAGAAAGCTGTGGTGAAAGTAACAGTAAGGTAGTGGGAGCAGTAAGGTAGTGGGAGCAATAAGAAAGTAGTAAGAGCAATAGCAAATGAGTAAATGTAATAGTAAAGTAGTATAAGCAATAGTAAATGAGTAGGTGTATCAGTCATTAGTAAGTGTAAAGCTGCGGGCGTATGTGTATTTGCCCGCAGCTTTTTTGTACCCGGAAAAGTTTAATGGTATCTTCAGCAATAAAATAACATTTTTATTACTTACCGAAGATGACATCAAAAGAGAGGATATAAAAATTATATTATGATAAACTGTAAAACAGAAAGGAGGAAGTGATATGGAATGGCTGCGGCAGCTCAGCAGAGCAATCGATTATATAGAGGAAAATCTGGAAGGTGAAATATCGTATGATGAGGCGGCAAAATTAGCCTGTTGCTCCACCTACTATTTTCAACGCATGTTTTCTTACATTGCAGGAATTAGTTTATCAGAGTATATCCGCAGGAGAAGAATGTCTCTGGCAGCATTTGAATTGCAGACCAGCAATATTAAAGTTATGGATATTGGGATGAAATATGGATATCAGTCACCAACAGCTTTTAACCGTGCATTCCAGAGTGTCCACGGAGCAGCACCAACGGCAGCCCGGACGAAAGGGACGATGCTGAGTGCTTATCCCCGGATTAGTTTTTCCATAACAGTAACAGGAGGTGAAAATATGAGGTACCGCATAGAGCAAAAAGAAGCGTTTCGTTTAGCAGGTGTACGGACAGCCTTAAAAGAAGATTCCGAGTATAATTTTCATATGGTACCGAAATTTTGGAAAAAAATGCTGAATAGTCCCGCCTATCAGGAAATCTGCAGTCTGTCTAATGAGGATGTTTCTGACATTTTTGGAGTCTCATCTTATGAAGATCCCCAAAATATCTACTACTATATAGCAGCTCGCACAGACCGGAAGCTTCCCAAAGGTATGGCAGAGCTTGAGATTCCTGCTGCAACCTGGGTAGTATTTGAAGGAGATGACCCATACCGGGATTCGGTGCAGTCTATATTCAGACGATTTCTGACGGAATGGCTTCCATTTTCCAACTATGAATATGCCCATCTCCCGGATATCGAAGTGTATCCCATACAGAGCGGCAACAAAATGAGCAGTAAAGCAGAGGTCTGGATTGCGGTAAAGCAGAGGTCTGGATTGCGGTAAAGTAGAGGTCTGGATTGCAGTAACGCAGAGGTCTGGATTGCAGTAACGCAGAATTGTCTGCGATAAACAGGAGGTATCGTGATGAGTTATAATATGGAAATAAAAGAAATAGAACCAATACGAATTGCATTTATGCGCTATAAAGGCATGTCAGATCAGGCTAATAAAGTATTTCCCAATGTGTTCAAGTCGATCAGCGGAAAGTCTAATGGAGCCCCATTTTTCTGCTTTTATAAGATGAATCCGGATACCAAGTATGCCGAGATGGAATTATGTGTTCCAACGGAGGAGACACCAAAGGGAAATGGCATTGAAATAAAAGAAATGCCCCGGGTACGCGCACTTTGTACCACTCATATAGGTCCTTATGAAACACTGGAAAATGCCTATGCCGCTATGGAACAATATGTGAAAGCGAGAAATTGGAAGGTTCAGATGCCGTTTCGGGAAGTTTATATAAAGGGTCCCGGAATGCTATTTAAAGGTAATCCCCAGAAATATATGACGGAAATCATTTTTCCTATATGTGAGGAGGAATAGCATGTTTGCAATTGAAATCCGGGATCTGGTCAAAAAATATAAAAATGGTGTCTGTGCGTTAAATGGATTGAACATGAACGTAAACAGTGGTGAGATCTTTTCCCTGCTGGGTGAAAATGGTGCAGGAAAATCATCCCTAATCCAGATACTAACCACATATTATAAACCCAGTTCCGGAACCGTAAATGTATTTGGAAAAAATTTGAGCAGTGAAGCGGCATGGATCAGAACGCAGATTGCCTGCGTTTCCCAGAAAATATCTGTTGATGAGCACCTTTCCTTAATGGAAAATATGGTATTTCAGAGCAGACTGTATCAGGTTGAAAAGAAAACTGCCGAAAAGAGAATCGCAGAGCTGATAGAAACCTTTGAATTGTCCGGTTATAAAAAATATCCGGTTTCTTCCTATTCCGGAGGGGTGAGGCGCAGGCTGGATATTGCCATGAATATGATCTCTAATCCACGAATTTTATTTTTAGATGAGCCTACCACGGGAATGGACGTAATGTCCAGAAATGCACTATGGAAGATGCTCCTTTCTATCCGGGAAAAATATGGAACGACCATTTTTCTCACAACCCACTATTTAGAAGAGGCAGAGCAGCTCAGTGATTCCATCTGCATAATCAGGGAGGGAAAAGAACTGATTCAGGGCACACCTGACAGTCTGAGAAATTATCTGTGCAGAAACCTGATTCGTATTACATTTCCCACCTCAAAGGAGGCAAAAGACTATCTGCCTGTGTTAATGGGGACCGGTATTGCTTTAGACTCAGACAGAAAAGGTCATGTGATTACTCTGAGTGTCCGCAGTAAAAGGGAAGCATTTGCGGCGTTAAACCAATGGCTCATAAAAGAGAATATCTTATTTGACTCAATAGCGATAGCGGAGCCAAGCCTGGAGGATGTTTTTCTGTCATTTAATGGTTCCCGCAAGAGTGAGGAGGGGATATTATGCTGAATCTGCTGTGGAGAAATGTAAAGTGGAGATTTAAAAACCGATTTACCATTATGATTACCATACTTCAGCCAATGCTATGGCTGGTTTTATACAGCGTGGTTGCCGATTCCACGATGAAAGGAACCGGAATAAAGAACTATACAGCGTTTATCCTGCCGGGAGTGATGTTCCTGGTAACATTTTCAGCCTGCAGCAGCGGCGGAATCATGAATTTCCTCATGAAGAATAACGGCAGCTTTTACCGCATCCTGATTTCTCCGGTAAGGCGCAGTTCCATTGTACTGGCACAAATGCTGGAAGCGATCTTCGTGTCGCTTTTGGAAACTTTTATCTTATGCGTGGTCAGCCTCCTATTTTCAGTACGTTTCGAACATGGGATTCCGGGAATTCTGCTCATTGCAGTTTTTGTGTTTCTTACCGCTTTTTTTCTGGCGGGAGTGGCATATACAATCAGCCTGTGCCTGCCCAATGAAGTCATATATGAAACCATAATGACCGCTATTGTTCTGCCGGTTTTCTTCCTGAGTTCCGCACTGTTTCCAGCTGACAATCTCACAGGCGGTCTAAAAATCCTGATAAATATCAATCCATTTACGCATGTTATAAATGCAATTCGGTCGTTGATCCTGGGGGAACCTGTTCCGGCAGCGAGAATACTCCCGGTGCTTCTCCTTTTTATCGTTTTATGCGCCTGCAGTTTTTTACTTGCAATGTGGAAGATGAGAAGGGAGACTGTGAGTTGATTCTCTGTAATTAAAGCTGGAGATAATACTTTATAGGGGGCTTTGCTGATAAAAGACGCTTTGTATGCAGAGGTAGTGTACGGAAAGAGAAGGGGGCGAACCAGGACATTGGTTTGGAAGGCTTAACGCTATTGGAGTAAAACAACTGATGTATCGCAACTGATCTTGAGACAGGGAATTGTTTTTTGTTCTGTGATCAGAAAAAGGAGCAAACTTTCATCTTCTTTTATGTATAACAGCCGAAACATACTACACTGCATCCACTAAAGAATAGCCAGACACGGCCCAGGGGTTCCAACGTGCTGAGAAAATCAGCTTTGTATCAACGAATGCGATCTCGGAAAGATTGGAGTAGGAAAATTGCATGGGCGGAGGAAGCGTATAGCAGAGCTGTGTATTTTCTTAGCTTCCCGGAGTGTTTTTTGGCGGATAGTATTCGATTGGCTCCCATCGGATACTAAGCGGGCAGTGAGCTGCGAAATGCATCAGGATTTCG
>UQGG01000073.1 GCA_900540475.1 uncultured Robinsoniella sp. | reverse complement strand
TAAGCGGGCAGTGAGCTGCGAAATGCATCAGGATTTCGGAGCGAATGCCCGCGTGCCGCCAAAAAGGGCTCCGGAAAGGTTAGAAAATGCCAGTTCTGCGTTAAGCCTTCCAAACCAATATCCTGGTCCGCCCCCTTCTCTTTCTGTACACTACCTCTGTATACAAAGCGTATTTAATCAGCTCCCCCCAACCATCAGAAAAAAGTACATAAAATCATAACGCAATACAATTTTTAGAAAATATCCTTCGTATTCTGAAATTCAGGTGTCTGAATTTAAGTCAGAAAAAGAGAATATCCTTTATCGAATTAGGGACCCGGATTCTCTATAATAATGTCTATAAGGTTAACCAATATAGATCAGAAGAGAAGGAGGTTTTTTTATGCGAAAGACACCAAATGGAGGGGGTATTGTCAGAAGGAAAATGCCGGAGGGAAAGAAATTTTTCCTTGCGTCCATTCCTTTCCTGATTTTGGTTTTCGCATTTGCTTATGTCCCGCTGTTGGGATGGGCATATGCATTTTTCGATTACCATCCCGGAATGTCATTGTTTGATTGTGATTTTGTGGGACTGAAGACATTTGCGAAGATCTGGGCAAATAAGTCAGAATTGTTCCGGGTAATGCGAAACACCCTGGCTATGAGTGCAATCTGTATTACAACAATGCCCCTGGCTGTTATTTTTGCAATTATGCTGAACGAGATCAAAAATTCGAAATTCCGCAAACTGGTTCAGACAACCACTACACTTCCGAATTTCATCAGCTGGATTGTAGTATTCACACTGGCATTTGCTATGTTTTCTACCGATGGTATGGTTGCGGGCGTCTTTAAATCATTAGGGATAGAAAAAACGGTAAATCTGCTTGGCGACAACAAACATGCATGGGCATTCCAGTGGGCACTGGCGACCTGGAAAAGTCTGGGATGGAGCGCAATTATCTATATTGCATCCATAGCGGGGATTGACAGTGAGCTCTATGACGCTGCTCATGTGGATGGTGCAAACAGGCTGCAGACCATCCGGCATATCACCGTACCAGGATTATACGCAACTTTTTTTGTACAGCTGCTGCTGGCAATCAGCAATATGCTGAGTAATGGCTTTGAACAGTATTTTGTATTCTATAACCCGCTGACCGCAGACAAGATCGAAGTTCTTGACTACTATGTGTTTAAGATTGGTGTATTGACCAATGATTATCCCCAGTCGATTGCCCTTGGCATGTCAAAAACGATCATATCTGTCATACTTCTCTTCACGGCAAACCAGCTTTCCAAGAGGGTTCGCGGTGAGTCGATTGTATAGGAGGGAAATAGAATGATAACCACGAGAACAATAACGAAAAAAACAAAATCTAATAAAACGAAATCAAAAAAATCAATGCCGGAAAGGATAGGAGACATTTTTATCTACTTGATCTGCATTTTGCTGGTCATTATCTGCATCTATCCATTTTACTATGTAATCATTTATTCCATAAGCGATCCGGCACAGGCATCCAAAGGGATCTTCCTTCTGCCAAAAGGATTCAACCTGGATACCTACAAAGGGATCATCAAACTAAATGACATACCGGGAGCATATCTGATCTCCATACTAAGAACGCTGCTGGGAACCGGGATTACCATTATCAGTTCTTCTTTCTTTGCATACCTGGTTACGAATCAGAAAATGTATTACAGAAAAATAGTTTACCGTTTTGTTATTATTACGATGTACATAAATGCAGGTTTAATTCCATGGTATATCACCATGAAAGCATACGGACTTCAGAATAATTTCCTGCTTTATATTTTACCGGGTGCACTTTCCGCTTATTACGTGATCCTGCTGAAGACTTACATGGAATCACTGCCAAAAGAGCTGGAAGAGTCTGCGAAAATTGACGGCGCAGGAATGATGACTATTTTTGCCAGGATTATTTTTCCGCTGTCAAAGCCAATTGTGGCAACCGTCGGGGTATTCTCCATGGTAGGACAGTGGAACCAGTGGCAGGACAACTACTTCCTGGTTTCGGATGCAAAATTACAGACCCTGCAGATGGTGCTCTATAATTACCTGAATCAGGCGAACCGGTTCCAGAGCATGTCCAGTAATGCAATTGATGCATCTGCGGTAACCAGTTCCATAACACCTTCGTCCATTAAAATGTGTATTACGGTGCTGGTAGTATTACCGATTATGTGTGTTTATCCGTTTCTTCAGAGATATTTTGTAAAGGGTATTATGATGGGAGCTGTAAAGGGCTGATTATGCCTGGAAAAGGGCAGTGGTAAACAAAAAATGAATATAAAAATGGGAGGAATTATTATATGAAAAACAAATTAAGAAAAATTACGGCTTTATTGTTGGCAGGAGCAATGTGCATGTCCGCTGGAGCTTGCGGAAAAAGTGAAGAGAAAACAAGTACAGGGAGTACCTCAGCCAGTTCCCAGGAAAGTTCTGACGAACCGGTGACCCTTACCATCTGGAATACCGAAGTTCTGACTCCCGGTATCCAGACTAATGAAGTGGCAAAGGAAATTGAAAAGAAACTGGGTATCAAAATGGAAATTGTACAGGGTGATGCTCAGAAATTCAGTATTCTGGTTGCAGGGGGAGACCTGCCGGATATTATCTATACCAATCCTGCACAGCAGAATGTGGCATCCAATAATCTGATTACAAGCGGTCAGCTGATGCCAATGGACGAGCTGATTGACCAGTATGGGGAAAATATTAAGAAAAATTTCCCGGACCGTCTGAAATACTCCAAGCAGTTTGCAAGCAACGGGGAAGACAAGGTCTATTATCTGCCTGTTCTGGCATACCAGGCAAATGAAGAGCATCCCAATGTCAGCTATTCCATTGAAAATGTAGGATTGATGACGAGATGGGATATCTATGAGGCAATCGGGTGCCCGGAAATCAAGACTACCGATGACTATCTGAATGCACTGAAAGAAATGCAGGAATATGCAAGGGAAAAGGATCTGGCAGACGGGAAGCAGATCTATGCAATTTCCGGATGGAGTGACTGGGGGCTGTGGCCGTGGTGGCTGGCGAATACCAGAGAAATGGGATATACGGATCTCGCAAACTCAACCATCTTTAACTATAAGACCAAGTCCGTAGAAGGAGTATTTGCCAGCGATGCATTCTGGGAGTCACTGGAATTCTACAACAAAGCTTATAATATGGGCATTCTGGACCCGGAAGCATTTACTATGAAGAATGATCAGTTCTGGGAAAAATGTAAGAATGGACAGGTGATGATGGCATATGCCAGCTGGCAGACGGAAGGCATTAATACTTTCTTCCAGACAAACGGACATCCGGAATGGAGTTATCAAAAGCTGCCATACGACGGATATGACTATATATCCGGTATAGTTTCAACAACAGCGCCTCTTGGAAGTGGAATAGAGTATGCCACAGCAATTACCAAGAATTGTAAGAATCCGGAAAAAGCAATGGAACTGATTGACTTTATGAATTCAGAAGAAGGTGCCCGTCTGATTTACAGCGGAGTAGAAGGGACACATTGGGTCAGCAAGGACGGCGCTGCACAGCCAACAGAAGAATTTATTACACAGTCTAAGATCGATCCAGATTATAAGCTGAATGTGGGAGTTAATCTCTATAATAAACTTTGCGGATTCAAAGATATCCAGGTACTTACCGATGGATATCCGGCGGACCTGATGAAATCGGATGAGCAGAAAGCAGCCACAATTACCGATACCGATAAGAGCTACTGTGAATATTACTCCAAAAAAGAAGGCGGTGATTATCAGTATCCGGGCCAGGTTCTCTATGATATGTGGCAAAAAGAGAAAGTAAATACGATCACAGATTTCTATCTATATCCAACATTGGTGCAGAGTCCCGATGAAGAAACACTCAACATCATAGCACAGTGCGAACAATATATGAACGTACAGGGTGTAAATGCGATCATGACGGCAACAGCAGAGGATTTTGCAGCCTGCAAAGAAGAGACATTAAAAGGGCTGGAGAGTAAAGAATACTCAAAAGCAACTGCAAAAATAGAAGAGCTGTATGCGGCTGCGGAAAAAGAAGCAGAGGCCTTCGGGATGAAATAAATGGAAGAATGCTTGAACAGGCAGATCCGCAGAAACCCGGCAGCATGGTATAAATGGCAGTGTAAAGGAATGCTTGGAGAGGCAGATCTGCAGATGCCCGGCATCATTAATTAAAGGCAATAAGGGTATGTTTGGTCAGGCATTTTTGCAGATGCCGGGCAGCATGAAATAAATGGCAGTGTAAAAGCGTGCTTGTGCAGGCAGCGTTTGAGTATGAAATGATAAAAATACAACCGTATTGGAATTGCAGCAGTATAAGGAGCAGAAATAATGAAAAATATAATGTTTAATGCAAACCACTCACCAATTGGCGCATATGCCAGTTTCACACTTGGATTCCCCGGCGCAGCCGGGGGTCCTGGGATGGAGCGCAGAGGACCTGCAGATACAAATGTTTATATCGGAGTGGAACGGCGTGAAGGAGGAAGCTACGAGAGCTTTCCCTTTTTTAAAAATGAAGATGATGAGAGTAAACAGTACGATGTGGAAAAAGAAGACATCCAGGAACAGGAAGGATTTTTTGACCGGTTTCCGGCTTCTGAAATAGAGAGAGACTTCCGGGTAAGCAGCGATAGCTGGAAAGCCAAAGACATAACGTTCACCCTCTATAATCAGGTGGAATCCATACCGGATCCAAAATCCTGCGACGAGGAATGTCTGAAAGAAGTAATTGTTCCAGCTGTACTGGCTGAGTTATCCATTGATAACCGCGGATGCCCCAATGGAAGAAAGGCATTTTTCGGATTTAATGAAGTAGAAGAACGGTATGGCATGCGTCCTCTTTCTAAGGGAGCAATGCATGGTGTGGGACAGGGGGGGAATCTGGCGGTTTTTACCCTGGATCAGGATGCCCATCCGGCGGGCGGATTTTGCCCGGAGTGCATTTTGGGAGAAGAGGACCGTGATAACTGGAGCTTCCGGCTGGGAAAGACAGCATTACTGGTGCTGGATGTACCAGCGGATACAAAGAAGACCTTCCGTTTTGCAGTCTGCTTTTATCATGGCACACAGGCAACTTACGGGATCGATACAAAATATTACTATACCAGATATTTTCATAACATTGAGGAAGTAGGCAGCTATGCACTTTCCGTATTTGACCGGATTGTGGACAAATGCCAGGATGCAAATTTGAGATTTGACAAGGAAAGCCTTACGCCGGAACAGCGTTTTATGTTGTGGCATTCCATAAAAAGTTATTACAATTCATCGCAATTTCTGATCAAAGACGGTGAGCCGCTCTGGATTATCAATGAAGGCGAATTCCGGATGATGAATACCATGGATTTGACGGTTGACCAGTTGTTCTTTGAAATGAAAATGAATCCATGGACGATCCGTAACGAACTTGATTTTTACCTCCGGCATTATTCCTATGAGGATAAGGTACGGTTTCCGGGCAGCGACACTGAGTATGAGGGCGGAATCAGCTTTTGCCATGACTGTGGTGTGGCGAATGTATTTGCACCAGAGGGGCGGTCAGCCTATGAAAAATGCAGGTTAACGGACTGCTTTTCTTATATGAGCCATGAGCAGCTGGTAAACTGGATCTGCTGTGCCCTGGTGTACATAAAACAGACCGGGGATCAGTCATGGAGTGACAGCCGCAAAGAAATATTGAAAAGCTGTTTTGCCAGCATGGTTAACCGGGATCATCCCGATCAGCACAAACGAAACGGGGTTATGGGACTTGACAGCACCCGGACAAAAGGGGGCGCGGAGATCACCACATACGACAGCCTGGATGTATCTCTGGGACAAGCCAGGAACAATATCTATCTGGCGGGAAAATGCTGGGCAGCTTATGTGGGACTGAAAGATTATTTTGAAACGAACGGGGAGGCAGATCTTGCCAAACAGTCGGCACTGCAGGCGCAGCGGTGTGCGGAAACGATACGGACTCATATGACAGAGGGCGGATACATACCGGCTGTTATGGATGAGGATAATGATTCTAAGATCATTCCTGCAATTGAAGGGTTGATTTTCCCATATGCGCTGGATTTAAAAGAAGCTTACAAAGAAGACGGCATTTACGGAGCATATATCCGGGCATTGAAAAAACATTTTGAAACAGTGATGCAAAAGGGAGTCTGTATCTTTTCGGACGGCGGATGGAAGCTCTCTTCCACAAGTAATAATTCCTGGCTCAGCAAAATATATCTCTCTGAGTTTATTGCAGAAAAAATTCTTGGATTTGACCGGAAGACTTATATGGAAGAAGCAGACCGGGCGCACGTGGACTGGCTTACCCATTCGGAGCATTCATACTGGTGCTGGTCGGATCAGATTGTAAGCGGCATCATCAGTGCAAGCAAATATTATCCCCGTGGTGTAACAAGCATTTTATGGATGGAGGAATGACAAAAATGAAGGCATTTACTTACTATAGCCCCACCGAAATTATCTTTGGGCGCGGGAAGCTGGAAGAGACAGCAAAATTGGCAAAGCGGTTTGGAAATAAGGCACTGCTTGTGACCGGAAAAGGAAAATCCTCTGTAAATGCAGCCCGCCGGGTTCTGGAACTTTTACAGGGGGCAGGTATTGAAACGGCACACTATGACGGTGTAACACCCAATCCCACCACTGATCTGGTAACAGAAGGAGCCGAAATAGCAAAAGAACTTGGGGCAGAGGTAATCATTGGACTGGGGGGCGGATCAGCCATGGACACTGCAAAAGCAATCGCAGTGGAGGCGTCACATCCTGGTACCGTGTGGGATTATAACTGCCATACAGAGGGACCAACAGATAAGACACTTCCGGTGATTGCAATCGGAACAACCGCAGGAACGGGTTCACAGGTGACCCAATGTGCTGTGATTACCCGGACGAAAGACAAGGATAAGTCCGCAGTCTGGCATCGGAATATTTTTCCCAAAATTGCAATTGTAGACCCGGAACTGACCAGGAGTATGCCAAAAGCGGTAACAGCACAAACCGGATTCGATGCATTCTGCCACAATTTTGAGGCATATCTCTCGATAAATACCAGCCCAATGGTTGAACGGATGGCGTTGGAAGCCATAGCAGCCATTGTGGAATATTTGCCCAAAGCGCTGGCAGACGGGAATGATATGGAAGCCCGTTCCAGCATGGCTTGGGCAGATACCCTGGGCGGATTGACAAACGCCAATGCCGGGGTAACGCTGCCCCATGGACTGGGCATGCAGGTGGGAGGCCACTGTCCCCAGGTGACTCACGGACAGGCACTGGCTGCATTTTATCCCGCATTTACCAGATACACTTACCCTGCAGCAATAGAGAAATTTGCAGCAGTAGGAAGAATTTTAAGTCCCGGGCTCCAGGCGGAAACAGAAGAGACAGCTGCGGCAAAGTGCTGTGAGGAAATTGATCGTTTCTTAAAAAAGATCGGACTCTGGATTGGCTATAAAGAACTGGGGGTTACCATGAAAGATATCCGTGAGATTGCAGACTGCGGACAGGTACTGGGCGATTATCTGAACAACCCGAGAGTGGCAGGCATTGAGGAAATGTATGAGCTGCTGGTTTCCTGCTATGAGCGGGATTAGAAAACATATATTCATTCCATGGTGCAATGTCGGTGAAATGATTTGGGGATGAGGGGGCAGGGGAAAATTAAGCATAAGCGTTTTGTGTACAAAAAGGTCGTTTCTTACATGTTATTTCTATATGCTGAATGATATTATGTCAATATCAATTTCATTTAAGGAGGAATAATTATGAAGCGGAGAAGTAAAGTACAGGCAGTTTTATTATCATCAATTTTGGCAGTGAGTATGCTGGCAGGATGCGGCAGCGGAGAAAAAGCAGAGAAGGGCACAGCAGAAAGCAGCAGTGGAGAAAAAGCAGGAAATGGAGCGGCAGAAAGCAGCAGTACAGGTACGGGTGATTCAGCAGAACAGATCGTGCTGACCTATTGGGGATGGGATTCACAGTTTTATAAACCACTGATGGATGCATATATGGAAAGCCATCCGAATGTGCAATTTCAGGTAACTGAGGTAGCCAGTACCGATTATGTGACCAAAGTACAGTAGACACTGGCTTCGGGCTCAGAGCTTCCGGATCTGATCGCTTCTGAAAGTTCCTACCGGGGGCAGATGCTTGCCATTGATATGTGGGAAGATCTGACCCAGGCGGCATATGGAGTGACGGACGATATGTTTTTTGACTATTCTGTTGGAAAAATGAAGAATGCAGAAGGAAAAATCGTATGTATTGACGAGACGGTATGTCCGGCAGTATTTGCCTATAAGCGGGATATGGCAAAAGAGTATTTTGGGACGGATGATCCTGCTGAACTTCAGAAGATGTTCACTTCTGTGGATGATGTGATCGAAAAAGCTAAAGAAGTTCATGATAAATCGGGTGGAGAGGTTTATCTTTTCCCTACTGCCGGAGGCGCTAATGCCTGGCTTTGTAATCTGAATCCCATTGAGGTGGTAAACGATAAAGGAGAGGTGATATTTACAGAGAAATACAAAGGGGTACTGGAAAATCTATGTAAGCTGAGGGATGCGGGAGGAATCGATGTTATCCAGCAGTGGACCCCTCAGGATAATGCAGCATATGCAGATGCGAATCACATTTTCTATCCGGCAGCTAACTGGTCGGCAGAATACTCTATTAAGCCAAATGATCCAGAAGGCTCAGGAAACTGGGGTCTGATGACTCCTCCGGGAGGCGGATTCAGCTGGGGAGGAACAGCACTTGGCATTAACAAAGACAGCCAGAATAAGGAAGCAGCATGGGATTTCATCAAATACTGTACAATGACTCAGGAGGGTGTGGAGCTGATGAAGGAACATGCAGATTATTACACCCCTGTGAAAGAATTTTATGATAGTCCGGAATTTATCTCAAAGGTTGATCCATATTTTAATAACCAGGATGTGGGAAAACTGCTGTATGGTGAGGTTGTTCCCAACATGACGGTACCAGGATCTACGGAATATGACGGCGTATGTGATGAAGTCATGACCATGCTGATGCAGAGTATCATGGGCGACAATAATTATTCTGCCCAAAAGGCGCTGGAAGACGGGCTATCCGAAGTGAAGAACAAACTTCCGGATATTGAAGTGAAATAAAGACCGACTCAGGGAAGGGGTGTAGGCTATGACTGGCAGAACAAAGAAATCTTACCTTGGGGGCAGCAGAAAATTTACGGTATTCTGGCCAATTGTCTTTATTGCACCGTTTATCATCTGTTTTCTTCTATTTAACATTTATCCGATTCTGTATACGCTGTTTACCAGCTTTTACAAATGGGACGGAATAGGAGAAAAAGTGTTTGTAGGTATGGGAAACTATAAAAGAATCTGGCTGGAGGATGAAAATTTCCGCAAATCGGTTTTTTGTACCGTGCGCATAATCCTTTGTGCATTTCCGATTTCCATTCTTCTGGGACTGATTATGGCAGCATTTTTAAGCAATATGAAAAAGGGAAGCCATGTTGCCCAAACGATTAATTTTCTCCCCTATATCACAACTCCGGTTGCAATTGGGCTGATTTTTGCCTTCCTGTTTGACTGGTCCTCGGGAATTATCAATAAGATATTAATTTCCATTGGATTAATTGACAAAGGAATGAACTGGCTGGGGAATCCGAAGCTAGCATATCTGGTGGTGGCAATTATGATTATCTGGAAAAGTACCGGATATTTTATGGCAATTTACCTGGCTGGCATCACTTCTATCAGTGAAGATATTTTCGAAGCTGCAAAGGTAGACGGAGCAAATGCATTTGTAACCTTTTGGCGGATCACAGTACCACTTTTAAAATCTATTACCGTTTTTATTGTAATCACCAGTTTAATCAGCGGGCTGCAGCTTTTTGATGAGCCAAGCCTTCTGTTTACCGGAAGCGGAACCGGTTCCCGGGTAGTGGGCGGTCCGGAACGCTCCTGTCTCTCTATTGTATGGAACTTCTATGATGTATCCTTTCAGACAACTTCCAGACTGGGATACGGATCAGCTATTGCAATCACACTGTTTATTATCATCGTGATATTTGCAATGACCGGAATAAAGCTGATGAATGGTTTGGAGGAGGACTAGATATGAAGAAAAAAGGGGTCAGGATTGTTACGGTTGTATTACTGGTGCTGGTGTCTCTGATTTCACTTTATCCATTTTATACAATGATTATTATGTCTACATATAAAACGGAAGAAATCTTTAAAGGGGTACCCCTTCTGCCATCCAATTATTTTTTGAATAATCTGAAAATAGTGCTGGAATCGAACTTTAAACAAACTTATATAAACAGCATATTTGTATCTGTAACGGCTACGGTTGGATGTGTATTTGTCAGTGCCATGGCAGGCTACGGGCTGAGCATTTATAAGTTCCGGTTTCGTAAGGCACTTTTAAAATTTGTAATGATGACTATGATGGTTCCGTCACAGATCGGAATTATCGGGTATATGATTGAAATGAAATCCATGCATCTGACAGGAACCATATGGCCTCTAATTTTAGGCTGGCTGGCAAGCGGTTTCGGAGCATATTGGATGACACAGTTTATAAAGGGCGCGCTTCCTCCTGAGATTGTGGAATGTGCAAGGATAGACGGCTGTAATGAATTTGGAATCTTTCTGAAGATTTCCATTCCCTGTATTATTCCCGGACTCACCACATTAGCATTGTTGATCTTTTTGTGGTCCTGGAACAGCTACCTGGTTCCGCTGGTGTTTGTAAATAAACCACAGCTCTATACAATACCTATATTTATCAGGAGTCTGGGCAATGCCTACAGAACGGATTACGGGGCGCAGATTACCGGGCTTTTACTGGCAACCATACCTTTGGTAGTGCTGTTCATTGCAGGATCGAAAAGCTTTATCAAAGGTCTGACTGCCGGAGCAGTTAAGGGGTGAGCGCATGCAGAGAAACGGAATAAAAGGCTGATCAAACAGCAGAGGTATATCATGAGAAAGATAAGAATACTTCTTGTAGATGATGAAAATATGGCAATCCGCCATTTTCGAAAAATGATGGAAGGAAGCAGCGAAGCATATGAATTTGCAGGGGAGGCAGCCAATGGCATGGAGGCATTGAAAAAAATTGAGATGCTGAAACCAGACATTGTGTTTGCCGATGTGAGGATGCCGGTGATGGATGGCCTGGAACTGGCGGAAAATGTAAGAAAACGGTTTCCGTCTGTGAAAGTAATACTGCTGAGCGCTTATAAGGACTTCGCCTATATACAGCAGGGGCTGCATATAGGCGTGTCCGGTTATCTGGTAAAGCATGAAATTACCAGACCGCAGGTGGATGCCATTATCCGAAAAGTATATCAGGAACTAAATCTGGAAAAGGTAAAGGAACGTATTTATCTGGAAGAAAATCTGAAAACATTTTTGCTGAGCGATTCCGATAAGCCGGAAGGAAATAAGGTCCTTGGATATGAGAAGTATTATTTTATACTTCTGGATGTGATTGTGAAACAGTCCCTGTGCTTATGCGGCAGTTATGAAAAAGACAGCTGTTTTCCGGTGGATCAGCTGGAAGAACAGCTGAATTGTGGGGAAGTTTTCAGCAGGGCTTCGGTAAAAATGTCCCCGTCCGCCTATGCCGTCATATTATTTGTGAAAAAGGGGATGTCTGAAAATACCCGCCGCTATGGGCTGCAGGTGATACTGAACACGATTCGGGGCCTTTTTCGTGACAATGATCTGGAAACGGTGATTATCGTATCCGGTATATTGGACAAATTCAGCAGTCTTCCAGCTGCATATAAGAAGCAGAGAATGTATGAGCCTTATGTATACGGTACTCCAGGTAAAAATGTGATATTTCCGGAACAGGAAGATCATTCCCGCGGGGATTACCGTCATATGTATCAGTTGAAAGAAAATCTGTTTGTAAGGAATGAACAGTTAGAGGAAGCCGAAATAGCGATGAAACAGTTTTTTTGCATCGGTAGAAGTGTTTGTTCTATTGAGCAGTATTTAAGTATTTTAAATGATATCGTACTGTGGATTATCCAACAGGGAGAATATCTGGAAATAAAGGATACAGACGAATGGAAGGAGTTGCGAATAGGCTTTTTTGACAGCCTGGAGGTTCTGGAACAGTGGATTTTAGGAATCTATGGGATTTGTATTATGGAACAGATCAAAATGGAGCAAAAGCATTATTCGGATAAAGTCTCTAAAGCGTTGGAATACATAAAAAATGCTTATGCGTCGCCAATAACCAGTGAGGAAATCTGTGCCTGTCTGGAGATCAGCGAGAGCCATTTTCGCAGGATATTCCGGGAAGAAGTGGGAATGAAGCCCATGGAATACCTGAACAGCTACCGGATTGAAAAGGCAAAGAAACTTCTGAAGGATGACCATAATAAGATACAGGATGTCTATGAGCGTGTGGGGTACTCTTCCAGTCAGTATTTCAGCAAGGTTTTTAAGAAGCTGACAGGCATCAGCCCCTGGCAGTACCAGCAGGAAAAGGGCAGGGAAAGGAAATGAAAAAAAGCATAAGGTTTAAAATCGTATGCCTGGTTCTGCCGGTTGTGATACTGAGCTTTGTCTGTGTAAATCTTTTTTGCAGCAGACGGCTTTTCCAGATTCTGCAGGAAAATATAATTAAATCGGAAGAACAGCGTCTGGAGCAGTATACCCAGCATATTGCTTATATGCAGAGGACAACGGAAAATCTGGGTAAAATGATTGCGGTTGATGACAGGTTCCAAAAGCTTTGCTTGGGAGGGGGAAAGCCGGATATCTTCCAGCAGAATAAGCAGAGAAAGGAAATCGAAGAATTATTGAAGCAATACCTGCTTTTAAGGACCGACTGTTATCAGATCACACTGGTTTTCCCGGATGGGTCCTACTATTCCAATCGTGCTCAGGAAATAAACAATTATCATCAGGCAGACTGGTATCAAAAATTCAAGTCTGAAGAGAGGCAGCAGGGATATGTGGAACTTCATGAAATCTCTATTGCCTATTTGAAAAACCGGGTGGAAGCACTGACGTATGTTTTGAGTACACGCTGTATCAGTAATCTGGATGAGGAATTCATTGATATTGTTATCGAGATGAATCCGGAAGAATTTTTTGGCGATTTTCACATCGGGGATTCCTGCATTCTGGGTTTTGAACTGTTTAATGAGGCAGGGTATCGGCTGGATGAGAGAGATCAGTTGTCCATTCCCGCAAAAGAGGCATTAGAAGCAGACAGCAGTGGAGGCGTCAGGCAGTGTGCTAATGGAAACATTCTCCTGGTTAACAGAAACATGGAGAACAAATGGCTGGGAGCCGTAGAAATTTCCCGGGTGAGATTGGAAAATAAAATTGCTTCATCCACCCAATTTATTACGGTAATCATGATAGTCAGCTGCATAATCCTTTTATTAATTCTGCTGGAAGTGATTTTGTGGATAATGAAACCGGTTCAAAAGCTAATGGCAGCCAGTAATCAGGCGGGATGCGGAAATCTCAGCATAAAAGTAGATATTCATTCCGGAGATGAATTTGAAGAACTGGGGAACACCTTTAATACCATGACGGAAAACCTGCAGACCTATATTAAAAAATCGGTAGAGCAGGAAAAAGTGAAGAAAGATATGGAGATAGATCAACTGGTTCTGCAGATTAATCCTCATTTTATTTATAATACCCTCAATACCATTTCTTATATGGCGGAAGACGACGGAAATGAGAGAATTGAAAAGTTTTCAAATGCTTTTGTCGCTCTGTTGCAGGACTCACTGGCTATGAGCAGGGACACCTATTTTACAACTTTCCGCCAGGAACTGAAGAACCTCCACAACTATCTACTGCTGCAGAAATACCGGTATGAGGACAAAATTGAATTACGATGCCAGGTGCCGGAGAATCTGCAGGACTGCAGAATGCCTAATATTTTTCTGCAGCCAATTGTGGAAAACGCAATCTTCCATGGTTTGCTGGCAAAAGAAGGGAAAGGCCTGATTCTGGTGACGGCAGAGCAAAAGAACCAGGATCTGTATGTAAAAGTTCAGGACAACGGGGTTGGTATGAGCAGGGAAAAAATAGACCGGATAATGAGGGACCAGGATTTGTCAGCAGGGGATATGCGCAAGATCGGAGCCGGAAATGTGAAAAACAGGATCGCATATATTTACGGGGAAGCTTATGGGATGGAGATCAAAAGCGAGCTTGGCAAAGGCACTGCCGTAATACTGCATATACCTTTTGAAAATGCGCTGTAGTATAGAAGTGCACACCTATTCCGCAAAGTATGATACACGGCTGTCAGATAGTAATTAAAAAAACGCTCTGGCGAAAAGGAGGCAGAAAGTTACAGATATGAATGTAAATTTTGACAAGATAACAGAACGATTTACCGCACTGTGGAACCGGGAAGTCCTGGACAGGTGCTGCATCAGCGTTATTTACCAGGATCAGGAAAAAACAGGTGAAATCTGTGCATTTCCTGAAAAACAGGAAGACCGGGAAAAATACTGGACGGACGGCGAAATGGTTTTGAACAGGAATCTGGCATGTATGGAACATACATATTATGCCGGCGATGCATTTCCGCTGGTCTGGCTGAATCTGGGACCATCGGGTCATGCAGCATTTACAAAAGGGGTAAGATGGGGTTATGAACCCTCGACTATCTGGTTTGAGCCGATTATGGAAGAAGAACTGGAACCTGAGAAAATTACGCTGTGCAGGGAAAGCTTTTTCTATACGAAAACCATAGAATTGGCTAAGTATTTTACAGAAGAAAGCAGGGGCAGATATTTGGTTTCTATGCCCGACCTGGCGGGGAATCTGGATGCACTTGCCCATTTAAGGGGGTCACAGGATCTGATGATGGATTTTGTATCGGAAGAGCCGGAGGTGATTATGGAATGCGAAAGGCGTATCCAGAAACTTTGGGAAGCCGGTGTCTCAGAGGCATATGAGATCACGAAGGCTGCCAATCACGGGGGAAGCTGCATTGGATGGCTGAATACCTGGGCACCTGGATTTCACAGCCAGATGCAGTGTGATCTGTCAGTTATGATTTCCAAAGAACTGTTTGATCAATTTGAAAAACCGGAGTTAGAGAGGCAGAGCAGCTTCCTTGAGTATCCCCTATATCACTTTGACGGAATCGAACAAATCCGCCATTTGGATACGCTCTTATCCATTGATAAGATTCAGATGATCCAGTGGACGAGCGTGGTGGGGCAGCCTTCACCGATTCAGTTTATCGATGAAATGAAGAGAATACAAGACAGCGGGAAGTGCCTTTTGCTGACGCTGAAACCAAATGAAGTAGAAGCGGTGGTGGGGCAGCTATCCTCCAAAGGGCTTTTTATCAATGTTACGGCTGACAGCCGGGAAACAGCCGATGCAGTGGTGAAAATTGCGGAGAAATATTCCAGAGAATAGAGATTTCCACATGAAAGAAAAGGAGTGTAAGGCAGATGAACTGTTTAAGCAAGCAGCAAGTAAAAGACGTAATTGATGGCAGAGAAGCAGCATCCAGACCGCCGATTCTCTATGATTTGTGGATCGGAGAGAATGTGTTTGACTGGAATACAAAGGAAAGAGAAGCATGGCTCTCCGGTTATCCCAGAGATATCGAGGATGTGTTTTTGAACATCCCAGATCTGATTCATGCTCCGGCAGATGATCCGGATTACCGCTGGGCAGGCACAGATATGGAAGATATGGAGGAAAAAGGATGGGATGCCAGGATTTTAATTGAAGACTGGGAGAGTGAGGAAGCAGAAAAATTCTTTGAGACATTTCCGGATCCTGAGTATCCGGGGCTGATCCCGGAAAAGAAGCCCTCCGGAGAACGATATACCCTGGCAAGATGGTGGTACGGATTATTTGAACGCCACTGGTCGCTGCGGGGCATGGAAAATGCGTTGATGGATTTTTATTTATACCCCGATGAAATCCACCGCCTCTATCAAAAACTAACGGACTTCTATATACGGATTATGGAGAGAGCCTGCACGGAAATGAAAATCGACGGATTCTTTGTCTCAGATGATCTGGGAACACAAAACTCCCCGTTTTTTTCACTGGATATCTTCCGGGAATTCTTCAAACCCTATTATCAGCAGATATTCGAAAAGGCACATGAACTAGGTACCCATTTCTGGCTTCATACCTGCGGAAACGTTGAGTTGTTTCTTCCGGAGTTTATTGAAATTGGGCTGGATGTCATTCATCCCATACAAAAATATACCATGGACGAAAAAAGGATTGCCGCCTTATACGGAGACAAGATTTGTATTCTTGCGGGATTCGATGTGCAGCAGACGATACCATTTGGAACGCCGGAAGAGGTGAGAGCGGAAGTCAGGTATCTTCTGGATGCTTATTGGCGGGAAGATGGACGCTTAATGGTTACCATGGGGAACGGGTCGACGGAAGACTGGAAATTAGAAAGCCTGCGGGCGCTGTATGAAGAAACTGTGGGGTATGTTGGAATGTACTAAAGAACAAAAGTTATCAATACTGCAATTTAACGGTTGACTTTATATCAAAACAGGGTGTAGAATGTACAAGCATAAAATATTAAGTGCCCGCTGCATGTGGGGTAAAAGGGAATTAGGTGTAGAATCCTAAACGATCCGGTCACTGTGATTGGTGAGCAAAGCCATAGAGAGCCATTGCATTTTTGTGAGAAGGCATGTCTTTGCGTTATAACCATAAGTCAGGAAACCTGCTTAATATAGGGTTGGTATCTTCCGCAGAAAGTATCCATTCCATATACAGAGAAATAAGTCCATCGATATTCTTCGAGTGTGTCTGAAAAATGCTTGTATCTACAGAACTCTGACTGATCTATCCGGTTAAGAGGGATGAATGGTGCAATTATTTTTCAGAGACACTCCGGTCAGGGTCGGATAAAGTTTGCCCGGATTTCGGAATATCTTATATGGCTTTTAACAAAATGTCTGCGATTACGCGGGCATTTTTTTTGATTAAAACAGATATGTATTTTCTTATTAAAATATGGGATATGCGGTGGTATAAATATAAAACAAAGGAGAAATTCAGATGAAAAAGAAATTAGCAGTTATCGCACTGGCAGGCTTAATGGGAGTATTGACAGCCTGTGGATCAGGAAATAGTACGGCAGAAACGCAGGCGCAGACAGAGGCAAAAACAGAAGCTGTTACAGAGGCGAAAACAGAGGCAAAGACGGAGACAGAGACTGCGGCACAGACCGATAATAAAGCGGGAGAGTCTTCAGAAAATTCTACAGATGTATCCGGTGAATCTGAAACAGCAGCGCAGTCAGCATCAAAATCAGAGACAGACCATTATCCGGTGACAATCAGTACTTTCAATTTTAATAAGGAACCGGTGGAAGAGACCTTTACGGAAGCTCCGAAAAAAGTAATCACGGCATGGCAGAATTCCGTTGAAACTATGCTAGCACTTGGATTGGAAGACAACATTATATCCATCATTGGGGTGAGCGAAGATGATATTTCGCCGTCTCTGCGTGAGGCTTATGCCAAAATTAAAGATAAGGAATTTAATGATTTCACGGATTCCAATGCAGCGATGAGCAAGGAAGCAGCCATTATGCTGGAACCGGACTTTATTCTGGCATGGAAATCCACCTTTTCAGACAAGTCCCTGGGGGATGTGGATTACTGGCAGGAAAATGGCGTTAATACCTACATGGCGCTGAATTCCAATGACATCAGTGAAAACAGAACGGTTGACAATGAATATCAGGATATTATGACCGTAGGAAAGATTTTTAATGTAGAAGACAAAGCCCAGGCACTTGTGGATGAAATGAAAGCGTCTGTAGATAAGGTAACCACAGCGACACAGGGCCATGAGAAGAAAAAAGTCCTGATTATAGAGTTCCTCGGGGACACCATCAGTATTTACGACAAAACATCTCTGGCGGGGGATATGGTAACCAAAATGGGCGGAGAATTGGTGGATACTGCAAAGGATATCAGCGCCGAGGATATTGTTAATTTAGATCCGGATGTTATTTTCACGATCCACATGGATGGATATGGGGAAGGTGCAGGTTCAGATGCGGTAAAGAGTATCACGGATAATCCGGCTTACAGCAGTCTGAAAGCAGTAAAAGACAGCCAGGTATTTCCACTGAATCTCAGCGATGTTTATACAAGCGGTATTCGTACCATCGACGGCTTAAATGCGATTGGAAAGGCACTGTATCCGGAATTATATCAGGAGTAACAGTGGTAGTAACCGCAATCACCTTAATAGAACCGTATCGCAGCGGCTGCGGTACGCAAGGGGGTAGTCATGAAAAATAAGGCATCTTATGCCACACTATGTATTTTGCTGCTGGCAGCATTGGCAGCTACTATTCTGACGGCGGTGACGATAGGCTCTACCGGCATTACCGTCCGGGAGGTTTATCAGATTGTCATGTTTAAGCTATTTGGGATAGGTGATGCAGCCAGTCTGAGTTCCGGCAAAATTCACGACGTGGTATGGTTTATCCGCATGCCCCGCCTGGTGCTGGCACTTCTGGTGGGAATGGGGCTTTCCGTCTGCGGTGTAATTATGCAGGCGATTGTGAAGAATCCGCTGGCGGATCCCTATGTGCTGGGAATTTCATCCGGTGCATCCTTTGGTGCAACTTTATCGATTATGCTTGGGGTAGGTGTTGCTTTCGGTGCCAATTCAGTAGGGATTACGGCATTTTTAGGAGCTTTTGGTATCTCGGTGGCAGTGGTGATGATCGCGAATATAGGAGGACGGGCAAATTCCGTAAAACTGCTTTTGGCGGGAATGGCATTAAGTGCTGTCTGTTCTGCATTTTCCAATTTCATCGTTTATCTGGTGAATGACAAAGATAAAATCCAGACCGTTACCTATTGGATGATGGGGAGCCTGGCAGGGGCAAAGTGGGAGAATCTGCTGTTCATTGCACCCGTTATTATAGGGGGAACCCTGTTCTTCTGGACACAGCACCGCACTTTAAACCTGATGCTTTTAGGAGACGATGCAGCGGTTACTCTGGGTACGGATCTGCACAAATGGAGACAGTTATACCTGCTGGTTTCTTCAGCCATGATCGGATTTGTGGTGTACAGTTCCGGTATGATTGGATTTGTAGGCCTGATTATTCCTCATATCGTACGTATGGTTGTTGGAACCGACCATAAGAAACTGATTCCCTTAAGTGCGCTGCTGGGAGCGGTTTTTCTAATCTGGGCAGATGTATTATGCCGGGTGGTCATACACGGATCCGAACTTCCAATCGGCATTCTGACATCCATGATCGGTGCGCCTTGTTTCATCTTCCTGATGATACGTAAAAAATATGGGTTTGGAGGAAATAACTGATGGAAATAAGTACAAAAGATCTTGAAGTATTTCTGGAAGGTACCCAGATCATAAAAGGGATGAGTGTAGAGATAAAAGAGAAAGAATTTGTGGGCATCCTGGGTCCAAATGGCAGCGGGAAAAGTACACTGCTAAAATGCATTTACCGGGTGCTGCATCCCAATACAGGTGAAGTGAAGTTAAATGGAAAGGCGATTCAAACCTACTCGGTCAAAGAATCTGCAAGGGAAATGGCTGTAGTGGCACAGCACAATTATTATAACTTTGACTTTTCCGTCCAGGATGTGGTACTGATGGGACGATCACCCCACAAGAGGGCAATGGAAAGAGACAATGCTAAGGACTTCAGCATTGTGGCTGAGTCCCTTGAAAAAGTTGGTATGAAAGAATTCTGGGACAGAAGTTTTTCCACTCTTTCCGGCGGGGAACAGCAGAGGGTCATTCTGGCACGGGCATTGGCGCAGAAAACCAGCTGCCTGGTACTGGATGAACCCACCAACCATCTGGATATTAAATACCAGCTCCAGCTGATGGATATCGTCCGATCATTAAATCTGACTGTCGTATCTGCAATACATGATTTAAATATTGCAGCCATGTATTGCGATAAAATATTTGTTGTGAAAAATGGAAAAATTACAGCTTTTGGTACACCGGATGAAGTGCTCACCAAAGAATTTATAAAAGAAGTCTACGAGGTAGATGTGGAACTGTTAAAAGACAAAGATGGGCTTTTGCACATTTTGTATAGCCCGGGGTATAAAAAACACATATGAAAAAAATAGGGATGTTAAATTGCCTGAAGGCAAACGAAATTTGTACAGGGGCAGCCTGTATGAAAGCTTTTCATTTAAAAAGCAAATCATTTTCCCGTTACGCAGAAGAGGATGCAGAAGTCGCTGCCTTTATGCGGTGCAACGGCTGTGAGAGCGACCCGTCCACTGATAAAGGGATGCAGGAAAAACTGCAGCGCCTTGTGCAGGAAGAAATTGAGGTGGTACATGCAGGGATTTGCACAAAAGACCGGGAGGGGAAAGAATGTCCTGTTATCTCCCGGATACTGGAGATGATAGAGGAAAGCGGGATCGAAGTAGTACGGGGAACACACTAGTACTGCATTGCACAAATAACTATGAATATAGCACCCGCTATCTCCGCCAGGTGCACGTCTGCGAAGCTAATCGTAGCCCACTACGCCCTCACTTCGCAGACGCACACCTGACGCAGATTTCAGGTACTCTATTCACAGTTATTTACACAATGCTGTACTAGATTTGGAATTTTTAAATGACAGAGTTTCAAATGATACAAAATGATATGTAATGATATGAAATGATAGAGGATGCGCAAAAAATCGAATAATTCGATAGTTTGCGGCATCCTCTATGCTGTATATCAGAGTAACTATGAAGGGCGGTATGCACTGGTTTTCGTATAGGCTCCGGATATTGTATCAGGTGAAGACGAAATATTTAAAGTGTCGCCAGAGAAGACGAAACTGCAGGACAGACCACTGTCGGTGGTGACGTCATATTGGTTAACCGTATCTGTCATGATAAGCTCACCATAAAATCCGGATTCCGTCCCATCATTGTTTATGATGGTGCCCATGACATTTCCCCGCGCTGAGGTGTACAAGTCCGTATAGGAACTGATGCTTAATTTAATTGTCATGCCGTCTTTTTCCAGCTCATAGCTGCCGCTAAAATAATCCCCGGTATCTATCGGTTTTGTACCCGTACCATCTCCGTTTACCTCTGTGGCAACATTTTTCCCGTCTTTTGTATAGTAATGGACTTCAACGGTTTGATTCATTCTGACACCGTCCGGTATGTTAATTACGGCATTGATTAATTCATATGCAACCTTGCTGTCTCCATGCCCCTCTTCCTGTAAATACATGGTACTGCCTTCAATTTTTGTAACGAAGCCAGACGAGGTGCTGGTTTCGGGGGGCACCGTTTTATTTGTTTCTTTTGCTGCTTCTGTTATGGCTTCTGTTTCTATGGGTTGTGTTTTTGGCGTTTTATTTTCATTCCCCGATTTCTTTTCGGAATCTGTAGTTTTTTGATTCTGCCGCTCAGATTCTTTTGATTTCATATCGGCTGCCGGCGCTATTATTTTTTTCTGGTTTTCTACCTGTGACAGGTCACTTTTGCTTCCGGTTTCTTTCTGGCTGTCGGAGGTTGTCTGGGCTTCTTCGGTATGTTTATCATTTTTGGAAGCAGAGGCTGGAATTTGATCATTGCCCGGTGAGATGAACCAAAATACGGATACAGCTGTAATTAATACAATCACGCATATAATACTTATAATAGAAGTTTTTTTGTATTTCATAATTGACACAATCCTTTCTTTGATTACATTCTTACCAAAACTGCTGTGCAGAAAGGAGATTCCGGATTTGTTCCCGGCAAGGTTAATCAGCGTAAGGGCATATTCCTGCCGCTGTTCTGCGCCCACCGATGTTATCACCTTTTCGTCACAGGACAGTTCAAGATCCCGGTTAAACAGAATCTGCATTATCCAGACAACAGGATTAAACCAATGGATACACAGGGCAGCCAGCGCAACGATCTTCCAGAGATTATCATGGCATTTTATATGGACAAGTTCATGTTCCAGCACAAACTTAAGTGCTTTGTGGTCAGTCAGATCCATTGTACGTGGAAGTATAATTTTAGGCGAGAAAATACCATAAGTAACCGGTGTATTTACCCGGTCTGAAAGCAGGATTACAACCTTTCTTTTAAGCTGTTTTTCCTTCATCCAGTGGTCTAGGAATATATTGTGTTTGATGGGCAGTGCTTCCCGCAGCTTCCGATAGTCTCTATAGTATGCAATAATAAAAAATAGGGATAATGCAATCAAGCCGGATAACCATATGATTTGAAAAACAGGAATATTTTCCTGTTGTGAAACTCCCGCGCCAGCCGGAAGATAAGTACCGGAGGTGCCTTTTATAATTGGAAGATCCGCAACTCTCTGCTGAATAACCTGGTCTATTTGTTTTGGTACAGATGTAAATAAATTTGTTGTGATAAATTGAAAAGTGACAGTAAATGGAAAAAGGAGCCGCAATAAAACAATATCCCACAGTAAGACAAAAAACTTTTTTGAAATCCGGTTGATGGAAAGTGCCCGGACAACCATAATTCCTATAATCAATAATCCCCCTGAAATGCTCAACTGAAGAACATTCATATTTATTCACCTCATTTCAGCTTTTCAACTAGAAGCCGTAATTGTTCAACCTCGTTATCTGTGAGGTTTTTACCATTTAAAAATGCGGCAAAAAATTGTTCTTTAGATCCGTCGAACATTTTATCAATTAATTCCGTTGTCTCATAATTCTGCGCCTGTTCTCTGCTGATCATGCTGCGGCACATAAAATTCGGTTCATAACGTTCAATGGCTCCCTTTGCAATACATTTTTTAATCACAGTATAAGTTGTGTTTCTGTTCCAGCCGGTTTCATCTTTTAACATTTTTGCTATTTGTCCGGCGGAAAGATCACCTTCCTTCCATAAAATCTCCATTACTTTTAATTCTGAATCGAAAAGCTTCATATCCATATCTAAATACTCCTCTCATGTGACTACTGCAATAGTTAACTATATTGTTATACTATCACAATAGTCACATGAAGTCAATGACTATTGTAGTAGTGATCTAAATTCTTTTTTCCCACTTATTTAAAATAGCGGATATAACTGACAGTACAGGTAATTCAATTAAAGGTCCGATTACCAATGCTAAAGAGATGAGGGGCTGATCCGGGAATGTGGCTACTGCGATTGCCAGGGATAGCGGAGAGTTTCTGGCTAAGGTAGTAAATTCAAGTGCTATGATATCTTTTTTACCAAAATGCAGTCTCTTGCCCACAATTTGTACAAGGCAGAAGATGATAGAGAAAAACAGCAGCAGCGGAACGAACATTTTGACCAGTAACATTGGATTTTCTATCATATTCTGACCTTCAGAAGCGAACATGGAGATAACTGCCAAACATAAAAACAGCAGCTGTAAATTATCACCTTGATGCTGTAACAGGTCTTTAAATTTAATATTGTTCTTCGTAATCTTTTTCGTAATCAGCGATAACAGAAATGGAATAATTAATACAAAGATAATGCTTGTCACTATAGTTCCCACATCCATTTTTGCTTCATTTCCAATGAAAATAAGTAAATATACAGGCATGAGAACAATTTGCATAATCAGATTTAATGGGAGAATAGACATGCCCAGCTCCACATTTCCGCCGCTTAAACCGGTAAACACTAAGTACCAGTCTGTACAAGGTGTTACTAAAAGCATAAGCAGTCCAATTCGGATATCTATGGAAGAAGAAAAGAAAATTTGACCCAGAAGATAGCCCAGCACAGGGGTAATGAGAAAATTTATCACTACTGCAGAAGCGGTAAAACGTATATTAGAAAATGATTTTTTAATCTGCTTTAGATCTACTGATAAAAACAGTATATATAATAGTAACATTAAGAAGATTTCGATTAACCCGGATGAGAAAGAACCCAGGGAAGTAAAGGTACCCAGTAACATTCCGGATAATGCTGCCATGATTATAATTACCGGCTGTAATTTGCCTATGATATTCATTTTAAATAAACCTCCATAAATTATTGTTAGATTGTATGTGCGTATATTTTATCATAATGGGATTAAAATATATAGTTAAATAATTATCAATAAGAAAATAAGAATTAATAAGTTCATTTATATACTGAAAAGAGCCTAAGTCCTATGCAGCGATGTATCCTATCCCCCGGGTTGCCGTTAGACACCAAAATGCAAAGTATTGGTAAGCACACATTCCTTACAAGGGATTACAGGCAGTTATCAGAACGGAGAATTGCCCTTTTTTCGAGTTTTTCTGCTATTTTTATCTCCCTCAGGCATATTACATATAAATTAGAAAAAGAACCCCAGGGGGAGCTTGTGTGACATATTGTTTATAGATATAATGGAAAAACACAACAGAAATGGGAGGAAATGCAAATGAAAAAGAGAATGAAAACGGTCATTGCGCTATTTTGCATGGCAGCAATCTTATCAGGCTGCAGTGGTTCAGGCGATTCGGGTACAACTATCGCTAAGCAGAATGATAAAGCAGCACAAGGACAGAGTACGGAAAATCAAAGTACCGAAGACAAAAATACCGGGAGCCAGGAAAACGACAGCCAGGATAGCGTCATTCAGAGTTCTGAAAGCCAGGGTACCGAAAACAAAAATATGGAAGCGGGAGATAAGGAAAGCAAGAAGGGTGATGACACAGACACTTCTGCAAAATCAGAAATTACCGTTGGTTTTTCCAATGATACGGATAGCTGGGATCCCTGTACCGGATTTGGTTACACTGGTTCACCTCTCTATAGTACACTTGTTAAAATCAACGGAGAGAATAAACTGGAGAATGATCTGGCTTCCGATTACAGTATGAGCGAAGACGGATTAACCTGGACATTTAAAATCCGGGATGGCGTTAAATTTACAAACGGTGAAGAACTGAATGCATCCGATGTTGCATTTACTTTTAACACAACGAAAGAAAAAGCCACTTATGTGGATTTGACAATGCTGGATAGCTGTACCGCAGTTGATGATCATACGGTAGAATTTAAACTAAATAAACCATGTGTGACTTTTATTTATACGGTGGCAGGAGCGGGTATTGTACCGGAAGATTCCTATACCGATGATTTTGGCATGGAGCCAATTGGATCAGGACCTTATAAATTAACCCAGTGGGATAAGGGACAGCAGTTCATTTTTGAAGTAAATGAAGACTATTACGGGGAACAGCCGGAAATTAAAAAAGCGGTGTTTCTTGTGCAGGAAGAAGATGCCCGTTTTGTAGCTGCCCAGTCAGGAGATGTGGACATTGCACTTACATCAGCAACGCTGGCAACCACACAGATTGACGGAATGCGGGTGGAATCGGTGGACTCCGTTGATAACCGCGGAATTACAATGCCAACTGTACCCGATGAAGGAAAGGTAACGGAAGACGGATACAAAATCGGAAATAATGTAACTTCCGATCTTGCAGTCAGAAAAGCTATGAGTTATGGAATTGACCGTGAAAAAATCATCAGTGAGGCGTTGAACGGTTTTGCAAACCCGGCATATTCTGAATGTGACGGACTTCCCTGGTGGAACGAAGAGGATAAAATCGATACCGATATTGATTATGCCGTAAAAGGTTTGGAAGATGCAGGCTGGGTTGATACAGATAATGATGGAATCCGCGAAAAAGACGGGTTAAAGGCTGAATTTAACCTGATGTATTTTGCAGGAGATTCCATGAGGCAGGCAGTAGCCATGTCGGTGGCAAACCAGGCGAAAGAAAATCTGGGCATTGCAATCAATGTGGAAGGTGTCAGCGCAGATGATACCGTGAAGAGAATGTTCTCCGAACCCATGATCATGGGCTGGGGATCGGACAGCCCGATGACTTCCTATATGTTATTCCACAGCAGCAATGCCGGAAAAACTGATTTCTATAATCCTGAATTTTTTACAAATGAAACAGTGGATAAATATCTGGATACAGCTATGAATTCAAAGACATTCGAAGAATCACTGGAATGGTGGAAGAAAGCACAATGGGATGGGACAACCGGTACTTCCATGCGGGGTGAGGCACCCTGGGCATTCTATGTGAATATGTCGCATCTGTATTATGTAAAAGACGGACTGGATATTGGTAAACAGAGGATCCATGCACATGGTGCCGCATGGCCATTGATTGCAAATTTGGCAGAATGGAAATGGAATTCATAATGAAACTTTACGGGGACAGGCGATTTAGCCGGGTCCCCTAATTGCGTTAGAGCGTGTTTTAAAATTGCTATCTGTCAGCTGTGCGCTATGCATTATATTTATGGATATAAATTTTGGAAAAAGGAGAAATGAAAGTGGGGAAAAAAAGATTTATTAAGACTACCGGCCGTTATATGGTCAGGCTGGTTACACTTTTAATTGCAATCAGTATCATAAGCTTCATTCTGGTTAGTATGTCGCCGGTGGATCCGGTACAGCAGTATGTAGGCGCTGTACCAAATGTAAGTATGGAACAGAGAGAGAAGATTGCCCAGTACTGGGGACTGGACAAGCCGCCTGTGGAACGGTTTGGCATTTGGGCGAAATCCCTGCTCCATGGGGATTTCGGAACCTCTCTGATCTATAGAAGGCCGGTGCTGGATATTATAGGGGAAAAGTTTGCGGCATCACTGGCACTTATGATTACGGCATGGCTGCTATCGGGAATCATTGGATTTTCCATCGGCTGTATCATGGGAGCATTCAATGGAAAATGGCCTGACAGGATCTTAAAAAAGATCTGCCTGACGATGTGCGCCATTCCCACATTCTGGATTGGAATTGTACTGCTGATGGTCTTTTCGGCTAAGCTGGGATGGTTCCCAATGGGAATGAGTGTTCCCAAAGGAGTGCCGTCGGATCAGGTCACGATCTGGCAGCGGCTCCACCATCTTATCCTGCCGGCGCTGACACTGAGCTTTTTGTCATTTGCCAATATTGCATTGCATACTCGGGAAAAGCTTACAGATGTATTGGAAAGCGATTACGTGCTTTTTGCAAAAGCAAAAGGGGAATCCCGGTTCCGCATTCTGAAGAGACACGGTCTGCGTAATATTATGCTTCCGGCAGTTACCATGCAGTTTGGTTCCTTTAGTGAATTGTTTGGCGGATCGGTACTGGCGGAAACGGTATTTTCCTATCCGGGACTGGGAGCAGCGGCTTCCGCAGCAGGCATGGGATCAGATGTGCCGCTGTTGCTGGGAATTACGTTATTCAGTGCAGTTTTTGTATTCACGGGAAATCTGCTTGCAAATATAATTTACGGAGTGGTAGATCCGCAGATCAGGGAGGGATATCAGAGTGAACAATAGTGTAGCTGAGAGAACGAAAGTAAAAAAGATGCGCATAAACCGCAGAACACGCACGATTATTACAATCATTGTTATCTTTCTATTTATACTGGGGGTATATCTTGCGGGTACTTTTATGAGCAATGATCTGATACAGGCTGATTTTTCTCAAAAAGGACTAAAGCCATCCTTAAAGCATCCATTTGGTACAGATTTATTGGGCAGAGATATGTTAGTGAGAACGGTAAAAGGTTTGTCAATCAGCATTGTGGTTGGGACAGTTGCATCCACAGTCAGTGCGGTAATTGCACTATTTGTAGGGGTGGCTGCAGCATCCGGTTCCACCCTGCTGGATCATTTTATTAACTGGCTAATTGATTTAGTCATGGGAATTCCCCACACAGTATTATTAATTTTAATATCCTTTGCATGCGGAAAAGGTTTAAAAGGTGTTCTTATTGGAGTTGCGGTAACACACTGGACCGGACTGGCGCGTCTGATTCGAAGTGAGGTACTTCAGATCCGTTCCCAGCAATACATAGAAGTATCCAGAAGGCTTGGTCATTCCAGCAGATGGATTACTATTAACCACATACTGCCGCATATGGTTCCCCAGTTTATCATCGGATTGATCCTGATGTTTCCCCATGCTATCATGCATGAATCTTCCCTTACATTCCTGGGATTTGGGTTGTCACCGGAACAGCCGGCGATTGGAATTATTTTATCAGAATCCATGAAATATATTTCCACCGGCATGTGGTGGCTGGCATTTTTTCCGGGGCTGATGCTGGTTATCATTGTTCTGTTATTCGACAGACTGGGTGAAAATTTAAAGAAAATCGTAGACCCATACAGTGCACATGAATAGGAGGTAGTGTGAAAGAAAGTCGTGGACAGCCAGAAAATGGCGCACTTAAACAAGCTATC
>UQGG01000072.1 GCA_900540475.1 uncultured Robinsoniella sp. | reverse complement strand
CAATCTGAAATGCCGTGAGGCCCCCCCCCTCCGCCCGGGCCTGCCGTAGTCTCGTCTGCCTTATCATCCACTTCCGCAGCGATTTCAATATTCGGATGATTTTTCTCTAATTCATCCCTGCATCCTTCCATGTTAGAGATTGCAGAAGGCTGCCCGCCGCTGATGAAGTTTGAGATGATAATTTTTCCCTTGTCCCCGATCTCTTTTGCCATCTGCTTTGCCATTTCCACTCCAGTATTATAGGGATCACATCCCAGGAAAGAAAGGCGGTTCGATTCTATATCCGTATTGACACAGATTACGGGAACACCTGCTGCAATGGCATTGTCAATAGCTGCCCCGGTTTCCTGGAACTGTCCGTGTACCACGATACCGGTTACTTTTTTCGCTACCGCCTGGTCAATTGCTTCCGCCACTTTATCCGGCGCCAGATCCTGCGGACCTGCATAATACCATTTGGCACCCAGACTGTGTGCAGCATCATTGACCCCTGCTTTTAATGCATCAAAAAATTCCAGCTGGTTGACAGACATGATCACTGCGTACTCTTCTCCCTCACCGGAAGCTGCCGTCTGACCGCCTGCCGCTTCTTCTGATTTCGTCTCTGCCTTACCATCCGTTTTTTCGCTGTCCCCACAGCCTGCCATGGATAATGCCAGTACTCCTGCCAATAAGATCCCCATTACTTTTTTGTACTGTTTCATACGTAAATCCTCCTTTTTCCCTTTTATATAGTTTTTATGAAGCGGTAATTCCGGACGCCAGACGCATCATGCCATTCTCTGTCACTTCATTCCCGCTGAGTTCCCCCGTAATCCTTCCATCGTGAAATACCAGTACCCGGTCACAGGCTGCCATAATTTCCGGCATCTCCGACGAGATCATGATAATTGCCTTACCTTCTCCAACAAGGCGCCGAAGCAGCATATGTATTTCCGCCTTTGCTCCTACATCAATCCCCCTGGTAGGTTCGTCGATCATAATAATATCAGGATTTGCCGTCATCCACATGGACAGAAGCACCTTCTGCTGGTTTCCCCCTGAAAGGTTCCCCACTTTCTGCTTCACATCCGATAATTTGATCTGCATTTTCTGCTGGTATTCTTTTGCATTCTTTGTGATATGTTTGTAATCCACAAGACCTTTTTTCACAAACTTTTTTCCGTTTGCCGCACTCATATTGTCTTCACTGCTCAGTTCCAGAAACAGCCCAAGAGTCTTGCGCTCTTTTGTTATATAAGCAATTCCGTTTCTTTTGGCATCAATAGGGCTTGTGATCTTAACCTGCTTACCGCCTATGTGAATGGTACCCCCGGTCTTCTTTCTCCATCCAAAAACCGTCTCCACTACTTCGGTGCGCCCGGAACCTTCCAGCCCTGCAAATCCCAGAATCTCACCACGCCTTAGGGAAAACGTCACATTTTTCACTTTTGAACCGCTGCAGAGATTGTCAGCCCGAAGTACTTCATCTTGTATTTTAGTAGTTCCCACCCCATAGTCGTAAACTACATCCCTGCCAACCATATACCGCACCAGATCATCTTTGGTAAGTCCGGTGCTGTTTGGAAATGTCGCCACATGTTCCCCGTCTTTCAAAACCGATATCTCATCAGCCAGATGCAGCACCTCATCCAGCTTGTGTGAAATATAAACGATGGAAACGTCCTTTGCCTTTACCTGGTCAATCAGCTTGTACAGCAATTCTACTTCCATATCCGTCAGTGCGGAGGTAGGCTCATCTAAAATCATCAGCTTTACATTCATGGATAAAAGCTTTGCAATCTCAACCATCTGCTGGGCACCCAGGCTGATGCGGTCCATACTGTCCGTAGGTCTGATATGCCCAAGTCCGAACCTCTGAAGCAGGATCTGAGCTTCTTTATACATCTTCTTGTAGTCAATACATCTCCCTTTTTTCGGAAATCTCCCAATAAAAAGATTACTCGCCACATCCAGATGGGAAAAATTATTCAGTTCCTGGTATACAATGCCAATGCCTGCTTTTAAAGCATCTCCCGGATAAGACGGATTCAGTTCCTGCCCCTCCATGATCATCGTCCCTTTATCTCTCTTATAGGCACCGGACATAATTTTCATCAGCGTAGATTTACCAGCTCCATTTTCTCCGATAATGCAGTGTACACTGTTTTTCTTAATGGAAAGGCTGACATCATTTAACGCTTTTACACCAGGGAAAAATTTACATATATTTCTTAATTCTATTAAATTTTCCAAACTGCTTCCTCCTTTTTCGGTTTAGAGCGTGTTTTAAAATGCTTTCGTGTAGTTCAAACACGCTCTATGCAGCTGCTTTTAATTTACGCTGCTTATTCAGCTGGTCAATGGCAACTGCGATAATTAAAATTGCTCCCTGGATCACCTTGGTATAGCTGGCATTAATATCCAGCAGCACCAGTGCATTGCTGACAACCTGCATAATGGTAACACCAAGGACAACGCCAACCAGACTGCCCTCGCCGCCGTCCATCGAGACACCGCCAATAAGCAGCGCCACCACATTTCTAAATTCCAGCCCGGTTCCAGAGTTCTGGGATACGCTTCCCAGTCTGGCTGCCAGTGTCATACCTGCAAATGCCGCAACCGCCCCCGTCAGTGCATAGCTGATATAAATAAACTTTTTGGTATTAATTCCCGCCAGCAGAGCCGAATTTTTATTGCTGCCGATAAAGTAAGCCTCGTGGAAAAAATTCACGTATTTTAATACAAAAATACCTGCCACTATAATAATCAACATATAGATGATAGTGAACGGAACCCCCCCGGCTTCCATCCTTCCAAAGTTCTTAAATGCGGCCGGAAGATTGGATACGGTATTCCCTCCGGCAAGCACCAGAGCAATTCCCTGATACGCCATCCAGGTACCAAGGGTTGCGATCAGCGGCGTAATCTTGAACTGGTTAATAATCACTGCGTTAATTGCTCCCAGTACTGCTCCCGCCAGCAGCCCCACCAGAATACCAAGCCAGGCAGGAGCTCCCGCTCCCATAGCCATACAGCCGATGTAGCTGGACAGGCACAGCGTTGATCCTACGGAAAAATCAATATTACCGGCAATGAGGGATATAGCCATTGGAATGGCGATCATCATGTCCACACTCATACCCTGGATCAAGACTCTGATGTTGGCGCTGGTTGCAAAAGTGCTGGTACTGATCATCAGGAAAATCACCATAATTGCCAATATAATAGCAATGGAAAGTTCCCTCATCTCCAGTATTTTCCACAGCGTATTCTTCCTGCCTCCCCAGGCATCCTGTCTCTTTTCTTTCACTTCTTCTGGCTTTGCACTTCCTTCTTTCGTTTCTGTAACACCCATGTTTTATGTCCTCCTTTTTTGAAAATAATACCTTACCCCAATTTTACAAACCATTTTATACGCAAGTGTGTATGAAACACGCTCTAAGATTACTTCCCTGTTTTTCGAAATGCATCTAATGCATTTTTGTAAAATATCTGTTCTTTTCGTAAAGAGTCATTACCGATGGCATCCAGCATATTCTTAAGCTGTACATATGCGATAAAAGTAAATGAAGCTTCTGTTTCTGCCCCTTTTTCATGCCTGTTCCATCCAAAATCTTCTCTGCAGTAATTCGTTGGGGAATCCGTGTGCCACTCCCGCATACCATGCCAGGTCATAATTGGAAAATCCGTTCCAAACAAGATCTGCCTGCTGTCCAGCCGTTCCATTGCCATCTGATGTACCCGGGGATTTACAACCGCCGCCGTGTCAAAATAAAATCCTTTCAGATCGTCACCCAGTGCAGCGATCCCTCTGCTAAATATATCCGTTGTAAAGCTCCTCCCAAAATGCGCAAGAATAATATGTATGTCCGGGAATTTCTGTCTGATTTCCCGCAGTTCTCTAATATTATCAGGATCTGGCAGCCTTCCTTTTCGCGGCAGATGCAGCATCAGCGCCTTCTTATGTCTGTCCAGAACCTCAAGCTGGCTCTCGGGCATAAAATCATAGATACTGATATCAGCCCCTTTGACTGCAGATGCCAGATAGGGATAGGGCTTAAATCCCAAAAACGGATTATCCACAAGTAAATCTTCACAATACCCAGCTGTCCACTCCGGTCTGACACTCATAAGTGCATCTACCTTTCCGTCCTTTGCCAGCTTTGACAAATACGCATTATTGCCCGGTATATCCACCTCGGCAAGGGGAAAAGGGAACACCGTTAAAGAAATCTGCCTGTCCGGGAACATGGTCCGGTAATAATGCTGCGCCGCTTCATAATCCATCTGAAGCCCGCATTCCAACGCCCAATCCATTGCAATCCGCTCCTTGCTCACACCTTTCACATGCTCTTCCAGATTCATATGAACATGCACATCCGTTATGTTTTCCGGCAGCCTGTCAGCCAGATATTCTTTATAAAATGCATCATCCAGCTCTGTTTTATGAAACCATTTATTGATCATACTGCTCCTTCCTTCCCGGGACCGGTGGCATATCCTGTCCGGATAGACCGCTATGATAGATTTCCCTGATGATGTTCCAGTTTCTTTTGTATGCTTTGTATTTCAGCTGGTAAAATTCCTTTAACTCCCAGGATACCTCCTGCATCCCCTCATAAGAGACCATGGATTTTACCGCCAGGGCATAATCTTTATATATACCGCTCTCCACCGCTGCAATCATTGCCGCCCCCACGCATGCCGCATCTGTCTGAGTTACCCGGATGACCTCACAGTCCAGCACCGCCTGCAGTATAAGCATCCATCCACTGCTGTTTAATGCACCGCCCATCACTCTCAGACTGTTAATCTGCGCCCCGTTTTCCCGGTAGTCCTCCAGAAGCATGGCTGTATGAAAAACGATCCCTTCCATTACCGCCACTGCCACATCCAGGGAGTCATGTCTTAATTCCAGCCCCGTCAGCGTTCCTTTTGCCCTGAAATCCCAAATAGGGCAGCCTGCGCCTGTGAGATAAGGGAAAAACATCAGCGCCTCTTCTCTTCCAATCTTCTGATCAACACCTTTATTTAGCTCTTCATATGTGAGTCCCGCCATCCGGTCTTTCCACCAGTCCAGTACAATACCCCCGCCGCTGATGGAAGACAGCGCCCCCCACAGCCCCGGCACCACATGTCTTGCCGGTGAGATTTTGGATTTTGTCAGCATTGGCTGATCCGTTATGCTCATAACCGCCCAGGCGGTACCAGTTCCAAGCAGCAAATCTCCGTTTTTTACACTCCCGGACCCAAGGGCACAGCAATATTGGTCATGGGCTCCGTTAAATACTTTCACTTCTTTTGTGAGCCCTAATTCCTCAGCGGCATCTCCTGTCAGTGTCCCCAGGTATTCACCTGTTCTTTTTATTTCCGGAAGCAGTTCTCTGGAGATGCCGATATCCTCCAATATCTTTTTATCCCACTGCCTGGTCTGTATATCCATCAGCTGGCGGATTGCACCATTAGAGGGATCAATCACAGCATGACCCGTCAGACAGTGGTTCATATATTCCAGGGTAGAGATAAATTTCACCGCCCTGTCCAAATCTTCCCTGCGGTTCTTCTTAATCCAAAGCAATTTGCAGGCATCCAGGCTGGCGCTTAACTCCCATCCCGTCTTCGTATAATAATATCCGTCCTCTGCCTTATTCTGCAGTTCCTCCTCTTCTTGAACGGCTCTTTTATCCATCCAGGTAACTGCATTTCCTATGGCATTAAAATCAGCGTCCACCAGCAGGGAACTGGCTCCCTGGGTGGAAAGTGCCAATGCCGTAATTTCTGATTTTCCACACTCCGCACATGCCTCCCGAACTGCCCCTGCTGCTGCTTGCCACCAGTCTTCTGCCCGCTGCTCTACTATGCCTCCCGCTCCTTGTATTGTCCGGTATCCACGATACCCTCTTCCCTTTAGTTTTCCGTTTTCATCGATCAGCAGAGCCTTTGTCCCTGTCGTTCCCACATCCAATCCAATTACATACATGCTGCCCACCTCATTTCATATCCTTCTCCAGACACACATAAGCTTTTAATGTTGTTTCCATACTCATCCCTGCTTCTATTTTAATTCCGGCATCTTCTCTCTCCACTTCCTCCATGCTCTCCGCCAGTACGGACCAGGGTTCACAGCCCAATGTATAGTTTCTGCCATACCAGGGATATCCCTGCGCCGCACAATTTGGCTCCCAGATCCACAGATAAGGATAAATGTCTTTCTCCCACTCCATTCCAAAACCAACATGGAGCCTGTGGTTCCATACACAATACCGGCTGTCTGCTATTCCGGAAATGCCATATTCCAGATATTTCTTTTCTTCCGGATGCCGTATTCTGGATAAATCCAGTTCATTTCCGTTCACGTCTTTTACCAGGGGCCAGTTCATCTGTCTGTTTGCCGGCAGCGCACTCTGTATGTTTAAAGTGTGTACCTTGCAGTCTCCATTTAAAATAATCTCACAGTTATCATCCAGAAACGGTGCTCCCAGAGCCGGATGCTGTCCCCACATAAACTGCAGGGGTACCGCACCTTCATTAGTCACCCGCTCACGTATATAAAGGGTAGGATCGCCGCTTTTCAGCGTCATCCACTTTTCCAGATAAAACGGTGTCTTGGCTGTGCGGATCGCAAACTTCACCGTTATCTCTTCCTCGGTGTCTTTTTCTATCTGGTAATCCCACTGTGCCACACATACCTCGCCGTGGATCCCCAGTTCTGCATTCATATAGGTGCTTGCCGCCCCGTAGTTGGGAAATAGCTCCTGCCATCCGCCTTCGTACAAATCCAAAAATCTTCCATACCTGCTGTTTTTCGTCGTTACGTAAGTCTGCGGATTCTTCACCCCGTGAAAAGAATGCCACATAAAATCCAGGTCCATGGGTTTGTAAACAAATTCAAAGATATCGCTGCCTTTCCCTGCCAAAACCCCAATATGCAGATATTCATTTTCCAGATTAACCTGTCTGACCCCCTGATACACCACTTCCCGGATCCTGCAGTTATAATTTCGCTGGTTCCGATAGCTTTCTACTGACTGATACATCTTCCCGCCTCTCCAGAGCATATTTTCAAACGCTCTCTTGTGCACTCGGGTGCACATTATTTGTTAAAGGAAAGAGTAACCGAAAATCCTTCGTTACTCTTCTCTATACCGCAAACACTCGCTGGTAATAATTGATACATCCGTATAGATATTTTTCTTAACTTTTACCCCATAAGAAATATAATCACACATTTTTTGCAACACTTTATAAGCCTGTTTGTCCGGATTCTGACTGAGCACAACTTTAAAATAGTCTTCTCTTAAAAGCTGCTCCGTATCTTCTGACAGGTCAAATCCCATAGCCGTAATATCCCGGTTCTGTAAATCCCTCAGAACATTCCCGACAATATAGCAATCCGCATCTGCTCCCAGAATCCCGGATACCTGCTGGGTCTCAATCAGCCTGCGCACCTTGTTATAATACTCGTTCTCATTTTTCTGAACCGTAATCTGACTGACTTTTACATCCGGACAATATTCCATAATAAAATCCATAAATCCCCGGTTACGTTCCACTGTCTGCATCTCTTCAATACTTTGATTAACGATAAAAACATTTCCCTTTTTCCCAATATAATTCACCATTATCTGGGCTGCAATTCTGCCTGATTCATAAGCCTTGGGACCTACGTAGCAGATACGGTCACTGGAGGGAGCATCCGCCCCGAAAGTAAATACCGGCTTTCCATTTTTAACCAGTGCATTGATCTCCCTGTTCAGCCCGCTCATACTGCAGGCGTGCATGATTACCGCATCAATGTTGTCATTTTCCAGCAGCACCTGCAGCAGCTCTCTGGATGCCATCACAGTTTCATTTTCAGGTGTGAAAAATTCAATGCCGATCTTCTGCTCCCGGTATTCCCGGTAACACTTCCCAAATCCGGCTTTCGCCTCTGGAAAGAAGTACTTAAAATCTCCGATTACAATAGCGATATTATGTACTTTATTTGTAGCCAGAACACTTGCCATGCGGTTCTTGCGATAACCCAGTTCCTTTGCTACCTGTAAAATATGTTCCTTCGTCTCAGGTCTCACCGTCTCATCACCGGATAAAACTTTTTTCACCGTCCGAAGGGAAAATTTCGATTTCTCTGCTACATCTTTTAATGTTATCGGTTTCTCATACACACAACTCACGTCTCCTTTTTTGCACTCGAGTGTAATTTCTTATATCATAGCATTCTAAAGGGGGTTTGTCAAGACAAAACCCCCACTTTCTAATCTTATTCTTCCCGCTCATTCAAAGCTTTTGTTATCTGCGGATATTCCTTATCCAGCTTGTAAACACTTAGTATCAGGATAGCAAGCACCCATATGATGACAGGACCATATTTATAGATATTTTCAATTGTCTTTATTGCCGATTGCGGTTGGACTGCATTCCCTGCTGTGGAACTGATATATCCGCTTGCAGTCATTAAGCCTGTCATTATCGCGCTGGTTATACCGGTACCCACTTTAAAACCAAGGCTGGCACCTCCAAATACGAGACTTTCCTGCCGAAATCCATTTTTCCAGTCTCCATACTCCACTACATCTCCAAGCATTCCGAAAACAGTAGCCGAAAGCTGTGACACTCCAACAGACCGTATTAAAGTAATGCCAAAAAACCAGGAAAAACTATACGGATTCAAAAGAATGCACAAATGGGATACCACCGCAAGGATACTTCCCGCTAGAGTGACATTTCTTTTTCCCCACCTTTTAATCAAAAACGGGCAGATCATTGCTCCCAGGATCATGATAATTGTTTCCAGAAAATATAATGTGCTGTACATCCAGGAATCATTTTTGAAAATATACTTACAATAATATGGCAGATCCGTTCCGATAATGGTCATGTGAATTACCTGAATCGACCAAAGCCCCAGAACACACCAGAAATACTTATTTGTAAGCAGTGCTTTCAGATTCTTTGTGACAGTATGCTTCTTCTCTTTCTGCATATTTGCCTTAACCGTTTCTTCGCATCGGAAAAAGCAGAACAGCAGAAGAATCATTGCGATTACAACCCAGATACACATGGTTTTCACCCATGCTGTCTGGTCATTCCCGAAAAATTTTACCAAAGGCATGGTAAATGTGACTGATATAATCCTTCCTACCGGAGACAGGATCATTCGGAATATGGAGAGTAAATCCTGTTGGTAAGAATCTCGTGTCATCATGGTGGAAAGAGAGCCATAAGGTACATTAATAGCCGTATAGATAACGGTTGTAGTAAGATTATAGGTTACAAATATATAGAGACCTTTCAAAAAATCTGTGGTGTGGGGTATTGTAAACATTAAGATCGCTGCTATGGCATAGGGGATTGTCATCCACAAAAGCCAGGGTCTGGACTTTCCCCATTTTGACTTTGTTTTGTCTACGATAAACCCCATAATCAAATCAGAACTACCGTCAAAGACTCTGGATACCAGCATGACTATACCAATTGTGATCGGTGATATTCCTGCATAATCTGTATAAAACAGTGTTAAAAGCGTAGAAATCATTCCATATACGATATTACATGCTGTATCCCCACACCCATATGCAATTCTTGTTCCTACGGATATTCCATTTGCCGCCGCATGTTTTTTCATGGACTATAACCCCTCCCTCCTATTGTCAACACTCCCGCATAATAGCCTTAACTGCTGTGGGCGTGTCAATCATTGGAAACAGCTCATATCCGATGTATCCGGCATAACCGCAGGTATTCAGATGCCCAATCACCTTCTTATAATTTATTTCACCGGTTCCCGGCTCATGACGTCCCGGGGCATCTGCTATGTGAATGTGCCCAAACTGATCACTGTAATTAGTAATTGTATCACAGATACATCCCTCGTTTAACTGCATATGATAAACATCATAGAGAAGCTTCAGGCGTGGAGAACCAATCAGCCGGCAGATTTCAGCACTTGTTACCGTAAACTTTAAAAAGTTCCCCACATGGTCCGTAGTTATATTCAATGCTTCCAGATTCAAATTGATTTCTTCTGTTTCTGCCAATTTTGCACAGGCAAGAAGCGTATCATACATGGAACAAAGTTTCACCGTCTCTGATAAATGGTCATAATGATTTACCACAATTCCTCCGTCTCCCAGAGCATTGGAATGAATGGTAACGCTTTTTGCCCCAATTTTTTTTGCCGCTTCTACAGATTGTTTTAAATATTCCAAATATAAAGTCTTATGTTCCGGATCTACAAGGGAATAATCAGCATCTCCATTAAATCCACTAATTGTAATTCCGGCTGCTTTTGCAGCTGTTCTGGTTTCATCCAGATCCCGGATTCTCCAGTCCCAAAATTCCACTGCGTCAAATCCATCTTTTTTTGCTGCCAGGAATCTTTCTGGCCAGGGCAGCTCTGTATATAAGGTATCAATACATGCACATTTTTTTAAACTCATCTTATTCCACCTCCGAAATTTTTACCGGTCTTCCTTCTTTTAAAGATTTTGTTGCAGCCGCTGCCATCAATACCGGGTATAATCCGTCCATTCCGGTTACTTCCGGTTCCTTATCCTGCTGAACTGCCTCGGCAAATGCCTGTATTTCTGCAACAAAAGCACCCGTATAACGATCCCACATAATTTTATAAGTATTTTCACTGCTTGTTCTCTGCTCGTCGCATACCACCACCGTATTCGGAACATCATTTTCATTTTTCACACAGCCTTTTGAACCAAATACCTCTACTCTCTGATCATATCCGTAGACAGCTTTTCTGCTGTTATCAATCGTGCCAACTGCACCGTTTTCAAATTTTAGGGTAACAACTGCAGTATCCACATCTCCAGCTTCTCCGATCTTTGGGTCTACCAAAACCGATCCAACCGCATGAACTTCTGTTACTTCCGCTCCCGCCAGATAACGTGCCATATCGAAATCATGAATCATCATATCATAAAAGATTCCTCCGGAAACTTTCACATAATCAATACTGGGCGGTTGGGGATCTCTGGAGCTGATTTTAACCATATGTACCTCTCCGATTCTTCCGGAACGGACTACCTCATATACGCCGTGATGATTGTGGTCAAAGCGGCGGCAGAATCCAATTTGAAGTTTCACACCGGCATCTTTTGCTGCCTGGATTGCTTCATGTACTTTTTTCAAATCATAATCAATCGGTTTTTCACAAAAGATGTGTTTGCCGGCCCGTGCCGCTTCGATAATGTACTTAGCATGGGTATCCGTAGATGAACAGATGATAACAGCTTCAATTTCCTTATCATTGAATATATCCCTGGCATCTTTTGTAACATTTGCAACACCGCATTTCTTCAAAAATATTTCTGTTTCTTCATTCATAAATGGGTCCGCTGCTGTTTTCATCTCTACATCCGGCACAAACATCGAAATATTTTTTGCATGTACCTTTCCAATTCTCCCTGCTCCAATAATTCCTACTTTCATTTTTACCTCTCCTTTTTCTGTTTTATTTGTGCTTTCACACATTTATTGTGCTTTTGTAACTTAATTATATGTTTTGATCATGTGTTTGTCAAGTATTTGTATCATTAATGTTATTTTTTGTTTCTTTTGTATATTTACACATTAAAAAAGAGGAAGTTTCCCAAGTTATCCTTCCCTGTTTTGTGAAAAACCAACAAACTGTTTTATTTGCACATTCATAAACCATGTGATAAAATGATAATGCTTAAAAGTATGAATATTAAGGAAAGAAGTGATAGCGATTAAAAAGAGACCCACTATACAAATGGTTGCAGATAAAGTTGGCGTATCCCGTGGAACAGTAGACCGGGTTCTGAACAACCGGTCCCATGTCAGTCCTGATATCTATGAGCGGGTGATGGCTGCGCTTGTAGAAACGGGATATCTTCCTCCACAGCAGTTTCACCAGAGAACTTTTCAGGCAAATAGTTACAACCCGATCAAGCTGGGGGTTCTCCTGCCTAATTGGACCGGACATTTCCGAACGGAAATTTTGCGGGGCATCGAAGCTGCCAGGGCAGAACTGGTTGATTTTCAGGTTGAAATTTTTCTGGAAGAATGCCAGACCGATGTGCCTCAGGAAGCAATTGAACTTTTGGATAAACTGGTGAGCAACGGTATACAGGGAATTGCACTCTGCACACCAAACACACCTACCATTGAAACAAAAATATCTTCATTTATCGAACAGCACCTCCCGGTCATCACATTTAATTCCGACCTTCCCGGAAGCGGGCGCCTTTGTTTTGTAGGTCAGGATATAAACCAGAGCGGCCGCATTGCTGCGGAATTGATCAGCAAATGTATTCCTTCTGATGGAAAGATTCTGGCTGCCGTAGGGAATCTTGAATTTGACGGACATCGTGCACGGCTGAACGGTTTCAAGATGCGCATGCAGGAACTGGGCTTTTGTGACTCACAGATTCAGGTAATCCAAACATTCAATGATTATCAGATCACATACCGAAAGATATTAGAGAATTTAGAGAAAACGCCGGATCTAAATGCCATTTATATGGCAAACAGAAGTGTTGCCGGTTGCACAGAAGCGGTAAACGCCCTGGGCAGAAAGGGAAAGCTGCGGGTTATCTGTCATGATGTTGCAGAAAGCACAAAGCGTCTTCTTCTTGACGGCAGTCTGGATTTTACCATCACCCAGGATATTTACCGGCAGGGATATCTCCCTTTAATTTACCTGAGGGAATACCTCCAGAAGGAAAAGCTTCCCCAATCCAGGGATATAAACACCAATATTTCAATCATCTGTTCCCAGAATCTGGAGAACACCTAAAAACAAAGCAAAGGAACTCATACAACTTATAAGTTCCTTTGCTTTGTTTATCTCATTGTTTTTAACATGTTTTACTAATTTCTTCTCAACGCTTCAATCGGGCTGAGTTTCGCTGCTTTTCTTGCCGGGTAGATCCCAAAGAAAATACCAACTGCACAGGAAAAAAATGTTGCTCCCAGAATCGTTGCTGCACTGATTCCCGGGCTAATCGTACTTCCTAAAGAAACAGACATAATACTGCAGATACCAAAAGCTGCTATTACTCCTATAATAATGCCAATCACTCCGCCCATAGCTGTAATAATTGCCGATTCCGCCAGGAATTGTACCATAATCGAAGAAGTCTTAGCACCCAGAGATTTTCGGATACCGATTTCCCTGGTACGTTCCGTAACAGAAACCAGCATAATATTCATAACACCAATTCCTCCTACCAACAGCGAAATCGCTGCTACAAAAGAGATAAATGCTGTCACCATACTCATCATGCTGTTAATACTCTGCAGCACATCCTGGAAGTTCTGAACCCGGTAGAAATCCTCTCCCGCACTCTGATGCCTGGATTCCAGTATGTGAATTACGGAATTTGTAATTTGTTTTGCATCCATTGTCTTATCTGCAAATACATAAATGCTGTAAAAAGGCTCTGGATCATAACCATAATTCGTCAGAGAGGTATACGGAATATCCAGGGTAACCGGCTGTCCATCGTAGCTATAGCTTACAAATGCCGTATTCTCCTTTGCCCCGGTAATTCCCACGATACGGTATGCATACGTCATGCCATCCATGGTAACATCAATATCCATTCCCACTACATCGTCCGATCCAAATAGCCGCTTGGCATCTGTGTCGGTAAGAACACAGACGTTCTTACCTTCCTGTACATCTGCATCCGTAAAGTATTTTCCTCTTTTCATCGTAAAGTTGTTCATCCTCTGCAGCATCTGTGTTCCTGCACTCAGACTCAGCTGGAATTCACCTTTACCGGTTACCGTACTTCCACTGCTTCCCGATGCCGGCGTAACGCCTTCCACACCATTTACTTTCGAAGCAATGGCTTCCATATCAGCCGCTGTGATCATCTGATTGGCGTTTACTGCGTCTTCGCTGCAGGATACATAGATCTGTCCGCCTCCCACATCATTTGCTTCCGCTGTCATGGACTCCGTGGTTCCGGCACCCACTGACATAATCGCAATTACAGAAGCAATACCAATAATGATACCCAGCATAGTCAGGAAAGAACGGCCTTTATTTGCAACAATACTTTTTATTGCCATTTTAAAATATTCAAGCAAACCACTCATATATGTGCCCCTTTCATTTTTATCCCCCTGCTTTCCTTATGATTCTGCCTGAGCTGCTCCGCCTTCTGAACCATCGGCGCCTGTTCCTGCATTCATGCTGTTTTCATCCATTGGCACAACCGGGCTTCCTTCCTGATACATTCCGATATCTGGTATCACCTGGTCACCAGGCTCTAGCCCTGACTTAATTTCGATGTAGCTGTCTGAAGACACGCCCGTCTCGACAATCTGTTTCGCTACTACACCTTCTTTTACAATATAGCAGAAAGAACCCTCGTTACCGGTATTGACTACCTCAACCGGAACTACCGGAACCTGCACTGCCTCAGCCGCCTGAATGGAAACTTTTGCTTCCACACCCAGGAAAATATCTTCATCCGGATTGTCAATGGAAACGGATGCACTGATAATCGGCGTTCCCTTTTCATTTGGAATGGCAATGTGGCTGATCTTACTCACAGTGCCTTTATATTCTTTGGCTCCAATTTTAACGGTTGCTTTTTGTCCTTTCTGGACTTTTTCAAAATCATACTTGGAAAGTGAGATATTAACATCTACATCCTGGGTGCTCTGAAGCGTAAACATTTCACTCCCCTGGGTAACCATACCTCCCTGGGCTGCTTTACTGTCGGAGATTACGCCGCTGAATTCTGCGGTAATACCTTGCTTTCCCTTTGTGATTAACTCTTCTAACGTCTTGCTCTCCAGTTCCTGGAGGTTATTGTTGACTTCCATCTGAGCTTTTGATTCTTCTGATAATGTTACACCGTCTGCTTCGGCAATTGCTTTCTTAGATGCCAGTTCGGACTGTAATTCAGCCAGCGCCGCCTGGGCATCCTGCAGTTCCAGCTGAAGATCTGTCGTATCTGCCGCCGACTGTCCCGCACCGGTTCCGGACAGATCTGCCCCTCCAGTTCCTCCCGGGGTTCCAGCTCCGGTACTGCTCTCAGGTGTTGACAATTTCTGAATCTGTGCCTGATATTCCGCTATTGGATTATCAAATTCCTGGGCAATCTTCTCATTTAGCTCATTCACCTTTGCCTGTGCGGCAGGGACTTTTACATCCTCCAGATCATGAACCACTGCCATCTGGGCTTTCAATGCCTGGCTTGCAGATTCAATCTTAGCCGCATCCCCTAATCCGCTTGCTTCATCATAACTCTGCTGCAGGATACCCTGCTGGAATTTCGCATCGCTTAACTGCCCCTGAAGCTGTGTTAACGTTTGTACAGCCGCATTTAATTTTACAGTGTACTCCGCTTTCTTCTTGGTTAATTTTTCAATCTTTTCCTTTAATTTATCTGTCTCTGCTTTTATCTTAGCTTTTGCTGCCTCCGCCTGAGCTTTAGCTTGTGCCTCTGCCTGTGCCACAGCCTCTGACTGCTTCTGGACTGCCTGATCCTGAGCGTCTTTCGTTGCCTGGGCAATTGCGCGGTTTAAGTCTGCAACTCTCTGTTTCCACTGATCCACCTGAGCCTGCAGACTGCTTACCTGGCTGGCTGCATCTGCTTTATCATTCGCAGCTTTATTCGATTTATTAATAGAATCCTGATATCCGTATTTCCCGGATAACACGTTTAAATCTGCCTTTTTATTGTCTTTTTCCAAATTTTCCAAATCAAATGTGATCAGCATATCTCCTGATTTCACCGTATCTCCACGCTGAAAATTCAGATTCTTAACCGTTGCGTTCACCGGTGAAAAAAATGTCTTCTTATTCCGGCTCTCAACGGTTCCGCTGGTATCCACATATTCCTGTACATCTCCGGTGGTTACCGGAACTACTGCCACAGCCTGATTATTCACCGGCTGGGTTCCCTGCCCCCTGAGGGCAAAAAAACCGACGCCCGCCACAACGACGACGCCTGCAATAATAAATGGTAATTTTTTATGTTTCTTTTTCATAATGGTCTCCTCCATCTTATTTTACTGCCCGTGACTATTAACTATTGATCTACTCATTCATCGTATCTGACTCTATCTTCCCATCCATGATCCGCACAACCCTTCGTGCCTGGTCTGCGATTCCATTATCGTGTGTAATCAATATGACGCTTCTTCCATCTTTATGTAAATTTTTCAAAATTCCCAGTATTTCTTTACTGGATGCAGAATCCAGGTTACCGGTAGGCTCATCCGCCAGAATAACGGGTGGTTTTGCTGCGATTGCCCTGGCTATTGCCACTCTCTGCTGCTGTCCTCCTGACATTTCGGTCGGTTTGTGATGCATTCGCTTCTCCAGCCCCACCATCTTTAGTGATTCAATTGCCAGCTTCTTTCTTTCCCTCATATCAACTCCCCGGTAAATCAGTGGAAGTTCCACATTCTCCACCGCAGTCAGATTGGCAATCAGATTAAATCCCTGAAAGATAAAACCAATCTCCCGGTTTCGCACTGCCGCAAGGTCGTTGTCTTTCATCGTTGATACATCCACACCATTTAAATAATACTCTCCCGATGTTGGCACATCCAGACATCCCAGCATATTCATCAGGGTAGATTTTCCGGAACCTGACTGTCCGATAATCGCCACAAACTCTCCTGTGTTGATTTCCAGGCTGACATGATCCAGAGCACGTACTTCATTTTCTCCCGGATTATAGATCTTACTCAAATCCTTTACCTGAATTAACGACGCCATGTATTCTGCTCCTTTCCGCATTTCCATAATGGATACGTGATCACACATAACACTTTTCCATAGTCATCAATTATTTTGATTCACAAAGAACTATATCATATATACAGTAGTTTTGCTATACTATTAAAAGTTAACTTTTCATTAAACTTTCATTAAACTTCTAAAAAACTTGTAAATATAAACAATTCATAAAATGCTGGGGTAATTATTTTTACTTTCTTTAGAAACCATACATAAAGGTGTCACATTTATCCAATATTCTATTTGTAGAAAACAGGCTTCAGGCCGGCATTTGCCAAAATAGTTCTGCCCGGCCGGGCTGTTACGAAAAGAAAAGATGAGATGAGAAAGAGGTATATGATAATGAGTAAAATTATTGGCATTGATTTAGGCACGACAAACAGCTGTGTAGCTGTTATGGAAGGAGGCCAGCCTGTCGTAATTACAAATGCGGAAGGATTTCGGACAACTCCGTCTATTGTGGCTTTTACCAAAAACGGTGACCGCCTGATCGGTGAACCGGCTAAACGCCAGGCTGTAACTAATCCGGATAATACCGTTTTTTCCATAAAAAGACACATGGGTTCTGACTATACAGTTAAAATAAATGGCAAAAAATTCACACCGCCGGAAATTTCAGCGATGATTCTTAAAAAATTAAAAACCGACGCAGAGAGCTATCTGGGAGAGCCGGTTACGGATGCCGTAATTACGGTTCCCGCTTACTTCAGTGATTCCCAGCGGCAGGCAACAAAAGATGCCGGAAGAATAGCCGGCTTAAATGTACAACGAATCATCAATGAACCCACATCGGCTGCCCTGGCTTACGGCCTTGATAATTTCGCACCTCAGAAAATCCTGATCTATGATCTGGGAGGCGGAACTTTTGACGTGTCTGTAATTGAAATCGGGGAAGGCATTGTGGAAGTAATGGCAACTGCCGGTGATAATCAGCTGGGCGGTGATGATTTTGATAAACGCATCTGCGATTACCTGGTAAATGAATTCAAAAAGCAGGAAGGGATCAATCTCACCAAAGACAGTGTTGCGATGAACCGTATCCGGGAAGAGGCGGAGAAAGCCAAAAGAGAATTATCCGCTGCGACTACCGTAAATATTAACCTTCCCTTTATCAGTACCACCCGTTCCGGTCCGGTGCATCTGGATATGAACCTGACCCGGGCAAAATTTGATGAACTGACAAGCGACCTGGTGGAACGCACCGCCCTTCCTGTCCAGACCGCTTTAAATGACGCCGGTATCTCCAGTTCGGAACTTGGCAAAGTACTTCTGGTGGGCGGTTCCACCCGTATTCCGGCGGTTCAGGAAAAAGTAAAAATGCTGACACGCCATGATCTGAGCAAGAATTTGAACCCCGATGAATGTGTGGCACTGGGTGCTTCCATCCAGGGCGGAAAGCTGGCTGGAGATGCAGGCCTCAACGAAATCCTGCTGCTGGATGTCACTCCCCTGTCCCTCTCCATTGAAACCGTGGGCGGCGTATGTAACGTTTTGATTCCCAAAAATTCCACAATCCCCAGAAGGGAATCCAAAATATTTACCACTGCCGGAAACTTCCAGACTTCCGTTGATATCCACGTTCTGCAGGGAGAACGCCAGTTTGCCAGGGATAACAAAAGCCTGGGCAAATTCCGCTTAAGCGGCATCAAGCGCGCCATGGCTGGCGGTCCCCAGATTGAAGTTACCTTTGATATCGACACCAACGGAATTGTACATGTCTCCGCAAAAGACCTGGGAACCGGAAAAGCACAGGATATTACCATAACGGCCGCTTCCAACCTGTCAGAAGCAGACATTGAAAAAGCAATCCAGGATGCACAGCAGTACGAGGCTCAGGATTCCAGACAGAAAGGCTCTCTGGATACCATAAACGATGCTCAGGGCATGATCATCAAAGCAGAGCAGCTATTATCTGAGCGGAAAAAGGAATTAACAAAAGAACAGAAGAATTTCCTGAAAAATGATATTGCCAATCTGAGGAAACTCTTGAAAAAAGCAAAGCCGGAAACCATCACCGATGTGGAAGCCGATGAGATCAAGGCATCTGCGGATGCACTGCAGCGCTCAATTGATATGGTTTAAAGCTGAATCATAGCACCACAGACTATTTTTATTTTCTAATTAAAATCGAAAAGAGTATAAAACCTTTATTGTTCATCCGGTTTTATACTCTTTTTTATATGATTCTATTTCGAATGCTTTCCGATTTCGGTTGCTATCCGATTTCGATTGCTTTCCGATCTCCCCTAATCCCGTTCCATCTTTTCAATTTTATTCCATACTAACTCCGCCGTCTCTTCATTTGTGATCAGGACATTGATCAGCCCGCCGTTTAGCGCTCCGCAGATAGAATCTATCTTACTGGTGCCCTGTGCCACGCCGATCCGGTATTCTTTCTGCCGGATTACATCTAACGGCACAGCAATGGTTCTTTCATCTAATTCCATGTCACAGATTTTCCCGTTGATGTCGATAATATGGGAACAGATATCTCCTACCGCTCCTTTTTGGGAAAGCTCTTCCATGGTGCGGTCGCTTAAATAGCCGGCACGTACAATTGCGCTTTTCAGTCCGAATGCCCCCATTGTAAAAACTGCAATATTGGCATCGTATCCATACTGAAGTACTTTGCCCATATTGTGGTCACGCTGGATGATATCTTTCATTTTTTTATTATCCACCACAGCCGGAAGAGGCAGCACATAAGAGGAAGCTCTCAGCTTATTGGCAAAATTATTTGCAATTTCTGTGGAATAAATGTTTTTCTTCAGATCGCTGATCCCTCCACAGAGAAGTACTGCGGTTACATTTTCCAGGTCTTCTCTGCCAATGAGGGATTTGGAGCACTCAAACAGGGTATCTCCCCAGGAAAGTCCCAGAATATCATCATTTTTTATAATACTGTTCAGGTATCTCGCCATCTCCATCCCAATGCGTGACAGAGGATTCTCATCCGCATTAGATGGTGTTATAATTACTTTTTTCAAATTAAATTTATTCCTGAATTTCTGCTCCAGTTTGCTCTCTACACTCATAGGGTCCACCACCTGGACTCGAACGATGCCCACCTCTTTCGCTTCATTCAAAAGTTTTGATATATATGGTCTGGACAAACTTAACTTTTTTGCCACCATTTCCTGGCTGTAATCATTTTCATAATACAGCTTAGCCACCTGAACAAGAAGCTCTATCTTTTTATAATCATTCATCATCATTCTCCTCCCGACAATCATCTCCTTATTTTCTTTGAAAAGGATATTATTTGGATATTATAACATAATACTGTTTTATATCCAATAATGAACAATAAAAAAGGCAGGGCCATCCATCTGAACACCCTGCCTTCTCTCCTAGAGCCTGTTTGAAAAATGCTTTCTGACAGATGTGCGTCACAGTTTGTGGTAGATTTGTTTCGGATGAAGGGCGCGCAGTAGGCTGCGCAACCTGAATTCGGGGCAAATATACTGCAAAGTGGGGCGTGCAGATGGCGGGAATGATTTTTCAAACAGACTCTAATCAACATTTATCTAGAATTTATGCCTGGGGCAATATTTTCTCCACGTCACCATGGGGCCTGGGAATCACATGTACGGCAACCAGTTCACCTAATTTCCCTGCTGCCTGGGCTCCCACTTCGGTTGCAGCTTTCACTGCTCCCACGTCTCCGCGTACCATAATTGTTACTAATCCGGATCCGATTTTCTCTGATCCAACCAATGTTACATCTGCTGCTTTTACCATAGCATCCGCCGCTTCAATTGCTGCTACCAGACCTCTTGTTTCTACTAATCCTAATGCTTCCTGTGTCATTTGCTTCATCCTCCTGCTTGGTTTCTACATTTCCGGTTTAAAGAGTACTTTTGTAAATACTTCTGACCGCTTAAACATCATATCAAATACTTCTTTACAATCTTCCAGTCGTACCCTGTGGGTAATTAACGGGTCCACATTCATCTGCCCGGTATGTATAAACTCCAGGGCACTCTTCCACTCATTAATGGGAAGTGGGTTAATGGATGAATTCCAGCTGCCGTGAATCGTCAGTTCCCCTCTTAATATAGAAGCTATGACGCTGTTGGGAAACGTTACATCATCATAAGTGATACCGCCGTAAACAACTTCTCCATTTTTCTTACAGGAGGCTACCGCCTGCACATGGGTGTACTTGCTTCCTGCAAACTCGATTGCAATATCTACCCCTTCCCCTCCGGTCAAATCTTTAATTGCCTTGACTGCATCCAGGTCTTTCCCATTAACTCCGGCTGTGGCGCCAAGCCGTTTTGCCAGACGCAGCTTATCATCGGATACGTCAACGGCAATTACCGTTGTACATCCAAGGGCTTTTAACCATTGCACCGTAATAAATCCAATTGCGCCAAGTCCAAATACCGCAGCAGATTTTCCGGCTTCAATTTTCGTCTTCCGCACTGCATGAAGCCCTACCGACACCGGATCTGTAAAGGAGCCTTCTTCGTAATCTACTCCGGACGGGAGTTTCAGGCAGTTTTCCGATTCCACTACGATATATTCAGCCATGGCACCGTCTCTTCTGGAACCATAGTAGTCATATGTGTCACAGAGATGTGACTGTCCTACTTTACAATACTGGCATTCTCCGCAGGGAATTAAAGGCATAACGGATACCCGGTCCCCCACATCCAGCTGGTTTTTCACCTTATCGCCACAGGCTGCAATCTGCCCTGCAAACTCATGGCCTATGGTTGTTGGAAAATGATAAGTGCCTTTCACCATAACTCTGGGTATATCAGACCCGCATACCCCACAGCTTTTTACCTTTATCAAAACCTGGGTATCCTTTTCAATCCGGGGTACATCTACTTCCACGCAGCGTATGTCTTTTGGTGCAAATAACCTTACAGCCCTCATTTTTTGTGCCATTTCCTTCACTCCTCTCCTTTAATAGTTACTGGTTCCGGTCAGACCATTTATGATTGCAATACCGGAACTGGTACCCAGCCTCGTTGCACCTGCCGCAATCATTTCCCTGGCTGTCTCTGCACTCTTCACTCCGCCGGAAGCTTTTACACCCATCTCATTGCCCACCGTTTTTCTCATAAGTGCCACGTGTGCTGCGGTAGCCCCTCCGGTAGAAAACCCTGTGGATGTCTTAACAAAATCTGCACCTGCCTCTTTGCAAATCCGGCATACATGTACAATCTCTTCTTCGGTAAGCAGACAGGTCTCAAGGATTACTTTTACAATTGCCCTGCCATGAACGGCAGTCACTACGTCTGAAATATCTTTTTTTACAAAGTTCCAGTCTTCTGATTTTACTTTCCCCACATTGATGACCATGTCCACTTCGTTCGCTCCGTTTTCAATGGCTTCATTTGCTTCAAAAACTTTGGATTTCGTAGTGGTGGCACCCAGTGGAAATCCGATGACGGTGCACACTTTTACCCCTGTCCCTCTCAGCAGATCATAACAAAGGGGAACGTATCCCGGGTTAATGCATACCGAACAAAAATGATTTTCTTTCGCTTCCTCACATAACTTTTTGATCTGTTCTTCGCTTGCATCCTGTTTCAGCAGCGTATGGTCTATCATACCTGCTACGGAACCGGAGGGAGCAGGTTTTAACCCCCCCTGGATTTCCAGCTTTCTCAAAATCTCATCTGCAATTTTTGCAACCAACTGTTCCATTTCCATATGTATGTCCTCTCTTCCTAATATATTATCATATACTCCAGAGCATGTAATTTTCAGACACACTCTTGAATATAGTTTAATTTTTCTGCATGAATCCCTGCACTTCCGATTAAAAATCCATCTACAGATGGGATCTTGCCTATGGCTGCTGCATTTTTTTCATTTACACTGCCGCCATAGAGTGTGGGCACTTCAACGCCTAATATCTCCCGGATTACACCTTTTAAATATACATGAGTTTCATGAATCTCATCTGATGATGCGCTTACGCCTGTTCCGATCGCCCATACAGGCTCATAAGCGATATGTACTTTTGAAACCGCCTCTTTGGGCAGTCTTTCAAGATCTTTCAGCAGCTGGTTTCGAAGCGTTTCTTTCCAAATGCCCTCCTGACGTTCCTTCTGGCTCTCTCCGATACAGAGCATAATCTTCATAGAAGCCTTTGCCGCGGCAAGAACTTTTCGGTTGATTTCCTCGTCAGACTCATAATTGTATACCCTCCGTTCGGAATGACCTGCCATCAAATAGGTACATCCCAGCTCCTGCAGCATGGGAATGGATATTTCTCCGGTAAATGCACCTCCCAGCTGATCATGGAAGTTCTGCGCCCCAGTCAGGATATTCCTCTTGGTAAATTCTTCTGCCAATCCTGCTAACGTTGTAAAAGGAGGAAAAATAACAAGGGGGACATCAGGAATATCTCTTAATTCCTCTAAAAATTTTCTTCCCTCAGCAATTGTCATATTCATCTTCCAGTTAACTGCAACGATCAGCCTTTTTTTCTGATATCTCCGGATAGTCTCACGGATTATTTTTTCTAATTCTGCCTGATTTATCATCTGTCCACAGCTTTCTATTTACATATGTTCATGATGTAGTAAATTATGTTACTCTAAAATTATAATAACACAACGCATATTTAAAGTCAACAGCTTATATGCGTTGTCCTATAGGTGTGTATTCTTAAATGAATTCTCGCGTGATCTGGCAAATTTTGAAGACATCTCTATGGATGGATAATTGCCTTCAATATCTGACCGCTCTTTAAGTGTTCAAAAGCCTCCATTATTTCTTCCAAGGGATATTCTCTGGTGATATACTTTTCCGGCTGCAGCTGCCTTTTTGCGATTTTCTCCAGAATCTCTCTGTTCTGGCTGCTGGTAGAGGCATGAACGCCAAAAACTCCCAGTTCTTTGTAATGGATATCGTTTGAGTCCAAAAATCCCTTCCCATCTCCCGGTATTCCTCCAAACAGGCTGATTCGTCCGTGTTTTGCGGCTATTTTCAGCGCATCCGTATGAACCATCCCAACAGAACATGCCGTGATGACCACATCTGCCCCGTTGCCGTCTGTTTCTTCCATAATCCGGTCATAGCAGTTTTCCGTCCTGGAATTGATCACAATAATCCCGGGTATTAATTCCCGCGCCTCACGGATGCGAAAATCCGAAACTTCCATCATCATAACCTTAGCAGCCCCCGCCGCAAATGCCAGTTCTGCATGGGAACAGCCAATGAACCCGGAACCAAATACCGCTACGGTATCCCCTTCTCTGATATTACAGATTTGCTGTGCATTTAGGGCACATGCCATTGGCTCTGCCAGAGCCGCTTCATTTGACGTGACATTCCCCGGCACCTTATTCACATTTCCCTGTCTGAATGCATCCCCGGGTATCTCCATGTACTCTGCAAATACACCGTCAAATTCAAAACCGATTGTTCTCAGATGATCGCACATATTTGTGTGACCTTTTTGACAGGGCCTGCATTCTCCGCACCCGATAGCGGGGGCAATCTGAACCCGGTCTCCAAGGGAAAATCCGCTTACATTTGCACCGATCTCCACAATTGTTCCGCAGCACTCGTGCCCGATAATCCTGCCCGGATTGATCTTGGGATTTCCATTGGCAAAGGTCCTTACATCTGTTCCGCAAATAGATGCCGCTTCTATTTTAATCACTGCTGAATCTTTTGATGCAGATGGTTTTTCCCTGTCCTCTATACAGAAATTTTTCTCCCCGTTATAAACAAACGCTTTCATGATCTCCTCCTGTTTTAACTGTTAATAAGTTATCCCCTTCAAAGTTTACCGCGGTCAGGTCATTGTGATAAGTCCGCTCCGGAAGTACAATCAGAACATGAACCTCTTCCTTATAAAGGGGCTGGGGCATGTAATGCCAGGTACCGGGATTTAAGTGGATCATAGTGCCGCAGGGTATCAAAAATGCCCGTAATGCCTCTGTATCCGGCCTTTCGGTATTACCCGCAGGTGCAAGACACAATACAGTGTCATCATCCATAGGCATCATGATTTCTGCTGTATGGTCGTGATATTCCAGTGCCGGAACCATAAAATGTACCGACCTTTCCACCAGAAGGGTTGAAAATGCCAGTGCTGATACCGGGGGCACCATGCGGATGCTGTCTCTGTAAAAGGTGAAATTCTGATCTCCAAAACATGCGCCATCATCCGAACACATATTGTGGTACTGTCCGTATATTTCAAAATTCTCTTTGCTTAACTGCTCTGCCTGAACTGTAATCATCTTTGCTTCCTCCATCATCACGGTTTTATAACCACCTTAAGGGATCCGTCTCCTTTTGCATTCTGCTCAAAAGCAGTCTGCCATTGATCCAATGAAAATGTGTGGGTTACCACGCCATCCGTATAAATGGTATTATCTGCGATCCATTCCGTCACCACATCAAAGCAGTACGGTCCCAGATGGGCACCCAGGATATCCAGTTCTTTTCCATCTCCGATTACAGACCAGTCAACGCTTACTTTTTGCCCAAATACGCTGAATTCTATAAATCTGCCTAATTTTCGGATGGCATCCAGTCCCTGCTGTACACTGGAGGGATGACCCGTTGCTTCGATATAAATATCACATCCATAACCATTTGTCATATTCTGAATCTCTTTTACCACATCACACTGCGCCGGATTCAGGCAGATATCCGCTCCAAATTTTTTTGCTATCTCAAGGCGTTCTTCCTTCATATCAATTGCGATGAGCTTCTTAGGTCTTCGAAGCCTGGCATAATTGACCATCGCCAGTCCCAGAGTTCCCACTCCAGATATTACAACCACATCGGTATTGGAGATATCCGCACGGTCCACTGCATGTTTTGCACAGCTGTATGGTTCGATTAAAACTGCCTTTTCCAATTCCAGATCCTTTGGAATCTGATAAATTCTTGTTTTTTCCGGCAGCACCATATACTCCGCCATGGCACCATTTACGTTGGATCGGAATCCGAAGATATCCGCTTTGTCACACATCCAGTAATGTCCGGTTTTGCAGAACATGCATTCATTGCAGGGTACGATCTGCTCCCCGGTAATCCGGTCTCCGATTTTTGCACTTCCCTGGTAATCTTCTGCCACCTCCACAACTTCCCCCACAAATTCATGTCCGGGAATAAACGGCGTCTTTACCCAGGGCTCTGAGGTACCATCGCCCCAATACCCTTGTGCTCCATGCCAGTTTTTAATGTCGCTTGCGCACACGCCGCAGGCTTCCACTTTAATTAGTACCTCCCCTTTCTTCAGATCCGGTACCGGATAATCTGCTTCCAGGCGATAATCATTTTTTCCGTAAACAACCAGTGCTTTCATTGTTTTTACAGTCTTAGCCATATCTATACCCACTGCATATTGCAGGCTTACCTGCAATACTGCCACTATAAAATAATTTGAAAGAATAAAACCGTGGCTTCCTTTCTTTGTCTTAATTTTCTTTCAAACTTATACCCCTGTATACCGCTGACAAGTCTGCGGTACTGCACCAATAGATAGTAATGAAGTTTTTTCAATTTGACAATTTCCCAATCCTCTCATAGAAACCATGGAGCTCCACTATATAATCCTTATATAATTGCAAATAAGGCAGATACGCTTCTCTTTTTGTAAGATCCGGCTGAAATACACGTTTTACCTTTACGTGATTTAAGGCAGTTTCTTTTAAATCCGGAAACACTCCGATGGCATTTCCAGCCAGAATTGCAGCGCCCCACATAGCAGCATCTTCACGATTCAGAACTTCATACCGCTTTCCCTGGACATCTGCACACATCTGGGTCCATACCGGAGACTTGGCGCCTCCTCCAATGATCCTGACGTGATCCGTTTTATACTCCGGATACAGCTCCTCTATCCGCTGCATAGACAGGGTAAAGTCATATGTAAAGCTCTCTAATAAGGCTTTATAAAAATGTTCCCTGGAATGGCTCCAGTCAAATCCCATCCACATACCGCGAAGGGTACCATCCAGCGGCATAGAACTGCCCCCAAGCAGTCCGATTCCCATCAGACCGTTGCATCCAGGCGCTATGGCGGTCATTTTATGTTCCATATCCGCGAATATTTCCCGCGTCCCCATATCCCCATGTTTTACAAAAGTATTCATAAACCAGTCTAAAGTAATCCCGGAACCAGCCGCAAAATGCGTGGCATAAAATTCACCCGGTATTGCGGAGGGTATCACATCCAGACGCCTTTCATCCATGTCCGGGCGGTATTCGCTGACGCAGCAGCTTACCTCTCCATAAGAGGACGCTTCAAATATCGTATCACCGTAATTTACGATTCCTGCCCCCAGACAGCCCGCAGGCTTATCTCCCGCACCGGATACTAACACAATTCCGGGCTTTAATCCGGTGGCTGCCGCCATTTCTTTATTTAAATTTGCGCAAATGTGGTTGGAGTTTACAATTCTTGGCAGGTACTTTTCATCCAGTCCGATTTCCCGGCAGATTTCCTGGGACCATCTGTCATTTTGCACATCCGCCAGTCCGGTCCACTGGGTAAAAGATCTGTCTATAACCGCATCTTCAATAGGGATATCCCCCAGTTTTCCAATTACATATCCGCTGATCATCAAGTACTTAGCTATTTTTTTGCTCTCTCCCGGATATTCCGTTTTGAACCACTGGTATTTGGGTGCCATCTGAGGAAAGTTCGTACCGCCAATGCACAAAAACGGATCCCGTAATTTTTCCATCTGTTTTTCTGCATAAGGCATATACCGGTTGTCCAGAGAGCAGGACCAAGTGGTGATATCATTCCAGTTCTCATCCACCCCCATGAACCCTGACATCTGTCCGGTAAAGGCAATTGCTTCAATCAGCTCAGCCTTTTTATCCAGCGCTGCACACACTTTCTTCATGCAGGCAATTACAGAAGCCAGTAATTCTTCTCCCTTTTGGATAAATATGCCGGGACCCGGTCTGTAATCCTTTACCGGTTCCGTCTCCACGGTGATGCAATTGCTCTCCGTATCATAAACTCCTACCTTTATAAAACTGGTGCCCAAATCCACTGCCATCAGTAAAACATCTTTCATTGTACTGCTCCTCTCTGCCAACGATTCACCAAACACTACTGTCATCGTATCCGTACACGATGTACGATATTCAGAAAGCAATTAAAACACGCTCTAAACTGTTTTATTTTTGGAGGTAAGCCCCTGTAATAATACAGAAATGATAATAATAATACCTTTAATAATGTCCTGGGGATAGGATGGAACTGCAAGGAGATTCATAATATTACTGATCAGTGCCAGTACCAGTACACCCACAACGGTTTTGATACAGGAACCCTCCCCGCCTGAGAGGCTGGCACCTCCGATTACACAGGCTGCTATGGCATCCAGTTCCAGCCCCTGCCCAATGATGGGTGTCCCGATTGCAGTCCTGGAGGATGCGATAATTCCGCCAATAGCTGCACAGATTCCTGAAATGGCATACACGGACATTTTATAACGGTTTACACGGATACCCGCTAATTTTACTGCTGTTTCATTGCTACCGATTGCAACGATAATCCGCCCAAAAGCAGTGTATTTATGAATAAACCAGAAGATCACAATGACAACTACCGCAATTACAGCCAGCCATGGGATCACCCCGCCAATCATGGCTAAGCCTAATTTACCAATCGTATCCTTTGGTGTCTTATTCTGGCA
>UQGG01000071.1 GCA_900540475.1 uncultured Robinsoniella sp. | reverse complement strand
GCATTGTATCAGATCCTATTACGCATCGTTTAAAAACTGGTTGATGCCATTGACTCGGGAGTTTACTCCAGCGAGTCTTTTTCTTTGCCTGTGGTTTTCATTTTCGGCGGTTCAAAATGATAAACTTCTTCATAAGAGTCCAGTTCTGCTTTGCTCTGGGGAGCAGAGGGGATTAAGCCGGTACAGTCCATGGAAGAAGCGGAATTGCCCAGATAGTCATAATCATCAATGATTTCGTTATTTGTTTTATTATCTTTCATAAGGATTCCTCCTGTGTATTAAATAAAAATAGTATTCTCTTTTATTTAGTATGTAGAAAAACAGCAAAAATATCCCCACATTTTTAATATTTTATGTAATCCTGTGAAAACGAGACAGGGGGGTTGATTTTTTATGGATTAATGGATTTATTTATGTTAATATGGTGGCATAGGAATCGATACCACATTTTTAAAAATTGTGCTAATTTAAAGTTATCTGAAGAACAAGGGAGGTTGTATTTATGGAAACATTGCAGGGAAAAGGCGTGTTTGGGGGCATTGCCATCGGAGAAATAGCCTTTTATAAACGAGCAGAAGGTCAGGTACAGCGTAAGAGAGTAGAAGATATTAAGTCTGAAATCCTACGTTTTGAAACAGCAAAAGAAAAAGCGATTGATCAGCTGGGAGAGCTGTATGAGAAGGCAGTCCAGGAAGTGGGCGAAGGGAATGCCATGATTTTTCAGGTGCATCAAATGATGCTGGATGATTTAGACTATGTGGAAGCCATTACGAATCTGATTACAACGCAGCAGGTGAATGGGGAATACGCCGTAGCAGTGACCGGAGATAATTTTTCACAGATGTTTGCATCTATGGAGGATGAGTACATGAGAGCACGGGCGGCAGATGTAAAAGACATCTCGGAACGTGTAATCGCTATCCTCTCCGGAAATGAGAACAGCGGTCTGGTTACGGATAAGCCTGTAATATTGGCAGCAGATGATCTCGCACCAAGTGAAACGGTGCAGCTGGAAAAAGATAAAGTCCTGTCCTTTATTACCCGGGGAGGCTCTACGAATTCCCATACGGCAATTCTAGCCAGAACTATGAATATTCCGGCTGTTATCGGTGTTGGAGATGGTCTGTCAGAAGAATACGAAGGGAAACTGGGAATCGTAGACGGAGCAGAGGGTGTGATTTACATTGACCCGGATGAAGAGACACTGACAAAATACAAGGAAAAACAGAAAGAATATCAGGACAGGCTGGCTCTTTTGCAGCAGTTAAAGGGTGAAGAGAATATCACACTGGACGGGCAGAAGATAAAGGTGTATGCCAACATAGGAAATGCATCGGATATTGGTGCTGTCATGCAAAATGACGCCGGAGGTATTGGATTATTCAGAAGTGAATTCCTGTATCTGGAGAGCGATCATTTCCCTACAGAAGAAGAGCAGTTTAAAGTATACAGATATGCAGCGGAGACTATGGCGGGAAAGATGGTGGTTATCCGTACACTGGACATTGGGGCGGACAAACAGATCGATTATTTCCATCTTCCCAAAGAAGAAAATCCTGCACTTGGATATCGTGCGATCCGCATCTGCCTGACGCAGCATGATATCTTTCAAACACAGCTGCGAGCCCTTTTCCGTGCATCCGCATTTGGCAACATTGCAATTATGTTCCCCATGATCGTAGCGGTAGAAGAAGTTCTGGAGATCAAAGAGATTGTTGAAAAAGTGAAGGCAGAGCTGGATGAAGCAGGAATTCCGTACAATAAAAAGACTCAGCTGGGGATCATGATCGAGACACCGGCAGCGGCGATAATCAGCGATGATCTGGCGAAAGAAGTTGATTTTTTCAGTGTGGGTACCAATGATCTCACCCAGTATACAACCGCAGTAGACAGGCAGAACGCCAATCTGGATAAATTTTATTATCCACATCACAAAGCCCTTCTTCGCCTGATTAAAATGGCAGCAGACAATGCCCATAAAAATGGAATCTGGATTGGCATCTGCGGAGAGTTAGGAGCAGACACGGAATTGACAGAAACATTTTTAAGCATGGGAATAGATGAATTATCCGTTTCTCCGGCATGTATACTGCCATTGCGTAAAAAAATCAGAGAAACAGACGTAAGCGAAGTGAAGGATGAAAAGCTGAGTCAGATATAAGTAAGGGGATAAAGATGAAAAAATTAGTTTGTTTTGATATGGATATGACACTATTGGACCACGCAACTTACCGCATACCGGAATCGGCTATGAAGGCTCTGGATCAACTGAGAGCTGACGGTCATATTATTGTACTTGCCTCCGGAAGAGACATGGAAAATGAATTCAGCCTTCCACTGGCGAATCTGGTACACCCGGATGCGATTGTGCATGCAAATGGATTAAAGGTAACGATTGGGGACAAAAAAATCTATGAACATTTTATGGAAAAATGTCTGGTAAAGGAACTTTTAGATTATGCAGAGCTGCATCAGATCTGCGTTGGTTATAATCTGGGTGATGTGGGATATTTTGTGAATAAAGAACGGGTGGTTGAGAGAGAAATACAGGTATTTGGAAGCTGCGACCGCAAATTTGGAGATCCTGCCAAACTGCTGGATGCACATCTACATGCCCTGGCGATGTTTGGTACCACAGAACAGGTTCAGGAATTGGAAATGGCTTTTCCAATGCTGAAATTCCCTATGTTTTCCGGAAATGTAGGGGCAGATATTGTGGATAAAAACACATCCAAAGCAGTTGGAATCCAGGCTCTTTTAACGCATTATAACCTGGAATGGAAAGATGTGATTGCATTTGGTGACAGTATGAATGATATGGAGATGATCCAGGCAGCCGGATGCGGCGTAGCCATGGGGAATGCCATAGAACCCCTGAAGCAGGCCGCTGATTTTGTAACCAGGGCCGTTGATGAGGATGGGATCTGGTATGGACTGCAGAAATTAGGATTGGTGTAAATTATTTTTTGAGATCCTGATCAGCTTGGTCCAAAGGGGAAGCTTCCGCTGATCCTGGCTGTTCTTTTCCGGGTTCAAAATTTGAAAGCAGGAATTTTTTAATAAAAAAGAGTATGCCGATTGCTATGATGCCGATTGTAGACTCAAACAAAGACATATGTTCTACCACCATTTGCCGGGCAGTAGCAAACATCAGTACTTCGATCAGTGTTTCCGGCGTGTGTTTGCAAAGCATTTTCACGAACTCAATCCCCACTACCAGGCTTAAAGCGGTAGAAAGAAAATTATTAAAATTATCAAACTGGGCGTTTGTGGCCATTTCAATCACATCCGGTATTAAATGAATACTTAAAATAAGTATGGCGGCAGTGATTAAGATTGCTAAAAATAATTCCATGTAATAAGAAATGCGAAAGAGCAGGTTATGGTATTTTTTCTTCATAAACAAAGTTTCCTCCTGTGTTGTACAATAAAAATAATATATCATAGGATGGAGAATTCTGGTAGTAAAATTTTACGGAGGATATAGGAGCAGGAATGATTACAAATGAATGGGTGAAGGAACAGCTTCAAATGTATGCGGAAGAGAACTTCAGGACATTTACCATGAGGCTTATGCCGGGGGTGGAAAATGTATATGGAGTACGCCTGCCAGTTCTTAGAAAAATGGCAAAGGCTGTCATAAAAGAGGACTGGCGGTCTTATCTGGAGGCAGCCAGCGACGAAAGTTATGAAGAAATTATGCTTCAGGGAATGGTAATTGGCTATGCCCGTATGGATCTTTCGGAACTGTTTGCAAGAATGGAACGCTTTATTGTGAAAATAGATAACTGGTCCGTGTGTGACAGTTTTTGTACGGGGCTTAAGATTACCAGGGAGCACAAAGCAGAGATGTGGAAGTTTCTGGACAAGTACCTGAGAAGCCAGAATGAATATGAGATTCGGTTTGGAGTTGTAATGCTTTTAGACTATTATACAGAAGAAGCATACCTGCAAGAGGCGCTTGCATTTTTTGATATGATCAGGCATGAAGGATACTATGTCAGAATGGCCGTTGCCTGGGCGGTGTCCATTTATTTTATAAAGTATCCCAAACAGGTTTTGGAATATTTAAAAGAGAATCAGCTGGATGACTGGACGTATAATAAGGCACTTCAGAAGATAACAGAGTCTCTGCAGGTTGATAAAGAAACAAAAGCATATATCCGTTCTTTAAAAAGGTAACTCCACAATTTAAAGTGCAAAAAGATATCGTTAAATTATTGACAATATATGGAAACGGTGCTATATTGATCTTAATAAAAGGGAGTAGCCAACACCGAAAGGTGATTCGAAATCGTCAGGACGATGTAAAACATCCGTATCGAATGAAATGTGCGAGACTTTTATTGTAGCATTGTTGTTGCAATAGGGGTCTTTTTTCTTTACCCCGATGGCAGCAAACACAAATTTCCGGAAGTGCTCTGAGCATGAATAAGGAGGTGGAAAGTTGCAATGAAAAAGAGCATTTCAAACTAATAACGATTCAGACAAACAGGACAAAGGAGAAAAAATATGAATATGATTATGGATAACATTGGGATTTTCATCGTGGTGGCTTTAGTGTTAGTTTTACTTATTTTAATACTGGTAACCGGATATGTAAAAGCTCCGCCGGATACCGCATTTATTATTTCCGGACTGCGAAAAAAGATTATTATTGGAAAAGCCAGTATTAAGATTCCCGTATTGGAGAGACTTGATAAATTAAGCTTGAAACTGATTCCAATCGATGTGAAGACTTCCAGCTCTGTTCCTACTGCAGACTACATTAATATTCAGGTAGATGCAGCGGTAAACGTTAAAATAAGCAGCGAAAATCAGCGGCTGGGACTGGCGGCTGAAAACTTCCTGAATCAGAATACTCAGTACATAGCACAGGTGGCAAGAGAAGTTCTGGAAGGTAATATGCGTGAGATTGTAGGCAGAATGAGGCTTGAGGAAATGGTGGGTGACAGACAGAAGTTTGCCAACCTGGTAAAAGAAAATGCGGAACCTGATCTGGCTGCCATGGGACTTGACATTGTAAGCTTTAATGTCCAGAATTTCACGGATAACAATGGAGTCATTGATGATCTTGGTATCGACAATATATCACAGATCAAGAAAAAAGCTGCAATTGCAAAAGCAGAGGCTGAAAAAGAAATAGCTGTTGCGAAAGCGGAAGCAGACAAACAGGCAAATGATGCAAAAATTAATTCAGACCGTGAAATTGCCATTAAGAATAACGAACTTGACATACAGAAATCAGCCCTGCAGAAAAATGCGGATACAAAACGTGCAGAAGCGGATGCCGCTTATGAGATTCAAAAAGAGCAGCAGAGGAAGACAATTGGTGTGACGGCTGCCGATGCAGATATTGCGAAAGAAGAAAAAGTGATACTTTTAAAGCAAAAAGAAGCAGAGGTAATGGAGCAGTCCCTGGATGCTCAGATCAGGAAAAAGGCGGAGGCGGACAGATACGAACGCCAGCAGAAAGCAGAAGCCGAATTGTTTGAACGTCAAAAAGAAGCAGAAGCAAAGAAGTTCGAGGTGCAAAAGGAAGCAGAAGCGCAAAAGTCAAAGGCAGAAGCTGACCGTTATTCCAAGGAGCAGGAAGCTCAAGGTATTCAAAGAGTTGGTGAAGCAGAGGCAGAGGCAATCCGGGCAAAAGGACTTGCAGAGGCAGAAGCCATGGAAAAACGTGCGGAGGCTTATCAGAAGTATAACAATGCTGCTATGGCACAGATGCTGATCCAGGTGCTTCCTGAAATTGCAGGTAAAATTGCAGAACCGCTAAGCCAGATTGACAAGATCACAATCATTGGTGGGGGTGAAGGCAGTGGAATTGACCCGGTTGCCGGAAATGTTCCAGCAGTTATGGCTAAGCTTTTTGAATCCATGAAAGAGACAGTGGGCATTGATCTGGGCGAAATCATGAGAGCTGATACCTACGATGCCAAGGTAAACCGCAACATCACAGTAGAGGGGTTGGACAAGGCGGATGATATACAGCGGGCACAGGCAGAAGCAGCTGTTGTAAGTGAAGCAATGAAATAAGAATACAGAAAAAGGCTTCCGTCAGGGAGCCTTTTTAAATAGACTAATGCTTTTTCTGCCAGATCTATACGGCAGTGTTCAAATTATGAATGATCGGTAGTATCTCTGCGCACAAGTACCGGAGGTATTTTTTTATGAACCGGTTCTGAAGAAATGTTAGGACGCCTCTTTTTACGTTCGGACATCTGGGAGACCAGTAGTTTTACCGCTTCCTGTGCCAGAAGACTGATCTGCTGGCCGACGGTTGTGATAGGGATAATCGCTTCTTTGGAAATAGGAGAATCATCAAATCCTACAATCCGGTAATCGCTGCCCAGTGTACCTTTCTGGCGTATGATAATATTGAGGAGAACATTGGCATGGGTATCGTTGGGCATAAAGATGCCCTTTTTTTGATTGGGATACCGTTTTTCCAGGTCTTCATAAATTTCAGCAAGCTTCTGATTGCTGGCTTCAAAGGTCGATCCCAGATCGCAGTAAATAATCTCATGCGGGATCTTCTCTTCCCCGCAAATATCCTGAAATCCTTTAATTCGGCCATACGCCGGTATATAATTTGGCACATCGTTGTTGATATGAATTAAGACACTGCATTTATTTTTAATCAGGAGGCTGGTAGCCTGGACAGCGCCCATATAGTTATCTGTGTTAATGCTGGAAATATACTGATCTTCCCGTTCGATTGCAACAATCGGGATGCGGTAATCCGCCAGCTCTTTTGAGGGAATGGTGTGGCTTAAGACAATCAGGCCTTCAATCTGGTACGCCATCAATTCTTTGATGTAATTACGTTCCACTTCCGCATCATCATTGCCTACAAACACCAGGAACTTATAGCCATATTCCTGATAAGAAGAGAGAATCTGATTCAGCATTTCCGAATAGTAGTGCAGATACAGGTTTGGGATAATTATGCCTACAAACTCAGTACTTCCACTTGCCAGTATCCGGGCAACTTTATTTTCTTTATAATCAAGAGCCACCAGAGCATCTGCAATTATTTTCTGGTTCTCTTCTGTCAGAGAGTCCGGGTTATTAAAATACCTGGAAATGGTTGTTTTTGAAAAGTTTGTATAAACTGCAATATCATGAAAAGTTACTTTATTTTTTTTACCCATAGCAGCTCCTTTGTTGGTACATGTTTCTGATAGAAATTTGGCACATTCAGGTTACATAGCCCGCTATGCGCCCATTATCGGGGGCAAATCTCCCACGAACCGGAACGCGCAGCTGTCAGAAAGCAATTTCCAAACACGCCCTGGCAAAAGTATAACAAAAATACCTTCCTGAGGCAATGTCAAATTAGCAATGGATGAAAGTAACCGGTTATTTTTGTGAATATCTTACAAAATAATACTGACAATTCAAGACAGTATTCACAAAAATGGAAAAAGGAATTGACGCTAATATGGAGTTGTGATACTCTTAAAACAGATAAAGTAACCGGTTACTTAACCGGTAACATTACCGGTTACAAAACAAAGGTTAGTGAAGTAAAGGAGGAGCGCATGAGTAAGTCATGGAAATATGCGGCAGTATTTTTCCTTGCCGCCAGCTGCCTGGCAGGGTGCGGGCAAAAAGAGATAAAGCCAGGCGATATTGCCGGATATGAGGAAGGAGAGAGCTACCTTTCCATATGGGTACATACAATTGAGGACACACCCGAAGGAGATGCCTATGCAGAGTCTGTAAGAAGATTTAATGAGAAGTATGACGGCAGATATTTTGCAGATATTGAGTTCATTCCCAGAAATGACAGTGGAGGCGGATATTCCGATAAGGTAAATGCATCTGTTATGTCCGGAGGGCTGCCGGATGTGCTTACGGTGGATGGGCCCAATGTAGCGGCTTATGCTGCAAACGGCATAATCCAGCCATTGTCAGAGCTTCGGGATGAGGAAAGGGCAGTCTATCTGGATTCTATACTTGAGCAGGGAACCTATAACGATAAGCTGTATACGCTGGGGGCAATGGAATCCAGTGTAGGGCTGTATTATAACAAGGATATTCTGGAAAATGCCGGAATTGATATTCCTTCCGGGGATGATCCCTGGACCTGGAACGAGTTTTTGGACATTTGTAAAAAACTCGATCCGGTCATGAAAGAAAAGAACGGGTACTGTCTGGATATGACATTCCCCGTTGGAGAAGCCAGCATTTATTATTATGCTCCTTTCTTCTGGGCAAATGGAGGAGACTTTGTGAGTGGGGACGGTCTGAGTGTGGATGGAATATTCAACTCTGATGCGAATGTAGAAGCGGTGAATTTCTTCCGTGGGCTAGTGGAGAATGACTACATGTCTAAAACCCCCATTGATAAGCTGTTTGAAACAGGTCGTGCGGCATTTAAGTTTGACGGGGCATGGGAAGTGAACACGGTCTATGAGAACTATCCGGATATCAAGCTGGGAGTTGCACCTTATATTGTGGGAGAAAACTGGGATGGCGGAAGGTATACGCCTACAGGTTCCTGGGCATATGCAGCATCAGCTTCTACCCATGATCTGGAAGGTGCTACAGAACTGGTAAAATGGATGAGCGGGGTGGAAAGCGGCATAATCCTTCATGAACAGACAAAAGGGCTTCCGTCCACTTATGGAGCATTTGATCAGATTTCTCTTTTTTCGGAAGATGAGAACTATAAGGCGCTGTATGAGCAGCTGAATAAATATGGACATCCAAGACCCAAAACGCCGGTATATCCTCAGGTCAGTACTTCTTTTCAACAGGTCCTGGAAGGGGCAGCGCTGAATGGAAAAGATGCCAGAGGAGAACTGGATAAATCTATAGAAAGGATTGACGCCAAATTAAAGCGTTATACAAGAGAATAATGAAGAGAAAAAAATCTAATTCGATGTTAGGAATGGCATTTTTTGGTCCGGCATTGGTACTGCTAACGGTCTTTTTGTTTCTCCCTATGCTGCTGACACTGGTTTTCAGCTTTACGGATTATTTTGCTTTGAATCCGGATCTTACACATTTTGTGGGACTGGAAAACTATCTTACGATATTTAAGGATGAACTGTTTGTAAAGGCTTTCGTAAATACCGTGAAGTTTGTATTTATAATCGTGCCTCTGCAGGGAGGCGGAGCGCTTATTCTGGCGCTTCTGATTAACAAAGTAACCCATTGTAAAAAGTATTTTAAAGTAGCATTTTTTATACCAGTTGTCATGTCCCTTGCGGTTGTTTCCACTTTGTGGATGCAGATCTATAATCCGGAGGGAATTCTTAATACGATACTGGTGAACTTAGGCCTATCCGCACAGCCTTTTATATACAGCGATAAACAGGCACTTCCCTCCATTGCATTTATGAGTATCTGGCAGGGTGTGGGATATCAGATGATTATTTTTCTGGGCGGGCTGCAGGCGATTAATCCGGGACTTTACGAAGCGGCTGAAATGGATCATGCCAGCGGATGGCAGAAATTCAGGGATATTACCCTGCCGGAATTAAAACCCATTTGTATATTTGTATTTATCACCATCACCATCGGTGCTTTTAAAATGATTGTCCAGCCTATGGTTATGACAGGAGGCGGGCCTTCCCACTCTACTTATACGCTGGTCTACGATATCTATGAAACCGGTACGGTGAACTGGGAAATGGGGCTTGCTTCAACCATGGCAATTGTGTTTGTGATATTTGTGGTCATACTGACCATTGTGCAGACGATCTTAACGAGAGATAAGGAGGAGAAACATGTTAACAAAAAAACAAAAATCAATTAACTGGTTACTGGTTATCCTGATGCTTATTTTATCTGTTTTCTTCTTATTCCCGGTGGTCTGGATGCTGGCAAATTCATTTAAGCCGGATGCTGCCATTGCAGCGGATATGAATGCCATGTCTGCGTTTATTCCGCCGGCACTGAACAGCAGCTTTTTTGACAACTATATATCCATTATCACCAATACTTCTTTTCTGCGCTATATGGGAAACACGCTGTTTTACGCTGCGGTTCTCATCGTACTGGGAATCATCGTAAACGGCCTGGCAGGATATGCCCTCGCGAAAATAGATTTTCCGTTCTGGGAGCGCTGGGTGCTGGTTATTATGATGCTGATGATTATTCCGACAGAGACGATTATTACCATACACTTTTTGATTATTGCAAAAACGGGGCTGCTGAATACCGTGATTGGTTATATTCTGCCCATGATCGTAAACCCATTTAATATTTTCCTGTTCCGCCAGGTTTTTTTAAGTCTGCCGGATGACATTTATGAAGCGGCACAGCTGGATTTCTGCAGTCCGGTGAAGTATTTCTTTACAATGGTTCTTCCTATGTCGAAAACAGTTGTGGCTACAGTCAGTGTTTTTACATTTTTAAACGTTTGGAATGACTATCTCTGGCCGTCCCTGGTATTCACTTCCAGTGATCTGCTTACGGCACAGATCGGATTAAATTCCATCACAGCCAATGAAAATACAACCATGGGGCAGACTCTGGCAGTCATCACCCTGATTACGATACCGGTCATTATTATATATTCCTGTTTCTCCAAACAGATTGTAGAAGGAGTCACACACACAGGCACGAAGGAAGGATGATAGTATGAGCTTTATTGAATTTAAAAATATAAATAAAAAATATGCAAATACGGATAAGAATGCGGTTTCCAATTTTAATCTGGAAATTAAAGAGAAGGAATTTATTGCATTTGTGGGACCGTCCGGCTGCGGAAAGTCCACAACACTGCGCATGATTGCGGGATTTGAGGATATCTCACAGGGAGAATTGTTTATCGATGGAAAAAAGGTAAATGAAACAGCGCCAAGAGACCGGGGAATTGCCATGGTATTTCAGAATTATGCCCTTTATCCCCATATGACCGTGGAGAAAAATATCGGATACGGTTTGAAGAATATGAAGGTTCCATCCGATGAAATCAAAAGAAAAGTAAACTGGGCAATTGATATACTGGGGCTGGAAGAATACCGGTACCGAAAACCGAAGAACCTTTCCGGCGGTCAGCGTCAGAGGGTTGCACTGGGCAGGGCGATTGTGAAGAATCAGAAAGTATTTCTTATGGATGAGCCTCTTTCCAACCTGGATGCCAAGCTGCGCGTGAGTATGCGAAATGAAATCAGCAAGCTTCACCGCACGCTGGGCACCACCACCATTTATGTAACCCATGACCAGATCGAAGCGATGACCATGGCGGACCGTATTGTTATCATGAAGGACGGGGTTATCCAGCAGGTAGGTGCTCCAATGGAATTGTATGAGCACCCCGTGAATAAATTTGTAGCGGGCTTCATCGGTTCTCCTCAGATGAATTTCTATGATGTGAATGTAAATGGAAACCTCGTGGAATTCAAAGGGGATAAAAAGAAGATCACACTCCCGGAGGGGGTTCTGAAAAAACTAAACGGAAAACAGGGGGATATGATTCTGGGGATCCGTGGTGAGGATATAAAACTGGATCCGCACAATCTGGAGATTTACAAATCGGATATACAGACTTCTGTCGTAGAAAATAAAGAAGTTATGGGGAATGAAAACAATCTTTATTTTAGTTTTGGCGGAATAACCACTGTTGCACGGGTTTCCAAATATGAGGTCAGCAGTATCGGAGAAAAGATTTCTTTTGTACTGGAACCCACAAAATTTCATTTCTTTGATAAACAGACAGAAGAAAAATATTAATATGAATTAGGGAGGTTTCTATGACAGAACATCAATTACACTTGAGGGCACCGGGGAACTGGATCAATGATCCCAATGGTTTTATCTATTATAAAGGAAAATATCATTTGTTTTATCAGTACTTTCCTTATGCTCCTGCATGGGCAACCATGCACTGGGGCCATGCAATTAGTTCAGACATGGTTAACTGGACCCATCAGGAGATTGCCCTTTATCCAAGCAAATACTGGGATAAAAATGGCTGCTTTTCCGGAAGTGCGGTGCAGGAGAATGGAAAGCTTTATATTTATTACACCGGTGTGCGTTATGAAGAGATTACCAAGGAGGATATTCATCACTGTGTGAATGAACAATTTGAGTCTTCCCAGATGATGATCGCATCGGAAGATGGGATTCACTTTGACAATTTCAAAGATAAAAAGCTGATTATTCCTCCGATTTTGGATGCTTCTCTTGGACATCGTACACATACAAGGGATCCTAAGGTTTGGAAAAGCGGAGATTACTATTACATGGTTCTTGGAAGCACTTTGGATGAGAAAAAAGGCATTCTGCTGTTTTACAGAAGCAGTGACAAAGAAAACTGGGAATATCTGAACAGTTACGAGCCGGAAGATCATTCTTTTGGGTGGATGTGGGAATGTCCGGATCTGTATCAGACCGAAGAGGGCTGGGTAGTTTGCTTTTCGCCCATGGGATTTTTAAAGGACGGTGAAAAGGAACAGAACCATGCCATATGTGCAGAAGCAGATTTTGACGAACAGACAGGAACCCTGAAAATGGCAGAAACGTATCAGTTTGCAGACTATGGGCTTGATCTCTATGCACCTCAGAGTACGGTAGACGAAGAAGGGCGCAGAGTTGTCATCGGATGGATGAGAATGCCCAGACCGGTTTCGGATGAAAAGCCCTGGATCGGAATGATGTGCACGCCCCGGGTGACAGAACTCAGAGACCACCACATCTATTACCGTATGCATCCTAATGTGGAAAAAGCATTTACAAAGGAAATATCCCGGGTTGGAGAACTGGAAGCAGAAAAACCATACCAGTTAAAGATTGCGCTGGACGACGGGGAGTCGCTATCCCTGGGCGGTTATGAGATTTACAGAAAGGGAAATAAAATCGGTACAAACCGGGAAAAAGTTTACGAGGGAATCGCAAACTGCAGGCTTTCCTTTGAAACCCCGGAACTGAAAGAGAATGCCCGGCTGAATATTCTTGTTGACCGGAATTTAGTGGAAGTCTATGTAAATGACGGGGAATATGTAATCAGCAATGTGGTATATGATTTAAAGAGAGATATTTCACTGCCTGAGGGTAAGAAATTCATTCTGAAACAGATGTAACACAGCCAAATAAGTATGAGAGACAGCCTGATGGGGAAACCTGCAGGCTTTTTCTAGTGCCGCCCGGCGTATTTGCGCCGGGCGGCACTAGTACTGCATTCCCGCCAGAAACCAAACTGACAGCACTGCCTATTTTGCCATCTGCCGCGTTGTCGTCAGTCAGCGGAAGAACAACTCTGCGTCCATCCTCCGCTTTCTATCCTCCGTCTTGCAGGCTGGCAAACGATTCAGCACTGTCAGTTTGCTTTTAAAACCCTACACTATGACACCAGAGTTTTCTAATGTGTTATAAAAAGTATGACCCTAGAGCGTGTTTGAAATTCATTCCCGTCATCTGCACGCCCCACTTTGCGGTATATTTGCCCCGAATTCAGGTTACGTAGCCCGCTACGCGCCCTTCATCCGGGACAAATCTCCCACAAAGTGTGACGCACAGCTGCCAGAAAGCAATTTTCAAACACGCTCTAGAATTCAATGGGTGTCTGTGAAAGGAGAGTAATTAATATGAATATCAGAATCAAAGGTGCGCGTCAGAATAATCTAAAAAATATCAGCGTGGAGATTCCTAAAAATAAGCTGATTGTGTTTACCGGGCTGTCCGGCAGCGGGAAGTCTACGCTGGCGATGGAGACCCTTCAGCGGGAATGCCAAAGACAATATATGGAGTCTATGGGCATGACAATGGAGATCGGTTCCAAACCCATGGTAGACGATATCCAAGGCCTATCCCCGGCTATTTCCATCAATCAGAAAAATACCAATCGCAATCCCCGTTCAACGGTGGGCACGGTTACAGAGATTTCCCCTTATCTCAGGGTGCTGTTTTCTAAAATAGGTGAAAGGCATTGTAAACACTGCGGCAAAATGGTAGTGCCGGATTTTGGAAAAGAGACGGGAGATGTCTATGCAGAACTTCCGGATCAGGGGGAAGATGCAGCAGAGATGTATGAGCAGATGATGTCTTGCCCCCACTGCGGTAAAAATATCACAGAGCTTACGGCGAGCCATTTTTCATTTAATAAGCCCTCCGGAGCATGTCCCGCCTGCAAAGGCATGGGCGTGGTAAGCATACCCGATATACAACTTCTAATTGATAAAACAAAAAGTATAAAAGAGTTTGCCATCCATGGGTGGGATCAGGTATATATTGACCGGTACGGAGCATCCATTGCCAATGCAGCAACATATTATGGATTTGAGTTTGATCTCTCAGCACCAATTTCAGATTATTGTGAGCCGGCAATGGATCTGTTGCTTTACGGTGCCCTGAGTAAAGAATTTTCACGGCATTTTCCTGACAAAAAACCGCCGAAAACAGTACCGGAGGGGCGATATGAGGGGGTCATTACGAATCTGATGCGCCGCTATGAGGAAAAGAGCTCCTATAGTGCAAAGCAGCGCTTTGAAAAGTATTTGATACAGCAGGAGTGTCCGGAGTGCGGAGGTATTCGTTTTAGAAAAGACATACTGGATGTTCGGGTTGCCGGTGTGAATATTAAGGAGGCACTTTCCATGCCCCTTACGGATGTATTGGACTGGCTCAATGAGCTTGAATGTAAACTTACACCGGATGCCAGAGGGGTTGTGGGGCAGGTATTGGATAATCTGGTGCGCCGCATAAAACGCATCATTGAGGCAGGGGCGGGATATCTGACCCTGGACCAGCCCGGTGTATCCCTCTCGGCTGGGGAGGCCCAGAGAATTAAGCTCGCTTCAGTCCTGGGAAGCAGCCTGACCGGGGTGCTTTATGTATTGGATGAGCCATCCACGGGACTTCACAACAGGGATACTTCTAAAATTATAGATGTTTTGATTCGTCTGCGGGATATGGGCAATACGGTGATTGTTATCGAACATAACCTTACGATCATTCAGGCTGCAGATTATATCATCGACTTTGGACCGGGTGCCGGAAGAGACGGAGGCCGGATTGTTGCAGCCGGAAAGGTAGCGGATATAATCAATTGTCCGGAATCGATTACCGGTAAATACTTAAGCGGAAAAGGATTTACCGGAAAATATCTGAAGTCTGACGGCAACGGAAAAAGTCTGGTGATCCGACATGCAAATACAAACAATCTGAAAGACTTGTGCACAGAACTCCCATTGGGGAAATTTATTACCGTGACAGGCGTTTCAGGTGCAGGGAAGTCCAGTCTGGTATTCGGGGAAGTGGCAGAAGCAGCAGATGCTTATTTTCACCAGCCCAGAAGAATGCACAGTGGGAATGTCAGCGGTTTTGAACATTTAGACGATGTGATTACGATTAATCAGACATCCATCGGAAGATCTCCCCGCTCCAATGCGGCGACTTATACGGATATTTTTTCTGACATACGGAATTTGTATGCCGGTATTGCAGGGAAAGAAAACATGGGATTACAGGCAAAACACTTTTCCTATAATGTTCCCGGAGGGCGGTGCGAACATTGTCAGGGTGCCGGAAAGCTGTCAGTATCCATGAATTTTCTGCCGGATGTGGAAGTGGTCTGCCCGGTTTGCAGAGGGAAAAGGTATCAAAAACCAGTTTTAAATGTAAGATACAGGGGGTATAATATAGCTGAGGTATTGGAGCTAGGTATTGATGAAGCTGCGGTCTTGTTTGAACAGGAAAATGAAATATTGAAAAAGCTGAAAGTGCTCCAGGAGGTTGGTCTTGGTTATCTTGGACTGGGACAATCGGCAGCAACCCTCTCCGGCGGTGAAGCCCAGCGGTTAAAACTGGCAAAAGAATTGTGCAAACAGACAGGCGGACAGATATTATATCTGTTTGATGAGCCCACCTGCGGGCTGCATCCTCAGGATACGGAGCGTTTGATCGGAGTATTCAGAAAGCTGGTTCAAATGGGCGGCAGTGTGATTGCAGCAGAACATAATCCCCAGGTCATCCGATCTTCCGACTGGGTGCTGGATCTGGGTCCGGATGGAGGCAATTATGGAGGTCAGATTGTTGTTCAGGGAACCCCGGAGGAAGTAAAGAGGCATCCTGATTCCGCTACCGGGAGCGTTTTGGCACAATTATGAGCTGTTTGCAATAAAGCTTGCGTTTCGGTACGCTCTCCTTTACACTGGAAAGCCGATAACCGGCAATAAATATATTTCTGCTAGTTGAACGAATCAGTCATAATAGGAAGAAATAGAATGGAGATGTAGGAAAATGAACACATACAAGACTGCGGATATCGCCAGAATGTTTCATATACATGTGAATACTGTGCGCCTATACGAAAAATGCAGGCTGATTCCAAAACCGGAAAGATTAAGTAATGGTTACCGTGTGTTTACGGATCTGCATGTGGAGCAGTTGAAATTAGCCAGGGCGGCGCTTCAGGCAGAGATGCTTCAGAATGGATTGCGTAAAAAGGCGGTCGACATAATTAAAACTTCTGCGGCTGGTGATTATGAGAAAGCGGCGGAATTAACCCATGACTATATGGAGCAGGTGGAAATAGAGATAGGTAATGCGGAAGAAGCAATTCAGATTACCCATAAGTTATTGTCCAGTATGGAAATGGAACAGGATAACAAGGATCTTTTGCTAACAAGAAAGGACACGGCAGATTATCTTCATGTTACGATTGATACTTTGCGAAACTGGGAACTAAATGGACTTTTTTCCGTTAAGCGGCTGAAAAATGGATATCGTGTATACTCCGCAGATGATTTGCAGCGGCTAAAAATAATCCGTTCCCTTCGCTGCGCCAATTATTCCCTTTCTTCTATATTAAGAATGCTAAATGCGCTGTCAATAGATCCGGGGACAAATATCCGGGAAATCATTAATACCCCAAAGCAGGATGATGACATTATAACCGCATGTGATAAACTCCTTACATCATTGCAGGAGGCAAAAGAAAATGCGCTATTTGCAGCGGGACAGATCGAAAAAATGAAAAGAATGGCAGGGACAGTATAGGGCAAATATAAAGTCAAATGAAAGGTCAAACGAAAGTTCAAATGAAAAAGTACTTGACTTAAACCAGACTTTAAGTGCTAATCTATAGAAAAACGGACTTGTATAAACATAGGAAAAATAAGAAAGGCATACTCTGCATACATGGATAAACTTGAATTATTAAAGGATAGGCTGAAAGAACTAAATAAAGTGGCAATTGCATATTCCGGAGGCGTGGACTCTAATTTTCTGATGTCTGTAGCCAGAGAAACCCTGGGAAAAGATAATGTCCTTGCAGTATTGTGCAGCGGAGCCATGCTGGCACAAGGGGATTATGAAGAAGCGGTTCAACTGCTGGAAGACAGGGATGTGCAGTATGAAATTCTTGCCATGGATGTTTTCACAGTGCCCGAATTTGTGGGTAACGATAAAAAGAGATGTTATTTTTGCAAAAAGAACTTAATGTCAAAAATTATGGAAACGGCAAAAACACATGGCTATGAAGTAGTGTTGGACGGAAAGAATCTGGATGATGCAAAGGTATACCGCCCTGGTGCTGCAGCTGCGGAAGAACTGGGAATCTGTTCACTTTTATATGAGTGTGGATTTTCTAAACAGGATATCAGGAATGCGAGCAGGGAACTTGGAATTATTACCTGGAATAAACCCTCTAACGCCTGTCTGGCATCACGTTTTCCTTATGGAACCCGATTGACTCCCGAAAAATTAAAACAGGCAGAGGCTGCGGAATGCTGTCTGAAGGAACTTGGGATTTATTCTGGCAGGATTCGGGTACACGACAGGATTGCCCGGGTTGAGGTTGCAAAAGAGGATTTTAAATGTCTTTTGGAAAATACGGACTTTGTAAGCAAAGTTAAGGCGTGTGGATTCGATTTTGTCACTTTGGATTTGGAAGGATTCCGCAGCGGAAGTTTTGATGTGTAACAAAAAGCATAAAAAGGGCTGCAAGGGAATGTTTAGGATACATGCGTAGTGGAAAGTTGGTGGTGACGTGGAAGTAAAAGAAATATTAGAAAAGTTAAATGCCCATGAAATTTCTGTTGCCGAAGCAGAAAATATGATGAAAGCAGAAACTTTTGATGACCTGGGATATGCGATGATTGATTACCAGAGAAAGATCAGGACGGGTGTTTCTGAGGTGATCTACTGTGAAGGAAAAACCAGGGAACAGGTGGCAGGAATCGTGGAAAATATGATTTCACATCATGTTATGAACATACTTGGCACGAGATGCTCTGCAGAAAAATATGAGGCAGTTAAAAAGATATGCCCGGAAATAGAATATGAGGCAGATGCCCGGATTATCCAGTATAACCGGGAACATGTTTCTATGAATAAAGGGATTGTGGTAGTGGCATGTGCCGGAACATCTGATCTGCCGGTTGCCAGGGAAGCAGCCATTACAGCACGTTTTCTGGGAAACCACGTAGAAGAAATCTACGATGTGGGCGTCGCAGGGATACACAGGCTATTGTCAAAGCTGGATGTGATAACCAGAGCGAATGTGGTAATCGCAGTTGCCGGAATGGAAGGGGCGCTTGCTTCTGTTGTGGGTGGATTGACGGATAAACCTGTTATTGCGGTGCCTACGTCTGTGGGGTACGGAGCAAACTTTGGCGGTGTTGCGCCTCTGCTGGCGATGCTGAACAGCTGTGCCAGCGGGATCAGCGTGGTCAATATAGATAATGGTTTCGGAGCAGGCTATATGGCACACAGTATAAATAGTCTGGGAGGAAAAGAATAAATGCAGAAGAAAAAAATATTGTTCTTTGATTGTTTTTCGGGAATTAGCGGAGATATGACTCTTGGAGCACTACTGGATCTGGGACTGGACCGGCAGACTTTTCTGGATGAACTGGAAAAGTTACATGTGGACGGATATAAGATCAGTTTCGATAAAGCGGTAAAAAACGGGATTACAGGTAATTATGTGAAAGTTCATCTGGCGGATGGATGTTATGGTGAGGATGAACATGATGGAAAGCGTGAACACCATGGAGGAGGGCATCGTCATGATGGAGATCATGAACACCATGGAGAACATGTACATCAAATATCTCATGAACATCACCTGGATTCCAAGGAGCATTTTCATGAACATCGAAACTTAACAGACATTAACCGCATAATTGATGCAAGTGGGATTGCGCCAGGAGCAAAGGATCTGGCAAAGCGTATTTTTCTGCGTGTGGCAAAGGCGGAAGGAAAAGTACATAACAGGAGACTGGAAGAAGTGCATTTTCACGAAGTAGGGGCAGTGGATTCTATTGTGGACATTGTTGGAACAGCAATTTTAATTGACATGCTCCGCCCGGATATGGTGTGTGCTTCTGTAATTCAGGATGGCAGAGGATTTGTTAAGTGCCAGCATGGAAAACTGGCGGTTCCGGTTCCGGCTGTTTCTGAGATTTTTGCAGACAGTGGTGCAATAACCAGACAGATAGATATCGAAACAGAACTGGTAACACCTACCGGTGCCGCAATCATCGCAGAACTGGCATCTTCTTATGGTAATATGCCAGAAATGAACGTCCGGAAAATTGGATGGGGTGCCGGGACTAAAGATTTAGAGATTCCAAATCTTCTTAAGGTCAGCCTGGGCGAATACGTGGAATCAGACGTGGATTTTACGGACAAAGAGGATCCGGTATTGGTTCTGGAAACCAATCTGGATGATTGTACCGGAGAATACCTGGGGTACGTCATGGAACGGCTTTTTGAACAGGGGGCATTGGATGTATTTTTTACACCAATATTTATGAAGAAAAACAGGCCGGCGTACCGAATGACTGTAATTTGTACACCGGTTGATATGAGAAAAATGGAAGAATTAATCTTTAGGCATACAACAACGATTGGTTTGCGGAAAAGATTAGAGAACCGCACTGTTTTGCCCAGGAAAAAAGAAGTATTGCACACAAAATATGGGGAACTGGAAGTAAAAATAGCTGCTGTCGGTGCAGAAGAAAGAATTTACCCGGAGTATGAAAGTGCAAAGAAACTGGCAATGCAGCATGGGGTGTCGTTAAATGAAATATACCAGTGCACCTGTGGGGATACAAAATGAGGAAACTGTAGATCTAATATTAAATAGGAGGATTCCGTAATGAGTGAGAAATTTTTAGGATCAGAGATTAAAAAATTGGGGTTTGGAATGATGCGTCTTCCAATGCTGGAGGATAACACCATTGATGTGGAACAGACGAAAAAAATGGTAGACCTGTATATGGAAAAAGGATTTACATATTTTGATACAGCGTATCCATACCTGGATGGGCATTCGGAGGAAGCAGTGAAAGCTTCGTTAACCAGCAGATACCCCAGGGACAGCTACCAGCTCGCTACAAAGCTTCCGGTTTGGCTGGTAAATGCAAAAGAAGATGTAGCTAAAATCTTTAACACCCAGTTAGAACGTACCGGCGCAGGCTATTTTGATTTCTATCTGCTGCATGCAATTGACCGGAATAAAGCTCTAAAGTACGATGAATATGACACCTGGGAATTTATTAAAGAACAAAAAGAAAAAGGTCTGATTAAACATTATGGATTTTCTTTCCATGATACAGCTGACTGCCTGGATGATATACTGCAAAAACATCCGGATGCAGAATTTGTACAGCTTCAGATTAATTATTGCGATTGGGATGACAGCATTATACAGGCAAAGAAATGTTATGAAGTGGCAAGAAAACATAACAAGCCCGTAATCATTATGGAGCCCGTTAAAGGCGGAACGCTTGCAGCATTGACACCTGAACTGGATGAAATATTTAAAAAAGCAAGGCCGGATCATTCCGTTGCATCCTGGGCACTGCGTTTTGCGGCTTCCCTGGAAGGCGTCATCACAGTATTAAGCGGAATGTCAAACATGGAACAGATGGAAGATAATTTAAGCTTCATGGCGGAGTTTGAAAAAATCACAGATGAAGATCAGAAGGTCATTGATGATGTTACTGACAAGCTTAAAAATATGCCGCTTATTCCATGTACAAACTGCCAGTACTGTATGGAAGTCTGTCCACAGCAGATTCCAATTCCAGAAATTTTTAAGGCAATGAATAAAAATGCTACCTTTAAGAATCTGGAAGATGCAAAAAATGAATATGGTTTTGTAACTGGCGGCTGCAGTAAGGCATCGGATTGCCTGCAATGCGGAGCTTGTGAGGCACAGTGCCCTCAGCATATTGAAATTATAACAGAACTCCAGAATGCAGTCCAAATGTTTGAGTAAAGGCGTTTGAGTAAAGTCCGAAAAAAACTATTGACAATCCGGGAGCATCAAAGTTATAATAAAAAATATCAGAAATGCATATAATATAAAATGACAAATGCAGTGATGAGGAGGAGTACATACTCACCGAAGTTCCAGAGAAAAGATGGTTGGTGCGAATCTTTAACAAGGAAGTATGGAAGTAGCCTTTGAGCAGTGAACTGAACAGGATTACCTAAGTAGGCTTCAACGGAATTTTCCACCGTTACAGGGAAAGCAGTATCGATTTTTCCGTACTGAAATGAGAAGTTATCATGTCAGTAGAGGATTATCCGTATTGACAGAGTGCAAAGATTATTCTTTGAATTTAGGTGGTAACACGGATCACAGCGTATTCGCCCTAAGCTAATTTTATTAGCTTAGGGCTTTTTTATTCCCGCGAGTAACGAGCCAAACGGACACGCTGACGCGTCCATTTGGCGACTGCCGCGAGGGTTGCTGAACGTCCAGTGGACGTTCGTATAGCAGCGACCGGAGCGGAAGCGGAGAACAAAAACCCCGCTGCCTGCAGCGGGGTATTGACTGGCAGCGATTCAGAGCCTTATACGGATCAAAACAATGAAACAGTATAATGGATTTTGTAAAGGAGGAAATACAATGGAAAGAAAAGGAACGCAGGCTTTTATTGAAGCATTAAAACGGGAAGGAGTTGATCTGTTGTTTGGTTATCCGGGCGGTTATGCAATTGATATTTTTGATGCCCTTTATGACCAGAATGACATTGAAGTAATTCTTCCAAGACATGAGCAGGGGCTGATCCATGCCGCAGATGGTTATGCAAGGTCTACAGGAAAGGTTGGAGTATGCCTGGTTACCAGCGGTCCGGGGGCTACAAATCTGGTTACCGGTATTGCTACGGCAAACTATGACAGTGTACCACTGGTATGTTTTACCGGCCAGGTACCTACCCATTTGATTGGAAATGATGCTTTTCAGGAAGTTGATATCGTAGGAATAACCAGAAGTATCTGTAAATATGCGGTAACGGTTCGGGAAAGAAAGGATCTGGCGCGGATTATAAAAGAGGCTTTTTATATAGCAAGAACAGGAAAACCGGGACCGGTAGTGGTGGATTTTCCAAAGGATATTCAAAATGAGCTGTTCGAGGACAATTTTGATGAGCCGGTTGCTATCAGGGGATATAAGCCCAATTTAACCGTTCACAAAGGACAGATTAAAAAGGCATTGGAGATGTTAAAAAGTGCCGAAAGGCCAGTATTTTTAATCGGCGGCGGAGTTCCGATTGCCGGAGCAAAAAAGGCATTGAAAGAATTGGTGGAAAAGGTTCATGTTCCGGTAATTACAACGATAATGGGGAAGGGCTCCATTCCCACGGATCATAACTACTATGTTGGAAATATCGGAATGCACGGCTCCTATGCTTCTAATATGGCAATCAGTGAATGCGATCTGTTATTCTCCATCGGAACCCGTTTCAATGACCGAATTACAGGGAAGATCAGTGAGTTTGCACCGGAAGCCACAATCATCCATGTGGATATAGAAGCGGCTTCTATTTCCAGAAATATTCACGTGGATGTTCCCATAGTTGCAGATGCCAGATTAGCAATGGAAGCGATGCTGGAAAAAGCTGAGGATTGTGAAAGGGCAGCTTGGACGGCACGAATCCGGGAATGGAAAGAAGCTTATCCCATTGCCAGAAGTGTGCACAAAGGATTGTCACCGGATAAGATCTTAGATGTTATGAATAAGCGGTGCAGAGATGGAATCGTGGTAACAGATGTTGGACAGCACCAGATGTGGGTAACGCAGTTTCTGGAAATGAACGAACAGACGAAGCTTTTAACCTCCGGTGGATTAGGCACTATGGGATATGGGCTGCCCGCAGCAATAGGGGCGAAGCTTGGGAACCCGGACAGACAGGTAATCTGCGTGTCGGGAGATGGCGGCATTCAGATGAATATACAGGAACTGGCGACTGCTGTAACCTGTGAAATACCCCTTACAATCTGTATTTTCAACAACAGCTATCTGGGAATGGTACGCCAGTGGCAGCAGTTATTTTATGACAAACGCTATGCAAGTACCTGCATGAAACGAAGAAGAAGCTGTGGAAGCAGCTGTGAGGGCTGCAAGACAAACGGATGTCCCGTATATTCACCGGATTTTGTTAAACTGGCGGACAGTTACGGTGCAAAAGGAATCCGTGTATTTGATGAAAATGATATCGAGGCAGCATTTATTGAAGCAGAAAAAAACAGGAACAGTCCTACTATAATAGAATTTATTATTGAACGGGATGAGCTGGTATTGCCTATGGTACCCGGTGGAAATGCAATTCACGATATGGTAATGGAATGTTAAAGGAGGAAAATATAAATGAAAAAAAGATGGATATCCTTATATGTGGAAAATGATGTGGGGGTGCTGGCAAGAATATCTGGGCTGTTTTCCGGAAAATCTTATAATCTGCACAGTCTCACGGTGGGGGAAACGGAAGATAATACCGTGTCCAGAATGACGATCTGCGTAGACAGCAACGACGCGACCTTCGAGCAGATTAAGAAACAGCTGAACCGGTGTGTCGAGGTTATTAAAGTTGTTGATTTTACAAATGTTCCCATTCATATGAAGGAACTGATGTACCTGAAAATCCATACAGCCAGTGAGCAGGACAAAAATGAAGTATTTCGCATGGCAGAAGTCTTCGGCGTGAAGGTAGTGGACATAAATAAAGACCGTCTGGTTCTGGAATGTGTGCAGACGGAGGAACGAAATAACGATCTGGTAAAACTTGCTGCTAAAGAGTTTTCTGCAATTGAAGTAGTGCGTGGCGGCAGTGTGGCAATTGAATCTATCAGTATTACGGAGCGATAGAGCAATTTTCAAACATAATCAAGCATATAAATGAAATGGGAATCGGTGGGCAGTCTTTTACAGATGCTTACCGTTCCCGTTTTTTAAGTTGCAGGGCATTTCAGGATGAAGGTTGATCCGCCGCCTGGGGTGTCTTCTATAAGTATTTTGCCTCCCAGGGAGATGGAATACTTTTGTGCAATGCTTAAACCAAGTCCAAAATGATCTTTGCTGCCGCGTGATTTATCACACTGATAGAATCTCTGGCAGACCTTTTTTTTATCTTCATCAGTAATTCCGCAGCCATGATCAATAACAGAGAACATAATGTCGTTTTTATTTATGATTAACCTTAAGGTTATAGTTTGCCCATCAGATGAGTAGGCGATAGCATTGTCAAGAAAGATACGGATAACCTGAGACAGGTATCCGGGATTACTTTTTGGTGTGTCTGCCAGTTGATCAGAAGATTCCAGCAGAAGCAGAAGGTTCTTTGTCTTGCAAATAGAAAGATATTTTTCATAGATATCTAAAAGCAAAGTATCAGGGTCATATTCAGTAAAGGCTTCGTCTACAGGAGACGGAGATAGCGTCAGGGTTAAAAGATCCTGAATCAGTGAGGACATTCTCAAACACTCCTGCTGTATCAGTTTATGAAAATATTTGGTCTGTCCGGGGAACTGCCGGGCAGATGAAGAAGCATTTTGAATCAGCATCAGAGGTGAACGCAGTTCGTGGGAAGCCGCTGCAATAAATTCATTTTGAAGTTTTTGATTTTCATGCACAGGTACCAGGGTATGGCGGACGAACCGGCGTCCGATGAAAAACAAGCAAATACAGCTGATTAATTCAATAAGAAGTAAATATATTAGCAGTGTAATGCATTCTGATGTTAAAGGTGATAGGTCATTTAGCAGATAGATATCCCGATAATTGCCATTGTCAGATAAGGAGATGTAGGAACAAAGGTAGGTATCATTTCCATCACCTGTCAACTTAAAAAATGGACTTTGATAGGATTCAGCGGTTATGGATGAAAGATAATTCGCTCCTATAAAATCTTTGGCATCCTGAATCAGAGTTTTTTGCCAGGCAGGCAACTTGTCCGAAGCATTATATAATAGTGGAGACCCATTTTCCTCAATATAAATCAGCAGATTTTCACGGTAACTTAATTCGTCCAGCAGGGAATCGGAAATAGCAGAACTGCTGTGCAAAGTGGAACTTATATGAAAAATACCGGACTGAAAGGTCTCTGTCTGTTTTTGATACAAGAATTTTGTATATAATACTGCAGTGATACAAAGGGCGGCAGTAAGGATGATGCCCGATGTGAGAACATAAATAATAGTTAGTTTTTTCTGAATCTTTTGAAACAGCATATGTAGTTCCTTTCGTAAACACGCTCTTGAGCGTGTTTGAAAATTCATTCCCGCCATCTGCACGCCCCACTTAGCGGCATATTTGCCCCAAATTGAGGTTACATAGCCCGCTATGCGCCCTTCATTCGGGACAAATCTCCCACAAACTGGGACGCACAGCTGACAGAAAGCAATTTTAAAACACGCTCTAAGAGGTGTATGCCAGGTAATACCCGATACCATGCATGGTTTTAATGCTGGACTTTGTTTCTATTTTAGAAAATCTTTTCCTTAAAAAATAAATATAATTATCTAAATTACTTTCATCCACATCGGAATCTGCCCCCCAGACTGTATTAAGCAAATAATCCCGTTGAAGGGTTTTTTCAGCATTTTTGAAGAAAACTTCCAATAGGCGGGTTTCCTTTTGTGACAGGGAAACAGAAAGAGAAGAGGTTGATAGAATCTGTTTTTCTACATCCAGAATAAGATCGTTATAGTTCAGGACTAGCGAAGTTTTAAGTTTGCCGGGACGCCGTGTTATTGCACGGATACGCGCCATTAATTCAGATATTTCAAAAGGCTTGGTTATGTAATCATCAGCGCCGGCATCCAGACCGCAGATCTTATCATGAAGCCCTTCCATTGCGGTAATGATGATAACTGGAGTATGGATATTTTGCCCGCGTATAATCCGTAACAGGGAAAGTCCGTCTATTTCCGGGAGCATGCGGTCAAGAATTATTATATCATAGAATGAATTCTGCACATGGAATAAAGCGTCATCTCCGCTGTAACAGATATCCGCCTCATATTTTGCCTGTATGAAGTGAAGCTGTATGAGGCTGCAAAGATCTTTATCATCTTCAATAAGTAGTATACGCATGATATCGCTCCTCCTGGGATTAAATTTTGTTTATTATAGCACAGTCAGTAAAATTAATCTTTAATAAATTATAAAGAAGTCGTTGCTAATTTAGAAGTTTCTTCGAGATTTTCATGTTAGTATAATTTTAAATAGGAAAGAGGTGCGTATATGAAAAAAATTTGTTTGTTGGCAATTTTTGTTCTTGCTTTTTTTATTCTGGGTACAGGATGCAGTCAGAAGAAAGCCGGAAGATTTTCAGGAGATGAAAAGGGGTATGCGGAGAACGATATTGAACTACCATTTGATCAGGGGAAAGAGAAGGCAATATCATTTGTAAATAAAAAGAAAAGCCAGATGTATCTGTATTCCAGAGAAAAGGATTCTGGTGATTATCATATCTATGAACTGATGAAAGACCATACGTGGAAAGAAAAAAATGTTAGTGGAATAAATGCGTTTTTCAAAAATATAACATATGAACCTAGAATTATAGAAAGCGGATTAGACGGCAATGTCAATATGCTATATTTTGATGATGATTATTTACCGCATATAGCCAGACAGCGGGGGGATTCAATAGAAAAAGTCCCGGTAACAGATCTTACCAAAACGGAATCAGAACAATTGCAGGAATATCCAAACGGTGTAAAAAGCCTGGAAGACGGAAGAATTATTGTTTCGTATGATTCACAAAAAGGGGCGGTGTTATATGACCGGGAGGGAAAAGAAATTCGAAGGTTTGAAAAATGGGAACAGGGAGTAAATGTAACAAGGAATATAGGTGTATGTCCGGGAATGTTTATATCAGTAAATGATGCAGGAACGGGATATTGTATCTATGATACGGACACCGGGGAAAAGATAAATGAAATAAAGATTGGTGAACAGGCGTCTCACAGCTACTTGAAAGAAGGCAGTGGAGAGGATTTTTTCTTTCTAAACGAAAAGGGGATTCATCATATTATGGCAGATGGCAGTATAGTGGAAACGATTATTGAGGGAGACGAAATGCCGGCTCTTAAATTGGAACAGGAGGCAGTTTCTTTTGAAACAGGCGACAATAACAGCTTCTATGTGCTGTTTCAGAAAGATGGAAAATCCTCTTTAAAATATTACAGTTATCAAGAAAAAAAGAGAATGGAAGATCAAATAGTTCTTAAAATAGCCGGATTGAAAAAAAGTAATACAATGCAGCAGGCGATTATTGAGTTTGAGAAGAAGAATCCGTCCGTAAAAATAGAATTTCAAGACTATGGAGAGACCAAAGAGCGCACTACTCTGGCAGATACCATTAGAATTATTAACACAGAAGTCCTGACGGGAGCAAATGGTCCGGATTTACTGATACTGGACGGACTCCCGGTTGATGCTTATGCAGAAAAAGGTGCTCTTTTGGACTTGTCAGACGTAACAAATGAGCTGGATGGAGAGTCTGGTTTACTTAATCATATAGATTTGCAAAAAGATAAAGAAGGAAAGATAATTGCGATACCATCCAGGTTTACAGTTCCCCTGCTAATTGGTCATGAAGAGGCAATCAGTCAGATGGAGTCTTTGGACAGCCTGGAAAAATATCTGAGTAGCGGGGGTGCAGAAAAGATAATATCAAGTGGTTTTTTTGAAGAGATTGCTAAGAATATTTTTTATATGTATTACAACGACCTTCGTGCAGTTTCTTTTTCAAAAGAAGGTCTGGCACAATATATGAATGTAGTAATGCAGATATCCCGAATGACAGGAGCTATAAGTCAGGAAGAGGAAGAAGGGCAGGAGAAAGAAGAGAATATGTTCGGCATAGGAGGCGCATCAGATACCGGAAAATTCAGAGTTGCTATCAGTGAGATGAAAAGTGTTATGGATTTATCTTACCCGGCAACGTTTCACAAATCATACGGTGCCCAGGTAAAAACGATACAATCAATATATATACCTTACGACGTGGTTGGGATTCTTGCTGCATCTGCCCATGCAGAAGAGGCAAAAGCGTTTATAAGAACGCTGCTGTCAGGAAAGATACAGAGTTTAGAGATTGGAGAAGGATTTCCGGTAAATAGGCAGGCTTTTGATAGTTTAGATCCGGTAGTTTCGAATGAGGAAGCTATGGTGGAGGGTGATGAAGGGCAGATTATTACGTTTAAACAGGCAGAGCAAAAAGAACTGCAAGCATTTAAAGAATTAGCTAAGTCACTAAAAGTCCCCCTAATCGTGGATTCTGCAATAGAAGAACTGACTATGGAACAAATGAAAAGAGTGTATGATGGAGGGGTATCAAGTGAAGCGGCTGCAAAGGAATTAGCTTCTAAGATCCAATTGTATTGGAATGAATAAGGAGTGCTTAAAACTGCAATAGGTGTAATTGTTATATAGTTTATATTACAACGCATAATTTCAGGTTACAAATATGATACGAACAATTCAAGGCTTTACTTAGCAAGAATATAGTGAGTACATGCGGTTAAACAATAAACTGATAAGGAAAGAATCAATGTTAATAGATACGAAAAAGCAGCCTGAAGAT
>UQGG01000070.1 GCA_900540475.1 uncultured Robinsoniella sp. | reverse complement strand
ATGCCATAGCCACCATTACCGGCCAGCCAGGGCACCCCCCCGCCAATCATGGCTACTCCTAATTTACCAATCGTATCCTTTGGTGTCTGCACCGGCTGTCCATTTGATATTACAAATGCCAGACCTCTTGCAATTGTCATCATCGCAAGTGAGGCTACAAAAGCTGCCATCTTGGCATAAGATACCAGGAATCCCGTAACTGCACCCAATACGCATCCAACCAGTACCGGCAGAAGAATCGCTGCTGCCATGCCCAGGCTATGGGTGGTCAGTGCAAATGCAACCATTACACTTCCAAGTGCCAGAATAGAACCAACCGATAAATCAATCCCCCCGGTCAGGATTACAAATAGCATTCCCATGCAGACAACGGTGGTTCCTGAATACTGGCGCAGGATATTAATGATATTCTGTAAGGTAAAAAAGTCCGGCGATATGCAGATACAGATAATCAATAACAGCAACAGCATAAAATAAGTATTATGTTTTACAAATAGTTTTACAGCTTTATTGTTTGTATTCATTTTTTTCACCCATTCCATACAGCAGGCATGCCTGCTATACTGCCACAAATAAATATTTGAAAGAATCAAAACGTGGCTTCCTTTCGATTTCATATTTATACACCCATTGCGTATTTGATCAGCACATTTTCGTATAATTCTTCTCTGGCTACTTCTCCGGTAATTCTGCCCTGTCTCATGATAATCACCCGGTCACACATTCCGATTATTTCCGTCATCTCCGAAGAAATCATAACAATTGCTACTCCCCGGCCTGCCAGGTCGTTAATTACTTTATATATTTCTACCTTTGCCCCAACATCCACACCACGGGTAGGTTCATCCAGTATCATGCATTTACAGTCAGCAGCCAGCCACTTTGCAAGAGCCACCTTTTGCTGGTTGCCTCCGGAGAGACTGGATACATCATCCTCCATGGAAGCATATTTCGTGGATAATTGCCCCAGGATATTTTCCACCGTCTGTTTTTCTTTTTTCCCATTGATTACATCCATGGCGTATTTTACCTGTTTCAGAGAAGCAAGTGTGGTATTAATACGTATGGATTGATTCAGCAGCACCCCCTGCTGCTTTCTGTCTTCCGGCAGAAATCCCAGCCCATTTTCCACTGCATGCTTTGGTGCCTTAAACGCCACCTTTTTTCCTGCCAGCATAATTTCGCCGCTATCTTTACGGTCAATCCCAAATATGGCACGCATGGTTTCCGTCCTTCCGGCTCCCACCAGACCGCTGAAACCCAGCACTTCTCCCGCACGAACGGAAAAAGACACATTCTGTACCATCTTTCCGCAGTTTAGGTCTTTCACATCCAGAACTACGTCCCCCAGCTTCACGTTTCTCTCGGGATACAGAGTAGACATTTCACGCCCAACCATCAGATTGATCAGCCCATGTTTATCGATGTCCCCGGATGAAAGCTCTTTTACAAATTTCCCATCCTTAAATACGGTAATCGTATCACATAACTGGAATATTTCTTCCAGCCTGTGAGATATGTAGATAATGCTGACTCCATCTTTTTTCAAAAGGTTTACCAGTGCAAAGAGCTTTTCTATTTCGGTAAATGTCAGAACAGCGGTAGGTTCATCCAGTACCAGGATCTTGGCATCCCGGCTTAGATTCTTGCAGATTTCCACAACCTGCTGATATGCCACTGATAATTCCGCAACCTTTTGTTTCGGGTCAATTTCTCCAAATCCCAGTTTCTTTAATATTTCCGAAGCATCTTTATTTAATTTCTTCCAGCGGATAGCCGCCCCGCCCTGATTTAACCGGTCTATAAATATATTTTCTGCAACCGTTAAATGCGGCGCCAGCATAAATTCCTGATAAATAGTTGCAATGCCCAGATCTTTTCCTTCCCTTGGAGATGAGATTTTAACCTCCTGCCCGTCGATCCGAATGGTTCCGCCATCCCGGATAACCGCTCCCGATAAGATTTTCATCAAAGTAGATTTTCCTGCACCGTTTTCTCCGATCAAAGCATGGACTTCTCCTGGCTTTACCCGTAAAGAAACATCCTTCAGTGCATAGACGCCGCCAAACTTTTTGTCAATGTGCTCCATCTCAACCCGATATTCACTACCCATCGCCTACACTCCTCATCATTTTCTGTGTTTCTGCTGCTTTTATTTTTTAGGGATGCCGCATCGTTATCTCTCTTGATAAGCTGACACCGCACCCCCATTTACATACCCTTTATTCCCGTGAGCAACGAGCCAAACGGACACGCTGGCGCGTCCATTTGACTCCTGCGAACAGGAAACATAAGTGTTAAAATGCTGCATTCTCATCATAGTAATCTTTTGCATTCTCAATGGTGTAGCAAAGAGGCGGTGTACGTGTAATATCTTCGTAATCATCTGCTGTCTTACCATCCAGTAATACTTCATCTGCAACCTGCAATGCCATAGCTGCAACTGTCTTTGGATTATTATCTCCGGTAGCCATATATCCTGTGCCGTCTGCGATCAGTTTAATTGCTTCCTTCTGTCCGTCTGCCGCTGCCGCCAGTCTGATCTTATCCGTTAAGCCGGAGTTTTCAATAGCGGTCATAGCGCCTAATAACATGTTGTCATTTTCCCCTAATACCAGGTTGATATCCTTGTTCGCTACCAGTAAATCCTCCATTGCCGGAAGTCCTTCATCTGCTGTCCAGTTTCCCCAGCCCTGTCCATTGATCTTAAAATCAGCATCTGTATTTTCTGCTTTCCCTTTATCCATCAATTCCTGTTCCATTGTTTTAGCGGCTGCCCATGCTTCCTCTTCCGTACAGCCTGTTCGCTGTTCAATAATACCGCACATGAGTCCAGTTCGTCTTTCCTGAGATACTACGGCTCCTTTTACGCCGGACAGGAGAACCGATACAATGGGATCTTTCCCGAACTCCTCGCCTACATAGAGGCCCACTGCCCTGCCGTTTCTCAGGTTATCGGAACAAACCGTTGTAATATTATCGGCTGAGGTATCACATGCATTATCTACATTGATAACCGGTATACCTGCTGCAGTTGCATTTGCAATAGCCGGGAGACAGGCTTCGGAATCCACACAGTTCATAATGATACAATCATATTTCTGGGAAACGAAGGTCTCCATATTTTCCATTTCCTTGGAAATATCTTCGGAAGCATCCAGACTGGCATAAGTCCATCCCCGTGATTCAACTTCTTCTTTCAGAGCTGCATCCAAAGCAACAAAATATGGATTATTCAAAGTCTTATTTACATAACCGATTTTAAAGCTTTTACCGGAAGCGTCCGCCTTTTTCGCTGCTTCTGTGACTGCTTCTGATGCAGTTTCTTTCGCTGCTTCCGTCACATCCCCTTTTGTTTCCTCTGCTTTTGTCTCTGCAGCTTTAGTCTCTGCAGCTTTTGTCTCAGCCTGTGCCTCTGTCTTAGCAGTAGTGTCTCCATCCGTACCTTTGGCTCCGCCTCCACATGCTGTCAGCATGGAAACTGTCATAGCCGCTGTTAATAAAATCCCCAACATCTTTTTGTACCTTCTCATTTTATTCCTCCTTAGAATGTGATTTGTGGTACCTGTTACCGGAGTGTGTCATAAAATTATTTTCTGCAAGATCTGTAATTGCTTTTATAGCGATGTCTGAACCTGCACCATACTCCCGGAAACAGCGTGCCATGTATTAGATTAATTTAGCACCATGCTAAAAAAACTAATCTTGTTCCGTCTCATGCATCATTTCTTTTAAACACTTATATAGCTTCAGATATTTCTGAAATGGTTTCTGATACAAGCTGTGCTTTTCCATATCGGGTTCCACCACAATTTCAGGTACTACCATCCGATCTGCCGCAGCCTGGAAACTTTCATAATGCCTTCCTTTGGATGCCGCAGCCACACAGCAGCCAAGTACGCCTGCCTGGCTGTTTCGGTTAATAATAATCTTTTTGCCCGTAACATCCGAGATCATCTGTATCCATCCCCGATCCCTGGTAACGCCCCCGCAGACCGTCAGCGAATCCACTTCATACCCCTGGGTTTCATAATTCTGTATAATATTGTGGGTACCAAAAGAAACGGATTCCAATACTGCATGATAGATATGTTTCCATGTGTGTTTTACATTTAATCCATAAATAACCCCCTTAGCCATTGCATCCTTATACGGCGTCCGGTTTCCCTGAAAGAAATCCAGAACCGTTATTCCATCCGATCCGGGTTCGATTTCCTCTGCTGCTCTTAATAGCCTGGCATAGGGATTCCCGTCTTCTTCCCCAATATGAAAGTTCTTCCGAAACCAGTTTACCAGTCCGGCTGCTGATATCTGCCCGCCTTCCAGCAGCCAGAGCCCGTCCACCAGCGCGCTGTCATAGGGTCCCCAAATCCCTTTTAAATTCGGTTTTTCTTCTGACATACACAGATGTACAAAACTGGTCCCCATCACAATTCCCAATTTATGAGGCTTTATTACATTCAGTCCAAACATCGCCATATGGGCATCAATTCCGCCCTGCACCACTTCTAAATCGGGATTAAAACCAAATCGTTCTGCCAGATCCGACCTTAGCTTTCCAATCGCTTCACCGATTTTATCCACCTTGGTTACGATTTTTTCCTGATAATCCTCAAAGCCTATCCTTTTAAAATACTCTTTTTGATAACCGCCTTTTGATTCTATGTAATTCCATTTACAGGTTGTATTACATATGGAACTGGATAATATTCCGCTTAACATATAATTAATCCAGTCCAGCTGTTCTACCAGACGAAAACATTTATCATAAATATCCCGGCGGTGTCTTTTGATCCATAGTGCTTTTGGTATCATCCATTCAAAGGAGCTCTCCTGACCGCAGTAGTCCAGAACCGGATCATGTGTCTCATTGATCTCATTCATTTCCTCCCGGGATCTGGCATCCATCCACATCATGGCATCCATAAGGGGTTTTCCCTGTTCATCGATAGCCAAAACGGTAGAAGATGTGGCACAGACACAGCATGCTTTCACCGATTTCTTCTGCTCATCTGTCATTTCTCCGGAACACATTAAAAGCACTTCCAGGATGCTCTCCCACCAGTCCATCGGGTTTTGTTCTGCCCAGCCGACTTTAGGATAGGAGGTTTCCCACTTTTTTTCATGACTGGTCAGCATTTCACCATCTTCATCAGCAATTCCAATCCGTACTCCCTGAGTCCCCGTATCAATTCCAATAAAATACGATTTCATTCCATCGTCCTTTCAAACATATTTTAGGAACATATGTAACTATATGATTATCATTTGTATACATGGATAATACTATAAGTTTTGTGCATTGTCAATATAAATTGTAAATATTTTTCATATTTCAGGGCATTTTGTCGATATTCATAATTTTCATGTTGAAAATTCAGTAAATATTTTATAAGTTCTTGAGCGTGCTTTAAAATTGCTTTCAGGCAGCTGTGCGTCACACTTTGTGGGAGATTTGTCCCGGATGAAGGGCGCGTAGCGGGCTACGTAACCTGACGGGGCAAATATACCGCAAAGTGGGGCGTGCAGATGATGGGAATGAATTTTCAAACACGCTCTAATATAGTACTACAACGCAGAATTTCAAGTTGCTAATATACTGCTGACAATTCAAAGCTTTATTTAGCAAAAACAGAAACATTCTGCGTGGTTATAAGATTAATGATATTTTCCGAAACAAGAAGACTACTATCATGATTGACTTTCCTATTAAATTATGCTATTTTAGTTTTATTAACATATGTTTATCTTTTATTATCATTTGTTCATGTCATATGATGAAATGTATTGGAGGGAAGCTTAGATGAATTATCGAGAATTATACCAGCCGGCACATACGCTGATTGGGAAAGGCTGCATTCATGAAATACCACGGCACATAGACCTGATATCGGGTAAAAAAGCATTTATCGTCACCGACAGGCCCCTTGTGGAAATCGGTACTGTGAAGAAGGTTACGGATGTACTGGATGGCGCCGGCAAAAACTATGCCATTTATGATGGCGTTAAACCAAATCCTACTGTTTCTATTGTAAATGAGGCAAAATCTCTTTTTGACAGAGAACTTTGTGACTATATCATCGGAATTGGGGGCGGATCTTCTCTGGATGTTTCCAAGGCTGTCAGTATCCTTGCAAAAAATGGCGGAGATATCACCGATTATAATGGATTGAACAAATCAAAAAACCCCGGTGTACCTCTGATCGCCATCAATACCACTGCCGGCACCGGATCTGAAGTAACAAGGGCTTATGTTGTAACGGATGAGGTTCTGAAAGTAAAGATGCTGATGGTGGACGCCAACTGCCTCTCCTATCTGGCGATTAATGATCCCATGCTGATGTTAGATATGCCAGCCTTTTTGACTGCTTCTACCGGCATGGATGCTCTGACACATGCGATTGAAGCTTACGTTGCCAAATCTCATTTTCCCTTTACAGACGGCATTGCACTTGAGGCCATCCGTTTGATTGGCAGATCGCTGGCTAAAGCTGTATTCGAAGGAAGAAATATTGAAGCCCGCACGGACATGTGCTGGGCAGAATATATGGCTGGCCTGGCATTTTCCAACGCAGGTCTTGGGATGGTTCATGCTATGGCTCACCAGCTGGGCGGCTTTTACAACACTCCTCATGGAGTCGCAAATGCAATTCTGCTGCCCTATGTTATGAAATTCAATGCATCGGCATGCAAAGATCGTTATTCCCAGGTTGCCCAGGCGCTTGGCATGGACACATCCCGCATGACGGCAGACCAGGGGGCTTTGGCTGCTATCAGCTACATACGGGATCTGTCGGCGCGGATCGGCATTCCCAAGCTAAATACTACTTCTTTTCGCCCATCCGATGTAGTGACTTTGTCACTGCATGCACTGGAGGATACCGGCATGCCGGAAAATCCCAGGGAGGCTGCGCTGGTGGATGTGCAGAAGGTTTATATGGAAGCTTATTATGACGGCGCTCACTGATTGACCTTGTTATTTCTACATAAAGAAAAACCGGCTGTCCCAGCCGGTTTTTCTTTTTTCTTATAATATTCCTTTTTTCTCAATTATCTTCTTATGACGTTTATCCTCTCCGCTAAACAACATCCGATAAAACTTGTACTTACACTCTTTATATACGAATAACCACAGGTAACTTTTATTCATTTCATATGCCTGTTTACATTGTAGTATACTAGGTCTTACTTGCAGCCGGTAGCTTCAGGCTTATTCCTTTCATAAAACAGGTTCCTTTTATCACCCCTTTTTGCATTATCATCTCCTTAGGGCAGCACTTATTATCACTATAATTCTGTACACACAACTTGAATGAGGTTCTGTGTACGGTAATTTATTTACATGTTTTAAAAATTGTTACGCCAGTATATAGCCTTCTTATTTTCCATATTTTGGCAAATATCTTCTTATTTCTTATCTTTTCCCGTTTTTTCTTGATATTTCTATATTTTTCTGTTATATATATTATATAACCTTCTAATTTTCCAGAATAGGCAAATAAATCCGCATTACTATAAAATAGTTCGAACTCTTTTTCCGGACCACCACGAAAAGAGAAAGTAATGGAGTGAAGTCTAATGAAGCTAACCCTGGAATATGATTTATTAAAAAAAGTTATGCACAATTTTTATTCTGTAACGAATATCCGTTCGTCCGTATATGACGGGAATTACGTTAAAATTATGGCTTATCCTGAACAGCATAGTAAATTTTGTGAGTTCATGCATAACAATCCCACTACCAGACAAAATTGTATTAAAAGCAATGTGACAGCATTTAAAGAATGTAAAAAAAACGAAAGTCTGGTCATTTATACTTGCCATGCAGGTTTAACAGAGGTTGTTGCACCTCTGAAAGACAACCATGTCATTATTGGTTATATCGTCTTTGGACAGATCACAACAATTGAAGATACCGCACTTCTTATGCAAACACTAAAAACCCTTTGCCAGCAATACGGTTTATACTCCCTTGACTGCGCTGAGCTGATTGCAGATATCCAATATCATTCCGAAGAGAAGATACAGGCTCTTGCTCAATTACTGGAAGCCTGTACTTACTATGTTATGTATAAAGGCATTATCCGCCTTAACAGGAATGGTTTTTTAACAAAGCTGGATCATTATATCGACCAGCATATTGCAGATAAAATTACCATCCACGATCTTTGCATAGAGTTTATGATGAGCCGTACAAAGCTTTATGATGTAATCAACGATTCCCTGAATACCAGCATTGGCAAGTACATTACGGTAAAACGCATTGAACATGCAAAAAAACTGCTGGTAGAAACAGATTCCACGATCACAGAAATAGCTGAACTGACCGGATTTACGGAATACAACTATTTCTGTTCTGTATTTAAAAAAGAAGTAGGTATAACCGCCAATCAATACCGTTTTGATAATCTAACCCCAACAATTAACACAGACAGACCGATGCAATAGCTTTTCAAACACTCTCTAAAAAAGCGTCATAGAATAATATCTATCACGCTTTTTTTACCAAATATAAAACAACACCTAGTCATTTCTGTTTAACTATTTTTAAGGTACCAGCATAACCTTTAATGCATCCGGATTTTTCTCCGCTGTTTCAAACGCCTCCTTCCAATCCTCCAACCGATAGGTATGTGTCATCAATCCTTCCGTATGTATGCTTCCATTCATAATTCCATGTATAACCGGACGATAGCAGTATGGTGCAAGATGCGCTCCATAGATATCGATTTCTTTTCCATCTCCAATATCATTCCAGTCAACTGTTATTTCTTCAGGAAAGACACCAAATTGAACATATCTTCCTTGAAACCGAATTGCTCCCATTCCCTGCTTTACACTTTTTTCACTTCCTGAAGCTTCGATATAGACATCGCATCCATACCCCTCTGTCAGTTTCTTTATTTCTTCCACCACATCCATATCTATCGGATTCATAACAATGTCCGCACCATATTGCTTTGCCAGTTCTAATCGTTTTCTCCTTAAATCCAAACCGATAATCATTTTGGGTTCCAGTTTTCTGGCTGCGCTGACCATTCCAAGGCCTATCGCTCCTAATCCTCCAATGACTACAACATCACTATGTCCGATCTTTGCTCTGTCCACTGCATGCATGGCGCATGCTAATGGCTCAATTAGCGTCGCCTGCCAGGCACTCATTCCTTCCGGAATTATATGATGTATCCCGCTGTGGTGAAATTTCATAAATTCAGCAAATCCTCCCGGAGTTTCCTGTTTAAAACCATAGATGTAATGGCGATGACACATAGAATAATTACCCTCTCTGCAAAAACGGCATTCGCCGCAGGGCACGATCTGCTCTGATACCATTCTATCTCCTAATTTAATACCATTTACTTTATTGCCAAATTCCACTACTCTTCCTACAAACTCATGTCCACCGGTAATAGGTGCCTCAATGTATCTGTTTTCCGGCGTAGTCCCCCAGACTCGGATACCTCCGTGAAGCGTTTTCACATCACCTGCACAGATGCCGCATGCTTCTACCTTTATTAGAATTTCATCTTCCCGGATATCCGGAATTGGTATTTCCTCAATCCGAAAATCATTTGGTGCATACATTCTGAGTGCTTTCATCTTACCTTCCATTTATGTCTCCTCCTGTCTTTTCAAACATGCTCGATTCCGGAAAAATTAACCCAGCTTTTCATATACGCCGGATTTTTAGAATCATTCATTGTATCCAACAAGGTATCCAGAGTACATCTATGAGTAAATAATCTCTCCAGATGCATTTCTTTATATTTAAAAAGTGCCTGATAAGCTTTATTAAATGCGCTGGGTGTATTAATACTCATCCCCACATAAGTGGCATGCTTACAGCACAAATCTCTTGCCGGATCAAAGTCTATAGGTGCCGCTTCCGCAATATTACCTGTCTCTACTAAAGTACCAACCTGCTTCATCAACTCAATGCCATCCCGAAATGCCATAGGGCTGCCCACACACTGAAATACCACATCTGCTCCTCTGCCATCTGTAAAGGAATCCACAATTTCTTTTCGCTCTTCCAAAGAAAGCTTATGATAATTCATCACACAATCTGCACCGGACACTTCTTTTGCTATGGCAAGTCTTTCGTCTCTTCCCCCTGCAATAATTAAATTCTTTATCCCCAGGGCTTTTGCGCACGCTCCTGTCAATGCACCTATCTGCCCGTCTCCAATCACCAGAACCGTAGAATTAAAATTAAGGCTGTCTTCAAATACCCCCGGTGCACGCTGTGCCAATTCTACCGTCCGCATGGCTACCGCCATTGGGTCCAGCAGCGATGCAATGTGATTAGGCATTTCCGCCGGTACCTGCCATACAAAAGTTCCAGGAAATACATACATATATTCTGAAAATCCACCTTTGATATAAGGTTTTATTTCCATGGAAGAAGAAATTACCGGTCTTCCCCCCAATCCCAGGCATTCATAAGGTAATCCATACACAAAAGAATTATCACATACTCCGCAGGCCCCCACCCCGTAAGTAAGACAGTTTACGCAATGCCCGCAGGTTATCCATGGATAGATATTAATTCTGTCTCCCACATGCAGTTTTCCTGTAAAACACTTAATCGTCTGATTTGCATTTACGCCCATCTCAACAATTGTTCCGCATACTTCATGTCCAAGTATCGTAGGGACTGAAGGATCATTACGGTAAACATGTAAATCCGTACCACATACACTTGCTGCCTCTACTTTAATAATCATACCGTCATCACCGCATTCAGGCATTTTTACATCCATTACCCGGATATCATTTGCTTTTACCCAAACTGCCGCTCTACAAGTCTCACCCATATTCAAGTCCTCCTCTATTTTGCCTGATCTCTTTTCTTCTGTATATTGTCAAATGCCACTGCTATAAACAGGACAATTCCCTTCACCACCCATTGCCAATATTCATCCAGATTCAAAAGAACCATACCATTACTTAAAATCCCCATTATTAAGACACCGGCAATTACATTTGTAATTCTGCCTTCTCCGCCTGCTACACTGACTCCCCCTAAAACAGCACCGGTAATAACATCCATCTCAAATCCTGTGCCTACGGCAGGCTGTCCGGAATTAATTCTGGACAGCATAATAATACCGGAGAGAGATGCAAAAAAACCACTGAAAGAATATATCTGCATCTTCCGCTTTGCAACATTTATCCCTGAAAGACGGGCAACTTCTTCATTTCCGCCTATGGCATAGACATGTCGTCCAAAACAGGTTTTTTCCAGCATCCAATATCCAAAAATAAATACCAGAACCATAATGACAAGTGGTGTCGGAATAATCCATATATATCCCTGGCCAAATATCCGGAAGGAATCATCCAACCCATAAATCGGTATACCACCGGTCAGAATATATGCAATCCCCTTTGCAATTGTCTGCATGGCAAGCGTGGCTATCAAAGCTGGCACCCCAAATCTTGTAACCATAAAACCTACAAACAAACCCAGAGCGGTACCAATCCCCAGCGTAATCAGAATTGCCAGTATCATATGCAGACCTGATTCTACCATCAATTTTGAGCAGATAACCCCGGTCAATGCAATCATTGCCCCTACGGAAATATCTATTCCTCCTGTAAGAAGAACCATTGTCATTCCAACTGCGCAGATTCCGATCATAGAAACCTGACTTCCGATATTCAGTATATTTTTGCCTGTCATAAAGGAGTCTGTCGTAAACGTAAATACCAGAATCAAAAGCAGTAATATAATATAAACGCCATATTTACTTAACGAAATCTTTTTCTTCATCCTGTTCCACCTCGCCTGTTTTTCCACCGGAAGCCAATTCCAATATATTTTGCTGGGTTGCCAATTCATCACTTACTTCACCTTTAATTCTTCCTTCATACATAGCAAGAATTCTGTCACTCATACCGATCAGTTCCGGCATCTCAGAAGAAATCATTATAATGGATTTCCCACTTTCCGCCAGTTGGTTCATCAGCACATATATCTCCTGCTTTGCACCAACGTCAATCCCTCTGGTAGGTTCATCCAGTATGATGATATCCGTATCCATAGTAAGCCACTTTGCCAGTGCAACTTTTTGTTGGTTTCCACCGCTTAGATTTTTAACCTTTTGTTCCATTGTGGGCGTTTTTATCGATAAGGCAGCTATATATTGTTTCGATATTCCTTCATCTCTTTTTTTGTCTATCGTCATTAATCTGCAGATATCCTTCAACTTAATCAGTGAAATATTTTCTCTCACAGACATGGTCAGAGAAACCCCCTCTCCTTTTCTGTCTTCCGGAATTAAACCGATACCATTTTTAATCGCATCCGCAGGTCTCTTTATTTCCGTTTTTCTTCCATGAATATAGATATCTCCGGTTATCTTTTTATCTGCTCCAAATATTGCACGCATAACTTCTGTCCGCCCAGCCCCAACAAGCCCGGCAAACCCCAGTATCTCCCCTTTTCTCAGCACAAATGAAATATCTTTCAATTTTTTTGATGCAGACAGATTTTCGACTCTTAATACTTCTTCCCCTAATTCAACAGATCGTTTTGGAAAATCCTCTCCAAGTTCTCTGCCAACCATCAGCCCTACCAATTCCTTTCGGTTTGTCTCTGAAGTTTCCACTGTTTTTACATATTCACCATCTCTCATAATCGTAATTCGGTCTGCTACTTCAAATAATTCTTCCAGGCGATGAGAGATATAGATGATGGTAACTCCCTGTTTCTTTAAATCTGCTATTAAATCAAATAAAATAGATACCTCCCTGTTTGTTAACGGAGCAGTAGGTTCATCCATACATAATATCTTTGCCTTTTCCAAAACGGCCTTCGCTATCTCTACCAATTGTTTATACGCATTTGACAAATCACAGATTCTTGCACTGGGATCTATATCTATTTTCAGCCGATCAAAAACTTCTTTTGTTCTTTTTACCATCTCTTTTTTATCGGTGTTTGGTCCTTTTTTGATTTCTTTTCCCAAAAAAAGATTTTCATAGACTTTTAAATAAGGAACCAGGTTAAACTCCTGATAGATAATTCCAACTCCGTGTTCTTTCGCAGTGTGCGGCGTCAAATGATAAATCTGTTTTCCATAAATAAAATATTCACCGGAATCCATCTGCTGCGCACCTGCAATAATTTTACACAATGTGGATTTACCAGCTCCATTTTCTCCTAATAAAGCATGTACTTCCCCTTCGTATAAATCTATGGATACATTTGACAATGCTTTTACACCGGGATATGATTTACATATATTAACCATTTTTAAGCTGACTTTTTTTGACATATCTTTACCACCTGTTCTGTTTTACCAGCGCGTGTTTGAAAAATCCTTTCTGGCTGCTTGATTTTTCAAACACACTCTGATCCATAACTGAGTAATCTGTTGCAGGATACAGCGCACAATTGTACCCTGCATCAAATATCCGCTTAGTATTTTATTGCAAATATAATTAATTATTTTGCACCATACGCCTCAAAAGTCTATTTAACCTCTTTAAACGCATCCAGATATTCCTGTGCATTGTCTTTATTGATCGCTTTTACTTCCACCATTGTTTCTTTTGGTACCTCTTCCCCATTGCACAGCTTCTTTGCATAATCGATCATCATAACACCGGTAGGAACAGGTCCGATATCAACCGAAGCTCTGTAGATTGTGCCTGCTGCAATTTTTTCTACTCCTGCCTCTGTCCCATCCACACCGCCTATAAAGAATTGATCTCCTATGTTTGCAGCTGAACATGCCTCATATGCACCCAAAGCCCCGCTGTCGTTGATACCCACAATTGCTTTTACATCCGGATAAGCCTGCAGGATTGTTTCTGCTGCCTCCATTCCCATGTCCGGCAGCCAAGCCGCTACTGTCGTAACCAGCTTTGCATTTGGTGCATACTCTGCTATACCTGCCTGTATTCCTTTTTCTCTGTTTATGATCTGCGGCAATGTAGGCTGATTAAGGATGGCATACTGTACTTCTTCATCACCAAATGTCTCCTTCATCCATTTTCCGCACTCAGATCCGATTGTAGTACCCATATCTGTTTCATCAATGGATATAAAAGCGCTTGCCGCATCTACCTTCGTAGTATGAGTGATAACAGGTATACCGGACTTTTCTGCTTCTTCTATTGTTGTTTTCAATGATTCACCGTCTACCGGAACTACTATAATTGCCTTACATCCCTGGGAGATAAAGTTCTCTAATGCTGTTACCTGCTTTTGGGAATCTGATTGTCCATCCGTAACAACCAATTCCACATTATTTTCTTCTGCGGCGCTTTTTGCAGAGCTTGCCATCTGGGCAAAGAATGGATTCGAAAGATCCATAGGACAAAATCCCACTTTCAGCTTTTCACCAGTATCGGAAGCAGTTTTTGCTGTCTCTGTTTCTGTCGCTTCCTCAGCCGCTTTGGCTACTGTTTCTTTCATTTCATCTGATGCTTTTTCCGTTTCTTTTGCTGCATCCGTATCCGCCGCTTCGCTGGTCTTTGCGGCCTCCGTTGCCTTTGCTTCATCCCCCATAGAACATCCGCTGAGTAATGTTAATACCATTGCCATCCCTAAAACCATACTAATCATTTTCTTCTTCATTCGTAATCCTCCAATCATCCTTTGTTTAGGGCTTGCTTGGAAATAGCTTTCTGACAACTGTGCGTTCCAGTTTGTGGGAGATTTGTTCCGAATGAAGGGCGACAAGCGTACTATGTAACCTGAATTCGGGGCAAATATACCGCAAAGTGTAGCGTGCAGATGGCGGGGAATTTCCAAACCGCCCTTGACATTCTTCTACCAATAATTTGTTGTAAATTCTCTTTCTGCCCTCTCCTTTCCACGAATATAGATATTTCCTTTATGTACCGCCATATTATCATTTATAAGTGTATTTTTCAATACTTCTTTGTGCATTATGTATATTTTTAAACAAATAAGTCTTATTTTATATGCATATTATCCTTTTATATATAAAATGGTACATATTTTTGAACTTCAGTTTATAAAAGCAAAAAACTGCCATATACCAACATGCGTCCGTATACAGCAGTTTCCATTTACTTTCTCCTACAACTCTACCAGTCTCCACAAAGCCTTCTTATAAATTTCCTTTGCCTTCTCAAGATCTTCAAGCAGAATATACTCATCCTTCTGATGCTCCGTACACTCCCTGCCCGGAAACAGCGGTCCGAAGGCTACGATACCCTCCATCGCTCTGGCATAGGTGCCGCCGCCCATTGTCATTGCCGGTGTATCATCTCCTGTTTCCTCATGGTAAACCTCCATGAGTGCACGAATTACCGGTGTATTCTTATCCAGATAAACCGGAGCCATGCTTTCACAGACCGAAACCTTTACCCCATATGGTTCTGCCTGCTGCTTAATCCTTAAGATAATTTCCTCTTCCTTACAGGTAACAGGATAGCGGATATCAACGGACAATTCCACGCTGCTCTCTTTGATCCGGATCATGCCTGCATTAAAAGTGATTTTACCGCTTGCTTCATCAGAAAGTTCGCAGTTGATCCGTTCTCCATGTAGCGCATATCCGATTTTATCCATATAAAATTCGGCAAACGGACACTTAAAATGCCTCTCTTCCATTTCCTTAAGTAATAAATCCATCAGGTTGGATATGGCATTTTCACCTTCTTCCGGCGTGCTGCCATGTGCCGCTTTTCCATTTGCCTGAAATTGCAGCTTTTCACCCTCTGCGCCAAGTACCGTGCAGGATGCCTGATCCGCTACTACATTTGGTGCATTCCCGCCTGACACCGAAAGGAACCCGGATTTCTGCTGTTCCATGGAAAGGGTGATCTGTAAAATACCCTTTTCTCCATAAATAACCGGAAAGTCAGCATCCGGTGTAAATCCATAAGAAGGAAGCTCTTCATGCTGTTTATAATATTCCATATCCGTCCAGTCACCGGTTTCTTCTGACTGTCCAAAGATAATACGGATTCTTTTTTTCAGAGGTATGCCCATATCCAATAATTCCTTCATAGCAAAAATACATGCGATTGCCGGACCTTTATCATCCACCGCTCCCCTGCCATAAAGTCTGCCGTCATGGATTTCCCCTGCGAATGGCGGATAAGTCCAGCCATTTCCAGCCGGAACCACATCCAGATGACACAAGATGCCGATCATCTCATCGCCGCTGCCGATTTCTGCATATCCCACCTGATTCTCACAGTTTTTTGTACGGAAACCAAAGTCCCTGCACAGATTCAGCACATACTCCAGTGCCTTCGCCGTTTCGATTCCATAAGGAGCGAGATCATCACCTTTTTTGGATACACTGGGAATCGCAATCAACTCCTGTAATTTTTCAATCATATGCTTTCCTCATTTCTATTTCTCGGTAAATGGTACGTAATCCACATCAAATCCGAAGCTTCGTGGTCCAAACACTTCCAACCCTCTTTTGGTTGTCCAGATTTCAGGTGCCGGCAGCACGAAGATCGTCAGTTCCTGACCCACCTGATAATTGGGATTGGTAATGGGGTTTCCTTCCTTATCCACAACGCAGATCAGATCCGGCACCGTGATATCCATTTCCCCATTGCGGTAAGAGAGAATATGTTCATTTTTAAACCAAACTTTATATGTTTCTCCTGCATATTCATTTGTTCCATCCAGAGAAACTTCACCCACGTTAAATCCGCCTGTCTGCTCCCATGGGAATTCCGTTACCTTTCCTCTGAATAAAATTTTCCCACCTGCTGCAGCAGTAATTTTCTCCGCCGCATCTTCATGATTATCCCGTGCTTCTCTCAGCGCTTGTCCAATTTTCAAAGCATATGTAATGGCATTTGGTATGGTTGCACCTTTTAATTTATCTCCTGTTATCGGATGGTCTGCTACTCCGATTTTATTTCCGCTGGCTACTGCCACAGCCCTTACGATGTCTTCAGACCGAAGATCGTCCACCACATCCTTTAACACCATGGTATCTCCAAACTGGGTAGCCAGCGCCATGGGTGCAATGGGAATATCTTTTACATAATAAGTGCTGTGCTGAAGTTCCGGAACAGAACGTCCTGCCGGATCCGCATCCACAATCGGCAAGCCCAGCTGGCAGGCAACATGAAGTGCATAAGCTGTATTGGCTCCGCCTAACTCGGTAGAAGATACCGCATAAAACTTCTTGTTATAATAGCTTTCCAATGTACGGAATGCCAGAAGAGATTCCGGATATCCAAGCTGTGGAAGTCTCTTATATTTATCTTCAATTTCTTCTCCTAATGCAGACGGCGCACCGCACATATAAGGAGTTGCCACATAAGCATCATCCGGTATTTCATCTAAATCTACCATGCGAAGTTCTTTTCCTTCATCAAAATCCTGCTGCATAACATCCAGTCCTAATTCCAGATCCCCGCCTCCGCCGGTTCCCAAAATCGTACAGCCATATAAAATATCAATTATTTCCAGTTTAGATAATGTTCTCATTGATTGTTCCTCCTGTTTTTTCCTCATTTACAGCTTGTGTATTTTTATTTCTGGATTGGGATGGTACGAATCTCTCAATAATCAGAAAGATAACCAGGGCAAATAAAATCCCGGAATATTCGATTCCAATTAACGCTGCTCCCGCCACACCCAGAATTGTAGCTATAATACCCGTCCAGTTATATCCTTCCTGTGGATGCCAATTTTCCTTTTTTCCCTTGCCTACGAACCAGTAATCCGCAATCATAACTCCGCCAATTGCAGAAAACACATAGGATAACAGACTTAAAAACTGCTCAATATGTCCCAGAATTCCAAGCACGGATAATAAAATTCCTACAATACCTGCGGCAAAAGTAGCCTCTCTTCTCCGGTTATCCGGGAGATTAAAGGTCATGATCACATTCAGTCCGCCGCAGTATGCATTTAAGGAATTGGTTGTCCATGTTGCCAATACCAGAATAATGATACCAAGGAACGGGATTCCTACCGCTACCAGTACCATGCTGATATCATATACTCCGGTGATCTTCGTCATTAAAATCCCAAGTACCAATGTAAAGAGTCCTGCCGGCATAATCCCCCAGAAAGATGACTTAATCGTATCTTTCCTGTTTCTCTGAAACCTGGTAATATCCGCAGCGGTGATTGCCCCCACAGCCGAAAAACTAAAAGAAAGTCCTATTCCCTGCATGATACTCATACTTTCTTCTACTTCGGTTCCAAGTCCTGCCGTTCCATAACTGCGAAGAGCCAATACCGTTCCCAGCACCATAATAAATACCATCAGCGGAACAGACAGAGAATCCAGCTTATTAAGCGCATTCATGCCAAATACAGCAGTAGCCAGCATTATCAGCCCCCAGATCACAGAAGATACGCTGACCGGAATCGTAAATCCAAACCCTTCCCGGATAATATTGGTAAATGCTTCCCCGCAGACACTGGTCTGAAGACCAAACCAGCCCATTAAAGAAATGCCAAACAGCGAGCTTACAATCAGCCTGACACCTTTTCTTCCAAACGTTGACTGGCAGATTGCACAGGTGGGTATTCCAAGATCTGCTCCCTGCATCCCCAGCACAAAGGTCAGAACAAGCGTCAGTAAATATCCCAGAATACCTGCAATAGCCGCATGCCAGAATGACATTGATTGGGCAAGCATAGCCCCTAACAGCAGAGATGGTACACAGATAAACATACCCGCCTGAACAAACGTTACGGATATCCAGCTCTTCCGGTTTTCAGCTGAGACCGGTTCCAGTGCAAAAGCTTCAATTTGATTACTATTCTTATTCTCCACGATAATCCTCCTATATATTTTTTCATTTGTATTATTATAATATTTTAAGCATAAAAAGTCATTCATACCAAACACAAACAACAGCATCTAATTTTGTTTCCCTGCACAAAAGCCTTTACACTCCCTCTTCAAACAGGGTATAATAATATTACATGAATTCTTAAGATATGACAAATGATATCAAAAAACAAACCTGAAAGGAGCATTTTTCATGAGTCTTACGGTTGCTGACTGTCTAAAATTACCGTCTTTACGGGAAAGTTCTGTTGTTTCAGGACACAAAGGGCTGAATAAAATAGTGAACTCTATATCGGTGTTGGAGCTGGTTGACAGTGATATGTTATCCAACAGACAGCTCTTCACTCCCAATGAACTTTTATTAACCGCATTTACTTCCATCAAAGATGACGTAAACGCCCAATGCCACACGATTGAAATGCTCTATGAATCCGGAGATGTGGGTATCGTCCTTTACTATGTGGGACATTTTCTTCCGGAAATAAACGAAAAGCTCATTGCAAAATCCAATGAACTATCTCTGCCTCTGATTGCTATGCCCTATAACAGGATGGATCTGGGTTATAATGATGTGATCTCAGATGTTATGGAAGCCGTGTTTTTAAACCACCAAAAGGAATCCCGTTATGTGAACCAGATGCTGGAACGTATATCACAGCTTCCAAAACATCAGCGTACCCTGGGAAATGTCATTCAGATGATGAGTATTCATCTAAAATCCAGCCTCCTGCTCACCGATACTTCCTCACGGTGCATCTGTTTTGTAAAATGGCCGGTGACCAGTCCAATAGATGTAGAAGCGCTTCTCTCCCCTTTTCAGGCTTCGGATCATTCCAGGGATACGGAAGATGCTATCTTATTGCTATCGCTTCCGGGAGAATCGAAAATGAAGGCTTACTGTATTCCATTTACCGATGTCCCCTACCGTCATTTACGTCTGTTGGCTTTGGATACCATGGGTACGCTGAGCAAAAACAGTCTGTTCCAGGCAGTAGAATTACTTCAGCTATTCTCCAGCATCTGGAAATGCAATATAGATTCCATGCAGTTGGATGCCCTGATTCCTGCGATTCTGGGGGACAGCCCGGATCGTGTGTATAATATAGCCCAGGCTTTTCACCTGGATATCGCATCCATTAACACCATGCTCCTGGTAAACTTAAAAGATGAGACACAGTCACTGGTTCAAAACCAGCACCGGCTGGAACATCTGGCTAAAATCGCAAGAAATGAGCTGCGCATTTTAGAGCGCCCGGCAATAGCAGATGTGTACAATAAACTTCTGGTTATATTTCTCTCTTATTCAACCGTCTCTAAAAACGACCTGAATATTCGCCATACTTTAATGGAGTCCATATTTGAAGTCGAACCGGAAGCTTCCTTTACCATCTTTACCAATCTTGAGGACACCTTACATGTGCAGAAAATGTTCTTATTATATACAGAGTATTACCAGTATGCCACACAGATCTACCCTCTTCGAAAACTATTCACCACCTATGAACTGATTTTCGCCCGGGAGTGCCGGAAGCTGCAAATGGAATCCAGAGAAAAAACAGAAGAAAATATTCTTGAATGTCTGAACCCGCTCTTCAAAGAAAGTGATGGCACTGACCTGCTTCAAACCCTGGCTGTCTATTGGCTGGATGCCAACAGCGACACAAAAAAAACCGGCGAACTCATGTTTCTTCATCGAAACACGATTCAATACCGGTTAAATAAGATTAAGAAAATTTTGAATTATGATATTACACATATGCCGGAGGCTTATATGGTCTATCGGGCAATTGGGATTTATCGCATGATGGCTTTATTATCATAAGTAAATTCATTTGATTGCCCAGAGTACAGCTTATCATGAAGCAATTTTCAAACTCGCTTCATGATACCCCGGTCTATTTCATATACTTCATCGCATAACACATTGATATCCTCTTTGTTATGGCTTGCAAGCAGAATCGTTTTGCCACTCGCCTTCAGTTCCAGAAATAACTCTCTCATTTCAAGGACTCCCTGGTTGTCCAGTCCGTTCATGGGTTCATCCAGGATTAAGATTTCCTTGTCCTCCATGATCGCCTGAGCTATGGCCAGCCGTTGCCGCATCCCCATGGAATAATTTCCAACCTTTTTTTTCGATAGGGCATCCAAGCCTACCTTGTTAAGAATACGAACGAGGTGGTTTTTGTTCTTTTTGTTGTTAATCATGTAGAGGTATTCCAAATTTCTATACCCATTTTCATTTTTTAGAAAAGCAGGTTCTTCAATAATAATTCCGCTATTGGTTAAAAGATCAAGGTCCTGTCCCATGTTTTGCCTTCAACCCGTATCTCCCCTTCATCCAGTTTCAAAAATCCGCAGATGCATTTGAATAAAACCGTTTTACCTGATCCGTTCCTTCCAATGATGCCATAAATTTTACCCGATCCGCACTCCAATGAAATATTTTGTAGAACTTTTTGATTTTTGAAGCTTTTTGAAGCATCCACAATTTTAATAATGCTTTCTGTTAACATTCATTTCAACTCCTTATTTATTCTTCCTTGTTCCATTTTAACTCAATGTACTTAAATCTGATTAGTATGAGAACCGACATTAGTATAATCAAAATGCAAAGTGCCGGAATGCTGTAATGCAATGGCGGGATAGTTCCATACCCAAATCGAGTCTCCCCAATTCTTGTAATCTGCATCCATGCCAGGGGCAAAAAATAGTATAACCGTTCCTGAATTTTCGGAAGAAAGTTTTCAACTATCACAACCCCAGTTAACAGAACCATAGTTATGCTGATTGCAGCAGTACGATTTATAAAAACACTGAAAAAGAACAAAAAAATTCCCGTAAAAGAAATGGTAAGTCCGCAAACGCCCCATGCCAGCAACATGGCGGGAATTGGCTGTAATTTATTTATTAAATTATAAGAAATGGCAAAAGAAAAATTGTATGAGGCTCCCATGTCCGTAAGGGAAAGAGTATGAAGCAGCTTCCCCCATTCACTGGTAAGAAAAACCCTTGGTGCAAGAATGATGACCGAGAGCAATAACACTGCCGCTGCAAGAGTGAATCCACTAAAAATAATGCTTATGATTTGGGAAATACACCAGCGATAACGTCCGCTGCGAATCATTTGGTACATACCTGCATGATTTAAGAACGGTGCATTTGAGTAGAAATAAATAATTCCCAAAATAAATGTAAATAAAAAGTACAGGTGTGACATCAAATGTGGAAAGACCCAGGGCGATATTTTATATCCGGCATCCTTGGATACAGCCTTCAGCGGCGATATATATACGAAGATTAGAAAAGCTAATAGTATAAGAAAAGTAACGCTGCGTTTAGAGCATATCTTATGCCGGGTTTCGCAATATGTTAAGTTTAGAATAGATATAATATTATGCACACCGGATCCTCCCTCTGACTTTTTTGTATATAAGACCAATCAGACAGCCTGAAAATATGACTCCCAAAAGAATTGGCCACAAAAAGGATGCAAGGTCATTTTCCCATATATTATAACTGGCATCAAATATTATGGAAACATTAAAAACAGAGTCATGCCCCCATATGGAGTTTCCTAAATACAATAAAAAATAGTACCCCATAACAGGAATTGACAATACCAGAAGGGAATTTACAATATATAGAGACACATACGCTGCCAGAAGGGATAAGGAAGCAGCAAGGATTCCCTTTTGTACGGTGAATAGGAAAAAATATACCGGGTACCTTCCAGGAGTAAGAAAATACCGCAATCCTCCTACTTCCTGTAGTAAAGATATAGAGGTAAAATTAGCGTCCTCCCAGGGCATTCTGTACCGCAGATACAGGACAAACAGCATTGTTCCAATGGAATAGGTCAACAGGGCAGTTAGAAATATCGTGATAGACCTGGATAAAGTATACAGGAAGACAGATCCCTTCTGAACCATAAGATACGCATAACGATTCTCCATATCCTGACAGAAACTGTTTGCATAGGGATATGCGCAAAACAGCATTACGATCATGGAGGGCATACCATACTGTATTAGATCAAAGACAAAGAAAACCGTTGTATCCAGAGTAATATCATCCACTGTACCAAACATCAGGGTAAGGAAGACGCCCGCGATCCCCAGAAGAAATCCCCCGGAACAAATTCCTCTGCTTATGTCCATCCGGAGATATCTGAATAATTTCTCACAGGTCTTTATCATTGGATGATCTCCTCTCCCGTAACCGCATTTACGATGACCTGGTTCAATACCGAGTGCTCCTCAACAGAACCTTCCCCAGACTGCAGCTTAAGATTCTCGGTAACGTCGAATACCCATACCGGGGTTAACCGATAACTTTCATTCTTTTCCTGCCGTGCCATCATCATTAACTGGGCCTTGGTAACGATATAATTATCATCTGATATGATATTTGCATACTTGTACTCCACAGTGCCAGCAATTTCCTCAAAGTTCTTTAATTTTAGCTTTGTATCCCCTTTTTGAAATTTAAAGGTCTTGTCCATCAAAAGATAGAACAAACCATCTTTTGAATAGGCAGCCTGTACTTGTGCAAATGCATCAGAGGCTTCTTTATAAATATCGCTATAGATATAATAAACGGGCAGCTTTTGGCATGTTTGGCGCAGGGCAAAATAATAACAGTCATCGTCAGAAGACCAGTTCTCCTTGTATTGTGAGGGATCCGCCTCTCCTTGTATCCCTAATACTGTCTCTTCATTTTTCATCGTTTGATAGTCCAGCGAATACCCACTATAGCTATAATCATTCCCAATCGTTATGCCCATTTTTGAAAGTATATCCAATATATCTGTAAGCGCTGTGTCCCGTGCAGCGAAAGAAAATTCCTCGGACTGTGAATATTTGTCCCCATTATAATTATATTTGTAGGATAGACTGAGTACCCTTGGCAAATGATCAGCAAAAGATTTGTATAATTGAACTGATTCAGGATATATCAGCAATGCTTCCCCATTCTGCCCTGCATAGTAATAGTCTGTCTGACCAGAGTCGTTTGTCGTGATCTCTTCCTGGTAGTTAATTCTTGAAAAAAGTACCTTCAGGGTATTAGATGGGTCAGGCTGCTGCAAAGTAGCTATATAATCATAAATTTCATTAGGGTTAAAATCCTTATTCAGCACAATCATGGTTTCAAACGTTACATTTCCAGATTCCTTTTCATATTTTTCAGGAAAGGTAATTCCGTCATTGTCTGAAGCGGATGTATCCTCATCTATGTCGGTTGCTTCTGAAAATTGCGTAAGCGTTACCGGCACATCGCTTTCTTGGCATCCAATGTATAATAATGAGCTTATTATTAGGATGCCAATTAGTAAATTTGATTTTTTGTTTAACATATGTAATCCATTTCTTTTTGTTTTTCAGTTGTATTTTTCAAAGTATCAAAAGTGCTCTTAAAAAACCAGGTCAGAATAATTAAAAATTATGGACAATATTTTCCCCAGGCATTGACTGTCATAGCTTCTGAAGAGCCACGTCGAGAACTCATATAAAAAAGCTGACGTGGTTTAGCAGTTCCATTTCTATATGAGTTTGAATAACGCCTTTCACCCGCAGAAGATAAGTGTGCAGTACATTTTGTCTCGTTAGAATCAACTCCGCCATTCGATGGAATAGATTTGACATAAATGCTTCCGGTTCTTATGTTAAACCCTGAGGTTGTTACATAATATGTCTGAGCGTTGTCATCTTTTGCCTCACGATAAGAATATGGATCTGGGTTTGAGTTTACACCAACCGTAACATCAAATGCTATCGTACCGGCCAATGCTACTGACTAATATGTAAAAAAGACGTCTTTCTTCATATTTATAACACATTTTACCCGATATTTTTTTTATGTGGTAAAAAATGCATATTTTTTTGGTAAAAATAGACTGTAAGTAGATCAATGATTTACCTATACGTCACCAACAACATCCATATGGCTTAGTATCTTTTCTCTTATATCTTTTCGATAAGTTTTACTGATAGCCAAAACCTCACCATCACTCATTTTCACCGATTCAAAACAATATTCTTTTATATAATTTAAATTAATAATATACGATTTGTGGATTCTTATAAATTTTTGCAGAGGAACCTCAGACATAATCAGATCAATTTTCCCATAGAATTCTTTGCTATCATCATCTAAAATGATATATACTTTTTTACCTTCACTTTTAAAATAAAGAATACTACTATATAATATTCTATGATAAGTCCTGCCTTTTTTATATTGAAAGCACAGGTTTTGTTTTTCAATTAATTGTACAGCCTTATGCAGATTTTTCCACATGGCTGAATCATAAACAGGCTTAACCAAAAAATTCAGCGGCCTTATCTGAAATAATTTCATAGCGTGATTGGTACTTGCGGAAATATAAATGAGATGTGTTGCATCATTTCCCAGCTTCTCTCTCAAATAGAGTCCCACATCTATCCCACTCATTTTCTGTAATTGAATATCTAAACAGATCAGATCATAATAATTAGAACTTTCTAAAGACTTACACAGAGCTTCACCACTATAAAAAATGTCTATTTCCACATTAATAGCATTTTCCCGGGCATACTTTCGAATGATATGTTCCATAAACGAACATATCTTGTTATCTACATCACAAACTGCAATATATATCATAAAATCATCCCACTCACCCTTAAGAAAAGACCGAACAGCCAATCGCCATCCGGTCTTAATTTTCTTTAAAATATCTCTATCTTATTGTTCTCCACCATACAGAGTAATTAATTTCTGCAGGTAAGCATATCTTTCTTTTGCGTATTCTTCAGATTTAGCGAAGAGTACAGCAGCTTTTTCAGGATTAGAACGTTTCAGTGAATTGTAACGAACTTCTCCGTCTAAGAATGCCTGGTAGTCTCCTGTTGGAGCCTTGCTGTCTAAGCTGAATGCAGCTTTTCCTTCGGAAGACAAAGTTGGGTTGAAGCGGAAGCAATGCCAGTAACCAGCTTTTACTGCGTTATCTTCTTCTGTCTGAGCTTTGCTCATACCGATCTTAATTCCGTGGTTGATACATGGAGCGTAAGCGATAATTAAGGATGGTCCCGGATAAGCTTCTGCTTCTGCAATAGCTTTTACAGTCTGATTGTAATCAGCACCCATAGCGATCTGTGCTACATATACATAACCATAGCTCATAGCGATACTTGCAAGGTCTTTCTTCTTCGCTTCTTTACCACCGGCAGCGAACTGTGCTACAGCTCCTGTAGGTGTAGATTTGGAGGACTGTCCACCTGTATTTGAGTAAACTTCGGTATCGAATACCATGATGTTGATATCCTGTCCGCTTGCTAATACATGGTCAACACCACCGAAACCGATGTCATAAGCCCATCCGTCACCACCGAAGATCCACTGAGATTTTTTAGCTAAGAAGTCTTTGTTATTTACAACTTCTTTGCATGTATCGCAGTCTTTACCTTCTAAAGCAGCTACCATTCTGTCAGTTGCAGAACCATTTGTAGCGCCTGAGTTAAAGGTATCGATCCAATCCTGGCAAGCAGCTTTTACATCAGAGTCTTCTGTATTTGCAACAATTTCTTCAACTTTCGCTTTTAAGCCATTTCTCAGGGCTTTCTGAGCTAATAACATACCATAACCAAATTCTGCATTATCTTCGAATAAGGAGTTACACCATGCTGGTCCCTGTCCTTTTGCATTTACAGTATAAGGTGTGGATGGTGAAGAGTTACCCCAGATAGAAGAACATCCTGTAGCATTTGCAATGTACATTCTGTCACCAAATAACTGAGTGATTAATTTAGCGTAAGGTGTTTCACCACAACCTGCACAAGCTCCTGAGAACTCAAGTAATGGCTGTTTGAACTGGCTTCCCTTAACGGTATTTTCTTTGAATTTTTCAACAACATCTGCTTTTGCAGGTAATTCTACAGCATAGTCGAAGTATTTCTGGCAGTCTGCATTTGCTTCCATGTTTTCAAGAACAAGTGCTTTTTCACCCTTCTTACCTGGACATACGTTAGCACAAGATCCACATCCTGTACAGTCATAAGCAGAAACAGTAATTGCAAATTTATAATTTGGCATACCTGTCATTGGAATAGTTGTCATTCCTTCTGGTGCTGCTGCTACTTCTTCATCTGTCATAGGAACCGGACGGATAACTGCATGAGGACATACATAAGCACATCTGTTACACTGGATACAGTTTTCTGGTTTCCAAACAGGGATATCTACTGCGATACCACGTTTTTCATATGCAGAAGAACCGGATGGTGTAGAACCGTCTACATATTCTTTGAATGCAGATACTGGTAATGAATTACCTTCCTGTGCATTTACTTTACTCTGGATATTGTTAACGAAATCAACAACGTCTTTTCTTCCGCCTTCTGCGTGAGACATTGCAAGACCTTCGTCAGCAGAATCTTTCCAGCTGTCTGGTACTGTGATTTCAACAACCTGCTTAGCGCCTGCATCAATTGCATCATAGTTCATCTGTACAATCTTATCGCCTTTTCTTCCGTAAGTAGCTTTTGCAGCTGCTTTCATCAGGTCAATAGCCTGTTCTTCCGGAATGATGTTAGCAAGTTTGAAGAATGCTGACTGAAGAACAGTATTGATACGTCCGCCAAGTCCGATTTCTTTACCAATCTTGATACCATCGATTACATATAATTTAATACCATGGTTAGCGATAAAGCTCTTAACCTGTCCTGGTAAATGTTTTTCAAGACCTTCCATATCCCATGGGCAGTTTAATAAGAATTTTCCGCCGTCTACTAATTCCTGAACCATGTTATATTTATTAACATAAGATGGGTTATGACAAGCAACAAAGTTAGCCTGACGGATTAAGTAAGTAGATTTGATCGGGCTCTTACCAAAACGTAAGTGGGACATAGTAACACCGCCGGATTTCTTTGAATCATAATCAAAGTAAGCCTGAGCGTACATATCTGTGTTATCACCGATAATCTTAATGGAGTTCTTATTCGCACCAACAGTACCGTCAGCACCAAGTCCCCAGAATTTACAGTTGATTGTTCCCTGAGGTGTAGTAACAAGAGGTGTTCCTAATTCAAGAGACAGATTTGTTACATCATCCACGATACCAATTGTGAATTTCTTCTTTTCAGCATTTTTGTATACAGCAACGATCTGAGTAGGTGTTGTATCTTTAGATCCTAATCCGTAACGTCCTGAGTATACTGGAATTGCATCAAATTTTGTTTCTTTTAATGCTGCAACTACATCTAAGTATAATGGTTCGCCAAGTGCGCCCGGCTCTTTTGTTCTGTCTAATACGGAGATCTGTTTTACAGTTTCCGGAATAGCGTTAATCAAAGCTTCTGCGCTGAATGGTCTGTAAAGACGAACTTTTACAACACCGACTTTTTCGCCTGCTGCTGTTAAGTAGTCAATTGTTTCTTCAATTGTATCACATACGGAACCCATAGCGATGATTACATGAGTAGCATCTGCTGCTCCGTAGTAGTTGAATAATTTATAATCTGTACCGATTTTTTCATTAACTTTGTCCATGTAATCCTGAACGATAGCAGGTAAAGCATCGTAGCTTTCGTTACATGCTTCTCTTGCCTGGAAGAAGATATCCGGATTCTGTGCAGAACCTCTGTGGCATGGGTGATTTGGATTTAAAGCATGTTTACGGAAAGCATCTACTGCATCCATATCTACCATATCTTTTAAATCTTCATAATCCCATGTTTCGATCTTCTGGATTTCATGAGATGTACGGAATCCGTCAAAGAAGTTGATAAATGGAATACGTCCTTTAATTGAAGCAAGGTGAGCAACAGCTGTTAAGTCCATTACTTCCTGTACGCTGGATTCACAAAGCATAGCGCATCCTGTCTGACGACATGCATAAACGTCAGAATGGTCACCGAATATAGATAATGCATGGCTTGCAAGAGCACGTGCGGAAACATTGAATACACCTGGTAACTGCTCGCCTGCAATTTTGTATAAGTTAGGGATCATCAGTAAAAGTCCCTGAGATGCTGTATAAGTAGTTGTTAAAGCACCTGCTGCAAGGGATCCGTGTACGGTACCGGCAGCACCTGCCTCAGACTGCATTTCAGTTACCTGAACTTCCTGTCCGAAGATATTTTTTCTTCCCTGGGTTGCCCATTCATCAGTTGCTTCAGCCATAACAGATGATGGTGTGATCGGATAGATTGCTGCTACGTCTGTAAACGCATACGAAGCATGAGCTGCAGCATGATTACCATCCATGGTCTTCATTTTTCTAGCCATTTGTGTTTTTCCTCCTTATTATTTAGAATCTCCGAAGAGATTCATTTGTACATATGGATTTATGATTTTCCTCATATGATCTAATCATAGCACATTTCGGGATACTTGTCCATTTGCCACGTCCCTTATTTAACATTTTTTTTGTACTTTTCACAATACACTAATAATTTCGTGAATCATTACCGGATACTGATTAAAAATTATTCCTGCCGTCTGCTCTGCCCTGGAGTCTGTTTGGAAATTGCTTTCTGACAGTCTATAAAAGAGCGTGTCCCAAAACATCTGTACCTGCAATGACGCTTCACATGAGCATCTGACAGGTGCAATTATTCTAAGACACGCTCTATTCTTATCCTACTATGGGTTCAAATACCGGATCTTTTTCCGCTGTCACCAGGCAGACACAGTAATTTTTCTCCTCCCACAATTCTTCGGGAACTTCTACTTCAATCATGCCTGCCCCTTCACAGGTAACAGAACACTCGTATTCCAGCTCCCTGCCGTCCCTTACCAAATATGCGCTCTTAACTTGATTGCCCACATTCAGCAATTCGATTCGGCGCCTGGGCTCCAGAACATGTACAAATAATTTATTATCTTTCTGTGTGAACTGTGCCCATTCCAATTCATAAGCATAGAAATCCACTCTTCTGGTTCCAAAGATACTGTCCGCATTATCCTGAACATATTTTCCTACTTCATCCAAGATAGCAATACTTTCATTCGGTACACGCCCGGTTGCATCGGGTCCAATATTTAAAAGGTAATTGCCTCCCCTGCTGGTTACTTTCAGCAGCAGCCGGATGATGTCATCCGGGTTCTTCCAGTTGTGGTCATCCTTGTTAAAGCCCCAGGTATCATTCAAAGTAGCCGGCAGCTCCCAGTCGCCCTCATATGGCAGTCTCGGTATAAAATTATCTCCCGTAGTCATATATTCACCCAGTTCATTTCCGATTCTGCCGCTGACAATACAATTTGGCTGCAGGGATTTAACCAGATCCACCAGGGATTTGCTCTGCTCCGGCGTGGTCTCCATGGGCGTGTCAAACCAAATCAGTGCAATATCCCCGTACTCTGTTAGAATTTCAGTTAGCTGCGGTTTTACCTTTGTATCCAGATAGTGCTGATAATCTTTGTGGGAATTATCCTTTAAATACATTAATCCGTCAGGATCATGCCAGTCCTGAGCCTGTGAATAGTAAAGCCCCAGTTTCATATCATATTTATCACAGGCGTCTTTTAACTGTCTCAGAATGTCTTTTTTATAAGGTGTTGCTCTTACCACATTATAATCACTGCATTTGGAGTCATACATTGCAAATCCTTCATGATGCTTGGAGGTGAATACAATATATTTCATTCCCCAGCTCTTTGCCTTTTTTACAATCTCCTCTGCATTAAAATTTACCGGATTAAACTGACCCGCCAGCTTTTCATATTCACTGACCGGTATATCCAGATGATTCATAATCCACTCAGCGATCCGGTCTGTCTTCTTACCATTATATTCCCCGGCTAAAACAGAATATAGTCCCCAATGGATAAACAGTCCAAACTTCGCGTCCTTAAACCATTGCTGTTTTGTATCTTTCATTTTAATCTCCATTCCGCGCGCCTTCGGGCGCGGCACAAATAGTAATGAAAGT
>UQGG01000069.1 GCA_900540475.1 uncultured Robinsoniella sp. | reverse complement strand
ATCTGAAGTCTCTTTATCCTAAGGTTACACTTTTGTAAAACAAGACTTTATAATGATAAAGTTTAAATAACAACTAGTTGCTACACTAGAGTGTGTTTGAAAATTCATTCCTGCCATCTGCACGCCCCACTTTGCGGCATATTTGCCCCGAATTCAGGTTACATAGCCCGCTATGCGCCCTTCATCCGGGACAAATCTCCCACAAACTGGGACGCACAGCTGCCAGAAAGCAATTTTAAAACACGCTCTAGTAGTTATTGTATCATGAATTTCATTTCCCGGGTAGAAGCATTCTGGATGGATATTGGCACAATCAACCTTTCACGGAACCAGCCACCATACCGTCCATAATCCTCTTATTCAGAAAGATAAAGATGATCAACAGCGGAATCGTAACCACAAGGGCATCTGCAAATAATAGATTGTAGGATGTGGAATATTTTCCTTTGAAATAATACAGGGTCATCTGTACCGTCATATTTTCTTTTCCGGGCAGAAAATAGAGCGGGGTAGTAAAATCATTAAAATAATTAACTGAGTTTAATATGGTTACGGTTGCAGTAATGGGTTTCAGCAGCGGAAAAATTATTTTCCGGAACATCACCCTGGGGTTGCACCCATCAATACAGGCCGCTTCCTCCAGTTCTTTTGGAATACTTGAAATAAATCCCCGGTATAACATGGTGGTGTATGGAATTCCTGTGGCAATCTGAACTAATATGACGCCAAGCAGGGTTCTGTAAATATGTAATCCCTTAAGAACCCAAATCGTCGGCAATACTGCCGGAGAGATAATCAGCCCCGTCATAATGAGCAGATTCACAAAATTAGTGGTTTTGTCCTTCCTCCGCTGAAGCACATATCCTGCCAGGGAGCAGACCAACACCAGCCCGGCTACCGAAAATAAGGTCAGGAGAATACTGTTTTTAAATGCTGTCACCAGAATATAATCGCTCTCTTTGAATACTTCTGCATAATTACTCCACATCAGTTTTTCCGGCAATGCAAAACTAAACTGGTTTGCCTCTTTAGCCGTTTTCAGGGAATTGATAAACATGTAGATAAACGGTGTCACAAAAATCAGGATTGCGGCAGCCATCCCTGCGATATCACCAAACAGCAAAAGCCTTTTTCTTCGTTTCATCTCAATCCACCTCCTTGCTGAGCAGGAATTTCTGAAGCGGGAATGCAAGCAGGGAAACCAGTACCAGCATAATTACATTGCCGGCGGTAGATATTCCATAGAATCCCGATGCATACTGTTTATAAATTACAGAGGACAGAACGTCCGTTGCAAATCCGGGTCCCCCTCCTGTCATGGACCAGATCAGCTCAAAGCTTCTTAATCCCCCTATAAAGGAAAGGATAATAATGCTGTTCATAGCCGGACGGCACAGCGGCATGGTAATGCTTTTCATTTTCTGCCAGCCATTGGCACCGTCTATGGATGCCGCCTCATAAAAGGTTTTATCAATACTTACGATGCCTGAAACAAATATTACCGTGGCGATGGAAAGCCCTTTCCACACATCTGTCCAGATTACGGAATAGAGCGCTAACGAAGGTTCGCCCAGCCAGTCCACCCCTGTTGCTCCAAAAAATTCGATAATTTTATTAAATAATCCTTTGGAATAATTCATAAACGTGGAGAACGTAATACCAACCACGATTGCGCTTACCAGGTTCGGAAAGAATACAATAGAGCGGATCATATTTTTTGAGCGGATGGCACTGGTAAGGAATATTGCAATAAAAAATGATAGCACTGTCTTTAAAGCGGAAGTCAATACCGCATAGACCAGTGTGTTTCTGATACTGATGTTCAGCGATCTCTCTGAGAAGAACATTTTATAGTTGTCCAGTCCCACGAAAGTAGCCCCGTTAAAATCCCAAACTGTCAGGCTGAAGTAAAATCCCATGATCAGGGGTACGATAAAAAAGACCAGGAAGATCACCATCGCAGGTGCAAAAAACCAATTGGAATATGTTTTCTTTTTACTCATACTTTTTTCCCATTGCGTATTGCAGGACTGCCTGCAATACTGCCACAATAAAACAGGTTGAAAGAATCACAACGTGGCTTCCTTTCTTTTTTCACATTTTCTTTCAACTTTTCCTGTCCGAATATCCAGAACACTAATATATCGCTGGTCTGATTTTCAGATAGCACAGGGTAAAAAAATGAGGTGCTGCCTGAATGAGACAGCCACCTCGTTTTCAACCATTTAGTTCCACATTCCAAGCTGCATAGCTGCCTTCTTGCAGTCTTCGTCATAAGCCTCTGCCGCTTCTTTGGCATTTGTCTGTCCGCTGCCGATCTCGCTGCATATCTGCGGGCAGTTTGCACCTTTGATTGGGGTCAGGTATTCCAGAGCCGGTGCTGTATTGCCTTCTGTGTAATATGCCTGTACCTCTTTGATAATGTCCAGGGAGTCTCCCTTGGGCTGATATCCGGTATGGAAACCGCCGGCCGGCGTATAGAAGGAAGTCAGAGTATCCATACCTTCATCGGATGCATACCATTCCAGGAATGCCTGGATTGCTTCTGCGTTTTCACTGTTTTTATTTCCATAGATACCGTTGGATGGCCAGATGGTAAGACCTGTCTGTTCCTCTGTATCTCCTGGCAGTGCAAAGAATCCCAGTTTGTTGATATCATCCCCATAAGTCTCACTCCAGGTCGGGATCTGGTTAGAGAAGTTAATGATATGCCCCACTTCATTGGTGAATATTCTCTCTGCTATTTCCTCAATGGTTACAGAAGCACAGTCCTCATTAAAGTATGGCACCAATGATTCATATCTTTCCCAGGTTCTGAGTCCTGCCTTGGAATCTGCAAATTTTACATTTCCAGCGGTAAATTCCTTTGCAAAATCCGGTTCATCATGCATGATCTGGTAATTATCTGCCAGGAACGGAAGCTGAGCATATACGACATCTTTCAGCGCTGTTCCGATTCCGGTAACCCCTGCATCCTTTAAAACTTTCAGGTTATTCTGGAACTCATCCCAGGTCTTAGGTACTTCCAGGTTGTGTTCTTTATAAAGTTCTTTGTTATAATAGACGCCTGCTCCCATGCTGTCACACTGGGGTATTCCGTATAAGACCCCGTCCACACTGGCTGCCTGTGAGAAAGCATCATCGAAAGTCTTCGCCATATCTGTATTAGTAAGATCGATAAAATACTCAGAAGGATTCAGGGATGACAGGAGGCTTCCGGTATTATAGATCAGCAGATCCGGGCAGTCACCTGTAGCAAGCCTTGTCTTCACCACATTGTCTTCTTCACAGGGTTCTATGTCGATTTTGAATCCGAATTTTTCTTCTGCAACCGCACACGCCTGGTCTAAAACCCCTTTGGGTGTGGCAGATGAACGATTCAGCAGGGTTAACGTTACGCCTTCAAACTGTTTGTCACCTGATTCTGACTTGCCTTCTTCCTGTGATGTCTCTGCCTTACTGTCATCCTTTGCTGCTTCACTGCCTGCCGCAGTCGTCTGTTGTTCATCCGCTTTGCTGTCACTTTTCGAATCTCCGCATCCTGCAAAACTGATGCATACCATTGCAGATGCTAATAATAATGCTATTAATTTCTTCTGTTTCATATTTGTTTCCTCCCGCTTTTTGATAAATAAATCCTATCATAACTTGTCTGCGTTTGAACATGGACATTACACTAAAGAGCATAGATAAATATTTATTTTTACATGGGGAGAACTTATTATCCATGGATTTTATCAGAATCTCCATGGAATATGTGATCAGGGGAGAAATTTATCATTTATCATGACACAAGAAAAAGTTTGTGCATCGGAATGCGCAAACTTTTTCTTCCTCTTAAAATTTTATCTATAAACTTTACTATTATATTTCCTCTATTATAATTTCTTTTAACAATCTCTTTTAATTTGTCATTAAATTTTCCCCTCCCAGTTAAACTCTTCTTCGTCTATGGGCAGCCTCTTTTCCACCGGCAGTATCTCCGAAAATGCTGCATGGGGCTCTGTCTGGTACCAATATGCTGTGGTGGACCAGTCGTCACTTCTGTGATTATCATGTCCATGTTCAATTGTGACTTTGATGGACTTATCGAACATGATCGGGTCCTGGATATGATAACGGTAATAAGATATTTTTCCTTTCCAGTTGTCGTCACCCCCCAGGATCAGCCCATGATAGGGTGCACTGTATTCCTGCTGCGGGCACCATGCCATATTTACGTAGTCTTCTGTTCCGGTTCCGTGGAGTCTCGGAGGCCATGGCTCCCCATCGATAAAGATCATGTCATCCCCTTCACCCGGCCAGTCCCAGAGTCCATTGGCATTCAGATTATGTATATTAATATTACAGCCTACATAATGGCCCTTTCCGACAGCTTCAAATAAGACATAGTTGTCTTCGCCTGTTAAGTTTGCCCCTTCAAAACACCAGTCTCTGTGGGTTTCAAAGTTCTCTTCTGTCACACCCCGGGTGGGTAATTCCCGATTCCATAATGCATGAAAGCGAAGCATTTCTTCCGGTAACTGCTCATACTCTTCATAATCTATATAGAAGTATAGGATTAAAGTGGATTCGCAGTCATTTACCACAGTGAGATGGGCACGCCTTGAAAAAGGCATGGGAAACCAGCAGTTAAATGCACGTCCGTCTTCCGGGCTCATCTGCAGCGGTGCACTTACAAAGTTCTTGCACATGGCATGCCCCATTCCAAAGAAATCCCCGATAGGAGCCTGTACGCTTGGTTCCTCTTCATTGTCCCAGTAGAATTTCAACACCGGTTTTCTGAGATTATGCTTTTCCTGGACAAACCCATCGTTTGCCAGCGTAAACCATATGTGGTTAATGCATCCCGCTCCTTTAATATCACAGATCGTATAAGTATCTCCCGGCTGGATATAGACACGGTCATCATTGCCGCCTTTTCTATCATAGCTGGATACCCTTTTACGCTTGCTGTCCCTCTTAATTGCCAATGTATTTAATGATGATGGAATGTTTGAATAGTTCATATTTTCACCTTATACTGCAGTCTATCTGCAATACCGCCCTTTGTGCGGGAGTAAGACCCGCGGGCGTTCCTTTCTTTTTATTTTATAATTAAGTTTCTGTATCTGCACTTATTTTTAGAGTTCTTTTTCCCTTGCATACGTCTTATCCTTTAATACCTGCCGTTTTAATACCGTCCGTAATGTATCTCTGGAATACGAAAAACAGTATGATGATGGGCAGTGCCGCAATGCAGGATGCTGCCATAACGAGATTCCATTCTACGGACTGTGACGTTTTAAAATTGGCAATTGCGATCTGTACCAGCCACAGGGTTCTGTCCTGTGCGATGATTAACGGCCAGAGGTAATTATTCCAGTTTGCCAGAAAGAATGATATTGCCAGGGTTACTGCTATGGGCTTTGACAGAGGAAGAATCACCCTCCAAAAAACTCCAAAGTAGGATGCTCCATCTATTTTTGCCGCCTCCTCCAGCTCCTTTGGAATCCCCAGGAAGAACTGGCGGAACAGGAAGATTCCATAAGCATTAGGGATCATGGGAATTATTACACCCCACAGATTATTAATGAGATGCATTTTCTGTACGATGATAAACAGCGGTATCATAATGACAGAAAACGGAATCATCAATGTGCTGAGAATCCATGTAAAAATTACATTCTTGCCCATGAAGTTCAGCCTTGCCAGTGCATATGCTGACATTGCATGAAATATAAGAGCTACAACCGTTACAATGGTTGCTACAAAAAAGGAGTTGTAGATATATCCTCCAAAGCTTTCTTCCTGAAACACCGTCCTGTAATTATCCAGTGATAATGTGGAAAAATCGGGCAGGATATCCATATTAAAAATATCCCCTAAGGGTTTAAACGAGCTGATAACCAGAAAATATATTGGAAATACAATAATAATCGCTATGATGGCAGCTATCACAATCAGAATAATCTGCTGCCTGGTCTTTTTTTTCATGATAATCTCCCATCCGCCTGCCTGTGCAGACCTTAAACTAATCTTCCCCGCCTTTTAAAATTCTCATTTGAAGTAAGGTAAATACCATAATAACCAGGAACAATACAAATGCCAATGCTGAGGAATAGCCCATCTGGTTTGTCTCAAATGCCTGCCGGTAGGTGTATAAAACCGAAGTAGTGGTCGCATTTGCCGGTCCTCCTGCCGTCATAACTTTGATCTGGTCGAACGCCTGAAAGGATGCTATTGCGCACATTACCACTACAAATACGGTAGTATCCTTCAGCAGCGGAAGTGTTATGGTAAAAAATTTACGGATACTGCTCGCCCCGTCAATATCTGCCGCTTCATAATATTCTGCTGGTATATCTTTCATGGCTGACAAAAATAATATGGAATTATATCCCAATACCAGCCAAACACCAACTACGACTACAGAGGGCAATGCCTGGGTGGTGGATGCCAGGAACTTTTGATTTTCACCTCCGCAGAACCGGATAATCTGATTTAAGAATCCTTTCATGGGATCATACATAAAGGACCACATCAGACCGGCGATAACCGTGGAAATTGCATAGGGAACAAAGAATGCTGTTCGAAAAAAGGACTGTACCCTTTTGTTCAGGCTGTTTAACAGGCTTGCAACCAACAGGCTTAAACAAAAGACAGCTGGAACATACATTAAAGTATATTTCACGGTCACCCACAGACTTTTCAGGAACAAATCATCACTCAGTAACTTTTTATAATTTTTCAGTCCAGCAAAGGTCATTGCCGACAGCCCCGTCCAGTCGTGCAGGCTGATATAAAAAGCATACAGAATCGGTATAAAGACAAAGACCAAAAGACCCAGAACATCCGGCAAAAGCATAGCATACGCCGTAATTGCTTCTCCTTTATTAATTTTACGTTTTTTCATGCCACCCCTCTTTTCTGTACTGCTGATACAGCGTTTGCACCCTGTATCAGCCAATCTATATGTGTGATCGTATTACAATTCTCCATCATACCCGGCAAGGAATTCATTAATTTTATTCTCTGCCTTGATTACTTCCTCTGTAATATCCGTACTGGTGTCAAAATATGCTGCCTGGAGCAGATCCTGTAATATAGTCGATATCTCAGCCGGAAGCCTTTTCTCTGCTTTCTCTGTTCCAAAGATCTCATTGGTAAATACAGAACGCAGACCTTTCTGGTAAATATCACTGTTGTTTTCAACAACTGATATTCTTGGTGAGTAGGCAAATTTTACTTGGGTACACCATTCTTCTGCATGGGATGCATCATCCGCGAACAGCCAGGTGGCAAATTTAGCCGCTTCTTCCGGATATTTTGAATTGGCATTGGCACATACTTTCCAGCCGCCGGCTACGGTAGATGCATGACCGCCTTCCGGAACCGGAAGCGGAACCAGTCCAACATGATCAATAAAGTCGGGATATTCCTGTTCCAGCTTTGTAATTGCCCAGGAACCATTGATCTGCATTGCTGTCTCTCCGTCTGCCAGGATACCAATCTCCGTATTATTCCGGCTTGGCTTCAGATTTGCAGATCCCTCTTCCAGCATTTTCCGTTTCAATTCTAAGTTTTCAATCACGCCCGGCTGATTCAGCTTGGCAGCTGTCTTCTCCTCATTAAATACATCGTTATCGGTCTGCCACAGGAATGGATACCATTCAAATAACTGATGGGTTCCCTTCACGGTTTCAAACGTAAGTCCTGATCTGGTATCCGTTGTTAATGCTTTTGCCGCATCATACATCTCATTCCAGGTCTTAGGCGCCTCCATATTTACTTCTTCCAAAGCCTGCTTGTTATAATACAATCCCAAAAATTCCATTTCAAAAGGAATTGCCAGAATATCTTCTCCTATTTTCACGCCGTCAAGAGATGATTCGGAAAAATCCGACAACACTTCCGGTTTTATATAATCATTTAATGGTGCCAGAATATCAGAGTTTGCATATTTCAAAAATAATCCCGGCGCTACGAGAAAGACATCCGGTCCTGTACCGGAGGCAAATGCGGTAGCCATCTTTGTCCCGTTATAATCTTCCCAGGGAATCTGTTCCATTTTAACGTGGACGTCAGGATTTTCTTCATTGTACAGATCTACATATTTCTTAAAGAAATCGTATTCCGCATTTTCCTGGAACATCCAGAATGTAATCTCCTTGGCATCTGCTGATTTGGTTTCACCGTCAGATGCCGCCGTTTTCCCCTGTGTATCACCGGTTTCCTTTCCCGGTTCTTTCCCCATTCCTTTGCCACATCCGGACAGCATCCCTGCCACCATTGTCAAAGCCAATACACCACATAATACTCTGCTTCTCTTCTTCATAAGAATCCTCCTAATCTCTCGGCATTTTGCAATGACTGGCGACGTCTTTCCAGTTCCCTGCTTTTCTTTACATTTGTATTATAGCTTTTCTGTATTTTAATTACTATTTTAAATATTTTACATTCGGTTTGTTTTTTTCATATTTTAGATAATTATTGCCGGCGTCATCTGCCAGATTCTGCAAGACTGTACTTCGTCATCTTCCCGAAATATTTGACCCCCGCGGCAGCCGCCAGGTGAACCTGCCTGCATGCCCGTCTGGCTCGTTGCCCGCAGAAATAAAAAAAGTGGCTGCAAAAACCGCATTGGTTCTGCCCCCACATTTTTTATCCCATGATAATGAACCTTACAAATACTGCCGGTATTCAGCCGGCGTCACTCCCACCTGCTTTTTAAACAAAGTTGTAAAATACTGAGAATTGGTGTAACCAACCTGTTCTGCAATATGATAGACCTTCTCATTCGTGCTGACCAGCAGCTCCTTTGCCCGTTCCATCCGCCTGTAGGTAATGTACTCCACAAAATTCATTCCCGCCTCTGACTTAAAATAATTACTCAGATACCCTACGGATAAATTTGCATACTCCGCCACTTCCTGCAATGATATATCCCGGGTGAAATTTTCATCCACATACTTCATAATATTGTTCATCCGATAAGATTTTGTTTTATACTCCTTCATCTGACGGATTCCTGCTGATATCTCGAATATATTACTGCTCAATACTTCTTCCAGCTCGGAAAAAGTTTTCATTTCTTCAATGTTTGAGACAAATGACAGGATATTCTTACTATACACACCATCTATGCCAAAGGATTCACATAGTCTCTCTAAATTGCTTCCCAGAAACATCATATGATTTTTCAGGCGCAGTATACTGCAGCTGCTTTCCTTATAAACTTTCATCAGGTCTTTAATATGTGCACACAGCCCTTCTTCATTCAGGCTTTTCATTGCATTTACCATCCGTTCCATAATCTCTTTAGGAAAACGGATTTCCTGATCCATCCGGTCCCTGTCATAGGTAAAAATGGTCTGGAATCGCTCATAAATACAGTTCTTCAGGGCAATCAGCGCCTGCATATACTGTTCTTTTACAAGCAAATAGTCATCTGTTTCCCCACTGATGCCTGCAAGAATCTTACAATTGTAGTGAGTCAGGAGACGTTCTGCTATCTTTGCAAATTCTTCCGGCTCCCATTCCCGGTTCCAGATCAGTACCGACTGCTTATCAAAGCAGTTATAGATCTTAAGTTCCTCAGATAACTCCTGTTTTAACAGGCTCTTCATACCGCCGGCTGATTTCAGGGCAGCGGCATTTACATACTGCGTCTCTATGATCATGACCCTGTACCGCTCTTCTTTTTCGGTAAACCCCAGCACCTTTAAATAATGCAGTTCCTCATCCTTAACGCTTGTTTTCAGCAGATTAAAGAAATGATTATCCTCTGCACTCTCCTCATTTTCTTTTCGTTTCTCAGCCCTCTTTTTTGCAATGGCATCCAATACCTGATAAAATTCTTCCTCCTCCACAGGCTTTAATAAAAAATCATAGACCTGATACTGCAGCGCTTTCTTCGCATATTCGAAATCCCCATAACCGCTTAATATTACAAACTCCAGATTCTGGTAACGGTGTTTCAGATAATTGATCAGTTCCAGTCCATCCATATGGGGCATTTTGATATCTGTAATCACCACATCCGGCACTTCCCGGGTAAAAAACTCAATGGCATCTGCACCCGATTCACAGCAGCCAGCCAGTTCATATTTATCGCTGTATTCCTCTATCAGGCTTGAGATCCCTCTCCTTACTCTCGGTTCATCATCAACAACCAGTATTTTTAACATCTCGGTTCCCCCTTAATCTTATTAATCTTTCCCAGTAGTTTTCAAACAGGCTCCAGGCGGGAAATGTATGATAATCACGGTCCCTTCTCCCGGTGTGCTTTCAATTACTAAACCATATTTTTCCCCATACAGCAGCTTCAGTCTTTGGTTGATGTTACTAAGCCCAATTCTGTCACTATCCTGTGATAAGACGTAAAAGATTCTTTCCCTGGTCATCCCTTCTCCATTATCGCGAATCCGAAGCACCGCATCTTCTCCTTCTTTTTCCCCGGTTATAAGGATATGTCCGCCTTTCATCTGCCTGGAAAATCCGTGGGTCAGACAGTTTTCTACCAGGGGCTGAAGCAGCATTTTGAAGGTTTTGTACTCCAGGATGTCTGCATTGATCCGGAATTCAGAAGTAAATGCCTTTTCATAGCGCTCCTCATAGATATTCAGATAATTTTTAATGCAGTTGATTTCTTCCTCCAGCGTTACAATATCCTCTTTTTTACTGATGGAATATCGCAGAATTCTGGACAGGGAGGTAATCATTTTACTGATATCCTTCGCCTTTAAATCCTTCGCCATCCAGTTAATGGTATCTAGTGTATTATACATGAAATGTGGATTTATCTGAGCGTTCAGCGCTTGAATATGATATTCCTTCTCTTTTTTATTTGCCTCATTATTCTTCTCTATCAGATTCAGGATACGGCCATTCATATCATTGAAGCTCCGATACAGGCTTCCCACCTCATCCTTCTGGTCAATATATAATTTGTTCTTCATGAAATCCGGATCAGGCGTATTCATTACAACCACCATCTTCTGGATGGGTTTGATAATATACACCTGTATCGCTACTGCTCCGAAGACACAGAACAGCAGCACCAGCAGAATCTGTGCCGCCACAACGGATACAACCCACTCCCTCGTTTTCAGCACCTCATCTTTTTTAATCATGGAGATATAATTCCAGTCATTATAACCGGATGCCTGTTTTACAACGATGTAGTGATCGTCTCTGTAATTTTGTTCCGTATAACTTTCATCCGATTTCAGGATATCAGACAGAACCTTTTCATCCAGGGAATCCGCCAAAGACGCATCATTACTCCAGATGATGTTCCCTATATCATCTGCAATAAATAATGTTGACTGATCCTTCACTTCCAGTTTTTCAAATAATTCATCAAATAAATCAATGTTGATGTTCAGTATAAATTCTCCCCGTTTTGCCCAATTATGACTGATATCTTTTACCAGCATGGCACAGGATATGTAACTCATTTCCTCTTTGCTGCTCCCTTTTGGCTTCACCTGAAAGGTAGATATCCACCCCAGCCTCCCGTCAAGTTCATCTATTTTCTCCATCCATTCCGGGTGTGATCGGTATATGTCAAGATAAGAAGCCCCGGAATAACTATCCTGAAAATAGGTTTCTCCATTAGCCGCAAAAAAGTAAGCCCCGTCAATATGATCTGCACTTTTAAGCAGATTGCGCAAAAATTCCGTAATCTCCACATAATCAATCGGGATCTTCTGGTCTTTATTCAAATTCTTCAAAATATCTTCATCATTATAAATCGTGCCGATAATTCTCTCATATTCTTTTAGCTGGATTTCGGCTGCCTTTGATACCACCGATAATTGATTATACTGGCTCTCATACTCTTTTTGCAGCCAGCTGCTGGTAATCATATTGTACAGCCAGAAGCTGATGCAGCAAAAAGGCAGTATGATAAACACCAGCAATATCAGAAAAAACTTTTTCTTGATAGACAGATCATTGAATTTCAACAGCATGCCCCCCTATAGCGTGTTAGATATTGATTTTATTATATATGGTTGCGGGGGTTTGTACAACTCTATTAGGTTGTGTGGTGGCTGTAATATATTAATAAAATAAAAAAAGGAATGACACTGTTTAAACGATCTGGAATGGTTCAGATCTTATTAACAGTGTCAATCCCTATTTACAAAAAATGAAGTTTGCATCCATAACATCATTACATAACCTTTTTCCATCCTGATTACTTTATTCCCGCGAGCAACGAGCCAAACGGACACGCTGGCGCAAATTGGCGACTGCCGCGAGGGTCAAAAACCCCTTTTATAATAAAGTTGTCCTGATAGTCATAGACCGAAACCCGCTATAAGAAGCCCTCCAGCATATAATTCTGCAGCACAAACTGTGCAGATATCTTCTTTTCTCTTTCAAAATTCTTTACTATAAAAAGCTTACAAAAGCAATAAAAAGGGGCTTAACTTTTATTGAAATACATGATATAATAACATTAAAGAAACAACCGCCCACATGGTGGTTGACCTCAAAGTGATAGAAAAACCACCCATCTCGGTCAAGGTCAGGGTGGTTTTTCTATGTAAGGATTACCTACAAAACGTAAAAACGAATGTAAGTAATGCCAAAAGGAATATACCAAAGGTCATTAAATCCTTAAAATCAAAATGTTTATTATTCTGATTCTTCATAGGCACCACCTCCATTCCAAAAGAATAGAGGTCAAACTCCCTGCACACGGTTGCTCTATATCATTCTAGCATAACTTTCTTTAATCGACAAGAATCCTCCGTATACATTTTTTGAAGTTTTGATATTTTTTTCTGTACAGGGTTAACCTTGAACGTCCATATTGGGTTTGGTCGCCTAAAACATTTTAACACAAAGTAGTGTTTTCTTTTTAGCTAGCTCCATGAACACCAAGATAAATGGATATTTAAATGCTGCCCCACGGCGCTGATATCACCACCTCTGCCCCCTGCTCCTTATTACTAATCTCAAGGTCTGCACATTCTCCATAACAGAGCATCAGCCGAAGATAGGTGTTAACAATCCCCATTCCACCTATTTCCAATTCCAATGATTCCTTTTCTACAAATAATTTGTTTCGTACCCGGCTCATCTGACTCTTGATCTCCGATAAAACATCCTCATCAAAACCTTCCCCACTGTCCTTTACTGTAATCTTCCATTCGTTATCTTTTCGGATACCGTAAATGGAAACGTACATGGTTCTAGTCGTATTTCTATATCCATGATTCAGGGCATTTTCTACCAGGGGCTGCAGGATCATTTTGGGCATTTCCATTTTGAGCAATTCATCATCTACCTCTACCACACACTTCAGTCTGTCCTCAAATCTTTTTTCCATTAACATCAAATAATTTTTTGTGTAGTCGATTTCATCACTTAAAGTAACTGTCTTCTGTGCTGTAGAAGTGGAGTAACGCAGAAGACTTGCAATTGCCTCACAGATTTCTCCTATTTCATAATTTTCCTGCTCCATTCCTTTATTAGAGATCATATTAAGTACATTAAACAGGAAATGCGGGTTAATCTGTGCCTGCAGCATATCCAGATTTGCCTGCAGTACCAGAGAATGATTCTGTATCTCACGCTCAATGGAATCATTCAGTCTGGTTCTCAGGTCCTGAAAAGACTGATTCAGCGACTCGATCTCATCGCCTTTATTTTTTAACACAATCTGTTCCGGCAGATTGCGAATCTCAATGGACTCCATACACTGCTGCAGTTCACGGATAGGTCTTGTCAGATACTTTGAAAAAACACTCATTCCAATAAAGGCAATAAAAGCACTGATTAACCCAATCGCTATAACAATCCTGCGCATATCGTATACCGGACTCATTAATTTACTGTAATCCTGTACCAGTAAAATGGTGATATCCCAATCATGAATTATTTTTTTACCAAAAATTTCTTTATTATTCAATTGGGAATTTTCATAGTCCGTAACCTGATCCATTTCCCTCTTAGCAACTTCCTGATAATACTCCAGCAGTCTTGTATCTTCCACATTTTTTTGATATAGTACCTGATCCCCATTTAAAACAACGATACGATAATCCTCCTGCTGGGGCAGAATAAAAATATTTTCAAATTCTTCGTTTTTTACCTGTACTTCAATATACCCCATGTCAATATTGTGGCCTCTTAACACTCTTGCCAGACCAAAGACTTTCTGGTGTGAATTTTCCCAGGGATCATCATAGGGTGCAATCAAAATACTTTTCCCCTGGGCCCGCTGTGCCTGTTCTGCCCACTGCAGTTGATTTACAATGCTCTTACTGTTTTGTGGTTTGACATAATTATTATTATTACTTGTAAAAAAATCCCCTTTTTTATTAAATACATTTACCCCATAAAAATTCTGGGACAGAGAATCCCGGTGTATAATCTGATTAATATTAACCCTGGCTTTATTAATATCATAGGCATCTTCTATAGTATCCGGTTTCATATAAGTAATGGTGGCCATTTCCTCCATAAACTCCCTGCTCGCAATAAAATCCCATGAAATAAATTCCATGGGTTTTAACAATTGACTCAGTTGATTTGCCAGTTTATCGGTCATAACCTTTAAATTTTCTATACTGTTTTCTTCCAGCGTCTCTGAACTGTAGTAATAGAAAACAAAACTGATTGCCATGATTAATACAATTGTAACAATAGAAAATGCTGCAAAAATTTTATTACGAAAGCTCATACGACTGCCCCTCTTTGCTTTTGATCATCCCTTGACAGCACCAGACGTCATTCCACCAATTATCTTCTTATTAAATATGAGAAATAATATTAGCGGCGGAATTGTAATCAAAACAACGTCTGCAAATACTAAGTTCCAGGAACTTGCATACTGCCCCATAAAATTGTAAATTGATGTCTGCACGGTGACATTTTTCGCCCCCGGAAAAAAGTATAAAGGATTCACAAAGTCATTAAATATATTAACAGATACCAGAATAATTACAGTGGATGTTACCGGTTTTAATAAAGGAAAGATAATATTAACAAAAAACCGCATTCGTCCGCATCCATCCATTAGTGCTGCCTCATCTAATTCCTTTGGAATCGTGGCAATGTAACCTTTGTAAACCATTATGGAAAATGGTGTAAACAGTGCTACTTCTACTAATATAATGCCAATCAGTGTTTTAAACAAGCCAAGCCCGCTCAACACCCATATGGTAGGAACAATAGCCGGAGGCATCATGAGTCCAAGCATAAACAGCAGATTAATGATTGTTACCGGCTTGCCTTTACGTCTCTGCAGTACAAATGCAGCCATGGAACATACGATTATCATGATTGCCAGTGAGAAAAAAGTAATCAGCGCACTATTGTAAAATCCCCGGATAATCATCCCATGCTTTGTCTGCAGTACCGTTAAATAATTTTCTGCGATATGTAATGTCTGAGGCAGACTCATGTTCATTTCTCCTGCCTCCATCTTATCCTTAAAGGATGTAAGAAGCACGAATAGAAATGGAATTCCAAAGATGACAAGGGACAGCAGAACTGCCGATGCTTCTATTAATACACAACGGATCCGTTTCACTATAATTCCACCTCCTTTTTTGTCAGGCTTATATATAACGGAACAATTACAATTGAAATTAACAGGAATAAAATGACATTTCCCGCAGTGGATATACCATAAAACCCAGCGGAATACTGTTTGTATATAATTGATGCAAGCTGATCACTGGCAAATCCGGGGCCACCCTTTGTCATCGCCCAGACTAGTTCAAAACTTTTCAGCCCTCCGATTAAAGATAACAGGATTACTGTATTTCTGGAAGAACAGGACAGGGGAACCGTAATATTCCAGAATTTATCCCATGCATTACCACCGTCTGCCATAAGTGCTTCATTGTATTCCTGGGGTATTGCCATAATTCCCGATATATAGATAACTGTTGCAACTCCAACCCCTTTCCATACATCCACAAAAGCTACGGATAGAAGTGCCAGTCCCGGGTTCCCCAACCAGTCAACCGACGGAAGATGCAAAGCATTTAAAGCCTGATTAATCAGTCCCCGTGTAGGGTGCATTAAACTCAAAAACGTAATTCCCACTGCCAACCCGCTGATAAGATTTGGAAAATACACAATTGTTCTGACAAAATTCTTGGTCTTTAACTTGGAACACAAAAAGTTAGCCAGCAAAAGTCCCAGTACAACCTTTGAACCAGATGTTACGAAAGCATAAATAAATGTGTTCTTAAATCCAATCGATAAAGACGGCTCCATTAAAAATGTTTTAAAGTTATCAAACCCTATGAACTGCCATTCTGTTAAAGTCCACCTGGTGAAACAAAAGAAAAAGGAAGACAGCATTGGAATCAGAAAGATGATTACAAAAATAATCCCAGCCGGTGCCAAAAATAAGTAAGAGTAAAATTTTTTATTCATCATTACCTCCATCATCATTTATAAAAACAGATCTGCAAGACATCTGCAGACCTGCTTAAATAATTTTTACCAGCCTTCAAGTCCCAACTGCTTTGCCTGTTTGATTACGTCCTGATCATAAGTTTCTGCACATTTCTTTGCATCTGTCATATTGCTTGCACACTCTACACATATCTGCGGCAGATTAGGTCCTTTTACAGGCGACTCAAATTCCAGCGCAGAAGCAATTTTCCCGGATTCAAAATAAGGAAGCAGATCTTTTACTGCAGGATAGACGTCATCTGGTAATTCAACACCTTTTACAACATAAGGACCTAAAGGTTTCTCTGCTTTTGCAAATATTTCTACCCCTTCTTTTGATACAAAAAATTCAATCCATTTCTTTGCTGCGTCCAGATTTTCGGCGTTTTTGTTGATATAATAAGCATTCGGCTGCCATACAGTAAGACCATTTGGCTCAGCTGAATCTCCCGGCTGTGCAAACATACCGATATCATTTATCTGGTCAGGATAAGATGCTGCAATAGACGCCAGGGCCCCTGACAGCATAGGGAACATGACACCGCTGCCCTCTGCCAGCATTTTATAAGCATCTTCCGGCGTTGCAGCCAGAAAGTCCTCATTGAAATATCCCTTTTCCCCAATTTCATAAAGTTTCTCAAAACCTCTTAATGCAATCGGTGTTTCTGCAAAGTTTGCTTTATTAGCAGAATACTTTGCTGCAAAATCCGGCATTTGTGCCTGCACATTGTAAAAGTCAGAGAGCAGGACCAGCTGAGCCCATCCGGGACTTGCATATGCTCCGATTACAGGTGTCTTGCCTGCTTCTTTAATCTTTTCACAGTTTGCCAGTAGTTCATCCCAGGTCTTTGGCACGGTAAGTCCCAGTTCTTCATAAACTTTTTTATTATACATCCATGCTCCCGCCTGTGTGGAGTTCGCCGGTACACCATAGATCTTTCCCTCTACCGTCACAGTCTTTAGATAACTTTCATCTATGTTACTGATATATGATTCATTTGTAAGATCCAGAAAGTTTTTAGCAGGATCCATCGTGGTTAATAAGGAACCGGAATTAAAAAAAGTAATATCGGACATATCTCCTGTGGCAAATCTGGTCTGCCTTATATTTTGCCCCTCTGTTCCACTTGGTATATCTTCCACTTCGGTCACAATATTATACTTTTCTTCTATAGCAGCGATGACTGCGTTTAGCCCCTCGTGAGGAGTCTCACGATCCATCAATAAAGTAACCGTCTGCTGTTCATTACTATCTTCCCCCTGTGTATCTGTGGTATCTGTGGCTTCAGATGTCCCGGCTGCTGATGTACCGGTATCCGTACCTTTTGCTGCATTTGTTTCTCCACCGGTACCACCGCCGCATCCGGCAAGCGACATCATAAGCATCGCTGCACTTACTATTAATGCTATCCCTTTTCTTCTCTTCATCATATTCTTTTCCTCCTAACGATTGTTTGTAAAAGTATACTAACATGACTGTAAAATCAATTGTATAGACAAACTCACACAGCAAACAGGATTTTTCAGCACTCTTTAAAATTCCATTGGCAATTGACGAAGAATATCTCCTGCTTCCATCCCTTCCGGTAAGTTTACTTTTTCTAACCGAACCTGATATGGGGTTTTATTATCTATCTTTATCTGAAGCGCATTTTCTTCGCATTTCATTGCAACCTGCAGAATTCCACCGGCAACCTGCATGGAGTATTCCTGTTCCCTGAGTATGGTAAAGTCGGGACACAAAATAACGGCCTTTTCACCGCAATCAATCCTGACACCTGCCAAATACCGATAAAACAGCGTCAAAGGACCACCGCTCCATGCATGGTTTCTGGTACCCAGAATCGCAAAATCTTCCCACAAGGTTGCATTTTCATTTCGAATCAGAGGCATGTATCTGTTCATAATTCTGTTAAACGCACTCCTGGTATATCCCATCTTAAAAAGTGCTTCACTTACATACACCTCCATATAAGGGGTGCAATTATAAGTTGTTATCAGAATTTTTTTAATATCCTCAAAGTGCTCCTCCTTAGCTAATCCGCTCAGAACTGCCAATGCATTTGCTCTTTCATCTACGATTTCACCCGATCCGTAATAATTGCCTTTCCAAAAATGCTCTTCAAATTTATGCTCCATGGATGCCATACGATTTGTAAGAAAATCATGGTGCTCCAATCTGAGCAGGCATTCCCCCGCACGTTTTGCAAATGAAAGCGCCATATAATACCAGGTATTTTCCAGCACAGTCTTATCCTGGTTATACAGATGGTCAAACCAATACCAGTCACCAGATCTGCTCTCTATGAGCCCCTCTTCATTCATGCTCCACAGCCTGAGGTAACGAACCATAGGCTCAAAAGCCATTTCCAGAATCTCTGCATCCCCGGTGAATTCATAGTAGGCGGATATCATCCCTAATTCACTGATTGCATTTAAACTTTGTGAGGGAAGTTCGCTAAAATTGATTCCTGGTACATTACCGACAAGACAATCCCCTTTTCTTAATGATATGAAGTTATGTATCGCTTTCTTAAGCAGTAAAACCGCATTCTGATCCAATGTATAAAAGATCTGAGGTGCCTGAACGGAGACATCCCCGATCCATTGTCCCCGCTCCCGGTCAGGACAGTCCATAAAATTATCCCTCATACAAAATTTTAATGTTCTGGCACATTTTTTAATTAAGATGTTGACTTCCTCATTATCGGTGTGCATGAGACTCATTAATTCCGTATCATACTCACAGATACGGTATCCAAGCCTTATAATGGCAACACTATCCGGGATATAAAAATGAAGTTCCTCACAAGCCATATAATCATAATTTAAGTATTGATTAAAACCCTTTTTGCATATGTATTCCGTCCTGTGTCCGGCATATTGATGCATCTCATCGCCAGGTCCTCCATTTACTGTATAACGGTCATTTCTGATCTCTATGGTTTCGTTCCCCTCTGCTTCCACCTCCATATAAGCCATAACATGCAGGGCTGTAGGAAGCTTTACGACATATCTGCCATCTGTTTTCCTATAATCTACGGAAATGACAGGTGAAAAAGTAAACAGAGGTACCGGACGCTCATAAAGACTCCCAAAATCTTCCCTACAGTGGGTAACGGCATCTTTAAGCATTTCATCATTGATTTCATCATTTGCATTATATCCAATATTGAAACCTCCGTATAAATAGGATGGTTCCGGCAGGGCTGTCTCAAAGAAACCAGGATGACGCAGACACTTCGTTGCGGAGTCACTGTATATGCCCAACTCTTCACACGCAAATATCAGACCTGCCGATTTAAGAGGCACATTGTTCCTTCCTCCGTTCCCATAATGCCATACAAGAACTTCCATAACATTCTGCCCTGCTTTTATAAAATCCGAAATGACAACCTTATCCACATATCCACTGTTTTCCCCGTATGCGTCCCGGAACAGTCCTCCATCCAGTACGCATAACTTCCGGTTTATAGATAAGAAATATCTGGTATCTGCTGATATACAAAGAATATAATTACCTTCTTTTTCCACCTCAAAAACCTTTTTAAAATATACCCAGTCATTATCCAGGCGATTATTCTCTTCCCAAATCCATTCTGCACCTGTCAGCATCTCTATTATCCTCCCCATAATTAATTTTATTTTCTTTGAAAATCAGGAAGTTCTCCTGTAATATTTTTAAACACACGGCTAAAGTAAGCTGCATCTTCATATCCTACCAATTTAGCAATTTCCCATAACCGTAAATCAGGTTGTGCACGCATGACCTCCTTTGCTTTATCTATTTTCATCTTCATAAAATATTCTTTAAATGAAGTTTTCTTATAAGTTCGGAACAGTCTGCTAAAATATGTCTGTGAAATTCCAAAGTAATCACAGACCATCTCCATGCTCAGAACTTCATTTATATGATTATTCAGATAATCTTCTATGGAATCCAGAAAGATTTCTTTACCTGTTTTTTCTGTTTCCGGCTTTCCCTGGGAGATACTCCTATGCAGAATGAACCAGAAACTCTCCATTAATTCCCCCATATTGTTGGCATAACAAACCGCCTCTTCCAGCAGCATACTGTCTTCCAGGGTATCTGTATGGATATATTTGGACGCAAAATAAAGAATTGTCCGCAGGCTTTTCTCTACATGAATAAGGGGACATTCATTTCTTTCCCACTCACTGAATAACCTGATTGTAGCTCTTTTCAGTTCCTCAACCTTATAATCCTTAATATAATGAGTCATCTGATCAACCACTGTGTCTGAGAGGACTACTGCCAGATCTTCCTGAGACTCTAAACTGCTGATCTCAATAAATACTGTTTTTGATACTATTATTCTTGCATTTATTTCTTTTATCAGATTATGTACCGTATCTGCAAAGTCCTGAAGCATGATTTTTTTTGCTGAATAAACAGCAGTGTAGTATTCTCCCCCGCACCAGACCCGGGTAAACTCTTTCATTTTTGTAACGATATCCCTGTCTGCAATCAAAATAACCTCGGATTCATCTCTGCATGCCAATACCCAATAATGTCCCCCGGTATTCATATCAAAATTTATTTCCAGTTCATTTATCTGCATGCCATAGCGAAATGGAATACCTTTTTTACGAATTACCCCTATGTAAAACCTGTCATTCATTAAATATCTGTTTATATCCGAAACTATGTAATCATTTTTTACAATTAAATTCCGAAAACAATCGTACTGTTTCTTTTGGTACTTTTCATTTAACGTATCTCTTAGTTTATCCATGAGCGTATTTATCTTGTTTAAACTGATTGGTTTTAATAAATACTCTACGACACCATAGCGAATCGCACTCTGGGCAAACTGAAAATCCTGATATCCGCTGATAATGACAAGTTCTATATCCAGATTGCGCGCCCTGATCTGCCGAATGAGCTCAATACCATCCATAACCGGCATTCGAATATCTGAAAATACCATATCCGGGCATTTTTCTTCAATTAAAGAAAGTGCCTCTTCACCAGACCGTGCCTCTCCCACCACCTGCATATCCGGATAATGGCGGTCAATCATATTTTTCAGAGTACGAAGTGCTAATGGTTCATCTTCTGCAATAATTATTTTATACATATACAGCCTCTCTTAACTTTTTCTTCTCTATCATAACAGCTTGTGCCGGTAAATTATATGGATAAACAAACACACAATACTGTAATTTTCAGCACACCATTAATTGTATTTCAATAGTATACTTTAGGCTAATGGTTATTTTTACCATGCTTATTCCATTCATTTAACAATATAAAAATAGCTGGCAGTCAGAATCATTCTAACTGCCAGCTATTTTTATATTAATATCCCCACCCCAGAAATAATCATCGTCCCCACCGACAAGATCTTACTATATTTCCATATCCGATTCCCTCCAAAACATGCAAAAGGATACATCGGAAGAGAATGAAGCAAGAGAATCGTTGTTCCCAGAGCGCATACTTCCTGCCAGAATACGGATTGATCCTGCCATGCTGCTCCTACCCCAACCAGCAGTAGTATTGCCAGCCATTCAAACAGACCCTCCAATCCCATACTTCTGGAAAACTTAGAAGTACGATGGTATTTCTCAGGATAAAAACGACCTGCCATTGGCCAATAACCGCCCAGTCCCGTGACAAGCACTGAAATCAAAAGTCCGCCTCTGGTCACTCGGAAATGCCATTTTTCCCGTGACAGTAAAACAAATAACAGTCCTCCAGCCAAAGAAGATGCCAGTAAAACGGTAACTGCTGCTGCTTTTACTCCCAAATCTATAATTCCACCCCCAAATAATAAAGACGGTAATAAAATCAGCAGATTTAAAAGTGCAAAAAGGACAATCTGCATAGAAACAGAGCTTCTTTTTGCAGGTATCGTAGTCCAAATATCAAATCCGGTTGCGATGGCGAGGGTACTTTGAAACCACAGGCGTATTGTGCCGGTGATCCCATAGTGCTTCAGCATTTGCATATACCCCGTTATATGATAGCCATTGTTTTCAAATAGCTTCCAGGAGGCTACGTTGTCATCTTTTACAGTGGCAGCCGCCGTCTCACATCCCTGTTCTTTTAAAAACTGCGTTGCCTTTTGATAAAGCTGGGTTCCTACTCCCTTTCCGGCATATTCTTTTTTTACAAAACAGGTTTCCACATACCCTATTTTCTGATTATTTTTAGCCGGAAATATTTTATAGGAAGCCATGCCGGCAATCTTGTTATCGACAATAGCTAGAAATGCATTTTGCGGTTTTTGAAAAGCGAGGCCTTCCACGATTCCAAAACTTTGCCTGCCGATTTTCCATACTAGTTCCGCCTCTTCTTTTTCCATTTTCCGTATTTGTATGCCGTTCAATATTTGTTCTCCTCTATGCCTTTTAAAAACTGCCGGTACCACTGAATCTCAAAGTTAAATACCGCTATCCCATAATCTAAAGTCGCTATCTGATATTGAAACCGGTCCATTGCCCCCTGATCCTCTGTATATTGCTCCAGCTGGGGTCCAATGGATTGCATAATGTTTTCTTTTAATTTAACCAGTGACTGCTGCTCCTGGGTTATCTGCTCCAGATAGGTGTTCAGTAATGGGGCTCTCTTTTCCTTGTCCACCTGTCCCAGGAAAAATAGCTTTGCAAGTTCCATGTTCTTGGCCTTTTTGTGGTTCATTGGCTGTTCTTCCCAGTCATAAAATGCACTGCGCCCTTTATCTGTAATGGAATACATTTTTTTATTTACTCCGTTTTCAACATATTCCTCACTGGTAATCATTCCGGCTGTCAATAATTTCTGCAGTGCAGCCTGAAGGCTTCCCGCACTGTCTGAGCACATAAGTGAAAAATGATTTTTGATTCGGCTTCTCATCTCATATCCGGTCATATCCCGCATCATTAATAATCCTAAAATAATTTTATCCATCTGCTGCTCTATACCTCCTTATCTCTTTATAATACCTCTAATAGATATATCTCTTTTAGAGATATTAACATGATGTAGAAACTCTGTCAACCATAAAATACACTCTTTTATGTAACTTTTCCACATCAGTTGGAGTAACTTTTTAACGCAAATTTAATGCCCCTGACCCCTTGTAAAAAATAGTCAATCGCATATAATTAAGATTAACCGGTCCGGTCAATCCCGCCTGGTCAACGGGTTTTCGTCGGCAAACAGGTGATCTCTAGGTTTCAAGCAGACTTATTTCAAAGGAGGGCTTATATGAATGAAATGTTTTTTCGGCTGCCGGAAGAAAAACAGCAGCGAATTATTAATGCCGGAATAGAAGTGTTTTCCAGCCATGAATATAAACGGGCATCTACAGATGAAATAGCAAGAAAAGCCTGCATATCAAAAGGCCTGCTTTTTCATTATTTCCACAATAAGAAGAGTTTTTATCTCTATCTGCTGGATTATACCGTTTCTCTTGTGAAAAATTATATTATGGATATGAAGTATGAAGACATCACCGATTTCTTTGAGGTTCTTTATTATATCGCAGAAAAAAAGGCGGTTATTCTGGCAAAAACACCTCATATCATGGCATTTTTTATCAAATGCTACTATTCACAAAATGAGACTGCCTCTGATGAAGTACAGAACAAAATGCAGTCCCAGATAAATTCTTCTTTTGAAAAATATATGATAAATGTTGATTTGGGAAAATTTAAAGAAGAGATTGACCCTAAAGAGATCTACAATATGCTGATCTGGATGACCGAAGGCTATATGTATGAAAAAGAGCGGATTCAGGAAACTGTTCTGATACCAGAGCTTATGAATCACTACGTCATCTGGTCCAATTTATTAAAAAAGGTATCCTACAAGGAGGAGTTCTTATGAAGAACATTATCGAAATCAATAATCTGACAAAGACTTACGGCAAGCACCGGGGGATCGAAGACATTACCCTTTCCATCCGGGAGGGGGAAATTTTTGGATTTATCGGTCCCAATGGCGCCGGGAAATCCACCACAATCCGCTGCCTGCTTTCCCTCATTTATCCAACCGGAGGCTCTGCATCCATTTTTGGTTTGGACTGCATCAAGAATGCCAGTGAGATCGCAAAAGAAATCGGATACCTGCCCAGCGAGGTATTTTACTACGACAATATGAAAGTAAAGGATCTGCTTCTTTACTCTGCATCATTTTATAAAAAGGATTGCAAATCGAAAATCCAGGAATTATGTGAAGTGCTGGAATTAGATACAGGGCGTAAGATTGAGGATCTGTCCTTTGGAAACCGCAAGAAGGTCGGTATTGTACAGGGATTGTTACATAGCCCGAAATTAATCATTCTGGATGAACCCACCAGTGGTCTGGATCCGTTGATGCAGAAGAAATTCTTTGATCTGATCCGCAAGGAAAACCGCAACGGCGCCACTGTATTCTTTTCCTCCCATATTTTATCAGAGGTTCAGAAAATGTGTGACCGGGTGGGATTTATTAAAGAAGGAAAGCTGATTAAGCTGGACACTATGGCATCCATAAGGGAAGACAGTTATAAAAAAGTGGAACTGGAATCCAAAACCCCACTTACTCCGGGAACATTTGACATTAAAGGCCTCTCCAATCTGAAAATAGAGAAACTCCATGCCTCCTTTATCTACCGGGGAAATGTAAATCGGATGACACATCTGCTAGGCGAACTCTCCCTGCAGGATCTAAGCGTTGAGGAACCGGATCTGGAAGAAATCTTTATGCACTACTATAATTGACAGTGTTTGGAAAGGAGCTTTGTATGAACATATTTATTCAGGAATTTAAGTGGAATTTAAAGCCCACGCTGATTTGGGCACTGTCTTTAAGCTGCGCAGGCATCTTTTTTATCTGTCTGTATCCTTCCTTTACCGGAGATATGGAGGCAGTTAATAAGCTGATGGAACAATATCCCCCAGAAGTATTAAAGGCGCTTGGTCTGGGACCTGACGGTCTGGGCAGCTTTCAGGGCTTTTACAGTTTTGTGCTGGTGTACGTAATTCTCTGTTCCTCCATTCAGGGATTAGTTACCGGAATCCAGGTAATCGGCAAAGAAAGTGCCCGCAAGACCTGTGACTTTCTATTTACCAAACCGGTCAGCAGAATCAGGATACTGGCTAATAAATATCTTGCCGTTGTTCTCTGCATGATTATTTCGGGATTTATATACTTTGGCGTGAGTTTTCTATTTGCAAACCAATATGGCGGGGATTACAACCATAATATTTTTTATCTGCTCTCTTCCTCCGTTATCCTGACCGGACTTTTATTTACCGCACTGGGATTCTGCATCGGCTGCTTTTTAAAAAAGGCAAAAGCTCCTGTATTCGTTGGTATCGGAGTTGGCGCTCTTTGCTTCGGACTCCAGATGTTAGCCAATATGTTTGATGAAAGAGCATTGGATTTTATCTCTCCCATGAGTTATGTAAGTCCCTCCTACATCACCTTAAACCAGGAGTATGACTACCCTTTGCTGATCTGTCTGATTGCAGCTGTTGTTTTATTGACACTCCTTGGATTCTGGCGTTACCGGACCAAAGATATCCACAGTGCTTAAAACGCATTATTATTGCTTACCAAACGATTGAATTTACTACAGGCTCTTGGAAGGAGACTACCTTATGAATCTATTTCTTCGTGAATGCAAATCAAATATTAAAACTTTTTCCTTCTGGTGCATCGGAATTATATTTCTGATTTTAGCAAGTGCCGGAAAAACAACCTCTATGGTGGGGCATGGTGACGCAGGTGTCACGGAGCTTCTGTCGCAGCTACCCAAAAGCGTCCAGACTATCTTTGGCGTAGGCGTGGTGGACTATTCCACCGCCATCGGAGTTTTTGCAATTGTATTTACTTATATCGCTCTGATTGCCGCTTTTCATGCAGCTTCCCTGGGGGTGTCTCTCTTCGGTAAAGAAGAACGGGATAAAACCTTTGAATTCCTCTATATGAAAGCACGCACCCGCAATAAGATCCTGGGCAGCAAGCTTTTAAGCGGGCTCTGCCAGCTGATTTTACTGAATGCCGTTTCTTTTATCATTACCATTGCAAGCGTAAAGATTATTTTTGATGACAATATTGTTTCGGACTTTCTGCCGATGATGACCGGACTGTTCTTCATCCAGCTGATATTCTTTGGATTTGGTTTACTCATGTCCATGCTTTGTATCCGCATGAAGACAGCCGGCAATATCGCTATGGGAATTGTACTGGTGACATTTTTGATGTCCATCGCTGCTGATTTCAGTGAAAATATTGAATGGCTTGGATATCTTACCCCATTTAAGTATTTTGATGGGAAGGAAGTCCTGAGTCAGGGACTTTCCTGGGTGTATGTGCTGATTTGTGCAATCTTCGCACTCCTTTGTATTTTAGCCTCTTTTTATCTCCATAAGAGGCGTGATCTGCACTGCTGATTTTTCAAACTGTTCTTTGATATTAAAAATAGCTGCCTCGAGGCAGCTATTTTATAATTCCACACGCCCTTCCAGCGCTCTTAACAAAGTCACCTCATCGATGTATTCCAGGTCACCGCCCACCGGAACTCCACTGGCAATTCTGCTGACCTTTACCCCAGTAGGCTTAATCAGCTTGCTGATGTACATTGCCGTTGTCTCACCTTCCAGACTGGAATTTGTGGCAATGATCACTTCTTTTACATCCTGCTGCAGCCGCTGCATTAGTTCCTTTAGTTTAATGTCATTTGGGCCTATCCCCAGCATAGGTGAGATGGCACCGTGAAGAACGTGATAGACGCCCTCAAATTTACCGGTTTTCTCATATGCCGCCAGATCCCTTGTATTCTCCACAACCATAATAGTGTTCTGGTCTCTTTTGGGATTTCTGCAGATGGGGCAGAGTTCGCTGTCTGTGAGCGTATAACACTGTTTGCAGTAACGCACATTTTCTTTTGCCTCAATAATGGCATCAGAAAGCCGCTTTACCTCGTCGAGAGGTCTGTTAATAATGTGAAAAGCCAAGCGCTGGGCCGATTTGGCCCCCACACCCGGCAGCTTAGATAATTCCTCGATTAATTTACTAATCTGACTGCTGTAATAATCCATTAGAACGGAAATCCTCCACCCATTCCACCGAGACCGCCTGTCAGTTTCGCCATTGCAGCACCTGCTTCTTCTTCCATTTTACGAAGGGCTTCATTGGTAGCTGCCATAATCAGGTCTTCTAACATTTCAATGTCATCCGGATCAACGACTTCTTCTTTTAAGGAAACCTTTGTGATTTCTTTTTTACCGGAAACAGTTACTTCAACAGCACCGCCCCCTGCACTTGCCGTATATTCTTTTTCTTCTAATGCTTTCTGGTTTTCTTCCATCTGCTTCTGCATTTTCTGAGCCTGTTTCATCAGATTATTCATGTTGCCGGGCATTCCGCCTCCTGGAAATCCTCCACGTTTTGCCATTTTAATAAATCCTCCTATTTCTTATCAGTCTTCAATTACTACATCTGTGTGTATAAATTCTTTGATTGCATCATCAACGCTGATGCTGACAATGTTGCCTTTATTCAGATGGCTGTCTGCTTCCAGCATCATCTTCACTTCTACTTTTTTTCCAATCTTACCGGCTATAATCCGCTCCAGCTCTTCTTTGCGTTCCTCGCTTGCCGCATAACGTTCACCCTGGAAATCCTTAAAGCACACAAACAGCCTGTCGTCTTCCCCCTGGGCATTGTATTTGGGCTCAGCCATGGATAAGACGATCTTAAACCGTCCCTCGGTCTCGGCAACGATACTGTTCCAGATCTTCTTGACTTCCTGCAGATCCTGAGGCGCTGCCTTTTCAAGCTTTCTGCCTTGTGCCGGCATCCGGGCATTTACATTCTGCCCAGCATCCGGTGCTATCCCGGTATTCACTGGTCCTGCTGCCGGAGCTTCCGCGTTAACTGAACTATAAGTACCGCCTGGAACACCCACCGCTCCATTAGAACCGGGTGCAGGCTGAACCTGCTGTATAGATATCCCGCTTTCCAGCTTCTTTTCCAGAAGGCGTATCCGCTCAACCAGTGAAATTTCATCATTTTCCATTTCCGGCTTGCAAAGCTTAATCAGAGCAATCTCCAATAATATTCTCTTGGATGATGCATACTTGATCTGATTGGACAACTCAGAAAAAATGCGGATGAAGCGCATAAGGGTATCTTCCCTGATCATCCCCGCCTCTTCCTGAAGTTTTTTCATATTTTCTGTTGATACATCCAGAACATCTTCCATATTATCAGAAGTTTTCAGAAGAAGCAAGTTTCTCATATACCAGGTGAAGTCTACCACAAACTGCGTCAGCTCTCTTCCCTGCATAACCAGCTCCTCCAGCTTCGCCATAGCCCCCGCTACATCGTGGCTAAGAACCATTCGCAGAATGTCACTGAACACATCGGTATCCACTGCCCCAAGTACTTCCAGTACATTGTCATAGGTCAGTTTCTGCCCCAGATAAAAAGCAATACACTGATCCAAAAGGCTCAGGGCATCACGCATGGAACCATCTGCCTTTTTCGCAATGTAATTCGCTGCCTTCGCTTCTACCTCCACCTGTTCTTCTTCCATTAATTTATTTAAATGGGAGCTGATTGTAGTCAGGGCGATTCTCTTAAAATCATACCTCTGGCATCTGGACAGAATTGTGATCGGTATCTTATGTGCCTCAGTCGTCGCCAGGATAAAGATGACATAAGAAGGCGGTTCCTCCAGCGTCTTCAAAAGCGCATTAAACGCACCTATAGACAGCATATGAACCTCATCGATAATGTATACCTTGAACCGACCCTCGGTAGGGGAGTAAGCTACTTCATCACGAATCTCACGAATATTGTCCACACCGTTATTGGAAGCCGCATCGATTTCGATCACGTTCATGGAGCTTCCTGCAGAGATTGCCTTACAGGTGTCACATTCGTTGCAGGGATTGCCATCTACGGGGTGCTCACAGTTTACAGCCTTAGCCAGAATCTTGGCAATGGTAGTCTTACCTGTTCCGCGGGTTCCGCAAAACAGGTATGCATGTCCGATTCTGTCTGCCATAATCTGATTTTTAAGCGTAGTTACTATATGATCCTGACCTTTTACATCCGCAAAAGTGTCTGGACGGAATTTACGGTATAAAGCAGTATAACTCATGCTTTACTCTCCAATCTATTAATCTCCGAAACTAATGCCGATCAGTTTTGCTTCCTTGATCAGCTGGTCATCCGGCGATACCATTTTCAACTTGCCTGCTACATCTTCCAGCGGAATCTTCTTAGCTTTTCCATTTACGATTCCCACCATGTATCCATATTCCTTATCCATAATACACTGCGCTGCTTCTGCACCCAGTCTTGTAGACAGAACACGATCATAAGGACATGGGCTTCCGCCTCTCTGTGTATGTCCCGGAACTGTGATCCGAATCTCCATGCCTGTTTCAGCCTGGATCTTCTCTGCAATTTCATAGGAAACGGACGGATGTCTCTTATTCTTTAACTTTTCTTTCAATTCTTTCTTGGACAGTTTTGCATCTTCTTTTGAAATTGCACCTTCTGCCACAGCCAGAATGGTAAATCCCTTTCCATCCCTGGAACGTTTGTCAATGGCTTCAATCACCTTCTGGATATCATATGGTATCTCAGGCAGTAAAATAATATCTGCACCGCCGGCAATTCCCGCATGGAGTGTGAGCCATCCAACCTTATGTCCCATAACTTCTACGATGAAGACTCGGTTGTGTGATGCCGCAGTGGTATGAATGCAGTCAATGGCATCAGTTGCAATATTTGTAGCACTCTGGAAACCAAAAGTCATGTCTGTACCCCAGATATCATTGTCAATTGTCTTAGGCAGATGTATGATATTCAAACCTTCTTCCCGAAGAAGATTTGCTGTCTTTTGTGTACCATTTCCTCCCAGAATCACCAGGCAGTCCAGACGGAGTTTATAGTAGGTCTGTTTCATCGCCTCAACCTTGTCCAGTCCATTTTCATCCGGGACGCGCATAAGCTTGAATGGCTGTCTGGATGTTCCTAAAATCGTCCCGCCTTTCGTGAGAATCCCGGAAAAATCCTTGCTGGTCAGCATTCTGTAGTCCCCATAAATAAGCCCTTTATATCCATTTGCGAACCCGTATACTTCCAGCTCGTCCGCATTGGTGCTCAGCCCCTTTACGACACCGCGCATTGTTGCATTTAAAGCCTGACAGTCGCCACCGCTTGTTAACATTCCAATTCTAATCATATGACACTACACCTTTCCTGTTATAATCAAAGTGATACCAACCACTTTGTTCCTTATATTTCTCTTCAAACAGGCAGATAAACACGCCTCTTTGTTCATTATATATTATTTTTACTTTTATCACAATAACTTGAATAAAGTTTTTGCATTTTTCAAAAAATGTGATATACTATACAGGTGCATGGAGACGTATCGAAGTGGCCATAACGAGCTTGACTCGAAATCAAGTTGTCGGGCAACCGGCACGTGGGTTCGAATCCCACCGTCTCCGCTATTTTTAATTCACCATCTACTGTCTTTCTTAGTAAGTGTGGATAAATATGCTAACCTGTTCTATTCCATCCATATTACTTATTCTTCGTAAATTCTTATATTAAGCATTTGTAACATCTCTAATCCCACAACCTGAATAACACGGTAACTCATTCTTATTATACCACCTAATCACTTTTTTAATTTTAGTAAATGATTTCGAACTTTCAGCTTCTACAATAATATACTTAACCGGGCAGCCGGCAGGGCGTTGTGCCATCCGTTCTGAGTCTTGTCAGAAATGGGGTGGTGCCGATGTACGTTACATACA
>UQGG01000068.1 GCA_900540475.1 uncultured Robinsoniella sp. | reverse complement strand
TAATTACGGTGGGGCGGCCTGTATATTTATGGCAGGGGGAAGCTGCCGTAAAATTAATAGATGAAGGAAACACCATTCCTTTTATTTCAAGGTATCGTAAGGAAGTAACCGGATCTTTAAATGATGAAGTACTTCGTAAGCTGTTTGAACGGCTGACATACCTGCGGAATCTGGAAGAGAAAAAACAGCAGGTATTATCCAGCATCCAGGAACAGGGAAAGCTGACGGAAGAATTAAAGAAGCAGATACTTGCTGCAGAGACTCTGGTAGTGGTAGATGACCTGTACCGCCCGTATCGTCCCAAGAGAAGGACAAGAGCTACCATTGCCAAGGAAAAAGGGCTGGAACCGCTGGCTAATATTATCACCCTGCAGATGACCACAAAGCCTCTGGAAGAAGAAGCCAAGGCATTTATATCTGAGGAGAAGGAAGTATTGACCGCGGCAGATGCCATTGCTGGGGCAAAGGATATTATCGCAGAAAATATTTCCGATGAAGCAGACTATCGAATTTACATAAGAAACATCACAGAAAAAGAAGGCAGAATTATATCGGTAGCGAAAGACGAAAAGGCAGAATCTGTTTATGAGATGTACTATAACTATGAAGAAGCCATCTGTAAAGTAGCAGGGCACAGAACGCTTGCATTAAACCGCGGGGAAAAGGAAAAGTTCCTGAATGTGAAAATAGAAGCTCCCGAGGAACGCATTTTGCAGTATCTGGAGAAAAAAGTAATTATAAAAGACAATCCCGTGACAGTACCGGTATTAAAAGATGTGGCGGAAGACAGCTACAAACGTCTGATTGGACCGGCTATCGAACGTGAGATCAGAAATGCCATGACCGAAAAAGCGGAGGACGGAGCCATCAGCGTATTTGGCAAGAATCTGGAACAGCTGCTTATGCAGCCGCCAATCGCCGGACAGACGGTCCTTGGATGGGATCCCGCATTTCGTACCGGCTGCAAGCTGGCAGTCGTAGATCCTACCGGAAAAGTACTGGATACCACAGTTATCTATCCTACGGCACCGACTTCTGATGCAAAAATAAAAGCTGCAAAAGATACTTTGAAAAAAATGATTAAGAAATATGGAATCACCTTATTTTCAGTGGGAAATGGAACTGCTTCCCGTGAATCAGAGATGATCATCGTAGAATTATTCAAAGAAATCGACGAACAGGTGCAGTATGTAATCGTAAATGAGGCAGGCGCTTCCGTTTATTCTGCAAGCAAGCTGGCTACCGAAGAATTCCCGAACTTTGACGTGGGACAGCGAAGTGCGGCTTCCATCGCCAGAAGAATTCAGGATCCCCTTGCGGAGTTGGTTAAAATTGATCCAAAATCAATCGGTGTGGGACAGTACCAGCATGATATGAACCAGAAAAAATTAAGCGAAGCGCTGGGCGGTGTAGTGGAAGACAGCGTTAATAAAGTTGGAGTGGATCTGAACACCGCTTCAGCATCCCTCTTAGAATATGTTTCCGGCGTATCCAAAGTAATCGCAAAAAATATCGTTGCTTACCGGGAGGAAAACGGCAGATTCGCAAACCGCAGACAGCTGTTAAAGGTTGGAAAGTTAGGACCGAAAGCATTTGAGCAGTGCGCCGGTTTTATGAGAATACCAGGGGGTGAGAATCCACTGGATGCCACCAGCGTTCATCCGGAGAGTTACGATGCGGCGAAAAAGCTTCTTGAGACCTTGGGATATAGTGTGGAAGATATTACGGCAGGCAGACTGGAAGGTTTATCAAAGAAGGTCAGGGATTACAAAAAGCTTGCGTCAGAACTGGAAGTAGGCGAGATTACCTTACGGGATATTGTAAAAGAACTGGAAAAACCGGGACGTGATCCCCGTGATGAAATGCCAAAACCAATCCTGAGAAGTGACGTACTGGATATGAAAGACCTCACCCCCGGAATGGCACTGAAAGGTACCGTTAGAAATGTGATTGACTTCGGGGCTTTTGTGGATATCGGCGTACATCAGGACGGACTTGTGCATATCTCCCAGATGAGCGACAAGAAATTTGTAAAACATCCGCTGGATGTGGTAAGTGTTGGGGACATCGTTGAGGTAAAAGTGTTAAGCGTGGATCTGCCGAAAAAACGAATTTCCCTGACAATGAAAATTTAAATGTGATCCAGACAATGGAATCAGCAGGGTATGTATTGGAATCGCTATTATAAATTATAAAGCAAAAATGCAATAAGAAAAAACAGACAAGTACTGTCCGTATGTATGGGTATCCATATATATGGACAGTATTGTCTGTTTTTTTATTGAATATCCGGGAAAGGGCAAAGAACATAGCACATCTAATCAGCAGCTTCTGGCTGAAACAGATTTTTGCAGAGTTCAATAAAATGCTTTGCGGAACTTGTTAAGAATTTATTTTTATGATAAATAATATGGAAATTGCGCAGAAAAGACAACCCGTCTACTTTTATCTTACAAATGGCATCCCGATACTGAGGGGCGTCATCTACGAATTGTGCCGGTACAATGGTAATGCCCAGATCATTGGCTGCCGCGTGAATCAGTGCAAGGGTGCTGGTACTTTCCCAAACCGGATGGATAACCAGGTTTTTAAGAAGCAGGCTGCTGTCTACGATTTCCCTGGTACCGCTGTTCTTTTCCCGCAAGAGAAGCGGCTGACTGGCAAACTCCTCCAGGGTGGCAAGCGGTTTCTGTGCAAGTGGATTGTGTTTACTGCAGATAATGCATAATTCATCTTCGCAAAGGCATTCCCCGCAGATACTGTCCGAATGGATTGGACCTTCCACAAGGCTGAAATCCAGTTCGTTTTGCAGGATCTTTTCTTCCAGGATATCGGAGCTGTTGATCAGGATCTCTGTTTTCATGTGAGGGTATTCTGCCCGGAAATCATTTACCAGCCCCGGCATATAGTGAGTGCCAAGGGTCATGCTTGCGCCGATGCGCAGAGTTCCGATATTATCACAGTCCCGCATCTCCGTTTCCAGTGAGTCGAAGAGAGATACGATATGTGTGGCATAGCTGTAAGCTTTTCTGCCCGCATCTGTGATATACATTTTTCTGGAAATACGTTCAAATAAGGGGACTCCATAATAATCTTCCAGTTCCCGGACAGCCAGGCTGACGGCGGGCTGGGAAAGAAAAAGCTTTTGTGCCGCTGCCGTTACGCCTTCGCAGTCGCAGACCGCAACCAGGATACGCATGTGTTTCAGTGTCATTGGAAATCTCCTTTCTTACTTACATTGTCTTCGCAATCTCATACAGCTTGGGATAAACTTCATACAAAAAGTCCTGATTAGGGCAGTAATCTTTTATTTCGTTATAAAACGGACGATAGCGCTTACAGCCGCAGCCGCAGATAGATTTTACCTTACAGGTTTCGCATAAGGGAGAAGCCTCCGTTTCACAGGCTAAAAATTTCCGGGTGGCGGGACTGTTTTTAATCTGTTCAAAGTCGTCCGATCGAATATTGCCGCTTTTGTATTCATCCAGTACATAAAAATCACAGGGATAGACACTGCCATCAGCTTCCAGAACAAACTGAGGTGTGCAATAGCCCATTAATCCGCATTGTTCTGCGGGGCGTCCGCGAAGCATCCATACCAGATTGTCAAACTGGCGGACACTGATATAGCGTCCATTTTTCAACTGCTCGTACCACAGCCCAAAGAAGCATTTCATAAATTCCGCATAACTCCGGGGATCCAGATCATGAGGTGCGGTGAGGTCCGAATCAAGTGGGCGCAGGCAGGGAATCAGCTGGACAAATTTAAAATCCTGTTTCAAATAGAACTGGAACAAAGTCTGGGGCTTTTTCGCAGTCTGTTTTGTAATAACGGACAGAATATTAAAATCCACACCGAACCTGCGAAAAAGCTTTAAGGTGTGGTGGACCCGATCATAGGTGCCCTTGCGGTCACTTCCAAGGCGCTGATAATCGTGAAGTTCACGGGGGCCGTCCAGGGACAATCCCACCAGAAAATGATATTTCACAAATAACCGGCACCAGTCTTCATCAATTACCATGCCGTTCGTCTGAATCGAGTAAGAAAGCTTTATGCCCGCAGGAACCAGTTTTTCTGCCTGCTCTGTAAAATATGTAAAATAAGAAAGCCCCGCCATGGTAGGTTCTCCCCCTTGAAAAGTAAAGCTGACAGATGCCGGGGACTTGACACTGGCAAAGGTTTTGGAAAGCAGGCAGTCCACGGTATCTTCCGCCATAATACCGTAGGAAGCCGTTTCCCGGTGGCTGGCGACATCGTAATAAAAACAATAGCGGCAGCGCATATTGCAAAGTGACGAAGCTGGTTTTATTAGCATGGAAAAGTAATTCATGGGTATCTCCTTAAACGTTCTAAGATGCGGACAAAACCGGATCTTGTGCATTTATTATAAAGCGTCACAGAAAAAAAAGCAATCGGACAGTATGGACAAATCATCAGTGGATGCTTTACAATAGGTCACATAGAAGTTACGGAGGAGAGGTGTAAATGAAAAAAAATTGGAAAGAGCAAATCCTGGGCAAGACGATTAAAGCCCGCCTTATCCGCTATAACTTATGTGTTGTCAGTACCATTGCCCTGTTTTCCTGTATCTGCAGTTATATCATATCCAGCAGAAACGCAAGAGGGATAGCTGTGACTGCACTGGAACATGAAGTAGAAGGACTTTCAGGACTTTTTGACATGGGCTATGAAGAAATGATGAATATTGTTCTGAATTGTGCGGAGCGCAGCACCGTGAATCTTGGAAAGCTGGATCTTGATGCATCTGCCGGGAACCGGAAGGAAGCAATGAATTACACCAGGACAATCAGCGATTACTGCGCCATATCCGGCTATGGGGAATATATCGCAAAACTGATGGTGTTAAACGAACAGGATGGTTTTATACAGGCGGGATATGAGCCGGGGAGCAGCAACGATCCACAGGCACTGAGACAGGCAGAATGGTTTGACGGGGAGTTGGCAAAGTCTACACAGCTGTATGCCCTGGATGTGGTGGAATCCCCTTTTTGGGGTGGTAAAAATGAAAAACTACTGCCCCTTTTAAGAAAGGTGAACAGTATGTCATCCTATAGCGGTGAAGGCTGGGTGTTCCTGGGCATCTCAGCAAAGTTATTCCAGGATGCGTTAAAAGAAACGCAGCATGAGAACCGAATAGCCGTAGTCACCTGGACAGGAAATCCGGTGGCCGGGGTAAATGAGAAGCGTGGCGGGGAGGACGAGACGTTTATCCGGATGCTGCTGGAGCGGGAAGCCAGGAAAGATACTTTGCGTATGAAGATAGATGGGTCAAAATGCATGGTTTCCTATGTGCGAAATCCCAAAAGCGGCATTCTGGTCTATGAGATACTTCCAATGAGCAGGATTGTAAACAACCGGTTTATGATTATACTCATTGTCCTGCTGATCTTTACCTCCTGCATCAGTATTGGTATGGTGCTTTCGGCTTTCTTTACCAAACGGATTAACGAACCGATACATAAGCTGGTATCCCATATCGGGCTGCTGTCCAGGGGAGAGTTCACAGTGAATCCCCAGATTGAAAGTGAGGACGAGATCGGTACCATTGGGAAAGGTGTCAACCATATGGCAGCCAAAATAGATGAACTGGTGGATATGAGGGTAGCAAGTGAAAAAGAGAAGAAAAATCTGGAGATCAAAATGCTGCAGGCACAGATTAATCCACATTTTCTATACAATACGCTGGATTCCATCAGATGGATTGCAATTATCCAGAAGAACAGCGGCATTGTGAAAGTAGTTACCTCCCTGTCATCGCTGCTTAAAAATATGGCAAAAGGATTTAATGAAAAGGTGACGTTAAAGCAGGAGCTGGATTTTCTTGCTGACTATATCGTAATTGAGAAAATACGCTATGTAGAACTGTTCGATGTGGAAATCCATGTGGAACCCGAAGAACTGTATCAGGCGAAAATTATAAAACTGACACTGCAGCCCCTGGTGGAAAATGCCATATTCTCAGGAATAGAGCCCAGCGGAAGAAATGGTGTGGTAGAGATTCATGCAAGAAAGACAGACGGCGACCTGTGCATTACGGTAAGGGATAATGGAATCGGCATGGACGAAGAGAAGGCAAAGCAGCTGTTACAAGACACCGAGAAGGTGAAGAGCAGTTCCATGAGCGGGATCGGTCTGCCAAATGTAGACAGGAGAATAAAACTGGTATATGGAGAAGCCTATGGGCTTTCTATACAAAGTGAGCCGGGGCAATATACCCAGATTACGGTGAGACTGCCATTAGAAATGTAAGAGGGAGATAAATATATGTACCGTGTGATGATAGTAGATGATGAGCCGCTGATCCTGGCAGGAGTTACATCCTTAATTGAATGGGAAGATTACAACTGTACCATTGCGGCAAAAGCCACAAATGGACAGAATGCCTTAGAGCTGATTGCAGACATTAATCCGGATATCATAATTACCGATATCAAAATGCCGGCAATGGATGGAATCGAATTGATGAAAAGATGCCGGGAATCAAAAAGCCAGGCTGCATTTATAATATTAACAAATCTGGAGGAGTTCAGTCTGGCGAAGCAGGCAGTGAAATTTGGAGCAACGGATTATCTGGTTAAAATAGAGCTGACGGAAGAGACGCTGGCGGAAAGTTTAAAACGTGCCATCCGGGAATGTGAAAAAAACAGATCAGCAGGATCCCGGCAGGAAAATACGGGAGAAGATGCCAGACATCCCCAGCAGAGCAGTGAGAGCCTGTTTCGGAAATTGTTGCTGGAAGAGCCTGTCGGGGAAAAGAATGAGGAGTACCAATTGCTTCAGGCGGATTATAAGACTCCTGTGATGGTGTTGCTGCGCATGAATAATACCAGTTCTTATTTCCAGGCGTCATTATCGGAAAAGGACCGTAAAAAAGCAATGTCCTATACAGAGAATATTCTAAAGGAGATGGTGAAGCGGTTTTTTCCGGTCTGGGGAATTCTGGAATGGGAAGAAACCGGGTTTTTAATCATTGTACCAGGCGGGACTGATACCCAGACGAATCATAAGATTGCTCAGATGTGCCAGAAGATGATTTCTGTAGTGGAGGATTACTTTGGGATGCAGACGGTGGCAGCGGTTACGGCAGCGGCAGAAGATATCTACAGGCTTTCGGAATTTCTGCCCCAGCTGGAAAGCTGCATGGATGCATACTACTACCAAATGGAATCCTCCGTCGTGTTTTACAGTGAAGAATTTCAGAGATACCAGGAACAGAACCGGGACTTTGACATCAGCTTCCTGAAAAAGGATATGACCCTTGCACTGGGACAGAATGACAGCACCAGGGTCAGGGAGATTATCAGCCAGCTGACCAGTCTGTTCCGGGAATATACCCCTGCCAGAAAACAGGCGGTCAATGCCTGCATCAACCTGTATACCTTTGTCGTGCCCTTTTACGAGGGAGCAGGAGACATTCCGGGCGGAAAGTTTCCCGATACCATGCAGATGGTAGAAAAGCTGAAACGTATCGGGTGCCTCCATGACATTCTCATGTGGCTGCAAACCTTTGGGGATAAAATCTGCCAGGTTATGGAGGGGCGGTCCACTGGCAAGTCAGAACGTGTCATCGAAGGGGTCCGCCAGTATGTGATGGAGCATTATCAGGAGAAACTCACACTAGCCATGGCAGCAGAAGCCACAGGAATCAGCCAGGGTTATCTAAGCAGTATCTTTAAGAAGCAGACCGGGAGAAATTTTACGGACTACGTAGCATGGATCAAAGCCGAGAAGGCAAAAGACCTGATTCAGGAACACCAATATATGATGTATGAAATTTCAGATATGCTGGGATTTGAAAATCCATATTATTTCAGTAAGGTTTTTAAAAAAGTGACCGGCATGACACCAAAGGAATATGAAAATAGTGCAAGGATATGAAGAAAGTAATATTTTTTTACGGAAACAGTGTAAGATAGTAATAGAAATATAGGGATCCTCCATTTCATCCGGGACATGTATTTGGTATATTAGTTTCAAGGATAAAGCAGTGATCCGGAACGCACAGTTAACAGAATGAAATTTTCAAAAACGTTCTAAGAAAGGGAGGTTTCTATTATGAGATTCAAAAAGGCGGCAGCAGTACTTCTGGCATCAGCAATGGCGGTAACTTCATTTACAGGATGCGGCAATCAGGCAGCGGATACATCCGACAAAAAAGCAGCAAATGAAAAAACAGCAATCGAAAATGCAAAAGAGGGAAAAAAGAAAAAGTTAACGGTTACGACCTGGGATAACGATATATCCCCCCAATTCCGCGTTGCAGTGGAAACTTTTCAGGAGAAATACCCGGATGTGGAAGTGGAGATCATCGATACTGCAGCAAATGAATATAACAACAAGCTGACCGTAATGCTGGCGAGTGGGGATGCAGACCCGGATGTAATCTTTGTAAAAGATATGGGCTCCCAGTTATCCATGCAGGCTAAGGGACAAATTTTAAATCTGGATGAATACATAAAAAAAGACAATCTGGATATGTCCATCTATAATAACACAGCGGAAAAACTCCAGATTGATGGCAGTTATTACACACTTCCGTACCGTTCAGACTGGTATGTATTGTTTTATAATAAAGATCTCTTTGACAAGGCAGGAGTTCCCTATCCCTCCAATGATATGACCTGGGAGGAATACGAAGAACTGGCGCGCAAGATGACAAAGGGAGAAGGCAGTGAGAAAGTATTCGGAACCCATAACCATATCTGGATGGGGCTGGTATGTAACTGGGCAATTCAGGATGGGAAACATACTCTGGTTGCAGATGACTATTCATTCTTAAAACCATATTACGAGCAGGCTATCCGTATGCAGGATGAGGGAATCATTCAGAACTATGCCACATTAAAGACCGGCAACCTGCACTATACCAGTGTCTTCCAGCAGCAGCAGTGTGCTATGATGCCAATGGGCACCTGGTTTATTGCCAACATGATTCAGGCACAGAAATCCGGAGAGACCGATTTTAACTGGGGATTTGCCACGATACCGCATCCAAAAGACGTAGAAGCTGGAAATTCTGTTGGCGCCGTTACCCCCATTGCAATTAATGCAAAAACCGATGAACCGGATCTGGCATGGGAATTTGTAAAATGTGCCACAAGTGAAGAGACAGCGGAAAAACTTGCGGAAAATGGTATGCTTACGGCTGTGCAAAATGATACAATCATGGATAAGCTGGTTACCACGGAAGGATTCCCAAAAGAATGCAAAGATGCACTCCTGTTAAAAGGCATGGTATTTGACCGTCCCCTGGATAAAAATATCGAAGCAATCCGAAAGGCGATCGAAGAAGAGCATGACCTGATCATGATCGGAGAGCAGGATGTGGATACCGGGCTGGCACATATGGCGGAGCGTGTAAAAGAAGTAAAAGAAAATAATAAATAGGCTAATAACAACCAAATATGGAAAGGGCATCTGAAAGAGGGAAAATCACCCATTTTCAGAGAGCCCTTATATTTTGAAACTTTTTTGGGAAAAAGGGGGAAAACAGATGCATTTATCCATGAAACAAAAGCGAAAAATTAAGAATAATCTGGTAGGATATTCTTTTATTTTACCAAATTTTATAGGCTATTTTATATTTATTTTCATACCGGTATGCTTCTCCTTTATACTGAGTGTAATGGAATGGGACGGTTCAGCTTCTCCGATGAAATTTGTGGGATTAGAGAACTTCTCCAAACTTTTATCGGACAGCACCTTTATGATATCACTGAAAAATACGCTGCTTTATGCCATAGGAACGGTACCGTTAACCGTGGCTGCTGCCCTTTTAATCGCAGTGCTTTTAAACAGCAAAATAAAAGGAATTGTAGTTTTCAGAACCGCATTTTTCTTTCCCTATATCGCATCTTTAGTTGCGGTTGGAGCGGTATGGAATATGCTTTTTCAACCGGATTTCGGTCCGATCAATGAAGTGTTAAAAGTAATCGGAATCAGCAATCCTCCAAGATGGGTGGCATCTACCGTATGGGCATTGCCGGCAATTATCATTGTAAGTATCTGGAAATACATGGGCTATTACATGATCGTTTATCTGGCGGCACTCCAGGGAATATCAAAAGAGATGTACGAGGCAGCCAGCCTGGACGGAGCGACGGGATGGAAAAAGCTTCGTTACATAACCATACCAATGCTGAAGCCTACCACATTTTTTGTAGTAATGATGCTGACAATCCAGTGCTTTAAAGTATTTGATTTAATCTACGTCATGACGCAGGGAGGACCGGGAAGGTCCACGAATGTGCTTGTAAACCACATCTACAATGCGGCATTTGTAGAGTTTAAGTTCGGCTATGCCAGTTCCAGCGCAATTGTCCTGTTCGCCATCGTCTTGATTGTAACGCTGGTTCAGTTCAGAGGTGAAAAGAAATTCACCAGCTATATGTAGGGAGGAAAGTAGGATGGAGAAACAGAGTAATAAGAAAAAAATAGCAGTATATGCAGGTCTGATCCTGCTGGCGGTGATTATGATTATTCCTTTTTACTGGATGCTGATCTCTTCCGTAAAGCTAAATAAAGACGTATTCAGCATTCCCATGAAGTGGATTCCGGATAGCTTCCAATGGGAAAACTACCGGCAGATCTGGGACAAAATCCCGCTGCTGACCTTCTTTAAAAATTCCATCAAGCTAACGGTAATTACTACGGTGATTCAGCTGGCAACCAGTTGCTTTGCGGCATACGGATTTGCAAAAATGGATTTTAAGGGAAGAGATGTATTATTCCTGATTTATGTGACCACAATAGCCGTTCCATGGCAGGTATATATGGTTCCACAGTTCACTTTGATGTCAAAAATGGGGCTGAATAACACACATACGGGCTTAATTATGCTCCAGGCATTTTCGGCATTCGGCGTATTTCTCATGCGCCAGTTTTATATGAGTATTCCAAGGGAATTATCGGAGGCAGCCAGAATTGACGGGCTGGGAGAGTACCGGATATTTGCCAGAATCTGTCTTCCCCTGGCAAAGCCGGGTATCGCAACACTTGTTATCTTTACCTTTGTCAATGTATGGAACGACTTTATGGGACCGCTGATTTATCTGAACAGTACCGAACTTAAAACCATCCAGCTGGGTATCCGCATGTTCATTTCCCAGTATGCGGCAGATTATGCCTTGATTATGGCGGCATCCGTCTGCGCACTGATTCCGGTTGTAATTATCTTTATATTCTGCCAGAAATTCTTTGTGGAAGGCGTGGCGGCAAGCGGCATTAAGGGTTAGATATTAGGATAACAAAGCAGACAAAGTAAGGCAGACAAAGTGGAGGAGGGGCAATAATGGCACAGACAATAGATTCTTTACAGAAGTATAATAGCGTAACAAAGGAGCAGCTTAGTACTGCAGTAGAACATGCAGTATCTGTTATAAAAGGGAACCTGAAAGATTTTACCCATCATTTTCAGTCTCCCAATACATTCCACGGGTTTTACGAACAGACCGAAAATGTAGAGTGGACCACCGGTTTCTGGACCGGAGAAATCTGGCTGGCTTACGAATTCACCAGAGATCCGGCGTTTAAAGAAGCAGCAGAAATACAGGTCAAAAGCTTTCGAAACAGAATCGAGAAGAAGATCGATGTAAATTATCATGACATGGGATTCTTATACAGTCTGTCCTGTGTGGCGGCGGATAAAATATGCGGAAATGAAGAAGGAAAGAGGGCGGCGCTCTTAGCCGCAGACCACCTGGCTGCACGTTACCGTGAAAAAGGAGAATTTCTCCAGGCGTGGGGAAATGTAGGTGACCAGGATAATTACAGACTGATCATAGACTGCCTGCTAAATCTGCCGCTGCTATACTGGGCAACCGAAGTTTCCGGAGAGGAACATTATGCCCAAAAGGCAGAAAAGCATATGCAGACAGCTATGCATTGTATATTGCGGGAGGATCATTCTACCTACCATACTTACTTTATTAATCCGGAAACAGGGGAGCCGGCATATGGGGTAACCCATCAGGGAAACCGGCATAATTCCGCGTGGGCAAGAGGGCAGGCGTGGGGAATCTATGGTGTGGCGCTAAGCTGCCGTTACCGCAAAAAAGATTCCTATATAGAGATATTTAGAAATGTTACAGACTATTTCCTGGAGCATCTCCCGAAGGACCTGATCCCTTACTGGGATTTTGATTTTGATACGGGAAGCCTGGAGCCCAGAGACTCATCTGCGGCGGCAATTGCTGTCTGCGGCATTTATGAAATGGCTGAATATCTGGAAAAGGAAGAAGCAGAAAAATACTGCATGGCGGCAGATAAAATATTGTGTGCACTGATCGAAAGATGCAGCGTAACCAGTATCCGCCAGTCCAATGGCCTGCTGCTTCACGGAACCTATGCCCGAAGCTCTCAGGAAAATACCTGTAAAAACAGAGGGGTAGATGAGTGCAATACCTGGGGGGACTATTTTTATCTGGAAGCACTCAGAAGAAAGAGCGGAAACTGGAATCCCTACTGGTAGGAATGCAGAGGTTAAAGACAACTATACATGAAAGGGAAGAACCATGAATCTAATTTATATATTTGCGGACCAGTGGCGGTCCCAAGCAGCGGGATTCCAAAATGAAGACGCTGTATATACGCCTCATATCGATGAATTTGCAAAAGAAAGTCTGGTATTCTCCAATGCGGTCAGCACCTTTCCCCTATGTTCACCCCACAGGGCATCCCTGATGACCGGGAAATATCCATTCTGTACCGGAATGTGGACGAACTGCAAAACAGGGCTGAGCGAGGTGCTCATGTTAAAACCGCAGGAAATTTGTATTGGAAATGTTTTAAAAGAAGCAGGCTATCAGACCGGTTATATTGGAAAATGGCATTTGGACGCATCCGAAATGAATTTTGAGCCACATCCGGATTCCGGGGCAAAGGACTGGGATGCATATACTCCGCCGGGAGAACGCAGGCAGGGATTTGATTTCTGGCTGTCCTATGGAGCAGATGACAACCATCTGGATCCCCATTATTGGAATGACAGCGGACAGATGATAAGACCTGGAAAATGGTCACCGGAATTCGAAACGGATCAGGCGTTATCCTATCTCCAGCGGCGTTCTGGACAGGATCAGCCATTCGCATTGTTTCTCTCCTATAATCCGCCGCATCTGCCCTACGAACTGGTACCGGAGAAATATCTCAAGCGGTATCGGAACATGCCCGTAACGTTCCGGGAAAATGTACCGGCAGAAAAGCGTACCAGAGAGCTTGAGAATATTACCAGGCAGTACTACGCCGCAGTCACGGGAATCGATGATCAGTTTGGAAGAATACTGGCATTTCTTAAAGAAAATAACCTGGAAGAGAATACACTGCTGGTATTATCTGCGGACCACGGGGAGATGCTGGGTTCCCATGGCAGAATGAGCAAGAATATCTGGTATGAAGAAGCCGTCAGTATACCGCTGCTGATGCGGCAAAAAGGCAGCATCAATCAGGGAGAATATCCGGAAATATTCGCAAGCCCGGATCATATGCCCACGCTGCTGGGGCTCCTGGATCTGGAAGTACCGGAAACCTGCCAGGGCTATAATCATGCAAAGAACATCCGGGGACAGCTGGCAGGGGCACCTGAGCAGGCATTTTTATGTTCCTATCCGGGGATGCCTGAGCTGGTGTGTGCTTTTGAAAAAGCGGGAATTAACCATAAATGCTATGGATGGAGGGGTATTCGGACAAAACGCCACACCTATGTGCGAAACAATGGATATATGCCGGGAGATGCAAGAGAAGCGTTTTTATATGACAATGAAAAAGACCCCTATCAAATGCATCCTCTTTCAGAAGAAGACACAGAAAAAGAGCTGCTGGAATATTTTCACGAACAGCTAAGACGCTATTTAAATATGACAAAAGACCCGTTTTTGTGGTAAAGTAAAGAAAATGGCAACACATAGGAATTCAAAAAATTAAGACAGAAAAGCAAAGGAGTGAGGATTATGAAACATAAAAAAGTAATTTTAATTATGACAGATACCCAAAGGACCGATATGCTGGGATGCTATGGCAATTCTGCCATGCATACGCCTAATTTAGACAGTCTGGCGGCAGAAGGGGTGCTATTTGAAAAAGCATATACCACCCAGCCCGTATGCCAGCCTGCGCGTTCAGCTATATTCACCGGAAGCTATCCTCACTCCTGCGCAGGATGGTCCAATTGTATGGGACTGTCGGACAATGTCCAGAATATCGGGAAACGCCTGACAGATCAGGGAATTCACAGCGCATATATAGGAAAGTGGCATTTGGACGGAGGCGATTATTTCGGGCTTGGAGTATGCCCGGACGGATGGGATGAAGCGTATTGGTATGATATGCGCTGCTATTTAGAAGAACTTACAGAAGAGGAACGATATCTTTCCAGACAGGTGGAAAGTATTGAAAAGTACAATATTAAAGAAGAATTTACATATGGGCACCGCTGCTCAGACAGGGCTATCGATTTCCTGAAGAATCATCAGGACGAGGATTATTTCCTGGTGGTATCCTATGATGAGCCTCACGGACCACATTTGTGTCCAAAAAAATATACGGACCTGTATCAGGATTACGAGATACCAAAGAAAAAGAATATGTCAGACACCCTGGAGAACAAACCCGCCCATCACAGAATATGGGCGGGAGATGATTATGGCAAAGCTGCAAAAGAGGATTTCCATCTCTGCCCCAAAGAATTTCTGGGATGTAATACATTTGTAGATTTTGAAATCGGGCGTGTACTGGATGCTGTCAAAGAATTTGCAGATGACAGTGTTATTATTTACACGTCCGACCATGGGGATATGATGTACAGCCACTCCCTTACGGGAAAGGGACCTGCCATGTACGAAGAAATTACCCATATCCCCCTGCTGATAAAAGGATTTGGCAAAGGAAAAAACCACAATCCCGTCTCACACATTAATCTGGCCCCCACTATATTTGACATTCTGGGTGTTTCGAAAACAAAAATGTTTGAGGGAAATAGTATTTTACCGGAATTAACGGACAAAAGCACACGTGTCAATGATTATATCTTCATGGAGTTTGGCAGATACGAGGTGGATCATGACGGATTCGGCGGCTATCAGCCGGTGCGTGCAGCTTTTGACGGAAGATATAAGCTTGTGATAAATCTTATGGATACGGATGAGTTCTACGATCTGGAACTGGATCCGGAGGAGATGAATAATGAAATCCATAACCCTGAATATGATAAAGAAAAAAAGCGGCTTCACAAAGCGCTTCTGGATCAGATGTATGAGACCAGAGATCCTTTCCGGGGATATTACTGGGAGAACCGGCACTGGAACCCGGATACCACATACCAGACCTGGGACAGCAGGAAAATGACAAGGCAGCGTGAGAATGAAGAATATGAACCGCGCCAGCTGGATTATGGTACCGGGCTGCCCATACGGGAGGCAGTGCGGGTCAAAGGGGAGTCGGATGCGAAGTTTGCAGATTAATATTAATAATATCAATCTTTTATTTTCTGTTCAAAAATGCAGAGTGTGATCAGGGTCAGAAAAAACAACAGTATCATCAATAGATTCATTTGAATGCACCTCCCATTCTTCCAGTTTTATCGTTTTAAGGTCATTTTTTGTAACGGTATCCAATCCATCTGGGTGGCTGGATGCATATATTTTCAGCTTTTTATATGTTTCGGAATACAAAACATCAACCCCTTTCTCTTTACTTTGACTGTTTCTTATAATATAATTATATTTATGAATTTGGATCTTATATATAGGAATAAAGACAAAATATATAAGTATATAGCCAGTAAAACAAATTTACATAAGAATCACCTCAAAAGTTAGACGAGGTTATATTAGAATGATATAAAAGAACGCTCATAGATGAATGATAGAGAATGGTGATATATATGCGGATCAAAGTAAAAGAAAATCAACTGGAGACAATTGAGGGAATCAGACCGGAGTATCCTTATGTGTTACATCACGTAAATTTAAGTGATACAAAGGTTCCATGGCATTGGCATGAAGAGTTTGAATTCGTTTATGTGATAAGCGGGAGCATAAAACTGAATACAACCAGCAAAAGCGATATCTTTCATAAAAATGAAGCCTTTTTTATCAATTCGAATGTCTTATGTACGTTGGAGAATATAAGCAATGGAGAGCCGGGGATTCTGGATTCCCATTTATTCCACTCGGTTTTTTTAAGCGGACACTTTAAAAGTATTTTCGAAACTAAATATGTAGAACCAGTGCTGCAGAACAAAAAGCTGGAGATTTTAGCAATCAGGGGTGAAAATACCAGACAGCAGGAAATTTTAGCAAAACTAAGAAAAGTATCATTTCTGCAGAAAAAAGAGAATACGGAATTTCAAACAAGAAATCTCTTTTCAGAAATTTGGATTCTGTTACTGGATGAAATAAAAAATCAGGAACGCACAGATCTGCCGGTGAAACCATACAGCCAGGAGAGATTGCAGGCAATGATGTTTTTTATACAGCGAAATTACCAGAATAAAATATCATTAGAGGATATTGCATTATCCGCCTCAGTAAGCAAGAGGGAATGCCTGCGCTGCTTCCAAAGCAGCATTCATAAAACGCCATTTGCCTATCTGCTGGATTACCGGATTGAAATGGCGGAAAAGCTCTTGAAGACAACCGATTTGCCGGTTGTTGATATTGCACTGCAGACAGGGTTTTCAAACGGAGCTTATTTTGGAATGATATTTAAAAAGAATTCCGGAAAAACACCGGGAGAGTATCGGAAAAAGTATGGAATAAGTGCTCATTAGATATCATTTATTTATCAGATAATATGGAGAACTTCAACGATGAGAAATTGAAATCGGGGCTTCCACAGGGGAGTCCTGATTTTTTAGTGCTGAAAAAGGATTTAAATCCGATATTTGTTAAATTAAAGAGTAATTGTTGGAAATTAGAGCCTTAAAATCCTAAGAAATTATATAAATATTAAAAATCTTTGTGGAAAGAGAAAAAACAGGGTGTTAAAATCCCATTCAGTGGATGAGAGATGACAGCAATGATGGGTACAGAAGTATCCACAGAATAAACAAGAAGGAGAGATGAAGGATGAAGAAGAAAAAGAAACGTTCCGGATTGGTAAAAAAAGTTGTTGCTGTTACTCTGGCGGCAATGATTACGGTGACCTCATTTGATGTGGGAGCATTTGGGATGAGAGCCAAAGCTATGAGCGTAACGGGTACAGCACCATTCATTAATACATGGCTGGTGGCTGGACCCAGTGATACGTCTGTCATAGCGGAAATTTATTCTAAGGGTAAGAATGGATATGAAGTTAATCCTCAGGCACTTCCGGAAAGCAACAATTCCGGGAGTGAAGAAACGGAGGAGTACAGAGACCTGCCTGAAACAGAAGATGGCGTGATAGTGGAGGAGAAGCAAGAAACGGAAGATACTGTAAAAGTAGAAGAAACCAAAGAAACGGGAGATACAGAAGAAACAGAACAAACAAAAGAAATTGAAGATACTGGAGTAACAGAACAAACCCAAATAGGTTTAATGCAGGGAAATTCAGGCATTACACCAATTCTTGGAGAAGAGTTTGGCAGCAGTGGGACTAGGTGGCAGTATTTTGATGACCGGATTTTCAACAGGAATACAGATGACTGGCAGGATCTTTACGGCTATTTTACAGTAAAACAGGGATTGGATGTTCAAAACAAGTATACTTATGCCCACACCTATGTATACAGTGACAGAGAACAGGATGTCCAGCTGCAGTTCGTCACCAGCGGCCTGCATAAAGTCTACGTCAATGATGTCCTGGCTGACGAGAATAAAAATGCGGTGGAATCATCGGAGAAAGACAAATATAAGACCGGCATCAGCCTGCATAAAGGCTGGAATAAGATCCTGTTCGAGATCAAACATGACCGAGTATATTATCTGGGTTTTTATGCCAGAATCAGTGATGAGAATGGAAATGAAATTCCCGGACTTTCGTATTCCGTAGAAGGTGATACTGTTTCTCAACTGCAGATCACTACCCGGGGACTGGATATCGATCGGGAAGCTTTTGAAGAACGTAACCAGGATCTGACAGCAAATCGGTACCCGGAAAATGAGATGCCCTACGGATATACAGAATCTCCATATGTCTGGAATAAGGCTATCCACAGGACGAATGCCAAAGAGGGGCCTCAGGCTTCAAAGTTTGGCTTCCAGGCAGCAGGCGGCAATCCGGGATATGAGTGGGAAATTACTACGGGCAGCCTGCCGGATGGTTTGACAATGGACCAAGCGGGAAATATCGAAGGTTTCTGTGAAAAAGAAGGGGAGTATCCCTTTACAGTACAGGTAAAGGATGCCCGCAGCCAGACAGCGGTAAAAGAGATGAAAATTATAGTAAAAGAGCGGCCAAGCAAGTGGTTTGAAGAAGGAAAAATGTCTGCATTGTCTCATGATACAGGAGCTTACACCCAGTTCTGGGATCCTAATTTTTCATTTGATACCTGGGCAGAACGTGCAAAAAAGGCAGGCATGACCATGCTTTCAACGGAAGCGGTACAGGGCGTTTACTACTGGCCAGCCCCGGGAGCATATCCGGGGGACCCAAATGGTGCGTCCGTGAATCAGCACCCCAATACTCTGGAACTAAATGAGGATGGACAAGCGCAGCCAAAAGATATGCTTCAGGAGGCGAAAGAAGCAGTGGAACGCCACGGAATGAGATTTGGTCTGTATTATGCGTCCGAAGGCTCCAATCAGACGAAGGATCCCCGCGTCAATAACTCCAGCGGATTCTTCCAAAATGTTGAAGACCTTATGATACGTTATGATCCCAAATATCTCTTCTTTGACGGAAATCCGGAGGGAAAAGGCAATACCGATGCTATGTGGAGTGCAGTGCGTGCTTACAATGACTATACCCTGATTCAGGCAAATGACAGAAATGAGGTCAGCGATAATGATCTGACCATTCTTGAGACGGAGTATACCGGTAAGATGCCTTATGTCCATGGCGGACATTGGGAAACCAATATGTGGAATCAGAATAAATATACGGTGGAAGAAGCATGGAGCCATCCGATTATAGATGAAATGGATGCCTGGTCCGTATATGCAGACGGACATACCAGGGATGACTGGCGGTTGTGGGCAGAATTTATAGTCAATAATATCGGACATGGCATCGTGCCAAATTATGATCAGATGATCATTGCAATCCGGGGCGTTGACTGGGCCGGCAAGAATTATAGCAGCGGTATTAAAGATGCCTATTATCAGGGACCGTTGAATGCACAGCGTTTTCTTGAGATACGTGACCATGTAAATCTGTGGCTGGCCAATGACGGAAAGCCGGATCTCCACGAATCGCTGTTTGGTACAATGCCATATTATTTTGATACTTATGAACAGAAGGAAGGCTACCATGAGAATACCGAAAAAGAGCCATTTCTGACAGCAAAATACGGAGAGGGACCGGAATGGGGATATTCTGTTGAAAGAGATCAATTCGTGTACATGCATATGATCGAAAATACCATAGGCAATGGAAGAGCAAAAACAGGATTTAACGGACAGGAACATATCTATGTGGGACCCTTTGATGATAATGTAACCAATGTAGAATGGCTCAATGAAGGCAAAACGCTGCCTTATCACACAGAGACAAAGGATGGGAAGAATTACATCACGATTGACACCACATCGGTGAAAGAAGATCCGGTGGATACCATTATCAAGATCACAACGGATGATGACAGCCGCAGGTTCAAACTTACCGGAGTCAAATTGTTCAGCAGTCAGGAACATTCCACAGAACTTAAGCTCCGTGCAGAATCCTATCTGAAGAACTTTACCAATGTATTCGCGGATGCAAACCTTATTTACAGCAGCGAAGACCCGGATGTTGCTTCGGTTGATCAGAACGGACTGGTTACAGCCGGGCACCCCGGTAACACAACCATTCGTGTAACCGCTGAATACGAGGGAGAAACTGCTGTGGATACGTATCATGTTCAGGTAAAAGAAGATGGCACCATCTCTCCAAATGAAGAACTGGTAGGCGTTGTATTGCGAACGGATGGGAAGGAGACATTTGGAAAGTTTTCATCCGAAGAGAATATCCCGGTTACTTTTGAAGGACGTACACAAAAGGGAGGCGGAATCAATATTCTCTCTTATGACAACATCACCTGGCACTATGGTGTCTCCAGCGGTCAGGTTGGTGGACAGACCTCTGACCCGGATATCTACTGGCAGGCACGTGAAGTAGATAATCTGGAATTGCTTGAGGTTTTAGACGACGAAGTAGTGTTTCATAAACGGGTTTCAGAAGAAGAAAATGTCGCCATTTGGGCAGATATAACGGTAAATGGAGTGACGTATACAACCAATAGAAATTATCTGAGAATTTTTCCGAATCAAGTACTGAGCAATCATATCGTTCCGGAAGTTACAAGCGGAGATGGGGCAGACAAACTCACGGATAATAGGATAAACAGTTCTGACGGAGGAAATACATCCAGATGGACACCGGAAAAAGAGGATGACAACCCCGCTATAACACTGGATTTAAAGTCGGTATGTGACCTGTCCAATATCAGCGTTTACTTTAACAACAAAGACCGGTATTACATGAATACGCCAAAAGCCATCCGGATAGAAACAAGTGAGGATGGAGAAAACTGGGAAACGCCTGTGGAACAAGGGGAGGTACCAGATGATCAGACAAAATACCGCTATGAATCAGATAAGCATACCTATACGCTGAACAGGCAGGGAAGATATCTGAAAATAAGCTTTCCGGGTGGTGCAAGAGCCGATGTTATGGACGTACTGGAAGTGCGTGTACGGGGCATAAATAAGGCAGACAGACTGGCAGATGTAGCGGTAGCGACCAAGCTGATTGATCCTAAAACCGCAGCATTCCACCTGACAGGTATATCCGGTACCGGAGAAGAACTGGATTTGAGCCAGGCGAAGATTCAGATTGAGAGCAGCAATCCGGAAATCGTGGCGGTCAATGAGCAGAATCAGGCGGTTGCGGTATCCCGGGGACGTGCCCGGATTCAGGTAAATGTCATGCTTGGTGGAATTGCAGTGGGGAAACAGGTATACCTGGATGTAAACAGTGAAGGCAATCTGGAATCGACAGACTTTTTGGCACGTGTAAACCTGACGGCAGATACGAATAAGATAGCAGTTGGATCACCGGCGGTAGCCAGAATTGAGGCGCTGTATGACAATGGAAAACCAGCTGATCTTTCAAATGCTGAAATAAAATTTCTCATGGACAGTGACAATCTTACCGTTGTAGAAGGAACATCTGTGATTACCATGAAGGAAAGTATTCCACTATCCAGCGACTCGTCTATTCAGGTTCAGGTAACCGTAGATGGTATAACTGTGGACAGTAATATAATCAACCTTACACAGACGGGGGACAATGTGGCTGACAGAGCGGATGTCACAGTTTCTTCTGTTCGTGATCGAAACGGAAATCCAAATGGCTCCAATCAGGATGATCGGTATCTGGGAGTTAAGACTGTTGACGGAGACAGACAGACTGCCTGGGCAGCACGGGGTGGAGATTTATCACCGTGGATCGAACTGGATTTTGGAGAGGAACAAGTAATAGCGAGCCTGAATCTGATTGACCGTGGACATAAGGTCAATGAAATCGGAGAAGGAAAGCTGGAGTTCTTTGACAAATCAGGAGAACTTGTTCATGAGCAGACCGTATCAGATATAAAGTGGGACGGACAGCCGGATAACATAGTGAAGCTGGAGCAACCCGTCCATGCACAGAAATTCAGATTTACCATTGACCCTGAGCTAAAGTATCATCATGGTGAAAATGGAGAAATACCAGAGCGCGGACTGGCAGAAATTCAGGTGGCGCTTGCCGCTGACGTAAGCGAGACCTATATCGTATCCAGTAAGCCGGTTTATGCAGCTGTTAATATAGGTGTGCAGCCGAACCTTCCGGCAGCCGTAACAGCGGTATTCAATGATGGGAACCAGACGGAAAGAGAAGTAAACTGGGATGCAATCCCTCAAGAAAACCTGAAAGAAGCAGGTATCTTCCATATTCAGGGGAGAATAGACGGTACAGAGGTTAAGGCCCTGGCTGAGATTAAGGTTCATAAGCATGTGAATGTCACTGGTGTATCAGTAGATCCAGCTAAAATTACGATGACTCAGGGAGATAACACCGTATTAAAAGCAGTCATAGTACCCCAAAATGCAACCAATCAGGCAGTAAGATGGGATAGTGATAATAATTCAGTCGCAACCGTAGATGCCAGCGGAAGAGTAACGGCAGTGTCCAAAGGTTCTGCAAAGATTACCGCAATGAGCCAGGATGGTAATAAGGCTGGAATTTGTAACGTAACGGTTCTGCCAAAAGAGGTACCGCCGCCGATAAAACATACGGTAACATTAGATGCCGCAGGAGGTCAGGTAACACCATCCACAATTCTGGTTCCGGATGGAAAACCATATGGAGCCCTGCCGGCACCTACGCGCAGTGGTTATAAATTTATAGGATGGTACAAGGGGAACCAGGCGGTGAAGTCCTCCGATATTTGCAATGGAAATGTTACATTAACTGCAAAGTGGGAGATCATAATTGAGAAACCTGGAAAAGTAACCGGATTGAAAGCTTCCAAACTGACAACCAGCAGTATAAAATTATCCTGGAAAAAAGTACCCCAGGCCACATCATACAAGGTATATCGTTATGATACTAAGAAAAACAGGTGGAAGAGTATCAAAACAACAAAATCTGCATCTTATACCGATTCTAAAAAGAAACCGGGAACAAAATATAAATATCGCGTTGCTGCCTGCAACAGCAAAGGAAATGGATCCTATTCCTCCACATTCAATACCGCTACCAGGCCTTTGAAACCAAAATTAAAGGTAACGTTGACCGGAACGAATAAGGCAAAGCTTACCTGGAAGCAGATCAGCTCCTACAAAGTACAGGTTTATATGAAAACCGGTAAGGGGAAATATAAGAGGATTACCACCAGAAATGGAAAGAGCGTATCGTATACGAAGTCAGGTCTGAAGAAAGGAAAGACCTATGAATTCAAGATCCGTGGATACATGCAGCCAAATTCGAAAACTAAGATTTATGGATCGTATTCATCACTCAAAAAGGTTATAATTAATAAAAAATAGAAAAAATTTTTTGAAGACCAAGGGGCATAACAGCTGTCAAGATTAATGGTCCTGGCAGCTGTTATTGTTAGAGGTGATGTAAAGAGCTATAAAAAGCACTTGATTCTTGCTGGTTTATGAGTTATAATGAATAAAACTTAACAAGGAAATTCTTCGGGGCAGGGTGTAATTCCCTACCGGCGGTATAGTCCGCGACCCACTGTGAAATGTGGCTGAATTGGTGAGATTCCAATACCGACAGTAAAGTCTGGATGAGAGAAGAAAAATGCGTATTTTTTATAGTCAGTTGAATAGATGCGCGAAGACCCCGAATACACACGTATTCGGCTTTTTTATTTTCTACCGGAATTTTCCTTTCAAATTTAATTTAAATGAAAAAGGAGAGATGAACAATGAGTTCTAACACAAATGTGGTGGGAAGGCCTGCCAGCAGAACAAATTTAAAGACAATGGTACAGATCGGTATGCTGGGAGCGATTTCCGTCGTTCTTATGATGTTTGAGATACCCCTGTGGTTTGCTCCAAGTTTTTACCAGATTGATTTAAGCGAGGTGCCTGTAATGATCGGGGCATTTGCATTGGGTCCATTAGCAGGTGCGGTAATCGAGCTGGTGAAGATCTTACTCCACTTTATAATGAAAGGCAGCAGTACTGCCGGAGTTGGAGACTTGGCAAACTTTTTAATTGGCTGTGCATTGATTGTTCCGGCAGGACTGGTCTATAAAAAAGTACGTTCCAGAAAGGGCGCCCTGATCGGAATGATCCTTGGAATTATAACCATGGCGGTTATTGGAAGTCTGATGAATGCATTTGTCCTTCTTCCGGCATATGCAAAAGCATTCGGTATGCCGATTGATGCACTTGTTGGAATGGGAAGTGCGCTGAATCCTGCGATCGACAGTATTACAACCTTTGCATTATTTATGGTAGTTCCATTTAACTTATTAAAAGGGGTTGTGGTTTCTGTAATAACATTTTTATTATATCGATACATCAGCCCAATCTTTAAGAAAAATTAGATTATTTTCAGACAGGTACTATTTTCTAAAATCCTGTATAAAAGCAGCAGAGAGTGAAATTCTATGAGAAAAGATTTCATTCTCTGTTTTTTTCTGCTATAATAGAGGGAAAAGATTTGAAAATAGAAAAGTTTATGGAGGACAATCATGAGCAGGATCAGGCACATTGATAAATTAACAGACAGCAGGCATCTGAATATGTATGAGCTGGAAGCCAGAAACCGTCTGGACAATCCGGTTGATTATTTTGTGGCATCCAGAGCAAAAGAGATAGATGATTTAAAGATAAGCACCCACAATCTTCAGCCGGATGGTGTCATCATATACAGTCTTTACGGTGATAAGCAGGATAAAGTAATCCTGATACGCCAGTACCGCTATGCGATTGACGGATATATTTATGAATTTCCGGCAGGTCTTGTGGATCCCGGTGAAGATTACAGGACAGCTGGTGCAAGGGAATTAAAGGAAGAGACAGGTCTGGATTTTCACCCGGTAAAGGTGGACGAAATGTATGAGAAGCCATATTTTACGACCATAGGAATGACAGATGAATGCTGCGCCTCCGTTTACGGATTTGCAACCGGTGAAGTCAGCAAAGATGGTTTAGAGGATAACGAAGACATCGAAGTAGTAATTGCGGACAGGGACGAAGTAAGAAGAATTTTAAAGGAAGAACGAGTGGCAATTATGTGTGCATATATGCTGATGCATTTCTTAAAAGATCAGGACGATCCGTTTGCCTTTTTAAAATAAATATGATAAACTGATTCATACAAAAAGCAGGAGGCGGGCGTTTATGGAAGTGAAATTTGATGTGAAAATGACGCAGAAAATCATGTATAATTTCTTGCTCAGTCATACGTACAAAAGCTTCAGTGGAGTAGTGGGTGTGCTATTTGGCGCGGTGGCGCTGGTTGTGTTTGCCATGACATTTGGAAAGGTGGAATCCTGGCAGAGTATCCTGTATCTGGTTTTTGGTGTATGGTTTATACTCTATCTGCCAATTACACTATATTTAAGATCTGTCAAGCAGGTGAAGTTAAATCCCGTTTTTAAAAAGCCCATAACTTATCTTTTAAATGACGAAGGAATTCAAACAATACAGGGTGATCAAAGCGCAGAACTGAAGTGGGAAGATCTGGTTAAAGTGACAGAAACGAAGTTAAGTCTGCTGGTATACACCGGAAAGCGGTATTCCTTTGTATTTCCAAAAGAATCCGTTGGGGAACAGTACGACGAATTACTGGGACTGATTCAGGGACATGTAGACGCCGGAAAAATAAAGATAAAAAGTGGATTGAAATAAGAATAAAGATAAAAAGCAGGTTGAAATAGGATGATTATAGAAACATGGAGCGAAAACGAGACTTTCCAGGTAGGAAAGGCACTCGGAGATAAAGCAGAGAAAGGCCAGATTTATACGCTCACAGGAGATCTGGGAGTGGGCAAGACCGTATTTACTAAGGGGCTGGCAGAAGGTCTGGGGATTACAGAGCCAATCAGCAGTCCCACCTTCACAATCGTGCAGATCTATGAAAGCGGAAAACTGCCGCTTTATCACTTTGACGTCTACCGGATTGGAGATGTGGAAGAGATGGAAGAAATCGGGTACGAAGATTATTTTTACGGAGATGGCGTCTGCCTCATAGAGTGGGCTAATCTCATCGGTGAAATCCTGCCGGAAGGCATTATACCGGTGACAATCGAAAAAGATCTGGAAAAAGGATTTGATTACCGCCGCATAACCATAGGATAAACAAAAGGTGAAGGATAGCAGTATTGCAGAAAGAATCTGCAATCTGCAATGGGTATAAATATGAAAATATTAGCGATAGACAGTTCAGGATTAGTTGCTTCCGTAGCAATTATTGAAGATGATAATATGCTGGCAGAGTATACGGTTAATTATAAGAAAACACATTCACAGACCTTGCTGCCCATGCTGGATGAAATAGGAAAGATGATCGATCTGGATCTGGAGACCATTGATGCAATTGCAGTTGCAGCAGGTCCTGGTTCCTTTACAGGTCTTAGAATTGGTTCTGCTACGGCAAAGGGATTAGGGCTGGCACTTAAGAAACCGTTGGTATCCGTTCCTACCGTGGATGGACTTGCATTTAATCTCTATGGTACAGATAAATTGATCTGTCCATTGATGGATGCCAGAAGAAACCAGGTGTATACAGGAATCTATGAGTTTCAGGGCAAAGAGTTCCGGGTTGTGGAAAAGCAAATGGCAGTCTCAGTCGGGGAAATTGTTGAAAAATTAAATCATTATGGCAGGGAAGTCATCTTGTTAGGAGATGGTGTTCCTGTCTATGCAGAGCAAATTAAGGATATGATAACGGTACCTTACTCCTTTGCACCGGCACATATGAACAAACAGCGCAGTGCGGCAGTAGGTACCCTTGCCAAAATCTATATAGAGGCTGGAAAGCTGGAGAATGCGGCAGACCACCAGCCTGATTATCTGCGTCTTTCCCAGGCGGAAAGAGAGCGGGCACAGCAGGAAGAAGCGGCAAAAGAAAAATGATTGAGATACGATTTATGCAGCAGGAAGATCTGGATGCCGTTGCCCGGATCGAACAGGAAACGTTCTCGCAGCCATGGTCCAAAGCAGGTTTTGCGTCCTCACTTGGCAGGGAAGATACGCTCTATTTAAGTGCATTTTCAGACGGTGAACTGGCAGGTTATTGCGGTCTGATTCAGGTTCTGGATGAAGGTGAAATTACAAATGTTGCAGTTAAAAAATGCTTTCGCGGACAGAAAATAGCGTCCCTGCTAATGGAAGAATTATTAAAAAAAGGAAGCTTAAGGGGTATCACCTTTTTTGTTCTGGAGGTACGCAAGAGTAATTGTGCAGCAATCCGTCTATATGAAAAAAACGGATTTACAAAAGCCGGAATCCGCAAAAATTTTTACGAAAAGCCAATAGAAGATGCAGTCATCATGAGTAAGCAGTGATGGTTGCTCTTTTTTTGGAAAATCATACAGCAATTCCCACTATCATTGATGTATATTTTTCGTTATAATGACTTATATAAAGTAACTACTGTATTTTAGTGCAGCAGGTTACAACGCTATTTAAGGATATATGATATACAATGATTAACGTAGGAAAAGGGGAGGAAAAAAGCATGAGACAAGCAAAAAAAATCTACTGCAATATGTGCGGAAAGGAATTTCACCTGGAGAACGAGATTGTGAAGGAAGGAATTCTGTCGCTAGAGAAGTGCTGGGGATATTTTTCTGAAAAAGATGGTGAAATCCACGAGCTTGATCTATGTGAAGCGTGTTATGATAAGCTCATAAAACAGTTTAAAATCCCCGTTACCGTGAAGAAACAAAAAGAATTTGTGTAAAGTTGCGCTTTTATCAAGGGGTTACATCTTGTTCCCGGCTTCCATCTGTGTTAAAATATACAATCAGATATTAAAATTTGACTTGGCTGTTTAAAATTAGGAAAACTGATAAAGGGCCATATTTTAAAATAGATTTGAAAAAGAAGGGAAATACAGATGTTAGATATATGCTTATTAGGAACCGGAGGGATGATGCCGCTGCCCCGCAGATGGCTGACAGCCCTGATGGCAAGATATAACGGGAGCAGTATTTTAATTGACTGCGGCGAAGGAACCCAGATCGCAATTAAGGAAAAAGGGTGGAGCTTCAAACCCATTGACGTGATTTGCTTCACCCATTTTCATGGAGATCATATAAGTGGTCTGCCTGGATTGCTCCTGACCATGGGGAATGCGGAAAGAAATGAGCCTTTAACGTTAATTGGTCCCAAGGGACTGGAGAGAGTGGTAAACGCATTGCGCGTCATTGCGCCGGAACTGCCGTTTGAACTGCAGTTTTTGGAAATCACCAATCCGGAAGAAACATTTGAAATGAATGGATATCGTATCCGGGCTTTCCGGGTGAATCATAATGTTGTCTGCTATGGCTATTCGATTGAAATAGACAGGGCAGGCCGTTTTGACGTTACCAGGGCAAAAGAACAGGAGATTCCAATGCCCTGCTGGAGCCGGCTGCAAAAAGGAGAAACCATTGAAGCGGAGGGCAAAATATATACACCGGACATGGTCCTGGGTGCCCCCAGAAAAGGGATAAAATTAACTTATTGTACAGATACCAGGCCTGTAAAAGCAATTTCGGAAAATGCAGCAGGCTCTGATTTATTTATCTGTGAAGGCATGTATGGAGAACCTGGTAAAGAGCAAAAAGCAGTGGAACACAAACATATGACATTCACAGAAGCGGCAAAACTTGCAAAAGAAGCAGAAGTAAAAGAATTGTGGTTAACTCATTACAGCCCGTCACTGATTCATCCGGAAGAATTTATGGGGGATGTACAGAAAATATTTCCCAACGCTTATCCGGGCAAAGACTGCAAATCGGTGGAACTGGATTTTGATGAAGAATAGCCCGAAAAGCAGAAATCTTATTAGAGTGTGTCTGAAAAATGCTCTAAGTGCATAAGTAGACAGGCTTGCAACATGCACTGGAAAAGGCTGAAAGAAAATTGAGAATTCGAAAGGAAGCCACGCTGTGATTCTTTCCGCCGGTTTTGTGGCAGTATTGCGGATAGATCTGCAATCGGTAATGGTAGAACAATGGAAAAAAAAGATGTATTCATATTGGCGATAGAGAGCTCCTGTGATGAAACAGCTGCATCTGTAGTAAAAAACGGAAGAGAAGTATTATCCAATATCATCTCATCCCAAATAGAATTGCACAAACTCTATGGAGGAGTGGTACCGGAAATTGCTTCCAGGAAACATATTGAAAAAATAAATCAGGTTATTGAAGAGGCGCTGGAAGAAGCGGGAATGACTCTGGATGATATGGATGCCATAGGCGTCACCTATGGTCCGGGACTTGTAGGTGCTCTTCTGGTAGGTGTGGCTGAGGCTAAGGCAATAAGCTATGCAAAAAAACTGCCTCTCATTGGTGTGCATCATATAGAAGGACATATTTCTGCAAACTATATCGAAAATCTCGATCTGGAACCGCCGTTTATCTGCCTTGTAGTATCTGGTGGACATACACATCTGGTGGTAGTCAAAGACTATGGAAAATACGAGATTATCGGAAGAACAAGGGACGATGCCGCAGGAGAAGCCTTCGACAAGGTGGCTAGGGCAATCGGACTGGGATATCCGGGAGGCCCTAAAATTGATAAACTGTCTAAAGAAGGAAATCAGGATGCAATTAAATTTCCTAAAGCACATGTGGCTGATGCACCCTATGATTTTAGTTTCAGCGGCTTAAAATCGGCAGTGCTTAACTATCTAAACGGATGTAAAATGAAAAACGAAACGATTGTAGAAGCAGATGTAGCTGCTTCCTTTCAAAAAGCAGTAACGGAAGTTTTGGTAGAACATGCCATGATGGCAGTGAAAGAATACGGATATGACAAATTTGCTATTGCAGGCGGTGTCGCTTCTAATTCCACGCTTAGAAGCGCCATGGAAGTGGCATGCAGGGAAAATGGCGTTCAATTCTATCACCCTTCACCGATTTTCTGTACAGATAATGCGGCGATGATTGGGGTAGCAGCGTACTACGAGTTTATCCAGGGAACCAGGCATGGATTAGATCTGAATGCAGTTCCCAATCTAAAACTGGGAGAGCGGTAATGGACAAGGAAAAAAATGTTGCCATCGTGCTTTGTGCAGGGCGTGGCACAAGAATGAACAGTGAAATACAAAAACAGTATCTGCTTATTAAAGGGAAGCCGGTGGTATATTATTCATTATATGCTTTTGAAATGTGTCCCTTTATGGATGAAATCGTATTGGTTACGGGAAAAGACGAAATAGAATACTGCCGGCAGGAAATCGTAGAAAAATATGGGCTGAAAAAAGTAAAGTCCATCGTGACAGGTGGGAAAGAGCGCTATCATTCTGTTTTTGAGGGCTTAAAGGTAATTAAAAACAGTGATTATGTGTATATACATGATGGCGCAAGACCTTTTATTGACCAGGAACTGCTGCAGCGAGCCTGTGATTCTGTTCATATACATAAAGCATGTGTAGTCGGCATGCCTGTAAAAGATACGATTAAAATCATCAGTACGGATGGATTTGCCCAACACACACCTGACCGCTCAACGCTGTGGATGGTTCAGACCCCCCAGGTATTCCAATACAAAATGGTATTGGAAGCTTATGAAAATATAATGCAAAATCCCGGTGTCCAGGTGACGGATGATGCTATGGTCGTGGAGAAAATGGGGAAGGCAAAGATAAAACTGGTAGAAGGCTCCTACAAAAATATAAAAATAACCACACCCGAAGATTTGGAAATTGCCGAAATATTTTGTAAAGATAAGATGTGATTTCGCCTGAACTGAAATATTCTTTGTATATTTTTCGAATATTGGGTAATAATTCTTTCGAATGTATTTTGTACAGAAGAATTAGAGGCATTAAAGGTATAAATAAAATATCTCCCTAATACAAGTGATCCATCAGGTTATCACTATAGTTATCAGCAGGACAGACCGCTTGAGCGTGTTTGAAAATGGTGGGCAGGAAGGTCAAAATGTGCCTAAAATACTAAGTTTTTGAAACAAATGAAAAAATTTCAAAAAATTTTGAAATAGTTATTGACAGAATTTAGCTTTATATGGTAGAATACTTCTTGCACTGAGGTGTGCAAACAACTGGAGAGGTATCGAAGTGGTCATAACGAGGCGGTCTTGAAAACCGTTTGTCCGCAAGGGCGCGTGGGTTCGAATCCCACCCTCTCCGCTGAAAACATGCAAATGTTTTCAACAAAATTTAAGCAATAGTCGATTCAGCCAGGAGAAGTACCCAAGCGGCTGAAGGGGCTCCCCTGGAAAGGGAGTAGGTCGTTAATAGCGGCGCGAGGGTTCAAATCCCTCCTTCTCCGTTGTCAGCGAAAAGCTTACAAAAAACTTTAAAAAAGTTATTGACAAGCTTTAACAGATATGGTAATATTTAAAAGCTGACTTACAGAAACAAAATAAGACAAAGTTAGACAGAACCTTGATAATTGAACAGTGAAACAACCTTGAAAGATTCTATTAAAAGAG
>UQGG01000067.1 GCA_900540475.1 uncultured Robinsoniella sp. | reverse complement strand
TCTGTACACTACCTCTGCATACAAAGCGTCCTTACTAAGCGAAACCCAAATATAATGCATCTAATAGAACATATAAAGCGTTCTCTCTAGTACATAAGAAATGCGACCAACAATGTGGTCGCATCAACTTATAGATTTATTTTACGTTCACTTTCACTTTATAAGACTTCTTGTTAGATGTCTTTACCGTAATATCCGCTGTTCCCCTCTTTTTAGCCGTGATTTTACCACTCTTATTTACATCTGCTACTCTTTTGTTGGAAGTCTCATATGTAATCTTTTCGGTTGCCGTAACCGGGTTTCTTGTCACGTTCAGTTTGCGGGATTTTCCTTTTTTCAGGGTCAGTTTTGATACATCTGCTTTGATACTCTTTGTAGTAACTTTGCTCTTAACCACTTTAACGGTAAGTTTTGCAGATGCCCCTTTACGGGTTTTAACCGTGATGGTTGTGTTTCCCGTTTTCTTTGCTGTAATCTTTCCTTTTTTATCAACGGCTGCCACTGACTTTTTGGAACTGCTCCAGCTCTTAATCTGATCGCCTTTTTGTAAGCCGGACGCTTTGACTGCCTTCGTTGATTTTTTCAATTGCAGCGGAATAGATTTTGCATTCAGTTTCACCGTTGCTTTTACTACCGTTACACTGCAGCTTGCACTTTTCCCGCTTCCATCGTTAGCTTTGGCTGTAATAACAACAGATCCCTTTTTCTTCGCTGTCACATTCCCCGATGCATCTACCGCAGCTACTGCAGTGTTGCTGCAAGACCAGGTAATGGTCCGGTCTTTGGCATCTGCCGGACTTACCGAAGCGCTCAGTTTCAGCCTGTCTTTAACGAACAGCCTGTCACTTGTCTTGTTCAGCCTGATACTGCTCACTTTAACCGGTTCTGCCGGAGGATTTGGCTTTGTTACACGCACAAGGGATTGATCTGCCTGTGATAAGGATGTATATGCCTGAGCAACAGCCTTTTTACCAGCTTGAGAATCAGCCAGTACATTCCGGGCATTTGTAAGAGCCTGTGCAAATACTTTCCAGCTTTCGGGTGTATAATCTTTTTCCTGTTTTCCCTCTGCATTACGTACAAGTACCTGCAAATCTGTTTTGTCGCCCTTTTCCTCTAATCCGTTTACAGCAGATTTTAGCGCATTTGTAACTCCATCTACATCTGCGGGGGATGCATACGGATCCACCAGCAGTCTGCCTGCTGCCTGAAGCTGTACCTGTAATGCTTTCCAGCTGGCATTTGTATATACTTGTCTGTTATTATTCTTTGTTTTCCAGTCGCTGTACAGAGACTGCAACTCGTCTGTCTGTGCTTGCTGCGGATATTCCGGTGTCGCCAGATCTGCATACAGTTCTATTTCAGCAATCTGTTTATTCGTGGCATTGTTTGGTGCATTCAGCCACAACAGCTTCACATACCGGTATTGTCCTGCAAGTGTTTCATAAACAGCCTGTCCGCCATCCTTTTGATAAACCTGGGGATCACGTAACGTTGCATCTGCCAGTATGGTCCAGTCTGTTTTGTTATTGGATCCTTCGATCCGGTATTTCGGCAGATAGGAGCCATTTCCAAGCTTGACTACAATGCCATGCAGCACATTTTCCTGCAGCATATCCATTAAGATTGTCTGTGAACCAACCGGACCGTATGGTACCCATTCTGTACTGGCATCGCCATCGAATAAACAGGAAGCGGTATTGGAATAAACGCCGTCCTCCGTGTAAACGCCACTGCCTACACTCTTTACAAGGGGAGTCTGCAATACTCCTTCATACTCCGGAACTTCATCATCTTCCGGAGGCGCTATTGCTTCACTATAAACCTCAAACTCGGACATAGTTGGCCAATTTCCCTGCACATCATGAAAGGTCAGTTTCAGGTATTGGTAGTTACAGTCTGTTAGTATTTCCACAAGGGACAGACCGCCTTTATTTATGGTTTTCCTGTCAGCTTCTTCTGTTATAAGACTCCAGTTGTCACCATCATCAGACCCTTCCAGCTGATAGCTGACAGAAGATGTGCCTCCAACCATGTACATGTTGATGAATCCTATTTTCCTGCTTTCTCCCAAATCATACTGTATCCACTGGGGCATATCTCCGCTGCTTGCACACCAGTAGGTAGTATTGTCTCCATCTATCGATTTCGACGGTGCGCTGACCGGAGCAGAAACGGAACTTGCTGTCACCGATGCATTCGAAGCGTGATTTATATTGGTTAATGCGGGATCATTATATATCTCTAATTCCACAATCGACGCCCAGTTGCCTGCTACCTTGCTAAATTCTACCTTCAGATATCTATAAGTACCTGCTGCCGGTATATCTAACACTACTGACTGTGAATTTACTGCCTGCTTTGGCTTCTCATCCACTCCCGTATAAAGGGGCTGCCAGTCTTCTTTATCATTGGAACCCAGAATGGTGTAGTCCACTAAAGACGTGCCTCCATACATATACATCCTGATATTATTAAAGGTTTTTTCTTCCTGTAAATCCAGGCTCAGCCACTGGGGCATATTCCCGCTGTCCGCACACCACCAGGTGGAGGAGCTGCCATCCACTGCCTTATCTGCTGTGGAAGTTGCGGATACTGAACTTGCCTCTGCAACACTAAAGCTTGCCAGATTTTCTAATTGGTCTGTTTCTTCTTCCGGTGATTTTTCTGCAAATACCTCAACTTCATAGACGGCTGCCCAGTTTGATGTAATATCGGTATATTCCAGCCTGAGGTAACGGTATGTACCCTCTCTGGTGATTCGTAAACGATCCATATTTTTAACTACCGTCGGTTTCTGGTCAGCTGCTTCGTAGATCTCCTCCCAATTTTCTCCATCCAGGGAACCTTTTACGCTATAAGAAACTTTTTCCGTTTTTGTACTCATTCCTCTGTGCATCAGGATATTTATTTCCTGGAATGATTTTGGCTCACCCATATCAAGTTCCAGCCATTGGGGCATATCTCCGCTGTCGGCGCACCAATAGGTATCATAATCCCCATCAACGGCACAGTCTGCAGCAAAGCTTGTAAAATTGCTGTTATCCGAACTTGCTGTGGCTGCAGCTCCCACTGCCAGGTTCTCCCGGTGGGAAATATACGGATCGTCATATAGTTCTTCTGTTTCATATGCGCCCAGATCTTCGCTGGTCAGTAAGAATACCCAATCCCCAGTCGTTGGCTTCTTGGGAATCTCATACGTTCCATCTGCTGACGTGATCCCCTCCGCTGCATCTGCAAACTTTCCGGTCAATGGATTATACCAACGTGCTGTATACACATCATCCGTATTCAGTGCTGACAAGGAACCGGTAGATAAATCCTTATTATAGAAATATGCCACATAGGTTTTCCCATCTTCCGTAGATGCCACTAATTTATTTTCTGCTGTGCAATTTGAATACGCCGTATCATTGAACCGGGGAATCAGTTCATAAAATTTAACATATTCAAAGAATTTGCGCAGGTATGTCATTTCATGCGATCCCGGTTTATCCAGTCCCATATACCAGGGTTCAAAGCTAAAACTCCCATACCACCCCATATTTCCGGCTGTAGAGTAGCTGTTTGCCCAGACACCTGTAGTCCCATAGGTAAATCCATAGCTGCCCATGAGATTCGTGCGCCATGCTGAGATACGTGATGCATCATACCCATTGAAACCACCGCAGGTAATGTCTTCATAGTTTGCCTCTAATTCCAGGAAAGGCTTTACCTTCTCATTATCCCAGTAGCTCTTATAGAAATCCTTGCTCTGCTGTGTGGGACCATGACCATTTTGCAGTCCCCACCATTCATGCCACGGCTGTTCATCCAAATCTCTGGCGTAGGCATTATTGTTATCCATAGGGAACATGTGTGCTCCCTGAGGATGATTGTATCCGTCACCCTGATCTACGATTTCTGCAGAAGCTTTCCAAACATTATAATGAGGTTCTCCTGTAATCTCCTGAGCGGTAATCCATACCACCGGATAGCTGGCATAACGGGCTGTCAGGTAACGTGAGATCTGCTCAACGGCTTCCTGCCCCATGCCATTCACGGTGTGGCTGTGCACTCCGTATCCAAGTGCAATGACCATTCCGTTGTCAGCCAGATAATCAAACATGCCGTCAATCTTATCCGTAAAGGTATCCGGGTTGATCATATTGTATTGATCCAGCCATAGGCTTGGCTCACTGGTTGTGGCAAGCTGGCCGCCGCCATCATTTTCGCCGCTGTCAAAGTAAGTCTGGTACACGGTAAATCCTTTATTCAGTCTGTCATCAACTTCATGCTGAAACTGGTTCTGGCATTTACAGTCCGGGTAATTACACTGGGTTGTGGAAACATAGTTTGGTGCCTGCCAGTTGGTATCCCCAAGCCAGTAAAAAGGTGTTCCGTCATCGTATGTAAAATATCTTCCATTATCACTGATGCGCACAAAACCGTGCTGATCCAGATCTGTATTTCCCGTGTTTGGCACAGCCTCTACCTTACCGGATACATTGTGCAGCCCTGTATTGGCGGTGTCCGAACTGGTAATGGTATAACTCCAGGTTCCTGTCTTGGTAGGTGAGAAACGCACGCGCCACTCATCTTCTCCATTCCAGAAGCCATATAAATGAATCTTTGTTCCGTCGGTATGTTCAAACACTGCATCAATCTCAACATCCAGGTATGGATTGGTATATTCCTTTTCACTGGTCAGGATAATATCCGTCCGCTTCCATACTTCAGCCTGGGTTGTGGGCAGCGTTTTCCCGGTCTTTAATTCGCCCGCCAGAACCGTCAGATTTTCGGTCAAACCAACAGATAATACTACACAGATGCTTAATAACACTGCTATGAATCTACGAAAAGTATTTTTCATCATTATACCCATTGTATATTGCAGGCAAGCCTGCAATATAGCCACAAAATAATGCAGGGTGAAAGCAATTCCATGTGGCTTCCTTTCAATTTTTCATTTTCTTTCACCCTTCTTAGAAATATTATCTATTGGGAAACAACGACCGATGATTTTATTTTTTCAAATTCTGTATTTAACTTCTGTAACTCTGTTTCTGCAGGAGATCCCGCAAGTATGGACTGCAGTCCGTTTTCCATCATGGTCATAAAACCTGCCGGCATGGTGGCTTTCTGGCTCATGATGATTTCATATTTATCACTGGATAATGCTGCCACGTAGCTTTCCAGTACCGGATCCACTTTGTAGTCGATTGGCAGGAAATTCGTTAAGGACTGGGAGGTAAGATATTCACTTAAATTTTCTTCCCTGGTAAACCAGTCATACAGCTTTCCTGCTGCTTCTGCATACTTGGTATTTGCCGAAATAACAATACTTCTGTCTGAGGAACCAGTCATATAGATCTTGCCATCTGTTTCATCAACCGGAGTAATGAAGCATCCCAGTTCAAACTGTTCCGGGTCCGCATTTTTGATTTCATCCAGCCCTGGTACCCAGGTGCCCTGAGGCAGCATTGCGGCTTTTCCCTCTACAAAGTAGGTAACGGACTGTGGATAAGTCATAGTCAGAGATGATTTTCCAATATAACCTTCCTGACACATTTTCTCCGCCAGTTCAAATTCTTTTTTAAACAGCTCGGACGCCTGTTTCTCTCCATTGTAAAGTGCAAGCCCCCATTCTGGTGTGTCTTTTAAGTAATCGCCAAATTGTCTGCTTCTGAAAAACATTTCAAAGGTCCAGGCATCTTTGTCACCAAATACAAATGGTTCCACACCGTCTTCCTTTATTTTATCAGCTGCTGCCCATAGTTCTTCCATGGTTTCCGGCTCTTTTATATTCAATTTTTCAAAGTATTTCTTATTATAGAAGATGGGGTCAGGTCCGCCCTGGGTGCAGACCGGAAAACCGTACTGTTTGCCATCGATAGTATACAGATCTTCTAACGATTTGGATTTAGCCAGAGTCTCCTTTGACGGACGGTCGCTTACATCCATCAGATACCCTTCTTTTACGAACTTTTCATACTGTGCCGGCTGGATTAGAAATACATCCGGGGCATCATCGGAAATCAGTCTGGTCTTTAACAGCTTATCGTAATTGGTGCCGTCCACTGCCTCGACTTCTACTTTGATGTCCGGGTTTTCTTCCATGAATTTCTCAATAAATGCCTTGTCTTCTCCGCCGGTCATCCATGACACAAACCGAATTGTAGTCTGCTCTGCAGATTCCCCGTCTTCCTTTGCCGCTTCTTTGGACTGGCTCTCTTCTGCTGCCTGACTTTCCTTTACTGTCTGCTTTCCTTCTCCTTTTGCATCTGTTCCCTTAGTCTCTGCTCCTTTTGAACAGCCTGCAGCGCTTACTGCCATCATCCCTGCCAAAACCAGTAATAAGATTTTCTTTCTCATACTTTAATACCTCCCAATGTTTTTGTTTTTGAATCTAACCATATTATATCCAATAAAGAGTATTTCCTGAAATAGGTCATTTTTAATAAACAGTGGGTTATTTTATCCCAATGAAAAAGATATGCAAAAAAGGAATCCCACCATTTACGGCTTATCTAGGATTCCTCTCAATTTTCCAGTATTTTATTGTCCTTTTTTATACTGACCGGGAGTAATCCCCTCCCATTTTTTAAATGTCTTATAAAAATGCTTCACATCGGCAAATCCAATTTTATCACAGATATCTGCTGTCTTCACATTTTGATCTAACAGTCTTTTAGCTTCTTCGATCCGAACCTTGTTTACATAATCGATAAAATTCAGACCTTCTTCATTTTTAAAGAATTTACTGAAATACGCCGGGCTGAAATTCACATGTTCCGCCACACTTTCCAGGGTAAGATGAAAGCCCACATTCTGTTCGATATATTCTTTTGCCCGGATCATGATTTTTTCATTTCCTATCCCGGACTGCTGTTCCAGCGCTTTCATACACAGTAAAATATTTTCCAGCAGGAAGGCTTTCATCTCTTCTATCGTGTCGAATGTCTGGATTTTATTATAGAGAGAAAACTCATTATCCAAAACCCTGGAGCTGTCAATCTCCTTCTTTTCCAGTTCTTTATGCAGCAGTACGAAAAGGTTCAGATGCATTTTATTTAGTTTTTTTACATCTGCCAGCATTAAGTCAAGAAACGGTGCGTACAAATCATCTACATATTTGTGAATCTGACCAATATCCCCCTGATATAAGCTTTTTATAATGGCTTCTTCCGGTAACTGCCCCGCATCACTGTTTTTTCTGGCACCGGTCTGCTCCTCGGAGGCGAAATAGATGACTCCCCCGCCCAGAATAAGCCGCTTATTCACCGTATCTTTTGCGGAAGTATATGCTGTCTGGATTTTTGAAAGTACGGACACTTCCCTGCCCACCCCAAAGGTCAGTTCCGCCTGTTTGAAGTAGCCGATATAGCGATGGATATTATCAAAAAGCTGCTGGTAGATCTGCTTTTCATCGTTCTTTAAGGAATCATAATTCAGCAGGATGCCGTTTATATTTTTATCGGAGAAGAAATATACATCCATGCCATTCATTCTGGCAATTTCATTTGTTATATTTTCAATGCCGAACTGGATGATATCCTGGTCTTCCAGGCTGCTTTCCTGATCGGTTCTGCCCTTGATGGTAAAACAGCAGATCTGAAACAGCTCTTTATCCAGGCGTACCGGTTCCCCGCGAAATGCATTGCCATATTTTTCCGAATTACCGCTGTTGCCGGAAATGATATCAAAGATATACTGCTTTTTTAATAACTCTCTGGCTCTGGCCCTGCTTTTGTTCAGCTCCGCATACTGCTCCTTCTTAAAACGGATAATTGCAAGCTTTTCTTCTACTGCATCCATTGCTTCTTTTAGCTTTTTGTCATCGATTGGTTTCAGCAGATAATTATATGCCCCCAGCTCCATCGTACGCTGGGCATATTCAAATTTATTGTGGCCGCTTAGAATAATATAGATAAACTCCTTTTGCAATGCATCTGCCTTCTCCATAAACTCTATCCCCGACATCTCCGGCATGCAGATATCCAGAAAAACCACATCCGGCAGTTCCCTTTCCAGGGTTTTCAATGCATCCCGCCCATTATCTTCCATTAAAATATCCCGGTAATGAAATTTATTCAATTGACTTTTCAAAATGTCTCTTGCAAGGCTTTCATCATCAATAATTAGTATTTTCATTTCTTTGTTCCCCCTTTATCACCTTCACCTTTGGATATCGGATTCTCACCGTAGTCTGATGATCCTGGCTGCTGATAAACTTCAGCCCGTATTGTTCCCCATAATAATAACGGATTCTTGCATTTACATTAAAAATCCCGACTTTATCCTTATTTTTCATTACATACTGGTCTTCTTTTACAGCCAGCTGTTCATTGATTTCTTTTAATTTATCTTCTTCGATCGTTTTGCCGGTATTAGAGACATAAATGTTAAATTCGTCTCTTACATTCAGCGCCACAATTTTTATTTCTCCCTCCCGAACGGATTTTTCCAAACCGTGTTTAAAAGCATTTTCAATAATAGGCTGGAGGATCATTCTTGGAATCTCATTATCCAGCACATCATCATCAATTTCCTTTATAATCGTATATTTATCATGAAACCGGATTTTCTGTAAATAGATGTACTTGTCTATGTACTCCAGCTCTTCTAAGAAGGAAACGATATACACGCCCCGGTTCAGGGAATAACGGAAGTTATCGGAAAGGTACTGGATCATATCCGCCGTCTTGCCGCTGTCCCCCTGGAGTGCCTCGGCTTTTATGGAATTCAGGGTATTAAATAAAAAATGAGGGTTGATCTGGCTCTGATAATTTTCAAACTCCGCCTGCTTTTTTAACAATTCTAATTTGTATTCCTTGTTAATCAGATTCCGGATGTTGGCGATCATATTGTTAAATGCATTGGCAATAGAGCCAAATTCATCTCTTCTTTTAATATCCACCTGCTCATACATATTTCCATTCTGAAATGATTTTATGGAAGAAATCAGCTTCCGAATGGGTATATTTATGGTAACAGATACCATAATGGACAGGGCAGTACAGACGAAAAACAAGATTACAGTGAGGACTGTATTATTTCTTTTGATAAATTCTGCTTTAGCTGCTATATTTTCTGAATCCAGGATGGATACCATTTTCCAGTAATTATCCGTGGATTCCCCCCAGGTGATTATTTTTTCACTTCCCAGATCATTAAATCCTTTCTTCTGAAAAATATCCTTCATTTCCTTCTCATCCAGATCGGAATTGGAATAAAATACATTTCCCTGATCGTCATAGACAATATTAATTTCTCCTTCTTCTCTCTCTACATTGGCAAAAATCTGTTCAAAGGTCTTCATTTTCTGGTCAATTTTTAATACGCCTACTGTTTTGTCGTTATAGGGATTTACAATGGTACGGCAGACAGACACCACCTGTTCATGAGAGTTGGTGTAATTATTTTCATGGGGCGCCACGATGACAGCACGTCCGTTTGCATCCATGGCAGCCTGAAACCAGCCTTCCTCCCCAACGGTCTTCAGATTCTGGGACGCCATATTCCGGTCATAAAAGAACTTTACTTCACCCTCCAGATCAAACATGCTGATACAATCCAGCTTGAAATTTCCCTGAATGATGCTCACCAGGCTTCCATAGACGGAATTATAATTATTGATATATTCCTCGGTAAGGTTTTCCGTGTCCGTATCCAGCACATAGGAGATGTTCTCAAAATTATACAGGGCAATGGACTGGCTCTTTAATACATTAAAGTTTTCTTTTATATTTTGGGCAATCTGATTATTTAAGTTTCCCTTACTGTCCATATAGCTGTCATAAATGCTTCGGTATGACATGTAATAGGAAATTGCCGAAAAAATAATGATTGGGATACAGATGCTGACGAATAACATGAAGAATAATTTGAAGACTATTTTTTCTCTTAGTAAATTTCTCATACGTTCCTCTTTCCCATAACTTATAGAACTTTATACCGGACTTCAATGCCGGCTGGACCCGTGATTTGTTACATGATACTAAACTACATTATATATGACATTTTCAGTTTTAGAAAGAACATTTATAAAATATAATTTTATCCTTTCTGTCAGCAATTTTTCCTCAAAAGAAGATTGCTTTTTCCCCTATTATCTTTTATGATGTTAGGTAGTAGTCCATAAGCTTTAATTTATAGACTACTGCCTAACAAATAAAGGATAAGAGGGATTTTGAGATGAAAACAAATAAAATACTAAAAGAATATTCGGCTATCACATTCGGTACCCTGCTGATTGCCATTTCCGTCTACTTCTTTATGATTCCAAGCAAGGTAATTGTAGGAAGTCTGTCCGGACTTGTAATTGTACTTTCTAATTTCCTGCCGTTTTCCATATCTGTTATGACTTTTTGTTTAAATGCAGTGCTCCTGGTCATCGGATTTATCTTTATCGGAAAGGAATTCGGGGCAAAGACGGTTTATACTTCTGCGCTGCTTCCGGTGTTTTTGTTTCTTTTTGAATTGCTATTCCCCAATGTAAAATCTTTAACCGGAGACATTCTCATCGATACGCTCTGTTACATTTTGCTTGTCAGTGTTGGGCTTGCCATGTTGTTTCATGTAAATGCCTCCTCCGGAGGACTGGATATCGCCGCGAAACTTCTGAATAAAATTACTCATATTGAAATGGGTAAGGCAATGACGCTTACCGGTATGTGTGTCGCTGTGAGTTCCATCTTTGTCTATGACACTAAATCCGTTGTCATGAGTATTTTAGCTACCTATGCTAACGGCATTGTAATTGACTACTTTATTGATGGCTTCAACCGCAAGAAAAGGATTTGTATCCTTTCGGATAAATACCAGGAAATCCAGGAGTTTATTGTAAGGGAGATCAAACGGGGCGTCACACTTTATCCTGCTTACGGTGGGTTTAACAAAGAGGAAAAAATGGAACTTCAGACCATACTCTCCAGAAATGAATATGCTAAGTTATTAGAATATCTCAGTGAAATTGATGTAAAAGCATTTGTTACGGTGGGAACCATTAATGAAGTGATTGGGGAATGGAACCCCAAGCATAAATAGTACGTAAAAGGCGGGATATGTTAGCACATACCCCGTCTTTCGTCTTTATCTTTTATCTTTATCTTTTCTGTTTCTTATATCTTCTCAGATTCTGTTTCCTTTATTTTACTTTAATCGTTTTTAATGCGCTATAACTTCCATATACCTTTTTACCTCTGGAATCCATTTTATAAGCTCTTACTTTTACGTAATATGTTTTCTTAGATTTCAATTTGGCAACGGACTTTGTGGTTTTGCCGGTAGTCACATATTTCACACCCTTTTTAAACTTCTTGTCTGTGGTATAGGCAATCTGGTATCCTTTTGCTCCGCTGACTTTCTTTTTCAGCTTTACGGTAAATGCCTTTTTCTTCGCTGACAAGGTCTTGACAGCCGGTTTGCTTACTTTCACTTTTTCCCATTTTGCATACAGAGTATAGTCGCCGCCGCTGATGTCTTTCACTTTTGTCTTGAATTTGCGGTCTTGATACCATCCCTTAAATGCATATTTTGCTCTTTCCGGAGCCTTTAAGGCTGTTTTGGTGCCATCATAGCTTGTGGGGTTTTGCTTCGCATTCTTGCCGCCGTTTAAATAATACTTCACGTCATAATTTACCGTAACCGTACAGCTTACTTCGCATTTCGATCCGTCAGCTGCAATTGCTTTGATAACAGACGTTCCGCCGCTTACTGCGGTAACCTGTCCGTTGCTGTTAACTACAGCCGCTTTTGGATTGCTGGAGGTCCAAACTACATTTTTATTGGAAGCATTCACAGGCAGCACGCTGACAGTCAGCATAGAAGTACTTCCTTTTTTCATGCTAAGCTTTGTGTTGTTTAACCGAAGCTGGCTAACCATTACTTTTTCCGGCACAGGAACTTTTTTAACCAGTTTTGACGCTGTTGTTTCTAATTCCGCTTTTGCTGCATCCACCTGATCCTGTGTTGCTTCTTTATTTCCCAGTAATTCTCCTGCTTTCTTTAATGCCTGTACAAATGCTGCCCAACCTGTTTCCTGATAGTCTGACTGCTTTTTATCTTTATGAACATCATAAACGCTTTGCAGTTTTGATTTATCCACTACTACAGGCGGAATCTTTTCACTGATTAATTCCACATCCAGATAGTCAAGCTCTGCCCCATCCAGACTTTCGGTTTTCCCGATATAAACAGTATTAGTGCCTGCATGCAATTCTACACTAAATTCATAACCGTTCCAGTTATCCGGACAAATTCCACTTGCGTCTGATGCATTAAATGGAATTGCTTTACAGATAGAGGCAGTTCCATTATTGACTTTTACTTCCATTCCGGCGTTATCACTTTTGGTAGCTGCACCAACATAAAGTCTGTAATCCCCGGCTTTTTCTACCTGAACCTGAATTGTGGTTCCACTGTTTTCTTTTGTTAAATTAGCGATCTTCTGTCCGCCTGAAGAATTATAGGTGTCACAGATTACTGCACCGCCGCTTAATGTGCCATCTTCTGCCTCGTAACGGTCACGTGGTATAACCGGTGTTCCCGATGGTTGGTTTACTTTTCCATCATAGGCGATTGCTTTTCCAAAGTCTGGTGTTCCGTCCTCATTCCAGTTAAATCTCTGTGTACGGACGCCTCGTCCGTTCCATCCCTGTCCGGCTCCTCTCGCCGCATGATATACCATATAATTTTCGGTTCCGTCCGGTGATACGGTAAAGCAGGCATGTCCGGTAGAATAAGTACTTGGCATATTTTTCTGGAAGACCGGTTCTGTTCCTTTTTCCCAGTCTTCTGCTTTCATAGGGTCTCCACCCTTTTTCAGCGTCAGTCTTCCCAGACAGTAATTATCCGTCCAGCTGCCGCTTGCAGAGAAAATAATATTGGTAACGCCATCGGCTGATACCAGCACCTGAGGTCCTTCGTTAACTCTTGGGAAGGTATCCGTTTCCCAACTATATTCCGGTTTAGAAATCAGTACTCTCTCTCCGGTTATGGTACAGGGATCTGACATTTCTGCAATATAGATCCGCTGTTCTTCATCTACCATTCCATCCCAGCCTGACCATACAGCATATAATTTATCATTGTACTCCAGTACAGTCTGGTCGATTGCCCATCTGTCTGTTTCCGGTGATAACTTTCCTTTGAATTCGTATTCGCCCATTGCATTGTCTGTTTTGCTTTCCAGCACATACATTCTATGGTCTGCTCCCACTCCGGCGGTATAATAAATATACCATTTTCCATTGATAAAATGGATTTCCGGTGCCCACAGTTCTCTGGATGGCTCCGTTCCTGAAGGACGATAAACTTCAACCGGCTGTGTGGCAGCAATACGATTCAATTCCGGCGCCCTGGAAACATAGATTGCTTTATCCTGGCTAACCCTTATATAGTAATAATATCCATCCTGATAAGTTACATAAGGATCTGCGCCATAGTTCACGATCGGATTTGTAAATGCATCCTGGTCATAAAAATGCAGGGTATAGGTAAGGGAATATGTTTTATCCGTCTTTCCCGCAAGTGTAATCTCACTTACCGGATTATTTCTGGTTGGCTGTGTAATGGTGAGATCAAACGATTCACTCACCTTATCACCTAATATGGCTGTTACTTCCGGAAGATTATCCAGGCTTTCCACATCTACATCATAATCCAGTGTATCTTTTTCATAATTTTCTAAATCTGCTCCATCCAGTTTGATCTGTTCAATGGAAGGATTGCTAGTATAAAAAAGGATATAATCCATTTCGCTAAAACTGTCTGCTTCCCCGGAATGGGTGAATGTTATGGTGTTTTTTCCAGCTTTTAGTTCTGCCTGGATGTGGTAAAGATTCCAGTTGTCCCATCCATTTGGCTGATATTTCACAATTTCTGCATTCTCCCGATCGCCATTTATATAGTACTTATGGGATGCATTTGGCTGATCGGTACCGCTGCCTGCTGCTACATCAATCCGGTAAGTTCCGGCTGTTTTTGCATTTACCTCAAAGGTCACAGTGGCATTGCCGTTGTCGATCATGCCGACTTTTTTCTTGCCGGAAGCATCCGGTCTTTCTGTTATCTTTGCTGGAGCTGTAAGTACAGCATCTTCAGCCTCCATTTTTACGACTACTTTTTCTTCTACTGGCTGGGAAGTGAACTTCACGACTGCTTCCACATCCAGATTGATATGTCCAAGGTTTGCAATACCCTCCGGCAGCAGGATATGTCCCTGTACCACTGCACGGCTTTCATTGTTTTCTGTTTCATAGGAAGGTTCTTCCCACTGAATCTGTGCTGTATAGGTGACGCCAGGCTCACTCTTTGAGGTAACTAAGCCATTTACGCTGTCCGGCAGCTGCCAGGTCTCCGGTGCACTACCTTCTTCCGCCGTAAGCTTCAGATTGTCCGGTTTTGTATAGGAAATCAGATTGTTTACATTCACGGCACCGGAAGGAACATCCTGTCTGGTGACGGTAGGGCCTTTTACTTCTAAAATTGTTTCCCCTGCCTGATCCTGGGTAAACTGTATTCTGTCGATGCAGAATTTTCTGGGATCCGCCGCTTCCAGACTATTATGGCAGTGGTATACCATGAATAACTCTTTGCCATCCGGTGACTCAACTATCCCGTGATGTCCCGTTCCATGTGCAAGGCTGTTGGACTGCATAATGGGATTATTTTCATACTTTGTATAATCTCCAAGTGGGTCACTGCTGGTGGCATAACCTGACCCGTAACCCGGACTCTGGAAATGGGCTCCGGAATAAGTCAGGTAATAGACGCCGTCCTTCTTCAGCATAAACGGACCTTCGTTAATTCTGCCCATGGATGTTTCCCAGCCGTCTTCCGGTACCAGGATACATTTTAACGTGGATTCATCAATTGACTTCATATCATCATTCAATTTTGCACCATAGATGAGATTGCCATTGTCGAATCGTACAAAATACAAGTAATACTGCCCGTCATCATCCATATATGCATGGGCATCGATTTCTTTTATATCGTTATGCATGGGAACCTGGTTCTCCTGGGTAAATGGTCCCAGAGGTGATTTGCTGGTGGCTACCCCAAGGTGTTCCTCTGCGGTATAGTACATATAGAAAGTGCCGTCCCGTTCAATGACATCCGGTGCCCAGAAATGGGTATTTCCCCAGACATTATCCTTCTCCAGTGCCCAGCCCTTATCGGTCCAGTTCACTAAATCTGTAGAAGTATAAACTTTAATTCCGTTTTCATCCGCCCCTGCATTGGTAGGATAGAGATAATACGTTCCGTTATAATATAAAACGTCTGGATCTGCACAGTTCTCCAGCAGTGGATTCTGGTATGTTTCCCCTGCCAATTCCGGTTCTGTATATTCCGAAACTTTCACGTTTTCAAAAGATGCACTGGAAAGCCAGTTACGAAATCCGATGGTTCCCGCCCCATGGTCGCTGTCTGTAACATCCAGTTTTGCATAGTGTTCTCCGTCATAGTCTATATAGCAAACGATATGATTTCCGGATACTGCAACGGTTATATGATAAGTTTTTTCATAATCAATTGTAGTCTCCTTTGCTGCTATTTCTGTCCAGGTAGTTCCGGAAACCTTGCCGAGCATTACCCTGCCGTTATGGGCATCGATACAGAAATAGTAGCCATTATATCCATCCCCATGGTTGTCCATTGGGTTGGTTACACGAAACAGCACACCTGCCTGGGCACTGCTCTTGTCATCCAGATTTGTCTGCTGGTTATTTACGGTGACATCTGCCTCGTAAACAAAATCGGTAAAGTTCTGATCCTTCGCTAAAGCCTTGTCTCCCCTGCCTTCTGTTACGGTGTAAATGTGGTCATTCACAGACCATGTGCCGCGATCCAATCCATTGTAAGTGTTCCAGTTATCTGCATTGGTGAAATCTTCCTGGTAAAGCACCTCACCGGTACCTTCCAAAACCGGTCGCTCAGCTTGTGCTTCCACCCCCTGCATGTCCGGTGCCGCCAGTGCGGTATAGCTGCCCACATTAGACATCACTAATGCCGACACCATAACTGCTGCAATCACTTGATTCATCTTTCTCATTCGACTCTTCATTCCTGTACTCCTTCCTTTATTTCCCTGTACAACTAGCCAGACGGTCGCTTACGGGTCCGTTTGGCTGCTGCCTTAAGGACAAGGTTAAGATGTCCTGCTGCCTGCTACGGGGCATCTGACCAACCTGGGTTTACTTATAAATAGACTTTACTATATGTCTTTATCTATGTCTTTGTAAAAAAGGGAGGCGAATGTATAATTTTTTAGCATGTGATAAAAATCCCAAAAAAAGGACTGTTTCCCTGATAAATATTTTATTATCAAAGGTCACAGTCCTCATAGCCAAGATCCGTATATGTGGATTTTAAAATCAAATTTTATAGTGTCTTCCACTGCAAACGATGGCCTGACATCCTTCACAGCAATGTAGGAATCCCGCTGGATTCCGTTTTCCAGTGCCCGCATAATTTGCCGGTGAATATAAAACTTTTATTATTCTTAATTATACTTAGCTGAACCAAGCTTTGGTTTGAAGACAAACCCAAACCCGCATCCCAGTACACCACCTAATATATGGGTTAAATTGGCGATGTTATTTTTAACAAATAAACCTTCGTACAACTGTCCTCCGAAGTAAAATACTGCCACAATTAAAAAGGTTAACGGAATACCCTCCCCTCTCATGCTGCTTAAAGAAGTAAGCATAATCAGTGCAAACACAATCCCGCTGGCACCCAGTAAGGCCGTCCCCGGAAAAAACAGTATATTTACAATTCCGGTTATAACAGCCGTCACAAGCATTAGAATACCGATATTCAGACTGCCGTATTTTTCTTCCAGCAAAGGACCGATTAATAGGAGAGTAATCATATTCCCGCTGAAATGTTCCCAGCCACCGTGTCCAAATACATGCCCAATTAACCGGATAAAGTACAGAGGGCTTGTCATGGAAGACCGGTAAACCGAAAAGAGCATGCGGTTCGTCCATCCTCCTGTAATATAGTTGAGCATTAATGCGGCAAATGAAATAATCGTAAATGTTAAAATGACAGGTGAATTATAGGTTATCTTTTTTAAACTGTTCATCTTTTCTCTCCTCCCGGATATATAAATAACCCGAAGCTTCGGCATCAAACCGCTTGCTCCGGGTTATCCTTCACTGACTCTATTATAACCGATCAGCCATTTATTTACAATCTATAATGGATCCCGCTCCAGTAGACATTCTCTTTAACAATAGTCTCCGGCAGCAGTTCCACACCTTCTAACGCCCACTTTTTAAACTCCGCAAATCCCACGCGGTCAATGATATATCCCACATGTTCTTTGCCGCCCGGCGCATTGCGGTCAATGTATTTCTCCACAAATTTATAGGTATTTAAAATAACCTTAATTATGGTATCTTCGTCCACCCAGACCATAAAGTCCTCTCCCAGTCTGGGATTTCTCTTACCGGTACGTCCCATGATGGTCAGACGATAGTATTTTTGTTTACTTCTGGTAAATGCACGGGTCGGGCATTTGGTAACACAGACGCCGCAGCCTACACATAATTCTTCATTTCTTACAACCTTATCGTTCTCTTTTGAGAGCGCTTTCACAGAAAGCTTGTCACAACCTTTCACACATGCACCGCAGGTAACGCATCTGGATGGGTCATACTGAGGCAGAGTCATTCCAATAATTCCAAAATCATGCATTCTGGCTTTGATACAGTCATTGGCACATCCGGTCAGGGCTATCTTAAAATGCAGGTCATTTGGGAATATGGCGTCTTCTATTCTTCTGGCAAATTCCGCTGTATTATAATTGCCGAAAGGACAGACACGGTTTCCGATACATGCCGATACATTTCTTGTTCCGGATGACGGATATCCGGTATTGGGATTCACCTGATTGGTTCCCAGGTTTTCAATAATCGGCTGCAGCATTTCATTTACTTTATCGATATCATCTAAGGAAATTCCCTCGATTTCAAACCCCTGTCTGGTTGTCAGATGCACATTTCCATTTCCGTATTTGTCAGCGATTTCTTTTACCATTCCCAGAACCTCTGCATTGCATTTTCCACCGGGAACACGTACTCTGGAAGCAGTCATTCCCCGCTCCTTTGAAATACGGAAAGCATTTTTCTTTACTTTTTTTGTATTAATATCCATTCTGACACCTCCTTAGTCAAATAAATTCTTGCCCTTGGTATAGTTAAATACTGGGCCGTCCAGACAGATATAGGTATCGTCCATTTTGCAGTGACCGCATTTCCCAATTCCACAGCACATCTTACGTTCCTGGGAAATCCAGATCTGTTCCTCTTTTATGCCTCGCTTTTGCAGTTCCAAAACCGTAAATTTCATCATAACAGGAGGCCCTACCACGATTGCGGCAACCTGATCCAGATCCCGGATTTCAAGTTCCGGGATATATGCGGTAACCATTCCCTCTTTATACCCAGGCTCATCTGCCTGATCAACGGTAATGGTAAGATTCATCTGTTTTTCCCAGCGTTTGATACTGTCCCGAAACAAAATATCTTTCGGTCCCTTAAATCCTGCAATTACACTCATTCCTTTTGTTTCACCGATATGATCTCCAAAGTAATCAATGACGCCCTTAACCGGTGAAACGCCAGTGCCGCCAGCAACAATAATCAGTTCTTTGCCCTTATAATCCCCCATATCGAAACCATTTCCATAGGGTCCCCGCATGAACAGGCTCTGTCCTGCCTGGTTTTCAAAGATTTCATTGGTAACCTTACCCACTTTACGGATTGTAAGATCTACATAATCCTCTCCGATACCGCTGACCGAAATTGGAGCTTCTCCGAATTTCGGGATGGATACTTCAAAAAACTGTCCCGGTTTTACATCTCCCACATAAGCCATCCGGAAAGTATATTCGATTTCCGTATGTTTCTGAACCTCTTTAATTTCTGATAAAAAAGGGATATATTCATTACACATTTTCATTTCCCCCTTCCTTTTCCTGTGCTAATTTACGGATACATGCAAGGTAAGAGATGTATTCCGGGCAGACATCCTCACAGCGTCCACAGCCTACACACATCTGATACCCAAACCGTTTCTTATAATCGTATACCTTATGTAATACCTTGAAGCGCATCCTTTGACCCTGGTCCTTGCGGAAGCTGATATTACCTGCCATATCTGTAAATCCATCTACCTGACAGGAACCCCAGACTCTTCTTCTCTCCCCTGCTTTGGGATTGTCCTTATAAAAAACATCCTGCATGGTAAAACAGGTACAGGTGGGACAGACTAAATTACAGCGCCCGCAGCCGATACATCTTCCCGCATACTCTTTCCAAAATTCTGCATCCTGGATTCCTGCAGGCAGCGTTTCCGGAATTTCTATTTTCTCTTCATTTTCTGTTACAAAATCAATGGTAAGCTTTTCTTCTATGCTTTCAAAACCATCGATCTGAGACTTCAGTTTTGCATCCCTGCAGTCCAGATATACATGTTCTTCATCCATTTTCAGATATGCATCATATTCATCCGCCTGATTTGTCCCCATACTAACGCAAAAACAGGAGTCAAAAGAAGTCGTACATCCCATCAATACGAAACGGGTATTTTCACGAATCCTTTTATAATAATAATCCTCTGCTCCGTTTTTCAGATATATTTCATCCAGACGTTTTAACGCATGCAAGTCGCAGCTTCGAAGCAATATGATCTTTTTCTTCTCATCCCTGTCCGGAACCTTCATTTCTTTTTCCGTAAAGTACAGGATGGTATCTGATATCGGCAGCAATACCTCCTTAAAACTATACTCCGATTTCTTGTCCCATACGATATCCCCAAAGGATTTGATCTTTCCATAGCGGATCACATCCGTATCTGAAAAGCAGCCTTCCCCTTGGAATACCATGGGTGCATAAACATCGTATGATTCTGACAATTCCATCAAAAACTGATCTGCTTCTTCTCTTTTTAAAAGATTTCCCATAGTCATTTTCCTTTCTTGTAATTTATTTATCTGCTTTTTGCAAACTGTTTGCTGGTAAACAGCATAGAGCGTGTTTGAAAATCTATGCCTTATAAAATGCCGCCAGTTCATCCGGCATAGGAAGAATAAAATGCCGGTTTTTATAAATCAGAAGCTCTCTGTTGCTTAAATTCTTACATGCCCGCGACACATTTTCTCTGGGAGCCCCCAGAAGATCTGCCAGCAGGTTCATCGTCAGCTCCACATCAATTTTAATTCCTTCCTCCGTTTCCACGCCGAAGTCACGCCCCAGTTTCCAGAGCTTTGCTGCAATCTTTCGTTCCAGGTACATATTGCCTGTGGTATTTTTCAATTGATGGCTCATTCTCCACAGATACCGCTCATAGGATCTCATTACCGAATGCATCAATGCCGGTTCCTGGTCCATCCATTTTAAGAAGTCATTTTTTCTGATCTGCAGCAGCTTTAGCGGACAGACCGCTTCACAAAATACAGATACCGGCTTTTCACTTAAAATATTATGATTGACCAGATTCCCTTTACCCAGTATGAAAATAATCTTGCGATTTCCATGTTTCGTTATATTATAGATCGATGCTTTTCCGCTGATAATAATGTACACAAAGTTCACGATATCCTTTGCATGAAATACGACTTCCGGCTTTTCATACGATACCACCATAGACTGGTTTAAAATCGTTTGAATCATGCTGCAGGGAATTTCCTGGAAAAAATCTAATTTTTTCATTTCATTAATGGATATCTCTTTCATACGGGTGCTCCTTATCTCTGATTATTTTTTTCTCTGCTTTGCTATCACGCAGTAAGGAACGGCCACGAACAGAATTCCACCAATCATATTTCCAAGTGTAACCACCAAGAGGTTGTATACAAATCCTCCGAGACTGACTGCAAAAGTATATGGATCTAATAGTCCCACGGTTAAAAGGGTCATATTGGCAATGCTGTGTTCAAATCCCACGGTAATAAACACAAACAGACACCAGAAGATCATGATTAATTTACCTGCCTCAGATTTGCATTTAAATCCGCACCATACTGCTATACATACAAGTATATTACATAATATGCCCCTTGTCAGCAGTGGAAAGAATGAAACTGCCATTTTCGCTTCTGATGTTTTAGCAATAAACTCTCCCACTGGTCCGCTGGCAAGTCCGGTCACATGATACAAGACACCCAATATAACAGCGCCCAGCAGATTTCCGATCCAACAGACTACCCATAATACCAGTGTATCTTTAAATGTCACTTCTTTTCTGAATAGGCCAACCGTCATAACGAAATTATTACCGGTAAATAATTCTGCTCCTGCAATTACAACAAGGCTCAATGCAACGCCAAAGCATGCTCCCATAACAATCTTCGTTGCCGACGAACCCGCTGCATTTAATATGCCTCCGGCGGTAAAAATCAGCAGTATACCAAATCCTATGTACATCCCTCCAAATAAAGACGCCAGAAAATATCCAACCGGGTTGTTCTTTAACAGATTTACTTTTGCTTTTGATGCATTACATACAAGTCCTACTTCCTCTTGAAACATAAAAATCTCCTTCCTTTTCCTCTTTTGCTTACTATCAATTGCTTTCATAGTTATTATATCCCAGGAGATTCGTTCAGTCGGTGATGATCGTCACAGTTTGACAAAAAATAATCAATCTTTTTGGCTTGAGTGGATGATGGGGTAAAATAAAAAGACTTCAGGATTTTATTGGGTTCCTGAAATCTTTTTGATTTCTATCTTATTTATAATTGAAAGTATGAATGTTAATTTATGTTTTGTTACTCCACATGGATCTCTCTTAAAGCAGCTTTGCATTCTTTTTTATTGTGAGCCAACCCAATACATAAGATATCTCCGGTCAATCCTTTGAAATAATTTTGTTTTAAAATTTGATTTACTGCATCCTCTTTCAATTTTTCAATATCTTTCCCTTGTTTAAACTCAATAATAATATGTGACCGCATTTTTGAAATGGATTCTAACATAATATCACTTCTGCCATAACCGGTTTCCAGATTACTGCTAACCTTATAGAGTCCTCTCAAAGTTATACACATCCCCAAAAACAACATATGATATGCATTTTCTTTTGCATCATAATAGCTTGTACATGACAGTACTATTTGCGAATAAATCTTTATGAAATTTTCAATATCTTTATGAAATAAATACTGAAACATCATGTCCAGGTCATCATTCTGTATTTTAGCTTTTTCCGCAATAAGCATCTGGAATTCCGATTTAACTTCATCATTTGGGATTTTCACAGTCATTAAATTAGTCCTGCCTCTTCCAGTGTTATATTCCACAACAGTCAAATATCCCGAATTAACAAGAAGCCCCCACAAACTATAATTGTTCTGCAGCTCAATGAAAGATGTCTCCAGATTAATCCCAACCTCCACAGATCCATTTTCGATCAAATCATTAAATTTATCATTAAAATAATCATCTGCAACACTTAACGCCTGCCTAATCAAATAATTTGTAGATGTATTAATCCAAAAATTCATTAATTTTTTACTGTCTGCATAATTTAGTACCGACCAAGGATTATAAATTTCCATATTTCCAAATTTATATCCATCATACTGCCGCTTAACATCGTCATTTAAAGTAAGATTATAATATTCCAATAATTTCCTGGTTTCATCACCTGTCAGCCCGAAATAAGGTGCATATTTTGTATCTACTACTGTATATACTTTAATATTGTTCAACTTTGAAAAAATACTTTCTTTTGCTACTCTTTGAATTCCAGTTAATAACGCCTGCCCTAAATATTGATTACTCTTCAAAGCAGATCCATAAAATGCAGCAAAAAATTCACCTAATTCCTGTTTAAATCCGTTTTCATAGCTGCTCAAAATAGGCTGATCATATTCATCTATTAATAAGACAGGCGATGCATTATAGTAATCATGGACTACCCGTATAATATCTTCAATAGCAGATGACATATCGTCATATGAAATTGTTCCATCTGCCATTCCTTCCATGTTGCGGTAAAATATTTTGACATATATATCTGTTTTGTCTATATCTTTTTCAAAAACCTTAGCATATCTGGTATATTCATTAAGCATTTCTTTAGCCAGACGTTTTCTCAAACTCTCCTGATTATTGGCTGTACAGTCCTTAAATGAAAAGTAAATAACCGGCCGTGAATTAATAAATTTCCCATAGTCTGTATCCATAATTGCCAAATTAGCAAAAATTTGTCTGCTGTCTTTCGTGATATCAAAAAATTCACGCAGCATTGTCATATTGATTGTCTTACCAAACCGTCTTGGTCTGGTAATTAAAGCTGCTGTATCGTTATATTTAATAAAATCTTCTATCATTAATGTCTTATCAACATAATAACTTCCATTTTCCCGAACCAGCCGAAATTGGTCATTTCCGATCGGCAAAGTCTTTTCCATTTAAATCGCCTCACTTTCTCTATCTACAGTATATGGTAAAACTTTGCTATTTACAAGAATGTATTTTTACAATGTGCTCTGTTAAGATGTTCCCTTGAATCATCCCCTTATCTATGTTATCTTTATCAGTGGTATACCTATATTATGGCAATCCAGAAAGGGATTATTATGATCGACTTTAAAAAAGCAAAAGATGAATTTGAAAAATACTTAGATAGCTATGACCGCAGTAACGATAAGATCAACCTGAAAATCATACATACCTATGGGGTCATGGATTACAGCCAGGAAGTGGCATGCAGGATGAAGCTTTCACAGGAAGATACAGACCTGGCTAAAATTATCGCTCTGCTTCATGATATCGGAAGGTTTGAACAATTAAAACGCTATGACAGCTTTCAGCCCGATACTATGGATCATGCCTCCTATGGAGTGCAGCTCCTGTTTGATGAAGGAATGATCCGACGTTTCGCAGCGGACAGCCAATGGGATGAAATCATAAAAACTGCAATTGCCCATCACAGTGATTTTGCCCTCCCTGATATAGACGATCCCCGCACTCTGCTCCATTCAAGACTGATTCGGGATGCTGATAAGCTGGATAACTGCCGGGTAAAACTGGAAGAATCCATTACTACTCTTCTGGGGGCTTCGCCTGCTGAAGTGGGTCTTACATCTGTCAGCCCGGCAGTTGCCGGGAGTTTCTTTCGCAAAGAATCCGTTCTTTCCTCTGACCGGAAAACACTTATCGACTACTGGATATCCTATCTGGCTTATTTCTTTGACATTAACTTCAAGGAAAGCCTGCAGATCATAGACGAGCATCAATTTATCAGCCGTATTATAAAGCGGATACCTTATGAAAACCCTGACACTCATAAAATCATGGATGAAATGGAACGCACATTAAATGATTATGTCAGCAAAGCATATTTGTAAATTCACCTGATGAACCTGATGATTCTCTTCTGTGATTTCGAATGCGGTTAAATAATTGTTTAAAAAAAGATACCATCAGCCCCGCTTGCCATAAATCAAGTCGGATTCTGATGGTACCTGATAAATCAATCTTTACAAATTTCATTTCATAAAAACTGTATCCTGAAATTTTCATTCTTTGATTTACACTTATGCATGTCTATTTCTTATCCCTGATCTCCACCCATCTTTCAAATACAGCATCTTCAAACATGCAGTGGTAAATTCTGCTCAATTCCTCATATACATTCACTTTATCATCACCGTCAAACGGCAGAATCATGGTGCGGTATTCCACGCCGAAGAGCTTACTTGTGATTTCCGTCTGGTGCAGCCCGTTTTTCTCATAGAATACTATTCTGCGCTGCATAATCCCCAGATCTTCGTCTTTTTCTGCAAAATCAGGATTTTCTACTTCCAGAATAATTCCTCTGGTATGGGTCAGATTCTCAGCCAGCATTTTCAAGAAAAGACTGCCATAACCGCCGCATCTCTTATCTCTGCAGATTGCAAAATAATCCAGAAGAACATAATGTTCTTCACCCGGTGTGACAAAAAGTGCATAGCCTGTCAGTTCTTCCTCATTATAAAGACCATAGGCTGAATAAACTCCTTCATTCCACATATTCTCGATACGTGAAAATGGTTTTACCTCTGCTTCAGGAAAATCAAAAACCAGATGTTCCACATATATTTCCCTGACTTGTTCCAGTGTTAATTTTCTTAAATTCATATCATTACCTGCCGCCTGTTTAAAACGATCAATTTGTGCATTGATGATTCAGTCAGGCTTAATCTTTCTAAATATTTGCTTCGACATAGAAGCTTTGTATCCGCTATTATACCCTATATACCTCCAAAATACAACCTGGCAACTCCCAGCAAATAGCCAAATGTTTCGCTGGTCTGATTTTCCGAACCATTCGGCTATTTGCTGCGAGTAGTACTTGTAACTTTCCGTCTTTTACGGTAAGATGTTTTTTAGAAAAGAATACTACACATTAAGGAAAGGATTGACATAAATGAAAACTTCAAATGACCTGCAGCGTCTGCTTCAAGCAATTGACCACAAAAGCTATCCTGCTTATAAAGATACCAGGGGCAGCTATGATTTTCGTACCTATACCTTAAATATCGACCATGTCCAGGGCGATCCTTTTGCATCGCCTTCCAAGCTCAGTGTAGCTGTGGATGGCAAAATAGCCGGATTTCCCCTTGTTTTATTTGACTGTCCACATAAACGAATCGCCTTACAGGACTATCTCCTTCGTTTATTCAGCCAGAAAATCAGTCAGTACAATTTTAAGGCGAAAGGCTCCGGCAAAAGCGGTCTGATATCCGTAAGCCATTGCGGACAGGAAATACTGGAGCGCACTGCCTGCGAAATTGATCCCCCCACGGGAAAGGTACTGGTTCGGTTTGAAGCAGGCTTTCCCGCAAACGGAAGGACCATAAACGCTTCCCAGCTGATCCGCATTCTCTTCGATTTCCTCCCGGATTGTGTAAACAGTACGCTGTTTTATGATAAATTAAATCCAGGCAAGGTACAATCCGTGATTTTTCTGGCGGAAGACCAACAGTATATCCGGGAACAGCTTCCTCTTATGGGGCTTACCGCCTTTGTTGCAGATGGCTCCATTCTGCCAAGAGAATCCGGTGTTTCCGCCAGACCTATGAAGAATGGAATTGCTTTCGTTTCTCCGGAATCCCTGAAAGTTACCCTCACTCTCCCACACCTCGGTAGAATCAGTGGAATGGGTATCCAAAAGGGCATCACTTTGATTGTGGGCGGAGGTTACCATGGTAAATCCACACTTTTAAAAGCCCTGGAGCTTGGGGTATACAACCATATTTCCGGTGACGGACGTGAATATGTCATAACGGAAGATAACGCACTAAAGATACGTGCCGAAGACGGTAGAAGCATTAAAAGTACCGACATCTCCATGTTTGTTAACAATCTGCCAAATAAAAAAGACACCGTGGCATTCTGTACGGAAGATGCCAGCGGAAGTACCTCTCAGGCTGCAAATGTCATCGAGGGAATAGAAAGCGGCACCTCTCTCTTCTTAATTGACGAAGATACCTGTGCGACGAATTTTATGATTCGGGATGAACTGATGCAGCGTGTAGTAAACCGGGATCAAGAACCGATTACCCCTTTTATCGAAAGAGCCCGTTACCTGTTTGAAGAAAAAGGAATCTCTTCTATCATTGTTGCCGGCAGCTCGGGATCTTATTTTCATATTGCTGATTGTATTCTGCAGATGGACCGGTACGAACCCAGGGAAATCACGGCATTTGCCAAAAAAGAAGCCCAGGCATTCCCAGCTGTGGCCAAACCTGCATCCGTTCCTCCCCTGCCATCCTTTAAGCGTGCCGCCAGTCCCAATCCCGATGTCAAAAACAACAGCCGGCTTAAAATGAAGACCATGGGAAAAGATTCTTTGCTGATTAACCATGAAACAATCGACCTGCGCTATGTGGAGCAGCTTGTTGATTCTGAACAGACAGCCGCGCTTGGTTACATTTTGACATATGCTGAAAACAACCTGCTGAATGGCAGAAATGACCTGCGCAGTATTGTAACCACCATACGCCGTCTGGTAGAACGCAAAGGACTCTCCGCTCTTGTATCCGGCAGCTATCTGCCCGTGAATCTGGCTATGCCAAGGGATCAGGAAATCTTCGCCTGTTTCAACCGTTATCGTTCCTTCCATATATTATGAAAAGACGGCGGTGGTTTTTTACAACCATCGCCGTCTCTCTAATTCAAATCTGCCGGAAATGTAATTCCAAGCTGCCTGCGCGCTTCATCGATCATCCACATGGTATGAAGGCTCGCCTCATGGTAATTTTGAATTCCCTTATCTTCTTTATCATTGATAAAGTCCATAAACCGATTTAATTCATACTGCATATCATCCTGCAGGTCTCCTGCAAATAAACACTCTTCTTCCCCGGAATAATAACGGATTTTTACTTCCTCCGGAATATTAATATGGGGGATAATCATGCATCCCTTTTCTCCCTGGATTTCACTCACCTGATAACTGTTGGTGATCTTAGAATATACAAGTTCTGCAATAAAATCCCCGTAATCTGCAAGCACTGTACCTGCCCCGTCAATGCTTCCCTCCAGCTGCACACCGGCTGCTTTGATATCCCTGGGTTTTCCAAATAAATAAGATGCCGCATAAATACAATAGGTCCCGATATCCATAATCGCCCCGTTAGAAAGCTCCGGTCTGAATGCATTTTCTACAATGCCCTCTTTGAATTTGTCGTATCTGGAGGAATACTGGCAATAAGTAAAATGTGCTCTGCGCACAGTGCCAATCTTCTTCAGTCCCTCTTCTACCGCTTTCATTCCAGGTGTAAAGACCGGACGCATGGCTTCCAATAAGACCCTGTTATTTTTTTTAGCTGCTTCCATCATTTCCTTTAATTCCGCCTTGTTAGAAGCGATCGGTTTTTCGCATAATACATGTTTTCCTGCATTTAACATCTGAACAGACTGAGCTGCATGTAAAAAGGTAGGGCTTGCGATATATACCGCATCCACATTTGCATCTGCCGCCAGTTCCTCAAGCGATGTGTAAGTCTTTGGTGCTCCATACCGGGCTGCATATTCTTTTGCTCTGCTGTCTGTTCTGGAATATACCCCATACAGCCGAAAACCTTCGCAATGTTCTGCTGCTTTTAATAGCCGGTCTGTTATAAAATTTGTTCCGATAACTGCAAAATTTATCATTTGCTTTTTCCTCCATATCTCTGACATTTTTATTCCCGCGAGCAACGAGCCAAACGGACACGCTGGCGAGTCCATTTGGCGACTGCCGCGAGGGTTGCTAAACGTCCAGTGGACGTTCGTTTAGCAACGACCGGAGCGGAAGCGGAGAACAAAAACTCCGTTGCTTGCAGCTGGGTTTTTGACTTAATCCTGACACTTCTAATTCTTCATTCTTTATAATCAATAATTTCATCAAATACATTTTTTGCTGCCCTGATATTAGCCTCATTTCCCACTGTTACCACAGCACCTTTTTTCAGCGCATCCCCTATGCATCTCGCTGCCCCATCCCGGTCCTGAAGCGATGCATTTTTAATATCTTCCAGCATATGGTTCACTTCCGCCGTATCCGCTCCGCTTATGGCAAGCCGCATATCCCACATCCTTCTGTCCAGAATACCCAGGGGCTTTGTCAAAAGTCCATACGCATTTAAAATATACCCCCGCAGCTCTTCTTCCGTAATCTCCATCTTTTTTAGAAAATTTTCCGTGCCTGCAAAAATATCCAGGGTAGATTGTACATTGGGATCTCCGTAACTGTAAAGGCAGAATGTTCCGTCAGAGGGGTCCCCGATCGTGACACCAGCACTGTAGGCATCGGACCGGAAGCGGATCTGCGGTATAATATACTTATCTTTAACCGCCATTAAATACGGCAGATATCTGCCTTTAAAATTTTCATCACCTCTGAAATCTCCCACTGCAGCGCTGTATTGGCTGGAGGACTCCACACAGATACCCGTCTTAGGCTTCCCCTTCATCAGACCGCCATAATCCGGCAATCCACTTTTTCGTGACGGCAGCTGACTGAGCTTGTCAACTGCCGTTTTTTCCATAAACGGCAACTCTTTGGAAGCAGCAGCCATTGCTACTATAATGCCCTCTTTATGCATCACTGCCTTCTTTATCTCTTCTAATTTAACAACTGCTGTCTTAAGAAAGTCCTTCTCCTGCTTCAGGTTCTTTTGAAACTTTTTCAGGAAACGGTACAATGCCTGACCGTTTACCGCATTATAAAACCGGGCACTGTTTCTGACAAACCCAAGTGCCAGATCTTCCGCCAGGGACATAGGATCATCCGTTCTGGATAAATCATAATCCGGCAGGGATTTATTTAATATTCGAATCATTTCTTCCCTGTGATAAAACTGTATGTTCCCCATAACTTCCAGCAGAAAATCCAATGCTGTCCCAAAGTCCTGGGCTAACCCATACCAGCTAACCACCAGCATAGGCCTGCTGTTCTCCCCGGCTTCCGCTCCGGGATAAAGCTCATGAATCGTCAAATCATATAAGTACTCTTCCGCAATATTTTTCTGCTGGTCTGCCGTGTACTTTTCGGTATCCATTTCAGTAAGCAGCAGTTCGTAAAGTGCCAGATAGAAGAAATCTTCTTCCGGCAGAGAACTGATGTCAAAATAAATCCGGAAACTGCCCGCTGTCTGGTCATCCGGCGCCCCGCTGGTATAGCTTACCATATCCCCAAACCGTTTCTTCTTATATAACGTCGTCTTTTCTAAATCAGGCAGCTCATCCGGATGAATCATAAAGCCGCTGTTGCACAGCTCCTCTTCATTCCATTTTCGAAAGTTTTGCGTATCTTCTATGAGTTCCAATAACTGCCTTTTTGTCATAGAAGCTTTCATCTGTTTCAGGTAATCGTCCCGTTTCTGCTCAATCTCTTCTGCCAGTCCCGGTCTGGGGACGGTCACCACAAGGGCACTGCGTTTTGGCGTTAAGGCTTCTTTTACCAGTTTTTTTAATATCTGCTGTTTCTGATCCCCGGAAATTCTGCGAAAGCAGGACTGATATCTGCTGTGATAGTCAATTCTTCCCGTCCGGGTCCAATAAGTAGCGATTTCCTCTGAAACGTCAACTGCCACAGCAGTCGCTTCCCGCATCAGTGATTCGGCAAGCTCTCTGCTCTTGATGCAGACCCGGTAAATTTCCGGTCCAATGCCATTTTCAGACATATCTTCCAATGCCCTGAGCACTCCATGGTGAAACGGCTCTTTTTGCTCAGTATCTGCGTCCAGCAGGCGAAATACCAGATAGGGGATTGCGGTATCCACATTAACAAAGGCCGTCATGGCGTTATAAATGCCCGCCTTTTTTGCATAATCGTACCAAACAGAACTTTCATTATTCATCATATCGGTAATGAACCCCCAATAGATCAGATCATCCCAGGAATACCCGGACAAATCCACGGAATAGTCCACAACAGCCGCATGCTCTGTATTATCATCTTCATATGCCGGACTCTCCACGATCTGCTCCACAAATCCTGGATTTACCTGCTCATTGGTATATCTTCTTAAATCTATCTGCTTTTTTTCTGCTTTTGAAAGGTATTCTTTCTCTAAATAGTTCATGACTCTCTCAAAATTCATGTCCCCATAAAGTATGATCAGGCTATTGCCAAAAGAATAAAAACGGTCATAAGTCTCTAATGCATGCTCATAGGTAAGTTCCTTATAATTCAGATGTGCCTTCCCAATACAGTTTGAGGCATACAATCCGGGATACAATGCATGAATCACGTTATCATCTGCATTACTCTCAACATCTGTCAAAAAGCCAAAGTCTTCACTGAGTACCGTTCCCTTCATCAAAAGAGGGCTGTCCATATCCTCCAGTTCGTACCGCAGCGCTTCCCTTTTGAAAAAATTCTTATCCTTGCATATATCCGGACTGACCATACAGCTTAAGTAAACATCCATCATTTTGATCAGCTGATTCTCACTCTTACTGCACAGCGGATAAATGGTGAATGTAGGATACGTAAAGGCATTGAAAAAAGTATTATAGCTCTTATTGCCCATATCAAAAAAGATATCTTTGCTGGGATATTTTTGGGAAGATGCCAGAATTGCATGTTCAAATACATGATTCGTATCCGTTTCATCCACATAAGGAGTCTTATAAATAATATTAAATCCCAGTTCCTTATCATCGTTTTTTATACATGCTATCTGGGCACCACTCTTTTCATGTTCGTATAATATAATCCCGGCTCCTAATTGTTCAATCACGCTATTCTCTATTTCGCGAAATCCGGATACCTGGTCTGTAATTTCTAACGTATTGTTTTTTTTCTTGATCACTATTGTTTTCCTTTATACTATTTTAAATTAACAACTATTAATAATATAGTCGATAAATACAGAATACGCAACCATTAACTACTGTGGAAAAGATAACCCACAGGATTTTGTAAACCCTTCTCCCGGATCCACACCTTTACCTAGAAAACCACGTTTAACAATTATAATTCCTACAGCGCACAATTTCAGGTTACAAATATATTACTAACAATTCAAGACTTTAATAAGCAAGGACAGCGGGTGGCTATGCGGGTATAGAAGATTAAATGGGGTTTCGCTGATAAAGACGCTTTGTAGGCAGAGGTAGTGTACGGAAAGAGAAGGGGGCGGACCAGGACATTGGTTTGGAATGCTTAACGCAGAACTGGCATTTTCTAACCTTCCCGAAGCGCTTTTTGGCGGCACGCGGGCATTCGCTCCGAAATCCTGATGCATTTCGCAGCTCACTGCCCGCTTA
>UQGG01000066.1 GCA_900540475.1 uncultured Robinsoniella sp. | reverse complement strand
TGAACCGAGAAATGCATCAGGATTTCTCGGTGAATGCCCGCGTGCCGCCAAAAAGCGCTTCGGAAAGGTTAGAAAATACCAGTTCTGCGTTAAGCTGACGGAGTCCATGCAATTTTCCTACTCCAATCTTTCCGGACACTACCCATAATATACAAAGCGTCTTAATCAGCAAAACCCCTTCAATCACGTTCCGTCCCCTTTTCCATAATCACCGGCATTACCAGATCGATACAGGTGGATTTCCCCGGTACACTTTCCAGCCTGATTCCGTATACCTCCCCAAAATGTACCTTTAATCTCCGGTGCACGTTTACAATGCCCACATGGTTTTTATAAAGCTCCTTCTGGTTTTCCGCCTGCTTCAGTATTTTTTCTAGCCTTTCCTGCTCTTCCTCCTGAATGCCGCTGCCGTTATCCTCTACGTACACCTGCAGCTGGTTATCTTTCTGCTCTGCACCCATCACAATCATGCCTTCTCCACCGGAGGATGCAAATCCATGCTCGATGGCATTCTCTACCAGCGGCTGCAGGATGAATTTGAGTACCTGAAGTTCCATAAGATGATCCGGTATTTCAAATTCCATCGTAAGCTTACCGCCGTAACGGCAGTTCATAATTGTAATATAGGTAGACATATAGTCAACTTCCTGGCTTAAGCTCCACAATTCCCCCTGGCTGCGGTACATGGGCTGCAGCATTCTGCCCAGTGCACAGAAGCACTCTTCCAGAGGCTCGTTCTGGCCCAGTTTTGCCATAAACCGCATGGTACTCAGCGTGTTAAACAGAAAATGAGGATTTAACTGGCCCTGCAGGGCTTCTTTTTCCAGAATTCTTTTCTCCCCTTCCATATCCCGGATCTGATGGATCATAGTCTGAATACTCCGGGACATCCGGTTAAACTGCCTGCCCAGCATACCAAGCTCATTTTTGCTGCTCTCATCCAGCTGTTCCCCCAGTGAACCATTTTCCATCCGCTCCATTGCGGTTCGAAGCCTCTTTAGGGGTGCAGTCAGCCGGTAGAGACTGTATACCGACAATGCCGTTGCTACCAAAAGCCCTCCTGCTGCCAATACCAGAAACCAGCGTTTTAAGGAAACCAGGCTTCCATAGAGGGATTCCTTGGGAATCTCCGTTACAATGGTCCAGGGCAGCCCCTGTATTCGATGGTAATTTATCTGGATATCCTCTTTCATCAGGTACCCGTCTCCGGTTTTCTCCAGCTCCCGAGGGGTAAACTCTGCCTGTTTTCCTGCTTTTTCCCTGTTTTGATGTACCACAACCACCCCTTCGTCATTCATCAGATAGCTTTCCCTTTCATCCGGCGTATCTGATTTTGTAAAGAGGGCGGCAAGTGCGTCTTGCTGTATATTCACTACCACGGTGGCATATCTGCCGGTTCCCAGCCAGATGCTGCTGACCGCCGTCACATAGGGTATCTCATTCTTTTCCCCCTCCATGGCAAAATTCTGATTCGTATATCCGCCAAACCACAGTACCTTGCCGGGATTTTTCAAAGCTTCCTCCTGAATTCCAAGGGAATACCAGGGCAGTTCCAGATTGGGGATCCTGGTTACCATATTCTTCTTCTCCATAACCCCCAGAGCCGTACCGTCATTGCCATAGTAATAAATGGAGTCCAGATATTCATAGTTTCCCATCACCACATTCGTATAGTCAAAAATCTGCATTGCTTTCTGGATACTTCCGAACTGGTTTTTCCACCCCTGCCTCATATAATCCTGAAGAGAATCCTGTATCATAAAAAGCCGCAGAACCTTTTCAACTTCCTGAGTATATCGGACGATGTTATACTGATTCTGCTGGAAATACTGTTGCATCATACTGGCTGACTGTTCCTGAATTACTTTTTCGGAACGTTTGTAACTAAAAATGGAAACGACTCCCACCAACAGTGTAATCGTTACCATAAAGACCGCCAGCAGCTGGGACTGAAGCCGTCTGCTGAATGCCTGTCCGTTATTCTTTTTCCTTCTCATGACCTCTTCCGCCTTTCCTGTCCAGAAGCGTGTTTGAAAACTGCTTTCTGACAGCTGCATTAAGTTTATGGGATAGATGTCTTCTATACCCCTTTTTTAAAGGAATTGGGAGATTGTCCGGTCACTTTCTTAAAGGTTCGGCTGAAATAACTTTCATCCAGAAACCCCACCTTCTCCGCTATTTCATAAGATCTTAAGTTGGTACTGCGAAGCAGCTCCTTGGCTTTTTCAATCCGGTAATTCATAATATAGTTGGTTAAATTTACACCCAGCTCTTTCTTGAAAAGACCGCACACATACGTCCTGCTCAGCTCCACCATTTGAGACACCTGATCCAGCGTGATATCTTCCTGATAATGCAGGCTGATGTAAAACAGGATATCTTTTACCGGTTTGCTTAACAATGTCTGCTCCTGGGAACTGCCCTTTAGATACTCCATACAGGATTCGTACACCTCCAGGACTCCATCAAAAGTCTGGCTGTCTTTTAGCCTTGTCATAAACTGCTCAGTGATCTGATATCTCTGGGTACCCTCCGGCAAAATTCTGCACATCTCCACATTGATACCATGTTCAAAATAGTGCCGGATGGTAACCGGATTTTCATGCTGGCAGAAGCCTTCTTCCGCTTCATGAAACCGCCTGACAGCCGTATCATCCATTTTCAGCTTCTGAATCAGCCGTCCCATCTTCCTGCGAATCAGCAGCTTGCAGTCATCCGGGCTCTGCGCCGCAAACACATTATTTTTATCCAATCCATAGAAGAATTTCTTTTCCAGTGCCTGTGCGCACTGATGGTACATTTCATAAAGTTCGTCAAAGCCATTGCCCCTTTGGCTTATGGCAAAAGAAACCGTACTTTTCACACACCTTTTCAGCACCTCACGCATTTTTTCCAGCCGGCGGCACATCTGTTCAGAGAGCATTTCACTATCCGGTTCTTCTTCCAGGATCATAATAAATCTGCCGTCTTTTTCCGGAAGCAGGATATGGTTTTCCTCCACCAGCAACTCCGACAGGATATTTTCCACTGCGGAATCCAGAATACTTCCGTAAGAGTCATTGAATATCTGCTTGCATTCCACATAGTGATCAATTTCCAGCGCCACCATCTGCATTTGTTTCCCGGGACTTGAGAACTGTTCTTTCATTTTCATTTTCCATTCCGTTCCCATATCCAGGCGGTAGTAGAGAAAATTCCGAAGAGAATCCTCAAACCGTTTGCGCTCCATTCCATTTTCCTGGGTCTTCTGGCTTTTGTCCATGACAACCAGTTCCCTTTTGACCTTCTCCAGAACCTTTTCCATGTCCTCCTGCGTCATAGTGAGCTTTAACACATAATCCGAGACTCCAAGTGATAAGGCTTCCCGCACAATATTGAATTCTTCCAGGCAGCTGAGGATGATAAATCTGGTCCGCTCATCCTTTTGCCGGATTTGCCTGATCAATGCGATTCCGTCCATCACAGGCATTTTAATATCAGTAATAACAATATCCGGATGAAAGGTTTCCCAGGCTTCCAGTGCCTGCTGACCATTTTCCACGTCTGCCGCCACTTCCATGCCCAGTTTCTCCCAATCCACAGACATTTTAATTCCCAGCCTTACAAACATTTCATCTTCCGCAATTACAACCTTATACATGATCTTTCCCCCATAATCCCATGTTTTTATACATCAAAACTCTCCGAACCCCAAATTTGACCAATTTGTGCCTCCGAGAGTATAATGATGATTCATTGTATTTATTATATCATAAAATCCGTTCATGAATATATGTAACGTTCGTAAAATTTACCGAAATTGTGTTCATAATGTTACTATTTACGCACTTCGGATACACAGAGTAACTTTTTAAGTACCAGTTGATGTCCCTCTTTCCTAAAAGGGCGGCTTTCTGGCTATTTTCAGCACCCAGGCATAATCACAGGGCTTCTGAGCCGGTAGACTGACAACCAGTCCCTCATCCGTACAGTTCCACTGCAGCGGTGCATCATCACCCAGCATGGTGATCCCTGCTATTTCCCCCGGATAAAACTGTGCAGCACTTTTGATAACTGCCTTTCCGTCCTGCGGCCATCCCAGTAAGGCAGCGTAAAGCATGTTTCCATTCACGGTAAACCGGATATCCTCCGAACCATACCGAAGCTTTTCCCCCTCACTGAACATGCCTGCCTTTTCCATTTTCGCCGGACCCTCTCCAAAGGTGAACCAGGGAGTTGTATCATAGATTGCCTCGCCATTGACCTCTAACCATTTCCCCATCTCCAGCAGAATATGTCTGGCTTCTTCCGGTATTTCACCATTGGGCTTTGGTCCCACATTGAGCAGGAGATAGCCGTTCTTGCTCACATTGTCGATGAGGTAATGTACCAGTTCCCCTGGTTCCTTGTATTTTGCATCAAACAGGTAGCACCATCCCTCTCCGTCATCCACCGTAGTGTCGGTTATCCATTCGTGATACATCATCCGGTCGAATCTTCCCAGCTCCAGATCAATGACTCCGTTTCCTGCGGGCAGATCCTGATATTTATAAGTCGTTACCACATCCCGCTCCTGTTCCTCACTTTTGCTGTAGTAATAGGCCAGCATCTCTGCCCGGTAGGTTTCCGGCATAAATCCCAGTCCAAAGTCAAACCACAGCATATCAGGAGTAAAGCGGTCGATTATTTCCTTACATTTTGCAAGCCATTTATCACAAAATGCTTTGTCCGGCAGCGTCTGGGCATTCCAGATGGGCCATTCCCCTTTGTCCGGTATCCCATTCTTCCAGTCCAGATCATGGGGCGTACCATACAGATCATAATTTTCTGGATTGGATAAATCGCTTCCCTCCACCCAATGAGGGAAGAATCTCCAGTTTTCCGCATGATGAAGTGCCACCATATATTTCATACCCTTTGCCCGGATTTCCCGTTCCATTTCAGCCACTACATCAACTTTCGGTCCCATTGCAGCAGAATTCCAGCGGTTTAATCCGGTATCCCACATACTGAACCCGTCATGGTGCTCGCCCACAGGCCCGGCAAATTTCGCTCCAGCCTTTGCAAATAATTCCGCCCATTCCTTCGCGTCAAACTTTTCTCCGGTAAACTCCGGAATAAAGTCTTTGTATCCGTATACGGACGGATCACCGTAAGTCTTTGTATGGTACTCATACTGGGGACTGCCTTTCTGATACATATAGAATCCATACCAGCTGCCATTTGGTCTGCAGGCGGGAACGGAATAAATTCCCCAGTGGGTGTATATTCCGAACTTTGCCTTCTGGAACCAGGCAGGCGTTTGATGTGTTTTCAGTGAATTCCAGGATGCTTCATATTTCATAATGTAATCCTCCTTATGCATGTGTATTTTTTTCTACATAGTGTATAATTTCATTTGCCTCATCCACAGAATTCGCATAGGTATGCAGATACAGCCCTCTGGATGACAGATTTTCAAGCAATGGTGGAATGTCCGATGCAGGTGTCAGCACCAGGATTTTTTTCCCTGCCTCCTGCATCCTTTTCAGTGCTGGAATAAAATGTGCGGGACTTTCCTGCCCATCCACATTTGTCCATTGAATCATCTGAAGCTCTTTTTGCGCCAGTAAATGATCCAGATGGTTGATCTGTTCTTTTCCGTCAAAATGATAAACCGGATATTCTTCCCATTCCATCTGCTTTTTCAGCTCAGGCACCACAAACTGCCGATAACAGTCCGGTGAAAACATGACCGACATATCACACTGCATCTGGGCATGACGCCCGGGTGCCCAGGTGTCCATCCATCCCACACAGCTGCCGCCTTCGTTGCAGTTTTTCTCCAGCTGATAAAACGTCTCCGCTGCATCTGTCCAGCCTTCATTGATTGTGGAAATGGCAGACTGTACTGCTTCCGGGCAGCTATACATATCCATCATGGTTTCTATGGAACCATGGAGATGTCCAATAGCATCCAGGGTGCCGCAGTTATCCGGCATAGACAGCAGATAATTTCCCATTCCCTTTTCCGCAAGATATTTTACAATTTCCCGCTGGCGGCGGTAGAATATATTTTCACGGTCATATTTCCATTGGTGCTCTTCCAGATCTTCCACCACAGCATCAAACCAGATCGTATCCGGTTTTAGCGTGTATTTTCCTCCGTAGTAGACACAGTGCCCGGATGCACCGAAGTTGGGCATTACCAGCGGCAGGGATTCCCCGCCGAAATAAGTCTGTTCCAGTCTTTGGATATTCCGTTTCCAGATCCGCTCCGGATTCAGCCAGTAGTCTTCCAGATCCTTGGGATCGTCGGGATTACATTCCCCGGGGGCAAATATATGGACATTTGTTTTCCCGTCCCTTGGTGCCGCCACGGATATACAGCAGCGGTCCAGGACCTCATTGTCCCATAAGGCAGTCAGCCTGGCTTTGGCTTTTTCCCAGTCTTCTTTGTAATACATAAATCACACCTGCTTTCTTACGATCACCTGATTTTCAAATACCCGCTCTGCTTTGCATTTATTTCCGGTCAGAACAATATTTTCCCGGAACCGGATATCATTAGAGGCAGCCCCGATCATGGCTTCCATCGTTCCCGGTTCCAGCACATAATCCATATGGATATCATAGAATCCCATCTGTGCTGTTGGAATCGTGAATTCCAGCAGTTTGCTTTCACCCGGTTTCAATGTGATCCGCTTATATGCTTTCAGTTCCTGCACCGGTCTGGTGACGCTTGCCGCCACATCCCGGATATAGAGCTGCACGACTTCATCGCCTTCCCGCTCCCCGGTGTTTTCCACCTGAACGGACACTTCCAGATTTCCGCCAATAGGTACTTCCTTATTCCCTATCCGAAAATCCGAAAAATGAAATTCTGTATAACTCAGTCCATAACCGAAGGCATACAGGGCAGATGCGCTCACATCATCGTAATCACCTCTCCAGTGCGAACGTCCGCCGGATTTTTTATGCATATAGTACACCGGAATCTGCCCGGAAGTCCGGGGTACGGATACCGGAAGTTTGCCCCCCGGATTCCTGTCTCCGAATAGAATCTCCGCTACTGCCTTTCCTCCCTCTTCTCCCGGGAACCACACTTCCAGGATAGCCGGGAGGTGCTCTTCTTCCCAGGTAATCGAATAGGGACGTCCGTTGCTCATTACCAGAACAACCGGCACTCCGGCAGCCGCAATGGCACGGACCAGTTCTTCTTGTACACCCGGCAGACTCAATTCTGCCCGGTCCACCGATTCACCCACGGTACATTCCAGTGTAATCCCAGCCAGATCGCCCACAAACAGCAGTACGGCATCTGCCTGTGCCGCAGCATTGACTGCCTCTTCAAATCCATCTCTGGATGTTCCTTTGATCTCACATCCTTTGGCATAGATAATCTCCGTATCCGGTGAAACCGACTTGCGGATTGCTGCAAGATAGCTCTCCATCTGCACGATGTTCCCGGACATTTCAATATTCTCAGGTATTGGCTGATTCATGGCATTTCCCTGGCTGTCATGCAGCTCCAGCAATCCTTCAATCTGCCCCTGATAGGTGTAATCTCCAATCATATGACGGATATTGTCAGCAGACGGTCCAATGACAGCCAGTTTCTTTATATCCTTTGACAGCGGCAGAAGCCGGTTTTCATTTTTCAGCAGGATAATGGACTTTCTTGCCGCTTCCAGGGCAAGCTGCCGATCCTGTGGCATGTCAAACTGTTCCATTGTCTTTTTCGCATCCACATACGGATGCTCAAATAATCCCAGCTGGAACTTAAATGTCAGAACCTTTCTCACGCTGGTGTGAATCAGTTCCATGGAAATGTCTCCCTTTTCCACTGCGCGCTTTAAAGGTTCCCCAAAACAGTCCACATTCGGAAGTTCCACATCCATGCCGGCTTCCAGTGCCATTTTCGCAGCCTCTTCTTTGTCTGCCGCCATATTGTGGTAGTCAAAGATCTGGTTAATGGCAAAATAATCGGAAACGACAATTCCCTCAAATCCCCACTCCTCTTTCAGAATATCGTTCAGCAATTTTTTTGATGCACCGCAGGGTACACCGTCGATTTCATGGTACCCATTCATAATGGATGCCATATTTCCTTCCTTTACCGCCATCTCAAAAGGTGCCAGATATACTTCCCGCAGCTCCCGTTCCGGCAGATGAACCGGCGCCCAGTTCATCCCCCCTTCCGATGCACCATAGCCCACAAAATGCTTCCCGGTTGCCAGAACCCCCTGCTCCTTTAAATTCCCCTGGATCCCTTTTACATATGCGGTTCCCATGGTCCCTACCACATAGGGATCTTCTCCATAGGTCTCTTCCATTCTTCCCCAGCGGGGATCCCTTGCAATATCCAGCAGCGGAGCCAGCGCCTGATGGGCTCCGGCAGCCCTCATCTGTCTGCCGATTACCTGACCGATCTGCTCACTGAGCTCCGGATCAAATGAAGAAGCCACGCCTATGGTCTGTGGAAATGTGGTCGCACCGATTGCCGTGAACCCGCTGCATGCTTCTTCATGAATCATCGCCGGAATTCCAAGCCTCGTTTCCTCCACCAGATACTTTTGGATCTGGTTCGCCATCTCCGCCGCCTCATCCGGCTTCAGGCTGCTGCCTCCGCTGACTCTGGTAATCTGTCCAATTCCATCGTGGAGTAATCTCTGTGCTTTCTCATGGGACAGGTTCTTCCCGTCATCCAGCTGGTAGATCCAGTAAGATCCAAGCTGCGCTGCCATCTCATCCAGCGTCATCCGCCCCAGCAGATCTTCTACTCTTTCCTCTATGGAAAGTGATGCATCTTTATAATTCATTTCAAATCCTCCTCGTATCTTTTGGGGAAATTATAGCATGGGGGGATTTGGAATTTAATTCACTGTATTTCGATTTCTTGCATTATTTTACGGGGCAGTTATTTTCGCAGCACTGCTGAAAACATAAATGTTTTATAATTTATCTTCTTCCAGTCTTTAACCTGAAACCCATATCCCCGGAATAATGCCGTAATCTCTTTTTTATGCCAGATCTTTGCTTCCCCGGAATTACTGTATTTCATAAGCAGATTCAATATGCTGGTAAATATTTTTCCCGGCAGTGTGGGATCCCCAAGGATTACCGTACCCTCCGGTTTTAAGACCCTCTTCATTTCAGCCACGGCTCTTTCCGCTCTGGGATAATGATGAAAGGACGCATTGCAGATAATCAAATCAAACATTTGGTCCTCATAAGGCAGTTTTTCCGCATCCCCAACACACAGTTTTACATCATTTCCAAAACATTTCTTCGTCTCTTCGATCATTTTTTCAGAAATATCCAGTCCATAGTATTGGGAAGGTATCCTGCTTTTTAACAGCTGTATCACATTTCCATTGCCACATCCCAGATCCAGTACCCGTTCCGGTTTTAGCACCCTCACCCTTTCCACAATCTCCTGATACATACACTGCACAAATTTTCCGTCATGGCTTTGATTATAATCCTCCGCTGTACTGTTAAAGTATTTCTTTGTCAATTCTTTTCTGTTTTCTTTACGCATTATGTTCTCCTTTTTCATATATTTTTTAAGCAATTGCTGTGTTACCAGTTATTCATATTTCCTGATGCTCTTTTTTAATGATACTCAACTCAATGTGTTGAATATTGTTCATTGACTTATATTCAATCATTGGGTATTTGTTTGCCCTGCCATACATTGGCAGGGCTGTTCTGTAATTAGTATTAATATCGATTCATTTTAGAAGTTACTTTCCCAGAGCGTATTATAATTGCCCCCAGGGGTCTTACCATGCTGAGAAAACCAGCTTTGTCTCCATATACAAAGCGTCATAATAACTAACCCAATATTTTTTTAAATATATCCCTGATAAACGCAACCCTCTTTTCCACCGGTACACTTTCCTCATTCATAACCGACGACTGTCCGCTCCACAAAAAATGTGCTAACAGCCCGGAATCTTCCGTGTGGATTTCATTTCTTTCAGCCAGACAGGCAACATATTTCTGCATATACGGAAAGATCTCTTTTGACATATACAATTCCAGCTGCTTGTGGAACAATTCATTGCCTTCTTTGTTAAAAAATTCTTTGTATTTATACCCATACCCATGTTCCTGGCTTATGGAGATCCTCTCCATGGCATCCAGACATTCATCTAATGTTAACTCTGTCTGTTGAAAAATAGAAATAAATGCCCGGCTGCATTCTTTGGCATATTGTGTTACTGCTATATTATAAAGTTCCTGCTTATTTTGAAAATAGTGATAACACAAACCAGCCACGACATCTGCTTCTTTCGCAATATCCTTCATCGTAGCGGCTTCATATCCCTTTTCAGCAAATACCTTCATAGCCACATCTATGATTTCCTGTTTTCTTACTTCCGGTTCCTTTGATATCCGCATATGATCACCACCTCAAAAATCATTCTATCACACGATTGAATATGAGTCAATGAGTTTTTTTGTACACGTGAAAGAGCTCTGCATTAAATGCAAAGCTCTAAAAACATTATATCATTCCTCTTAATAAGGCAAATCAACTATTTAGTAACGCCTGTCTTATTCTATTCTGCATCACTGAAAAAATACCCCTGGATTTTTTCAAATTCTTCCACATCATAAGCATAGCCTTTTCGGTGCAGCAATTCAAAGGGAACTCCCATCACTTCTAAAAAATGATTATTATCAGCAAAATTGTTACTCAGATAAAAATTCTTCCTTCTGATTCTCTGTTCATTGTTTTCTGCATTTTCATCTAATTCTTCAACAAGAAGCATAACATTATGCCCCGGAAACTTCTCAAACAGATGTTCAATAATCAATTTCCCATATCCTTTTGACTGATACTCAGGATCAATCGCAATATAAAAAACATAGACAATTTTTTCGTACTGCGTATAATAGGTTAATCCTGCTAAATCACCATTTTCAAAAAGTCCAAGGAAGTTTCCTTTCCCCTCTTTTGTTTTGGCGGTTAAAAGTTTAAAATCAATTCTTTCTTCCTTTGGAAAGGATTCTAAATAAAGATTTTCCAGTCCGTATTGTTGATTACCATCAATGGATTTAATTTGTATGTTCATTTTTAGTCTCCCAGAGCCTGTCTAATATTACTTTTAGATATTACTTCTGACAGGCTTTCAATTTTCTCGAATCAGACCATTATAATACCACATGAATCATTTTTCAAGGTAAAGATACCGATTTGATTTCATTCCAATCCTAAAATTCCAATATTGATATCCAAAAATCAGGATATCGGTTTTTGGGTTTAGACTGTTGCCGGAAAGCGAAAAATTTCTCTGGCATATTGCAAAAGAATCCATTATACTGAAGTCATTAATAAGAATGCACAAATAAACCTATAATACTCTGCTCACAAATCAGATGAAAAAATTCAGGAGGCTGCCAATGGAAAAAATATTAAGCTGCTGCGGTGTGATATGCTCTGACTGTACTTCCTTTCCGGAAGACTGCAAAGGGTGTCCCCAGGAAAAAGGAAAGGCATTCTGGCTGGAATACACCGGAGAGGATGTCTGCAGTATTTATCGATGCTGTGTAAATGAAAAGAAATACGCTCACTGCGGCAAATGTTCCAATCTGCCATGTGAACATTTTGATGGAGATGACCCTACCAAATCGCCGGAAGAAAATGCACAGGATCACCTCCGGCAATTAGAGAATCTCCAAAACTGGAGCTAAACATACAATTGAAATCAGTCTTACAATATTCCCCCATTGCTTTCAATCACTTTCTGATACCAATAAAAACTTTTTTTCTTATATCTGTCCAATGTCCCGCTTCCATCATCATTCCGGTCCACATAGATAAAGCCATATCGTTTTTTCAATTCTGCGGTGGATGCGCTGACAAGGTCAATACATCCCCAGGTTGTATATCCCAGAACCTCTACACCATCTTCCACTGCTTCACGCAGCTGCACCAGATGGTCATGCAGGTATTGGATGCGGTAATCATCTTCCACGGTCTTATTTCCATGGACGTCTTCTGTGAGCACATCCACTGCACCCAGACCGTTTTCAACCACAAAAAGAGGCTTTTGATACCGGTCATAGAACATATTCAATACATAGCGCAGTCCCTTTGGGTCAATCTGCCATCCCCACTGGGATGCCGTTAATGTGGGATTCGGTACACCTCCTAACAGATTGCCATTGCCTTTTTTCTGCTTCTCTTTATCGGCAGTGGCACAGACACTCATATAGTAGCTGAAGGAAACAAAATCTACGGTATGTTTCAGGATTTCTTCATCTTCCGGCTCAAAATGAATCTGAATATGATGATCCCGGAAATAGCGTTTCATATATCCCGGATAGGTGCCTCTCACATGAACATCTCCAAAGAAATAGTTTTTGTGTTCCTCTTCCATAACCTGAATCATGTCATCCGGTGACGGAGTTAACGGATACATGGGCATGCTTAAAATCATACACCCGATCTTAGCATCCGGCATCATTTCATGTGCTGTCTTCGTTGCCAGGGCACTTGCAACCAGCTCATGATGAACTGCCTGGTAAAGTTCCTGTTCCGTCAGCTTTTCTGCTGGGGTATGGATGCCGCCGCTCATAAACGGGGCATGAAGCACAGAATTGATCTCATTGAATGTAAGCCAGTATTTTACCTTACCTCCAAAACGTTCAAACAGCGTTCTGACATAACGTTCATAAAACCCGATCATTTTCCTGTTTGCCCAGCCGTTATAATGTTCAGCCAGATATAATGGCGTCTCATAATGGGAAATAGTAACAAGGGGTTCTATTCCGTATTTGTGGCATTCATCAAAGACCCGGTCATAAAATTCCAGTCCCTTTTCATTTGGTTCTGTTTCATCACCATTTGGAAAGATCCGGCTCCATGCAATGGATGTCCGAAATACCTTGAACCCCATCTCTGCAAACAGTCTGATATCCTCCCGGCAGCGGTGATAAAAATCAATGCCTGCCAGTTTTTTATTATCCTCGGTAGGAACCGACGTTCTTTCTCCCCGGATTCCCCGTGGCAGGACATCCTGAATAGACAGTCCCTTTCCATCTTCCTTATAAGCTCCTTCACACTGGTTTGCGGCAACTGCCCCTCCCCAGAGAAAACCTTCCGGAAATTCACGCATTTTTCTTACCTCCATTTTATTTCTTTTCCAAAATCAACAGTACATCTTTGTGAAACGGATGCATGGAAATGACTGTTCTGCCGCCTTTCTGTTCCATATCAACACATGCCAGATATCTCGTCTCCAAATCTAAAGCCTTTGCGGTAAATCCCTTTAATTCCAGACCAATGATCACTTTCGTATTATAGGGCAGATAAATCAGATACCGGTCTTCTGTCGCTGCCATGCGGATATCAGAAGAGGGATTTTCCAGGCAGTCATTTACCGGAGTCAACTCCTGTATCCCATACTCCTCCAATTTAAACCGGATAAATCCATAATCCCACGCACCCGGAAACTTAATCGCTTCCTGCCAGGGCAGCGGCTCATCGAATCCTTCTCCCAGAACCGGATTTTTCGGACAGTTTACCTTCTGCCAGTTCCAGATGCCATGTGCTCCATAGGTGACTCCTGCACAGGCACCGGATAAGATGCTGCTCCATGCTGCTTTGCGGATGTCCACTGCTTCAAACCGTCCATATTCCTGTCTGCTAAATCCCATCTGTTCATAACAGGGCTCTGCATTGATCATGGGTTTCCTGGGGTATTTTTCCCGGAATCGTTCCGGAAGTACATAAGCCATCTGCTGTTCTCTTGCATTGTGCCCCGACTGGAACATATAGAAGTCCAGCCTGTCCAGAAATTCTTCCGGTATTACATCATATCCCCTTTTAATATGCATGGTCTTTAAGGATTTCGGACTGTTCTCACAGAGCACCCTGAGTGCTGTTCCATAGTACGCTTTCGCCTCCGGAGTATCAAAATCCGTATCTCCGCTTACCACATAGACAGGATCAAATCCATCAAATTCCGCTATCACTTTCCTGGTATATGCCTCCACAAATTCTTCCGGCATAACATTCATGTTCAGCATTCTGCTGCCCCAGGTACCCGGTACATAATTCAGCCAGAGTACCACCAGGGCAAGCTGGAATCCCTGATCCACCGCCATACGGCACATTTTGGCTGCCCGGTCATAATACGCCTGATTCCACTGGGTGAAATCAAATTTATGCCCGTCTTTTGTGGGAAATGGATACAGACCAATATCGGAAATGCAGCGGTCCCACTGAGGCATCGTATTAATCTGAAGCACGGTAAATCCCTGTGCCTTTCGAATGCTGAGGTAATACTCCCATTCTTCCAGGCTTACGTTAGTAAATGCGCTCCAGATCGTATCCCCCAGATAAAAGAACGGCTTCCCATCCAATATAAAGTTACTTCCATTTTCATGAATCTTTATCCTACTCAATTTCATCCCCCCGCATTTTCAATTTGATTACAGGAACGCCTGCCTTTACCAAACCCACACCGGCTGTTTCCAATTCAGCGAAATCCTCCGTATTCGTGATAATAATGGGCGTCGTGGTATCATATCCCGCTTTCTGTATTGTCTCTAAATCGGCTTCTATCAGGAGATCGCCGGCTTTCACCATCTGTCCCTCAGATACATGTGACGTAAATCCTGCTCCGTTTAATCTTACGGTATCCATTCCCACATGAATCAGAACTTCCGCTCCTTTGGCGGAGGTAATCCCTATGGCATGACCTGTGGGGAACAGGGCACTCACCACGCCGTCACACGGTGCGCAGATTCTGCCGTCCTGCGGAATTATTGCTATTCCTTTACCAAGGGCTTCCGATGCAAATGCTTCATCTCTTACTTCCGACAGCAGAATGACTTTTCCATTGACTGGCGCAGTCATCTCTGCTTCTCCTCTGACGCTGCTCTCTTCCTTTGCGCCTTTTACTGCAGTATTATTATCATTCTCATGCAGCATACTATCCTGGAATCCAAATAGATAAGTTACAATCGCAGAGCCAAAATATGCGATGGCACATGCGATACAGAAGCCTGCAAAACCTTTGCCGATATATCCGGGAAGCGTCAGGATACTGGTTGTTAACAGGGTGGGTGCCCCGGCTCCGCTGGCAGCCACGATGGCTCCTGCAATACCGGAAAAAAACGCACCAATAAAAAATGGCTTTTTATATTTTAAAGTAATACCATAGATTGCAGGTTCCGTAATGCCGGCAAGTACCGCGGACAATGCTGCTGATCCGGAAAGTGATTTCAGTTCTTTATTTTTCGTCTTTAAAAATACACCCAGGGTCGCACCAGCCTGTGCCATATTGTTGGGTCCTGTTATGGTAAATAAAGTATCACGTCCATATTCAGCAATGTTGTTAAATACGATTGGTGCAAATCCCCAATGGAGACCGAACATTACAACTGCCGGCCAGAGCAGTCCCAGAACAAAGCCTGCAATAATCGGGCTGAATCCCACCATGCCTGTGTAACCGGATGCCAACAGTTTTCCGGCAAAATCCGCAACAGGACCAATGACCAGATAAGTTGCCGGAACCATGATAACCAGACTGAGTAACGGTGTCATAAAACGTTTACAGATTTCAGGCAGAATATGTTTCAGCCCTTTTTCCAATTTCGATAATACGTAAATAGATATAATAATGGGAATCACAGATGAAGTATAACTAACCAATACCACCGGTATTTTCATAAAAGTCAGAGCTTCTCCAGCGGAAAAGGCTGCCGTTATATCCGGATATACCAGCGCTGCTGCAATCCCTACAGACACAAACTGGTCTGCATGGAATTTCTTCGCGGCTGTAAATGCCAGGAAAACAGGCAAAAATGTAAATACCCCATCTGCAGCCGCATATAAAATCCGGTATGTCCCCATCTCTGCCGTCAGCCATCCCAAAGTGGTACATAAGATCAGGATTCCTTTTAACATACCGGCTCCGCACATTGCCGCCAGCACCGGTGCGAAGATCCCGGAAATGGTTTCCATAAAAAGGTTCAGAACGTTTTTCTTCTCCTTATTCTCTGTGCTCTCCTTTTCCTGATCCGCAGCCTTAATATCTGTATTTTTTAAAATCGCTTCATACACATCTGCTACCTGGTTTCCGATTACAACCTGTATCTGACCGCCGCTTTCAATCACCGTAATGACGCCTTCCAGCTGCTCCAGACTTTTTTTATCCGCCTTGTTTCTATCCTTTAATTTAAAACGAAGACGCGTAGCACAATGAAATAAAGAAATTACGTTATCAGACCCGCCTATAAAGGTCTCTATCTTTTTTGACAAATCGTCATAATTTTTCTTTGCCATGATCTCTCCTCCTAAAGTCAACTGCATGAATTGTTTTTTTAAGATGCGCGCCAGAGCATGTATAAAAATGCTCAACTCTTATTTGTCTGAATTTTAGCATTTCTCAATTCCTCTTACAATCCCCTCCGGATTTTTCTATCTATATGCTAATTTTCTCCCAAAAACGAAACGGATATTTCTTAAAATTTGTAAAAAAACAACATGCTTTTAAATTTTCTTTAAAAACATGCCGGTCACCTGAATGTTTAAACAATTCTCTTTGACCGCCCCGGCTTCACCGCCAAGGTGGAGGAAGTCGAAGCAGGACGAGTTGAAACCATTATCATTAAGGACATGAGCTAGGCAGACCGCTTTAACCTCCTAAATAAACTTGGAGCTGATAATTCCACTGTAATATACCAGATACAACAATCTGCTGCACTGTAAACTTCGGCTGAATACCGTATTCGTCCTTTGCAATCTGTATTAACTCCTTTAATTTAGCTGCTCTGTTTTCTTCCGTGCAGTCTACACACAAATAGTTTCCTTTCGGCAATACCTTTAACCCATCCATACTTTCATAGCGAATACAAACGGCAAACATTTTTGATAATCCATTTTCCGTATAGATACCCGCTATATCTGCAAACAAAAATTGCTCTTTTCGTTCTGGCTCCATCTTATCGTAGAAGTGGCTTAAATAATTCCACAATTTATCGATGGTTGGCGTTTCAAGGGTGTCTGAAAGTAAGATAACACGCTCCGAAAAACATTTAACAGCGATACCCGCTGTTTGTATATGTCCACGAAGTTTATTCTCATAATCCAATTTTGCCAACTGTATTTTTGCCTTGCTATATTCCAGTAATGCCATTTTTTCATCTGCTCTTTTTTCGGCTTCTGCCAGAAAATCAATGATTTTTTCCAGGTCATCAAATTCTAAAACCTCTTTGATTTTTTGCAAAGGTAAATCCATTTGCTGCAAGGCACGAACCGTGTTGATTCTCACAATATCCTGCTCGGTGTAATAGCGGTAGTTGGTAGTATTATCTTTTTTGCCTGGCTTAACAAGTCCGATACGGTCATAATGCCGCAGCGTTTCTATTGTTGTATGAACCGCTTTTGCAGTCTCACCTATTGATAAAAATGGTTTCATTCTTTTACCCCCTTGACCCTTGTGTAACACAAGGGATTACAATGATTATAGTATAGATAATTGTACAAATCAATAACATGCCATAACTAATAGGAGGATTAAAAACATATGATTGAGCTGATGAATGTGACCAAACAGTACAGGAATGCTTCTGTATTAAAGAATGTTACATTGAAAATTGACGAGCCTGGGATTTATTGCTTGCTAGGCAGAAATGGGGCGGGAAAAACAACGCTCCTCAAATCCATAGCAGGGTATCAAAACATTACCGATGGTAAAATTGAGGTCGGCAAAAAGGTGATAACAACCTCGACATTGGACACTGGGGTAAGCTATATCGAAAACTTCGCAAAGCACTTTAATCTTTCGGTGCGAAAGCTGCTGCGTATTGCATCGAAAGTAAACCCTAATTATGATTTTGAATTTGCTGCTGAAATGATGGAGCGTTTTGAACTGGATGAAAAAAAGAAGTTTAACCATCTTTCCCTTGGAATGAAAACAATGGTTTCATCGATTATTTGTCTTGCAAGCAATAAAAGTGTCATTTTGTTAGACGAGCCTGTCCTGGGCTTTGATGCTATTATGCGTGTAGAGTTTTATGAAATGCTGACAGAGAGCTTTCAAAAGCATCCACGAGTCATCATTGTATCTACCCACATTATTGAGGAAATCGCAAAGACCATTCAAAAACTGATTATTATTGATCAAGGACGTATCCGCTTTTTTGATACGCTGCAAGCGGTTGAAACAAAGGCGTTTAGCGTAAGCGGCTTGAAGAAAGATGTGGATACCGCAACAGCTAACCTCAATGTCATAGGGCAAGATACCGGTGGGGGGCTTGTGACAAGCTATTTGTTTGACAATCCACCGGTGGAAATGCCTTCTTTGGAAATTCACCCATTGTCTTTACAGGATTTCTTTATTCAAATGGTTGGACATAAAGGAGGAGCAAAACAATGAAAGCGATCTTAGCGATTATCAAACGACTTTTTGCAAGTAATAAAGTCAGTTTTATTATTACTGCGGTTGTGGTGCTATGTGCCACTACTTCGGGAGACTCCAAAATTGCATTGAGCAATGGAAACTACACCTGGCTGATTGCTGTCATGACACCGTTTTTCTTTGTGTTCTACGACTATACAAAGCTGATGCACTTGGGAACGAGCAAAAAAGACTACTTCCTCGGAAGCCTTGCCAGTTATGGATTGATGGCATTATTGGTTTCGCTTGCCAATACTGCTATTCATTTACTGATTGACCCTCTTAATCGAACACAGACGGTTATCAACCTGATGGATTTGTGTGGTTGGACAGACAACGGTATATTTGCCGCCTTTATACAGCAAGGTGTATTTCTGCTGCTCACAATGATTTTTCTGCATGTACTGTTATTTATGCAGCCTTATTGGTACGGGTGGCTGACTGATGGCATTTTAGTGGCGATTATCTGTATTTTTACTCCCATTGCACCGCTAAGGCGTATTTTGGCAGGATTTTTTAAGGTCATTTTGTTCAACAGTAATGCTCTGCTGCACATTGGTATCTGCCTATTGTTAAGTATGGCACTATCCTTTATTGGACTAACCGTTTTAAAAAGAAAAACACTTTAAGTAATTTTGGCGATGTGATGAAAAAGTCCCTGACAATTCGTCTCAGGCACTACGTATAAATATATTTTGTTTTATCGAATACACTGTCCCCTTCCAAAATCCTTGTTTTATAGTAAATTCTCACTGTCTCTTCTTCCGCCTCTTCCATGTGGCGAAGAAGATGCTTCACTGCAGCCAGATGGCGCTTCGTATGGGTGCCCTTAATAAGTGTCAGATGGATACCCAGAAGACTAACAGGCGGCAGTGCATCAAATCCCACCAGGGACACATCCCGGGGAATCCGTATCTGCCTCTCCAAAAGAGCCTTGCTGACCCCCAGCGATATTACAGAACTCTCCAGAATAAAAGCCGTGGTGCGAAAGATTCCTTCATCCAGGTATCTTACCATAGACTCATATACCTCATCCACCATATTTCCCAGATGCCTGATCCGGCTGCAGGCATCTCCGCATTCCCGCCTTGCCATCTCCAGAATAAACGCTTCCCGCCGCTCCACAAAATTAAAAATATCAATATTCTCAGCCAGATATACAATATGGCTGTGGCCTTTATCTACCAGATAATCCACACCCCTTCGGATTCCCTCCCGGTTGTCAACCAGATAGCTGTCAAGTCCCTGGTCATAGAACAGATTGTCTCCTACTACAATGGGGATCTTTAACTGGAGAAATGGATAGATATCGCTCTGCCGCATTTCAGCTGCCATGATATATATCCCTCTGACATTACGCTCTCTACATTCCTGAAGAAGACTCTCCAGATCCTCTTTTTTTTCATAAAAGGCTAAATGCAGAAATTGGTAACCGCAGCGGTTGACAGCATGTTCCATCTCTTCCATAAAAAGATCCCCGCTCTTACTGGAACTTCGCTCCAGTATTACTCCATGTTTGACGTAATGAAGCATCAGCAGGGTACCCTTATTCATATCCCTGGCACTCAGCCGTTCTTCTTTCTGAAGCTCCTGCATCTGTTCTGTATACTCCAGTATTCTCTTCTTCGTCTCTGCATTCACTCCCGGACGGTCATTTAATGCTAAGGAAACTGTTGCCGGGGATACTTTTAGTGCTTCTGCAATATCTTTGGCCTTTAAACGCATATTCCACTCCTTTTGCCTGTACGAAATCATTTGCTGTTTTGTACATTGTACCATAAATTAAATCAATATCCTATGTCTTACTTTTTCCAGTCACTCTCGAAGCCGGAGTATTGTCTGGTACAGGTTTAAAGCCCCCATCCCCCATTCTTGGTTGGGATAGCTGTAAGCGGGAGTGCGGTCTGCTCCCCTTAACAGATAAGTATTAATGGCTGCTGTATTCATACTGAGATTATTCCCGTGCACGATTCCCCATGTCATTAAATCTGCAGCGGCACCTGCCACATGGGCTGCCGCAACGGAGGTTCCCGACTTGTAGGTCATGGGAATGCCCGATTCCGACACAACGCCGGATAACGCCGGTCCATAGACATCCACCCCCGGTGCTGCAAGGCTGGGCTTTAGAATATTATCCCGGCTATAACCATATCCCGTATGAATATAAAGACTGCCATCCCTGTGGTTATAAGCCCCTACCGTAATGCAGCTATAGGCATTTGCAGGTTCTGTTATTGTAGTAAACGGATCCGGGTTTAAAAAAACCGTATTTTCCGTAATAAAACCATGTACGGGAAGCCACATATGGTACCTGCCCGTAACGTAAAGCGTATTGAATACACGGATCCTCCATATTCCATGAGCGGGTAACAGAAAACGCATCACAATAAACTGGCTGCCGGACCCCAGCTCGGAATTACCATAATGAACTGAAATCTGTGTGTTCTCCAGTGTAAAGGTAACCAGGGTTTCTGTACCTATATTCAGCGGCAGTCTCTGAATCACCTGCCCTCCCGGTGATACAAATCCAACGGTATAAGTTTCCGGAACAGTTGCCCATAACTCCATAACAAATCCCTTTTCGTCCGGTCCTACCAGCAGTTCCACATCTTCATATTCCATATCTGATGTTATATTTCCCAGGAAATGGTGGTATCTTCCCACCTCATTTCCCCCGGCTATCACAGATGCAAACCCCGTCATGAGATTAGCCCTTCTCAGCAGCAGCCCCAGAGGAGAGGAACCCTCATGGCTTCCAAGATTCGTTCCAAGACCGATGCAGACTACCAGAGGCATCTCATAACGTGCCGCAATAAGCGCCAGATATTTAATTCCCATCATAATATCATTTTCCTGATATGCCACCGCTGATTCCTGAATGGCATAAAACTCGCGCAGATATTTTTTTGCCTTTTTCAATTTCACAACAGCAATATTACAATCCGGTGCCACACCGATAAAATCAGAATTTTTCGATTCCGAACCGGCAGCTATGCCTGCCAAAAAGGTTCCATGTCCGACTTCATCAATGCTTGGAACAACGGATAAGGGCTGGTCGGAAGCCAGAGCCTGGTTAATCTGTTCATTGGTAAATTCAGTTCCATAAATAATCGTATCATTGATCGTGAATCCCGGTATGCCCGGAGGCATTTCGTAAGATCCTTCCGGTGAGGGCAGATTCTGGTCCCAGATGCCTAAAATACGGGATCGACCGTCACTATACCGGAATAACGGATTCCGGTAATCAATACCCGTATCAATAAAACCAATGATGGTACCCTGCCCTCGCAGGTTTAATACCGGCTGATTTATAGTCTCCATAATACCGGATGCCTCCAGGCTTGATGTGTCGAGAAGCGTATACAGATTAGGAATGGTATAATATTTATATCTATGAGTTGTAACCGGGGTGGCATCCTCCATGGGAACATACAGGATGGTAAACTCGCTGTCCGCATAATCAGCACATATCTGAGGGTTATCCCGCAGTACCCCTTCTAAGTCAAAGGCGTTGTTTGATATGATAAAATCAGCAAATTCTTCTGATACTACATTTATTTGACACTCCATGTAAATCTCCCATACTGCTTTTCTTAAAATCTATGCCAGATGACAATGAAACATGCTCCACACTGAGTCTGATCGTCACTGCTCACTCACTTCGGGTGTTCACAGTAAGATCAGCTGCATATTGCCAGCTTTCCTGTTTCATAAACTTATATACTTGACTGGATATATATGGTATTATTTTCTTAATAACATTACACCGCAAATGATAACAGAGAGGTTCAGAAATATGCATTCTCCCTTAAATAAACCAGTGTCAGAAAACGAAAAAACATTCCCCGTTTCATGCTTTGCCTTATACAGTATTTTATTTGTCATAATCTTTGGTATATGCTTTTTCTGGCTGTTCTCCCAGAATAAGTCCCTGGTTTCAAACGGCGACGCCCTTAATCAGCATTTTTCTGCCCTTAGCTATTATGGGAAATATTTACGGGGGATCATCCGAACCTTTTTGGAAACGGGAAATCTGGAAATACCTCTATGGGATTCTAAGCTGGGGTTTGGCGCCGACGTGATCACCACATTAAACTATTATGTAATCGGAGATCCCCTTACCCTTCTCTCTGCATTTGTTCCGGCATCGAAAACGGAATATTTATATGGAGGTCTCATTATCCTGCGCCTTTATCTGTCGGGCATCGGTTTTTTATTCTACTGCCGGATAATGAAAAAGGACAGTCTGTCTTCTATTTGCGGAGCATTCGTCTATGCTTTTTCTGCCTATGCGCTGTATGCATCCACAACACACCCTTTTTTCGCAAATTCCATGATATACCTGCCCTTTCTGCTGATCGGGATAGAAAAAATATTTCAGAAGAAATCGCCCTGCCTCTTTATCCTGATAATTTTTATTTCTGCTCTGAGCAATTTTTATTTCTTCTATGTGTTAAGTTTTCTCATTTTGTTATATGCACTTATCCGCTTTTTTGACTATTATGAAGAACACAGAGTGCGCCATTTTTTATTATGTCTGGCACGCTTCAGCGGTTTTTATTTTGTCGGTGTTCTGCTTGCCGGGATTTTATTACTGCCCGGTATACTGGCTGCTCTATCCAGCAGACGCTTTAGCATGGATCATACAGTTAACATGGGCTATCAGCAGGGGTACTACAAGAAGCTCCTGTTTGGCATTTTCACAGGTCAGGGCACGGGGAACTGGACTTTTATCGGCTGCTCTGTCATTACCTTTCCCGCACTCATCTTTTTGTTTATGCAGAAAAAGAAATACCGGAGCCTGAAAGTCTGCTTCCTGGTTCTGACTGGATTTCTTCTGATTCCTTATGCCGGACATGTACTAAATGTTTTTTCTTATGCCGCCAACCGCTGGAGTTATGCATATTGTTTCATGATGGCGTTTATTCTGGTGTGTATGTTACCTGAGTTTTTACAGATTCACAAGAGGCAATTTCTGGTTTTAGCAGGGGTTACTGCCTGTTATCTCATCCTTTGCGGTACCCTTGGACAAAATTCTGATGAAAGTTTTGTTAAATTTGGCATATTACTGGCTGTAACGGTTCTGGTTCTGCCCATCCGCTATAAATCGACATATTTACACGGGAAGTCACTGGCATACCTGTCATATCTACTATTAATCATTGCCGGAATTGCCTGTTATGGATTTGACCAGTTTTATTTCAGCGACCCGAATGACAGCCGTTTTCACAACAGGAATGCTTCCTATTCCGTCATCGTAAATGAACCTCTTAGCGCACTCATGCAGTTAAATGACCCGGAATTCTTCCGGTATGAGCTTATGGGACAGGCTTCGGATATTTCCCGGACAAATTCCGCCCTGCTGAGCGGTTTAAATGGAATGGATTTTTACTATAGCATAGCAGATGGAAATGTGAGTAAATTTCTGCTTGAAGTCTCTGGTTCGTATCGCAGTACCACCTGCTACCGTGGACTGGACAACCGAATCATCCTGGATTCCCTTGCAAATGTAAAATACCAGATTGGGGACAGTACTTTAAAAGAGAATCCATTTTACGGCTATACCCTGCTGCAGACACCACAGACAGAGCACTCCTCTTACCGGATATACCAGAATCAGAATATGCTGCCCTTTGGATATACCTATGACAGCTATCTCCCCCGGTCAGAATATGAACCTCTGGACTCGACTCAAAAACAGGCGGCGATGCTTCAGGCAGCTATTCTGGACGTAGATGACTTCGGATTACTGAAGAAAGCAGAAGTTCGATATACAGATAAAAAACTGCCTTATAGCATAAGACCCTCGAAAAACGTCACTTACGAGAACGGAAATTTCCACGTAAAAAAACCTTCTTCCTCCATAACAATTACCTTAAAAGGAATAAGGGATTCTGAGAATTATCTCTTTTTCCGGAATCTCATGTTTAAGAACGACAACCAGAAACGTAAAAAAACAGAAACATCTGCTGAAATTACAGCTGCCGCAAATGGTATAACAAAAAATTTAACGATTTTAACCCCGGAATACCGCTGGTATGAAGGACGTAACGATTACCTGTTAAACTTTGCATACAGCAGCAGCCCATTAAAAGAGATCAAGCTTACATTTCAGCAAAAAGGCACCTACACCTTTGATGATCTTATTGTAAACAGCCAGCCAATGCAGCAATATGCTGCACAGATCCGTCATTTAAAACAGGACTATCTGAAAAACCCAGTGTTTTCGCCTAACAGAATAAGCGGTTCCATCCATCTGGATTCTACTAAAGTCTTATGTATGTCCGTTCCTTATTCCAAAGGCTGGAGCGCCTATGTGGATGGTAAGAAAGAAAAGCTTTTAAGAGTAAATACCATTTATTCCGGCATTTTACTGGAACCGGGTGAACATCAGGTAGTTTTAAAATATGTTACCCCAGGCCTTGGTGCAGGAATCCTCTGCTCTTTGCTGGGAGTCATTTCCTTTACAGCCATAATAATCAGGAGAAAATTATCAGTCAGGCGATCCTAAGCCCTGTCTTTCTTTCGGTATTTTTCCGGAGAGATTCCGTTCTGCCTGCGAAATTCTTTACAATAGTAGCTTACGTCATGGAATCCACAGGCGTAAGCTATTTCTGTAATGGACCTGGTATCCTGTTTCAATAATTTCTTGCTTTGGTCGATCCTGAATTCCAGAAGATAGCCAAACGGCGTCATATTCAGTATTCTGTGAAACAGTCTGTTGCAGCTGCTTTTGCTGATATTAGCAGCGTTCGCCATATCTTCCAGCGTAATTGTTTCGGTATAATGCTTTTTTATATACAGCATAATTTTCATAATACTGTAATTGGAGGAATCTACCGGAGACGGGGATGCCGTGCAAAGGCCGGGAAGATTCTGTATCATATCAATAAAAACCTTTTGCAGGGAATGCAGCACTAAAAATTCCCTTTCGAACCCGGTGGAGGACGCTGCCTGATTCAGCGTACCGATATGGGACAGACAGTCCAGTTCCCAAGGTGTGGATTTATTAAAAATGTGATAGGGAAAACCTCCGTTCTGCATAAGGGGAATGATATACTTGGCTGCGATTAAGCTTTGCATGGTTTCTGAAATAAATTCCGGTGCAAAAGTATAACTGTAGTATACCGGATTTTCTTTTTGGGCGGGTTTCACCTGATGCAGAACCCTGGAATTAATAAAAATTGCCTCTCCCGGACCCAGGCTGAACGTATCCGAACTGACCGAAAAGTGAAAATGACCGGACTCAACATAAGTTAATTCAAAGTCATTATGCCAATGCCAGGGGACGATTCCCATTTCCAGGTTAAGGGTAAGTCCGGAGGAGATCAGAATCGGATAGATCGAGGTCCCATGTTCCTCCAGCTGCTTCAGTGTGTGATCCGTTTTTATGATAGGAGTTTCCATATGAATGTTCCTTTCGCACTTTGTCTAGTACAGCATTGCATCCCAAATTTCCTGAGAATATATTTATAAAAAATGACATTATCTCTATATAACTAATCAAATAATAGTAATATAATACCATATGATCTGTTAAAAGAACAGTTCAAAAGAATGAAAAAATACTTATAACAAGGTAATATCAGGAGGAACAAAATGGATAACATTGAAAGAAGAGACCGGGAAATGCCATATATTTCAGACGATGCTGTATTTGAGGAGCAAAAAAGAACCAGAAAGCTTTTACAGGAATTTAATTTTATGGATCGTTCCGATTTTGACGGCCTTGGGAAATTAACGCAGCTGCTGCTTGGCAAATCAGGAAAAGGAGCATTTATCAATCCACCTTTTTATTGTGATTACGGTAACCATATTGAAGTAGGTGACAATTTTTTTGCAAATTATAACTGCACCATCATTGATGTAGCGAAGGTTACCATTGGCGATAACGTCATGCTTGCACCAAACGTTGCTATTTACACTGCCGGACATCCGATTCATCCGGATTCCCGCAATTCAGCATATGAATACGGTATAAAGGTGACCATTGGCAGCAATGTCTGGATTGGCGGCAATGTGGTCATCAATCCCGGTGTAACGATTGGAGACAATGTGGTAATTGGTGCCGGAAGTGTCGTAACCAAAGATATTCCCGCTAATGTGGTGGCAGTTGGAAATCCATGCAGGCCAATCAAACAGATTACCGAAAATGACCGAAAATATTATTACAAGGATAAAGAATTTGATGAGGAAGCATGGGCGAATATATCCGGAAAGTGATTGAGAAATGATGAAAAGTTTAAAAAGTATCATCCCGGTAAAGGGTGGATTCTATGGCAGTCTCATAGCCCTCGTATTGCCGATTGCATTCCAGAATCTGATGACCGCTGCCGTAAGTGCAGCGGACGTTGTAATGGTGGGTGTGGTAAGCCAGACTGCTCTCTCTGCAGTTTCTCTGGCAAGCCAGGTTCAGTTTGTACTAAGTCTGTTTTATGCGGGACTTACCATCGGAACCACCATCCTTGCTGCCCAGTATTGGGGCAAAGGAGATAAATCCGTCGTTGAACAAGTTCTGGGAATTTCCATTAAATTATCCCTTGTCATCTCTGTTTTATTTGCCGTTGGAGCAATCTTTTTCACAGGGCAGCTGATGATGATCTTTACCTCCGATCCAGATTTAATCACAACAGGGATACCTTATTTAAGAATCGTGGGTGTATCATATCTGTTTACCAGTGTTTCCCAGATATATCTCTGCATTATGAAGAATACCGGTAAAGCATTGCTGAGTACCATCATCAGTTCCACTGCTATGATTCTGAATATTATTTTAAATGCCGTCTTCGTCTTTGGACTTTTCGGCGCCCCCAAATCAGGTGTGGCAGGCGTTGCAGCTGCTACCACCATATCCCGTGCCGTAGAACTCATCTGGTGCATTGCCGTATCTGCCAAAGAAGACAACGTTCGTATACGTATCAAATATATTATAAAAAATAACTGGGAACTGTTCAAAGATTTCATGCATTACTCCACACCTGTGCTGGGAAATGAACTGGTCTGGGGCTGTGGATTTACCATGTATTCTGTAATCATGGGACATCTTGGCAGTGATGCGGTAGCTGCAAATTCCATTGCCAATATCGTTAAAAATCTTGCCATCTCCCTGTGTATTGGTGTCAGCAGCGGCGGTGCGATCCTGCTTGGAATTGAGCTGGGGAAAAAAGATTTAAAGCTGGCAAAACTATATGCTGCCAGACTTTGTAAACTTTCCCTGGTTACCGGTGTGATCGGCGGCGGAATTATATTAGCAGCCAGACCCTTTATCCTGGATTTTGCTTCATTATCCGAACTGGCTAGAGGCTACTTAAGCACGATGCTGTATATCTGCTCCTATTACGTAATCGGGAAATCCATTAATTCCACCATAATCGCAGGTATTTTCTGTGCCGGAGGGGATACGAAATTTGGCTTCATCTGCGATACCATTGATATGTGGCTCTTCGCAGTTCCCCTGGGACTTTTGTGCGCATTTATTTTCAACCTGCCTGTGGGATGGGTGTACTTTATCATCAGCCTGGATGAACTGGTGAAACTGCCATTTGTATACAGACATTATAAGAAATATCTCTGGCTGAAGAATCTTACCAGAGAGTTTGAACAAAGTGATTCCGCTTAAACAGGCAGACACCTGTACATATGGTGTCTGCCTGTTTGTCATTTTACCATTCATATATCAACGGCCGCGGTTCGATCCACCACTGTTCAAAATCACTTACATACTGGCTGAAAAGTTTGCTGTAATCTTTTTCATGGGGATATTTGCTCCAATTGAGATACGCATTTACTACCTTATCACAGTTTTCATTGGACAGGTCTTCTTCAAACTTCCTGCAGAGTTCCACAAATCCATCGGGCTTATTTTCCTGTGCCTGTACCGTCTCCTCTAATCGTCTGTTACAAGGGAATAACACTTTATTCTCCTGGAGAATCATACGATAGCAGCTGTAAATAATATCACCCGCCGCCTTCAGGCGCATATAACCATCTGGCTTGCAGACGTGCCAGGAATAATCGTAACTCAATTTCATGCAGCTATAAAAAGACTTCATTTTTTCTGCCTGTTCCTGCTCCTGGAATACGGGAATTTCTGCCACAATTTCTTCGATTTCCGGGTCCGTACTGTAAACCACCCGCGCGCATATAAATGAATTTCTGGTAGGTTCATTTGCTCTTTGGGCTGCCTGTTTTAAGTATTCTTTGGTCATATACTTAATGTCAAAATAGCCGCCCTCATATGTACATCTGCCGTCAATAATCTCACACAGCCTGTTTTCCGCCTTTTTCTCTTCATATCCCTGAGGCGTCAGAATAACCATGGCATCCAGATCCGAATCAGGACGCTCCATTCCTTTGGCAACGGACCCGCCAAAGACAATCGCTGTTACATCATCCTTTATCTTAAAATAGTCCACTAAATTTTTCAGAGATTCCTCATGATGCTTATACATAATCAGCTCCCTTTCCGGTAGTAATCGTAACGGTACAACTCCGCTTTTCTGTACACATTATACTAACATCCTGAAAAATGTGCAAGCTCAAAAACAAACAGCATTACACCGTTTTTGGCTCATTTCCACCAGCCTCTTTATCCTGCATGGACTTGTATTCTTCAAATTGATTCAGCGATAATTCAAACTGCTGCTTCTGATTGGTACTGATTACATTTAATATCAAACCGCTGAAATAAGACTGCAGCGCCGCCACCACAAGAAATCCGCAGATAATCAGTGTTGGAAAGCGTTCTACCAAACCGGTCCGGAAGTATTCTCCCAACACCGGAACGAAGAAGACAGCCGACAGCAGAATTAAAATTACTGCAATAATGCGAAAAAAGGAAAAGGGGCGGTAGTGCCTGTATAGTTTTGCAACCATTTTCAACACCTTGATTCCATCGGAAAAGGTATTCAGTTTTGAAACGCTTCCCTGAGGCCTGTCCTTATAAGAAATAATCACGTTGTCCAGATGCATATTTTTATCCAGCGCATGAATCGTCATCTCTGTTTCGATCTCAAACCCTTTGGACAATACCGGAAATGTCTTGGCAAACCGATAGCTGAATGCCCGATAACCCGTCAGAATATCCCGTATATTATTGGTAAAAAGCAGATTAATCAGCTTGCGAACCACTCTGTTTCCCATATTGTGGAACAGCCTTTTATTCTCTTCAAAATAGGTAGAAGACAGCCTGTCCCCGATTACCATGTCAATTCCTTTATCCAACACAAGGTCTGACATTTTCTCTGCATCCTCTGCAGGATAAGTGTCATCTCCATCCACCATCAGGTAACAATGTGCATCAATATCACGAAACATGGTACGGATGACCTCTCCCTTCCCCTGTTTCTTCTCATAACGGACTACCGCACCTTCCCTTCTGGCGGCCTCATCCGTTCCGTCACTGGAATTATTATCATAGACATAGATCACGGCCTCCGGCAAAGCTCTTTTAAAATCCCGGATCACTTTTCCTATCGTAGTACTTTCATTGTAGCATGGTATTAAAACTGCAATTTTATCCATCTTCTCACCTCTTTCACATTCATTTACAGAGATACAATGCACCCAGCAGTACACTGATTCCGGTTAATACTGCTGTCCCGGCACTGATAAATGCCAGAAATTGTTTGTCTCTGATTTCATTTACGGCTTCCAGAATTACCAGCAGAGCCGGTATACTTAAAAATATTCCAAAGTCACACATATAGCGCATTAATATGCCCGCTATCTGCACATCTGCGCACATAATTATCATACCTGCACCAAGAGATACCCCTGCAAACAACAGCAGGCCTTTTCTCTTCAATCCCTTTCTTACTTTGAAAAGCAGCAGGTTCATCCATAAAAAAGGATGCAGCATTAATATGCCTCCGTACATTCCTTCGAAAATAGTAATTCCCTGATATGCAGTAACCACATCTGTCTTCTGTATAAACGGAAACTGTGCCTGAAAATTCACCGGCTGAAACAAAAACATATAGATTCCCAATGGAAACCGGTCCGGATGGAATCCTCTGTTCGTCATATCATTGGTAGTCAGATTATAATTTGCCCCAAAATCAAAGGGAGAACCAAACCTCGCAAAATTATAATACATAAGCCCAAATCCAATCACTATAAACGGCACAAGACAGATACCGGCGTATTTTATGCAGGTTCTTTGATCCAGTTTCCAGATCTTTTTTAAATACGGGATCAAAATGCACAGTCCTGGAAAACAGGCTGCCAGCATCTGCGGGCGGCATCCGGCAGTGAGTGCCAGGCAGATGCATCCCGCAAATACCCGCTTCAAGCGTACCCTGTCCGGCCCTAGCCCCGATAGTAAAAAATACCATCCCCATACCACAAAGCATAATCCCATAATAATCGGAAGTGCATAGAACGTGGGGTATACCGCTATAATCAGAATGCCGCTTGCGCAGAACAGCAGAATATCAAGCATGAGGAATATACCTAATGTGGTCTTACGAAAATATCTTTTTACCAGCGCAAGCAGCAGCAATAAAATGCCCAGAATCAAAAATACTTCACAGATAACGGTTCCTGCTATGGTAGGAAATCCATGACCGGTAATTAAATAGAACGGCAGATAAAAAACCAGCACTGGCATAATTCCAAAATATACATAATATTTTCCCTGGTAATAGGCGGTATCCCATTCATGTGAAACATTCAGCTCCTTGCGCAGATTTTTATCATAAGGATTATCCATAGCCTGCAGTTCCCGGGATGGTTCGATATCCAGATAAAAATGCCCCTTCGCCAAAGACTGTGCCAGCTTCTCATATTGATAGTGATGAACCCATGGTGGATTCACATATTTTGCAGTGCTGAACGATGAAGAAAGAACTGCTGCCAGCTCAATTCCAATCACCGCCATACAGATCACGTATTGCTTTTTGTCCTTCAAATTGCACTTATTTTTAAATAAATGCCGCATATGAAATATTCCACATACCAACATCCATAGTACAAAAATCCCGGCAATATGGGATACATCCACATAAAATGGCTTATGAGCATTCAGCCCGGTCTGTTTGATCCATACGCTCTCCCCTTTTAAATCCTCTATTTCAATCTTCAGTTTTTTTGCTTTGCCGCTCAAGTTTAACTTCACATAATTACCTTTATTGGCACTTATAACAAGCTCGGGCAGCTGATAATAAAGTTCATTCCCATCATCCACTGCCGATATCCGGATAGACAACTGCCTGATACTTTTCTTTTCCGGTTGAATATCCAGATATAAATTATGAACCACTTCATTTATACCCGTAATTTCTATTACTGCTTCTTCCTTGCTAAAATGCACTTTTCCCGGTTCTCTGGACTCTTTGCCGCTGCCATAGTCCACCAAATACCCCTCTATGGGGGAAAAGGAAAATGATTCCCAGGTCCGATAATTGACCAGAAAGCATTCAACAAAGACCGCAAATACCAGACCAAAGATTACACTCTTTATCATTTTTCTCTTTGACTCACATATTGTTTTCATTTTGCCAGCTCCATTCTGTTGTCGTTTCCCGCGGAAAACCTTACTGTTATCATAAAATAAGAATCTTTCAACACCCTTACAAAACAGGAGAACATTCTTACAGTTTTGTCATAATCTGTTTGATTGTGGAACGGTAGTGATACAGATGACAGTTTATATTGGGGGGTTGCTGAGTCAATACGCTTTGTATACAGCGGTTGTGTACGGAAAGAGAAGGGGGCGGACCAGGAGAGGTGTTTGGAAGGCTTAACGCAGAACTGGCATTTTCTAACCTTCCCGA
>UQGG01000065.1 GCA_900540475.1 uncultured Robinsoniella sp. | reverse complement strand
AAAAGCGAGTATTATCTATGAAAATGTCTTTCATAGAGTTGAATACTTCACGAAAATTTAGAAAGCACGGTATGAGTTTATGCAGGGAATAGAAGGATATAAAAGAAGGGATTCTGAGCGTTTCGTACATATTTTTGGAGACGAACTGATCATTTCTATTGATGACATGGATGATCAGGTACCAATTGGGAAGATTTATCATTGTTATCTAAAACAGGAACTTCCTTTTTATGGTTTATCTGAAATGGTCATTTTAATAGATCGGTTAATGGATGAGATGCAAAGTCCGCAAGATGATGGTACATATTCCCAAGATATTGCATATGTAACGAAGAAAAGCAATCCGGAGCCATGTCATGATTTAAAAGAATTTGCAAAAGTGCATGGAAAATACCTTACTTTCTATATGAAGATCCGCTATCGCCAACATGGAAGCTGGCAGGGCGAGATTCAGTTTGCCGGAAACAATAAAAAACGATTGTTTCGCAGCGTACAGGAAATGCTGGGTTATGTCTATAACGTGCTGGAACATAGCTGTGAAATACGGCAAGGGAGGCAGCACAGATGAAAAAAGTGGATGATAAGGCTTTATATGTACATATGCTGGGTGAATTTCATGTGAATTATGGAACGATTGCAATTTCTTTTGGAAGAAATAATCTGGCAAAGTCAGTTCAATTATTTCAAATCATGGTTTTGAACAAGAAAACAGGTGTATCCAAGGGTTCTCTGATTCAATATCTGTATGGGAGAGATGAGGTAGAGAATGGAAACAGCAGTTTGAATAATACAATATTTAGACTTCGGAAACTCTTAGAGTCTGCGGGTCTGCCAAAGGATAATTATATTACCGTTCAAAATGGAATGTGCAGATGGAATGAGGAAATCCCCATTTATGCCGATATTTACGATTTTGAGAAACTGACTGCCAAAGGAATGTCTGATATAGATGAACAAAACAGACTTTTCTTTTTAAAAGAAGCCTGCAAGATCTATCACGGGGAATTTCTGCCTATGATGGTAGGAGAAGAATGGGCGATGGCGGCTAATATCCATTATCAGGAAGTTTATTTTTCCAGTCTGCGAATCGTGTGTGAGGAATTGGATAAACAGAGGGAATATGAAGAAATATTGCGGCTCACCACAGCAGCTGCCCAGGTTTATCCGTTTGAAGAATGGCAGATCTGGCGTATAGACAGCCTGATTGCCATGAACCGGTATAAAGAAGCAATGGATGTCTATCAGGACGCTACTAAGATGTTCTTTGATGAACTTGGATTATCCCCTTCTAAAAAGATGATGGAACGGTTCCAGGTGATGAGCAGCCACATTCAGCAGCCGGTGAGGACAATTGTAGATATTAAAGAAGGGTTAAAGGAAGAAAATGAACGTAAAGGGGCATATTACTGTACTTTACCCAGTTTTATAGATAATTACCGTATTCTAAGCAGGATGATGGAACGGACAGGGCAGTCCGTATTCCTGATGCTCTGTACCCTGACGGATTCAAGCGGAACACCTTTAGAAGCCCCTAAGAAGCTGCAGGAGGTATCCCAGAAATTCCAGATGGCAATCCAGCGCTCTCTCCGCCGCGGGGATCTGTACACCAGATACAGTCCATGCCAGTTCCTATTGCTGCTCCCGGGCACGAATAAAGAAAACTGCTCAATTATCTCTACCCGTATTGACCGGAACTTTAAGGATGAAGGGGGAGGCCGCAATAAGATTAATTATTATACCGCATCTGTTGCAGATATGAAGAACGGATCCGGTAAACTGAACTTTGTATCCGGGGATCTGAAATGGGTGTAGAAGGTCAGAATAGTTAGGCGCGTATATTTAAAATATTTCATAGAAGTGCACAGTCACCGGAAACGGAGGGCTGTGTTTTTTTGTGTTTGCCGGGAAAAGAGGCTTTGCATACAGCGTCTCTTTCCACGTAAAACCCCCAATTTGTCCGCCTCCAATTAAATAATTTCATAAAATACGAAAAAAATCAAAAAAGTTGCTGACGAAAGAGGTAGCGAAATACCTGCTTTGTTATAGTGTTATTAGAAAAGCCGGGGAGGTTGTATCAGATGGACATAATTCAAATAAATTCTGCAGCCCCAAATATTTTATGTATCTGTATTGACAGTGTAAATCACAGAGAAGGCAAAGGCAGACTGTATCACTGTTACAGCAGGGAAGCAGTTCCGTTTGAAAATGAATTTCAGCTCATTGCCAAGATGGATGATTTGTTTGAACACATAAATTATCCCCAGGCAGCAATGAAGAGCAGACAATTTATAGAGAAGGAAAATACAAAGACACAGGAGGCGGTAAGAGTAATGGATAAAGATGAAGTAATCAATCAAAGCGGAGACCAGGCAACATTCATCGTTCATGTTCAATATCGTCAAAATGCCACCTGGCAGGGGCAGGTTGTCTGGGCAGAGAAAAAGATCACAAAGAATTTCAGAAGTGCCCTTGAGCTGTTAAAGCTCATTGACAATGCGCTGGATGAAAGTGGAATAGAAGAAGAATAAAAAGAAGGAGGAAGTCATGAAGAATAAAGTTAAACAGAGATTGCTGGCAGTTGTCCTTTGTCTTGCACTGCTGCTGAGTAATAACATTTCCTTAATGGCAAGCGAAAATAAAATAGCAGACATTGATTCCTCCGCAGCAGGAGCAGAATCGTCAGAGCCGGGATATGAAACTGGTGCTCTTCCGCTTACAGGTCAGGATCAGGGCAGTGAGGGAAGCAGTCAGTCGAATCATGGAAACGGTATGGATAATCAAATAATAATACCGGAGACAGAATCGGTAAATGGTCAGCAATCAGAAATGGCAGAGCCGCAGACGGGAGCAGAGCCGCAGCCGGAACAACAGATGGTACCACAGACGGTACAACAGACGGAACCACAGAGAGAAACACAGCCGGATGGTGGGAAGAATGAAATGCCGTCAGAAGACAAATCTGAAGCAGCTCCCGAAACGGATATCAATGAGACAGAAACTGAGCCGGTCAATAACAGCGGACAGGAATACACGGTCATTGACACAGAAGCAGATGCTCCATTTGCAGGAACATATCAGGATGAATCAGTGGAAGTCCGGATAAGCGCCGAGGCAGGTGTGATTCCCAAAGATGCGCAGCTAGCGGTTACCCCGATACTTAGAAAAGAAGTTCCATCAGAAGCAACGCAGGAAGAAAAAGAACAGATTGAAAATATCAATGCAAAATTTAGCCAGACACAGATGAAGCTGGAAGAAGCGGTTTCCGAAAAAGAAGATACTTCACTTGCCGGATTTATAGCATATGATATCAGCTTTATAATAACAGATGCCATAACTGGAGAAAAGAGTGAAATAGAACCTGCAGGAGAGGTAAAGGTTCATATGAACTTCCTGAATGGTGCATCTGTAGAAAATGAAAAAGAAGATGCCAGTACCCAGGTAAGGGTACAGCATTTGGAAGAAAATGAAACAGCACCTAATGGTGTTCAGGTTGTGGATATTACCGATCAGGCAGATATTACCGTTGAGGAAGATGGAATAGTTAAAGATGTAGCTTTTTCATCCGATAAGTTCAGTGTGTATGCACTTGCTTTTGAGATCAGGAGTGTCGAGAGTTATGCAAGGAGCCAGGCGGTTAAGATTGAATGCCGTGATATGAGTTCAGGTGACAAGATCAGTGGAACGCCAAACAGCATTACCATAGATAATGGAGAAGAACTTTCCTTAAGCGCAATAGCTGACAGAGTTGGCGAAATTAGTGGATATGGATCACTGATGGAAGCCGTTTGTAATCGGTATAGTATAACCGGATTAAGAGTCAGAAGTAATGTACGGCAATTTCAATATAATAACTACTATTGGTACGATGTTAACGATGAAACCGTATCTCTCTATTTTGACAAGGTGACAAATATAACGGTACGGTGCTTTGATTATTATACAGGGAAAGAAATTTCAGGAGGTCAAAGAAAACTGTCCATTGGGAAAAACCAAAAATTAGACAGTTTGGAGAAACTCTATTCGGCACTGGAATCGGTAGAAGGTTACGACAGACTACTTTATGCAAAACAGGGCAATAACACATTATACGGACTGAGCATGGATCGAAACGGTAAACTTAGTTATAAAAACTCATTTGCCCAGGATTCCTGGACAGGTACCAACACCTACGTTTCCTTTGATTTTTATCTTCAGCCGGTCAGAGATTCCGGCAGCACGGACGAATACGGTGAAGTTCACCACAAAAAGCAGATCGACTACCTTGGAGATAAAGGGGAAAATCAAGATACAAATCTGAGAGGCGAGGATAAGTACCGGTTGTATTTAGACGTAACCGGAACACCGGAGACGGCACCGGAACCGGCAGACATTGTATTAGTATTAGACAGTTCCGGAAGTATGGCATGGAACATGAACAACGGGAACAATGCAAGCCTGGGAAGCCGGAGAATGGATTTTCTGAAAACAGCTACCAGAAATATTATTGATACGTTAAAAAGCAGCCAGAGCAATAACAGAATTGCAATTGTGGAATTTGATACGCAAATCAATACATGGGCAAACCTGAACGAAAATCTTTCGGCAGGCAGTTTAAAGAATATTATTGGAGAAGCAGGGTATCCAGATTGGGATAGCAGAAGCGGAAAACTTGAAGTTGGAGGCGGTACCGATTACAGTCTGGCACTGTCGAAAGCTAATGAAATGCTGTTTAGCAGTGAAAACAGCGGAAGTGAAAAAAGGAAGAAATTTGTTGTATTTGTTACCGATGGCGCACCTACCGCTCCTTTTGGAGGCGGGTCTGTCACAACGGAACGTGATAAACAAGCTGGCTTAAATGCAGCGGCAGCTCTTCCAGATTTAAGCGGATTTTATGTAGTAGGCGTAGCAGGAAACACAATGTCTGATAACATAGATTATTTAAAGACCCTGACCGCGACACCAAAGGCTGATCTGAAAGACTACCTGGCAGGCAATGACGCCGAGGGACTAAAAGATGCCTTTAAATCCATCACGAGTACCATTACAAAGCAAATTGCAGGGGTTTCCATCCAGGACACATTAAGCAAGCATGTTAAATTTGCCCCCTCCGCAACATTGGACTTAAAAGTAACAAAATTAGCGCCGGACGCAGGGGCTGTACCGGAAGTCATGAACAAAAATGATTATACGGTAACCACAAGCGGGAAGACAATTAAAGTAGACTTCGGTAAGGATTATTTCCTGGATCCCAGGGCTGTTTACACCGTATCCTTTAACATCGTGTTAGAGGAAGGATCAAAGGATCTGGAACCGGTGGATACCGGTCAGGAGAATACAGATTACGATAAATTGTATCCTTTCAGTGAAGGAAAAAAAGGATTGTACTCTAATGAAGGCGATGTAAGCAAGACGAATGTATCCTTTTACTGGGTAGATAATGGAGTATGGACTCCGAAAAAATTACCTTATAACATTCCAATTGTGAAGCCGCTGAGACAGGAAGGTAAAGTCAAAATACAAAAAATAATCGATGGTGTTGATGACGAGGTACGCCAAAAGCTTTCAAAGGATGAGTTTATGATAGAAATCAACAGTATCAGCGGTGATCCCTTCCAGACAGCGGCCATACTGACCGATAATCAGATCAGTTCCTATATAACCGTTTATCATGAGACCGTATTTAGGATTTCCGAAATTATGCTGCAAGAGTACACCTACGGAGATCCGGCACTGGTAATTAAGAGCGCCGATGGCAAGGATGTGGGCAGCAACAGAATTGACCTGAAAAAAGGTACTGTTGTGATTAAACCGGGAGATGATGTAATCGTTGAAGTTCATAACCAATACACTCCCCAAAATTATTTTCACAATTATGATACGAAATCAAATGATTTTGCAAGCTATAGTAATTGAAAGAAAGGAGGCAGAGAATATTGCGTAATCGAATTAAAGGAAAAAGTAAGTTACTGTTGTTTACAGTTGGAATGATTGCGCTGCTGGGAATCGGTTCTACTTTCTCCTTTCTAAAATTAGAGGTGGAAAAAACAAATAACCTGACTGCTCATAATACAGATGTTGAGATTGTGGAGAACTTTCCTGATAATCCCAAAACAGGAAAAGATGTAACGAAAGAAGTAGAGTTCATCAATAGAGGTTCTTCCTCCGTATTTCTCAGAATGTCATATGTGGAGTATTGGCAGTCAGGGGGCAAAGATACCGGAAATCTTCTTTCAAATCAAGTTGGAAATGTTGATGTAGCAGTGAAAAACTGGAATCAAAATTTTAATCCCCTAAGGGAGAGCAGCAACTGGGTTTCCGGTGGAGACGGCTGGTATTATTATAAAAAAGTTCTGAAATCAGGAGCATCAACCGGTTTGGTACTGAACAGTGTGTCCTTCCAGAACTTTGCAGCAGAGGAATTCCAGGATTATAAAAAAGCGGATTACCATTTGTATTTTCGAACAGAAGTAGTCCAGTGCAGTGATGGATCCGGTACTTTAAATAAAGATGCTGTAAACGAAGATGCAACTAGAACAGTATTTGGCAAGAAGGGACAGATTCAGGAAGATGGAATAACTGTCACCTGGGAAAATTAAGTGGGGGTGATAGAATGAAGAGATTATTTCATAGAAAAATGTTTGCTGTAATCGCCCTTTGCATCATAACGCTGATTGGAGTGTCCGGAACATATGCTTATTATCAAAGCGAGGTTCAAATAAAGAATCCGTTCCGTACAGGAGAGCCCAGGATACATTTATCAGAAAAGTTTAATGAGGCAGATAATTGGGTACCGGGTGAAGAAAAAGAAAAAAAGGTATGGTTTGAAAATTTAGGAAATATGGATCTTCTCCTTCGCTTTAAAGTAGAAGTGACATTAAGAGACCCGGCAGATCAGGCAGTAAAGATAACAGCAAGTAAATCGGATAAGAATGTGTATGTAACAGCAGATGGAAATGAATTCTGTACATTAAACTGGTTTGATGAAAACATGAAGAGCTGGGCAGATAAACAGGATGGTTTCTATTATTACAATCAGATATTTAAAGCGGAGGCAAAAACATTACCTGTACTGAAATCCGTAACATTCAGCAAAGGACTCTCAAATGATGTTCATGGCATCCGAACCGATTATTCGCAGTATAAACTGCAGGTTAAAATAACCGCAGAGACCATACAGGTCAATAAAGAAGCAGCGTCAGCACTTTGGCAGCGCTCATATACATTAACAAATGACCAGGTAACATGGCAGTAAAATTAATTTGGTAACAGCCAATTAATATAAAAATAAAACAAATCAAATAATAATTTAATTTATGGAGGAAAAGGATATGAAGAACAAAAAATTAGCAGCAGGTATCGTAGGTTTAGCAGCAGTAGCAATGGTAGGCGGAACATTAGCATATTTCAATCAGACTATGACAGCAGAGAATAAATTTGACACCGGAAAATATGGTTCAACAATGGTGGAAGAATTTAAGCCGGAAGATGGTAATGACTGGAAACCGGGCGTTGAAGTAAATAAGGATGTAGAAGTGGTAAACACCGGAGATCAGGATGTTGTAGTCAGAGTAAAGTTTGATGAGACATGGATAAATAAAACAAGTAACAAAACAATCAAAGAAAACAATCTGTTAAATGGTACAACAAAGCAGGATAACGCTGTGGATGGTTTAGTAGAAAAGGATGGTTCTGTTGTAGAATTGACACTGAATGGTGTAAGCACAACCTGGCTTCGCGGAGAAGACGGATGGTACTACTTTAAAGATAAACTTGCTGCAGGAGCAACCACCGATACCTTCTTAGACAGTGTACAGTTAATAAAAGATGCTGACCTTGGTTTATATGTGAATAAAAAATATTATACCAAAGAAACAGAAAAACCGGATGTAACTGATTTAAGCAAATGGACATCATACGATGGTGAAATGCCAAAAGATGCAACCTTTAATTTATCCGTTACAGAACAGGATCCGACAGCAACCGGTTACAGCAATGCAGATTATACATTAAAAGTAACTGCTCAGACCGTTCAGGCAACAACAGGCGCAGTAACAGAAGTATTTGGTGTTTCAGTTCCTCAGGATTGCTTAAACAACTGGAATTTAGTGGATGGAGAATAATTCCATAGTTAAGTATTATTACAAATAATATTTTATAACTTCATGGAAAGCAAGTATTAAAAAAATAGACATTTTAGAATTCAATTAAATTTCAAATTTAATTTCCAATAAAAAAATTAAATTTATATTTAAATAAAAATGCAAATTAAAACTCAGGAGGATATCAGAGATGAAAAATAAAAAAATTATAGCAGGTCTTGGAATATTAGCAGTAGCAGTAGTTGGAGGAACATGGGCATATTTTAATCAGACAACAACCATCGACAACCCTTTCAGTACCACATCATTTGAAGGTACCACAGTGGAAAAATTTAATCCTACGGACGGCGGTGACTGGAAACCAGGCGCAGAAGTAGATAAATCAGTAACGGCTAAAAACACCGGCGAGGGTGATGTATGGGTAAGAGTAAGGTTTGATGAAGAATGGGCAAATGCAGGAGTTGTGATTGGCTCAGAAAGTGATCAGTTCCTTCCAGGTTCCGTAAACGATAGTCTGCAGTTAGATGCAACGGATGGTAAGACAGCAGGTGACGGCTCCGTTGTTTATAAAAATATAGATGCTGCAGACTGGACAAAAGGATCCGACGGCTGGTATTACTACAAAGAAACCCTTGGTAAAGGAGAAACAACGAACTCTTTAATGGATTCTGTAACCTTATGTAACAATACGGATATGGGTAAATATAATGAATCAACTTACTACAAAATTGTAGAAAAAGATGCAGAAGAGCCGGCTTTTGATGAATCATGGACATCGTATACCGGAGAACTAAAGGATGCTTTAGCGAAACTTCCTGACGAACAGGTAAAAGGCAAAGATGTATATACCAATGCATTAAAGCAGTTAGACAGTACCTTAAAAGGATACGCTTCTGATAACTACACACTGTCGATCAAAACACAGTTTGTTCAGGCAGATGCACAGGCAGCTGACGCATCCGGCTGGGTAACATATCCAGGAAAATAATAACACCGACTAAAAGTAAAAGGACGTACTTGAATGAAAATACTAAAAAATCTATTCAACATCCTATCCTGGATTGTCTACATTGCAATTTTCTGCTACATTCTCATCGTAGCACCTATGGTGGCAGGCTATAAACCGGTTGTCGTCCTCAGCGGCAGTATGGAGCCTACCTACCATGTAGGCAGTGTCATTTATTATAAGAGTACTTCCTTTGCAGATATCCAGGAAGGAGATGCTGTCACATTTAAGGCTGGCGATCATGCATTGGTAACTCACCGGGTAGTCAAAAGAAATGATTTGAGTGCAACCTTTGTGACAAAAGGCGATGCAAATTCCACAGAAGATGCAAATCCAGTGGAATTCTCAGATATAGTGGGAAAGGCATCAAAATTAACAATTCCCTACGCAGGATATTTTATTTCCCTGGGGAAAAATATCCCGGTCATTGTTGTTATGGCAGCGATAATTGTAATTAGTGTTTTATTAGACAGTCTCTTCCCGAAGAAAAAGAGGGAAAAAGAAAGGGCTGAAGTGAATGAAGAGAAACAGTAAAAAACTGGTTTCCCTGATTGCTGTATTATGTGTATTCTTGGTAGGAGGAACGATCGCATATTTCAGCGATCAGGAATCCGCTAAAAATACATTTGCCATGGGCAAATTCGATACGGTTTTAAATGAAGAATTCGATCCGCCCAGTGACTGGAAGCCCGGAACTGAGATTGATAAGAAGGTAAAAGTAGATAACACCGGAACGGTCGATATGGTGGTAACAGCCAGATTTGATGAAAGCTGTATACGAAGAGAAGACGTTTATCTTAAGAAATATAATGAAGAGACAAAACAGCTGGAAGACATATTAGCAGCAAAAGCCGGTGAAGAACTCCCTGTGATCTTCGATGTAGTAAAAGAGGGGGAAACCATTACTTCCTATAAAGAAGTCGGGATTAAAAAGTTCGGTACGGAAGTAGTAAAATATACCCCAGGGACTGATCCGGCGGATTATGAAGGAAAATGGGTATATTCCTACAATCCCCAGACCTGCGTTTACCAGTTTATCTATATGGGAATTGTAAAACCGGGAGATTCCACTCCGTATCTTCTGCAAAGCGTAACCATGAATCCCGCGCTTAACAGCACTGTGTCCAAAACCAGTCAGACCGCTTATTACGATAAAGAAAAAGGGGAAAGTGTCAAGACATTTGCGTTTGAGACATCAGAAAAGGGATATGACAACGCTTCCTATCATCTGAATATTACAGCAAAGTCCCTTCAGGCATCGGCTAAAGCAATACAGAGCGACTGGGCGGCAGGAACAGAAATGATTCCGACAGAATTCCAGGAACTGTTAACACATCTGGCATCTATGTGCCAATAGAATGGAAAAGTAAAAAAGGAGATTAAGGCTCATGAAAAAGAAAAACATCGTAAAGATCGCCAGTCTGGCAGCAATTATTCTGCTGGCAGGAGTAGGTGCGACTTTTGCTTATTTTACAGACAGCCAATCTGCTTCCAATATACTTTCTATGGGGCACGTTGATATCAGTCTGACGGAAGAAATGAAGGACCCCTCTAATCCGGATGGTCCGGCTGTTCCTTATCAGGACCCCACAAACCTGATGCCGGGAGATGTGATCTCGAAGATGCCAAAGATTACGGTGGAACAGGATTCACTTGCCTGCTATATCCGTGCAGTAGTAACGATTACCAATCCGGCGGCAGCAGAACCGCCATTAACCATTGCCGATATAAATGTGTCAGAAGACTGGGTCATTGTCCAGGATAAAAAAGCAGAAAATATCTGGTATTGCTATTATGTGGGAGGAGAGGACGCAGGAATCGTGAGTCCGGGGCAGACGCTGCAGTTATTCAGTGAAGTAGAATTGCCGGGCAGGTGGCAGAACGAAATGAATGACACACAGGTTGTCGTGGATATAAAGGCAGAAGCGATTCAGGCAGATCATTTTACTCCCTCATATGAAAGAGAGAACGGAAAAATTATATCCTGTTCATGGCTAAATACAGAGGGTAAGGAAGTAGAAGCAGAAGTTTATAAGAAATAAAGAGGTTCACATAACAACGGGAGGTCAGAGGATGCTGCCAAAGCTTTTAAACGGAATCGGAATTCTTTTGATGACAGGCGTCATCCTCATAGCCATACCATTAACGCTGCCAAAACTGTTTGGATATCATATTTACGGGATTTTAACAGAGAGTATGGAACCGGAATATCCGGCAGGTTCGGCGGTTTATGTAAAAGAAGCAGCGTTTGATGAGATAAAAACAGGTGATCCAATTACCTTTCAAATGGGAACAGATACCAGACTGGTGGCTACTCACCGCGTAGTTGGAATTGAAGAAGAAAAGCAGCAGTTCAGAACAAAAGGAGATGCCAATGAATCGGAAGATACCACACCCGTTGATTTTTCCAGAGTCATCGGAAAGGTAGTGTTTGGTATTCCGGTCCTGGGTACCATATCTTTCTATCTGAATTCCTGGTCAGGCGCAATCACCTGTATGGCAGCATTTGTAATGGCGTTTGTGCTGTGGGTAACTGCAGATAAGATAAAGTCAAAGGAGCGTGCGAAGTGAAGAAAAAGTTAATACTCATGGGCGTGGCAGCCGCTCTTGTTACGGCAACATTAATCGGCGGGTCCCTGGCGTATTTCCAGGCAACCGGGCAGCGGGTAAAACAGCAGATTAATACGAAAAATCTCGGTATTCAGTTCAATGAGGTCGGGAAAGACGGTTTGGGGAAAGACATTTATACGCAGATTCCAAATGGTACCGTATATGTGAAGGAGATCTTGCCGGGCGCAGAAATTCAAAAAGAAGTATGTATTACCAATACACAAAACACAGATTTATATACAAGAATAACCATATCAAAATATTGGGGCAGTTTCAAGGGCAGCGAATTTATAAAAGATGGAAATAAAATTGCCGAAAAAATAAAAATACCGGCAGTTCAGGATAAAGATAACTCCGGTGACAAAGCCCGTTGGATTCTTCAGAAGGAAGACAATGAGCAAATGGTGTTATATTATACGAAACCACTGGCACCGGGAGAAAATTCAAAAATATTTATGGATCTGATTCAGATATCCCAAGACCTGCAAAATGATTATGCGGACCTGGGGGTAGAACTGAAAATGCAGGCAGATGCAGTGCAGATTCTGGTGGGGCAGGATGCAATTATGTCGGAATGGGGCGTACTTGCCACCATAGATGATCAGGGTTACATTACTAAGATTGAAGAGTAAAACAGGGAGGTTGCCATGAAGAAGAAAATAATAGCTTTTGGAATGATGCTGGCACTTTTGCTTAGTCTCTCCACAATTGCATATGGGGCAGAAGAGACACCGACGGTAACCTTCGATGGCAGCGAAGATATCAAATACAATTACGATGATACAGATAATTTCGGAACGGAGTTTAATGATATGCAGCCCGGCGAAGAGCGGGTTCAGGAAATCCTGTTGAAAAATACGTCGAATAAAAGCATTGATTTCTTTATGCGGACGGAAGTACTAAAGGCTTTTGAAGATGCAAAAAAAGCAAGCGAAGCGGCCTATCAGATCAGCCTTACCATCACCCAGGATGGCAAGACAGAAACCATTTACGGCGGAAATGAATCCGATGGGACAGCCAGAATCGGAGCAGACGAAAACGGTTTGAAGGATATGAACGGAAGCTTACAGGAATGGCTGATGCTTGTGAACTTAAAGCCATCAAAGACGGCAACCCTAAAAATGACGGTTTTCCTGGACGGGGAATCCCATACCAATGACTATCAGGCGGCAGACGGAACATTTCAGTTTGAGTTTCGCGCAGGCTATGACGATGCACCGCCTCAGACCGAGATTGTAACGGAAAAGCAGGCTGATAAAATAGTCACGAATAAAGTTACCACACCCGGACCGGTAAACAAAGTAGTAAGACAGGTAAAGACCGGAGATGACACCCCGGTTGGATTCTGGCTTATGGCAGCAGGAGCCTCTCTTCTAATCGTAATCCTGGCGGCTGTATATGGCAAAAAGAAAAAAGAAAAGCATGATCATTTCGCCGCAAAGTAAAAAAATCAAAAAAGAGCTTCATGAAAGAGATGATGAAAGCAACAGTCTGCTATAATTATCTCAGAAGCAAAGAAATTGACATATTACCTGATCGAAAACCGGGAAAACCTGCGGCAGCAGATGCATACCTGGGTGAAAAGGGCGGAGGGATCATTATGAGTATCTTAAAAAATATATATCGAATGGGAGTAGTTTGCTGTCTTAGTATCTGCATGCTGGCAGCAGCCATGACCATTCAGGTAAAGGCAGCAGAAGCAAATACAGCACCAGATAGTACAGCTTCAGATAATGCGGCAACAGATAATACTGCCTCAGAAAATACCTATACAGTTACCTATCGTCCCGGCAAAATCGCAAGGTTCAGTGATCAATTATATGCCGGTTATGTAGCTGCATACGGCGAAGCGCGGGTGTCTCTCAGTGAAGCCACCGGAAGTATCAAAATTACTGTAAATGCAGGGGCTCCCTGCCCTGCAGCACCGGATGCGTCAGATCTGATATTTGACGATGCCCATAAGGGGAAGTATTATGTGAAGACAGAATGGCGCCCAACCCAGGAAACAGTCACGGAAAACGGAGACTATGTAGTAGATTACGGTGCACTAACTGATTCTGTGGAATATGCAATCCGATTCGTGGATGCCCAAAGCGGTGAAGATGTTGCGACACCGGTAATTACCATGGGAAATGTAAACGACAAAATCACCTATACGGCAAAGACGATACAGGGCTATGCCTATGATTCTTATGTAAAACAGCTGACCCTGACTGCAGACAGTGCCGGAAATGAAATAAGATTTAACTACACCAGTACCCAACAGCCAACCACCCAGGTGGTGCAGATACCGGGCGACACCATAACTAATACGACTTATGAGCAGGGACCATCTACAACTGTAAATGAGACTGTCACAGTACCGGGAGGCACAACAACCACACCGGCTGATAATAATGCAGCAGACAATACCGCACCGGCAGCTAATAATACCACACAGAATCAAAACCAGAATCAAAACCAAAACCAAAATCAAAATCAGGATCAGAACCAAAACAATGCAAATCCTGCACCAGATCAAAATGAGAACAATGTAAATATTCCCGATGAAGAAGTTCCCCTGGCGGATCAGCCAGAAGGAACCGGCAGTACAGATGGCGTAAATGAGCCGGAGACAGTTCAGGCAACCGAAGAAATTACCGACGGCGAAGTTCCTTTGGCAGATAAGCCGTCAGAAGATTTGTCTTCAACAAATATGCCGCTGATACTCGGCAGTGCATTTGCGGGATTTCTGTTACTGGCAGGTGGATTCCTCTATTTTATGAAGAAAAAAGGAAAGTGGTAATATAGAAGAGAAAGAGCTATTCCGGGATTCTGGAGATAGCTCTTTCTGATTTTCGTAAATGCCGGCGTGCCAAACTCCTTCACATCGCCTATTGACTTTTGGAACCCGCACGCCTATAATAACACTAACTGAATAGCTATGCAGGGGAACTAATAATAGTTGAGATTGATATGTACATATCTAACCCTTTGAACCTGACAGTTAACACTGTGGTAGGGAGCATTCGATGAGTAATAGTTGGATGTTCACTTTTTAGTGAACATTTTTTTATGAAAATAAGAGTGAACTGGCAGGTAAGCAATTACCTGTCTTTTTTGACGCTCGCGGGAATAAACCAGGCATTTGCTATTCATTAATACAAACAAATAGGAGGAACAGCAAATGCGCGCATATTACACGCAGATGGAAGCAGCAAAGAAAGGTATTGTAACACCCCAGATGGAGATCGTATCCCAAAAAGAAAACATGGAGGTTGAAAAATTAATGGAACTGGTGGCATCCGGGCAGATAGCAATTCCGGCTAATGTACACCACACCTCCCTTTCACCGGAAGGCATCGGAAGCGGACTTCGCACCAAGATAAACGTAAATCTGGGAATCTCCGGGGACAGCAAAGATTATGACCGGGAATTGAAAAAGGTGCAGATGGCAATTGATTTTGGAGCAGAGGCAATCATGGATCTGAGTAACTATGGGAAAACACATGATTTCCGTGAAAAATTAATTGAGATGTCTCCGGCAATGATTGGCTCGGTTCCCATGTATGATGCCATTGGTTATTTAGAGAAAGATTTATTAGAGATCACGGCAAAGGATTTTTTAAGAGTAGTAGAAGCTCATGCAAGAGAAGGCGTTGATTTTGTTACCATCCATGCAGGATTAAACCGCAGAGCGGTGGAGAGCTTCCGCAGGGCAGGTCGGAAAATGAATATTGTTTCCAGAGGAGGTTCCCTGTTATTCGCCTGGATGGAAATGACAGGAAACGAAAATCCATTCTTTGAATACTATGATGAAGTGCTGGAAATTCTGAGGGAACATGATGTGACAATCAGTATTGGGGATGCCTTGCGTCCGGGATGTATTGCGGATAGTTCTGATGCGGGACAGATTGCAGAGTTAATCGAAATCGGCAGCCTGACCAAACGGGCATGGGAAAAGGATGTACAGGTACTGGTAGAGGGACCGGGACATATGGCAATGGACGAAATTGCTGCAAATATGAAAATGGAAAAGAGAATCTGCCACAATGCACCCTTCTATGTTCTGGGGCCTCTGGTAACGGATATTGCACCAGGCTATGATCATATTACATCTGCAATCGGAGGGGCAATTGCGGCTGCAAACGGCGCCGATTTTCTCTGCTATGTTACACCGGCGGAACACCTGCGTCTGCCGGATGTGAGTGACGTAAGAGAAGGTATCGTAGCCAGCAAGATCGCAGCCCATGCAGCAGATATTGCAAAAGGGATCAAAGGAGCCAGAGACATTGATAACCGTATGGCTGAAGCAAGACATAGGATGGACTGGGATGAAATGTTTGACATAGCCATTGATGGTAAAAAGGCAAAAGAATATTTTGAGAGCACGCCGCCGGCAGACCGCCATACCTGCTCCATGTGTGGGAAAATGTGTGCAGTGCGAACCACCAATATGATTCTGGAAGGCAAAAAAGTAGAATTCTGTACGGAAAAATAAGAATTTATATATAGGAATGCCCGTTTACCCGTTGAAGTGGGAATAAAGGAACAGGATGGGATAAATTATGAAAATAAATGGACAGACAGCAGAACTTCTAAAAACTAAAACACTGGAAGAATTTCTCATAGAAAAGAATTATAATCTTTCCAGAATCGCAGTAGAGTTAAATGGAGAAATCGTGCCGAAAGGAAAATTTGCAGGCGTTGTTTTAAACGATGCAGACTGCCTGGAGATCGTCAGTTTCGTAGGCGGAGGATGAGCAATGCAGATCAGATTAAATGGAAAGATTACCAGTATCCGGTGCAATACCCTGGCGGAATTAAAAGGACAGTACGGCAAAGAAGAGGATATCGTGATTTTAAATGGGTTTTCTGTTCCCATAGAGGAATTGCTCAGTGGGATAAGAACATTGAATGAAATGGATGAGGTGTTTTTTATACATAGAGGTGTTATGCCGGGGCAAGAAGAGCTAGAGGCAATGATGGCATCCAGGCATACTCCCGGCGTCTGGGAAAAAGTAAACAATGCCCGTGTTGCAGTTGCCGGACTTGGCGGTCTGGGTTCCCATATAGCGGTAATGCTTGCGAGGACAGGGGTTGGAAAGCTTTTACTGGTTGATTTTGATGTAGTAGAGCCGAGTAACTTAAACCGCCAGAACTATCTGGTTTCCCATCTGGGTAAGAAGAAAACAGAGGCATTAAAAGAACAGATTGCCCAGATCAATCCTTTTATCCATGTGGAGACAATTGACAGAAGAGTAACCGCAGAGAATGCGGCTGCTATCTTCGGGGAATATCCCATCATATGCGAAGCATTTGACCGCCCGGAAGCCAAGGCAGCCCTGGTCAATGCTGTATTGATGGAACTACCTGAATCTAGGATAGTTTCTGCATCCGGGATGGCTGGATATGACAGTGCCAATGAAATCAAGACCGTGCGCAAGATGTCAAGGCTCTATGTATGCGGAGATATGGAAAATGAAGCAAAAGAAGGAAGAGGACTGATGGCACCCAGAGTCCAGGTGTGCGCCGGGCATCAGGCGAATATGGTGCTTCGTCTGATACTTGGGATCACGGAGGTATAGAGAAACCTACGGTTTCAACCTCAATGGGGAATCTGCAGAACCATGCAATTACAAATGTTTCGAAAGGATAAGGTTACAGAAAATGGAAGATAAATTAGTAATAGGCGGTCATGCCTTCAATTCCAGATTTATTCTGGGCTCAGGCAAGTTTTCATTGGAGATGACCAATGCAGTGATTCAAAACGGTGGTGTGGAAATGGCAACGCTGGCACTTCGCCGTGCGAATGTAGGCGGGGAAGAAAACATACTGGACTACATGCCGGAAGGCATAACATTGCTGCCGAATACCTCCGGTGCCAGAACGGCAGATGAAGCTGTCCGTATCGCACGCCTGGCAAGGGAAATCGGATGCGGAGACTTTGTGAAAATCGAAGTGGTGCACGATTCCAAATATCTCCTCCCGGATAATTATGAGACAGTCAAAGCAACGGAGATACTGGCAAAAGAAGGATTTATTGTAATGCCTTATATGTATCCGGATTTAAATGCAGCCAGAGATATGGCAAATGCCGGAGCAGCGGCAATTATGCCTCTGGGAGCACCCATTGGAAGCAACAAAGGACTGTGTACCAGGGAATTTATTAAAATGCTGGTAGAAGAAATAGACCTGCCAATCATCGTAGACGCCGGTATCGGAAGGCCTTCCCAGGCATGTGAAGCAATGGAGATGGGCGTAGACGCCATAATGGTAAATACGGCGATTGCAACGGCAGGCGATGTGGCACAGATGGCGGCAGCATTTAAGCTGGCTGTTATCTCAGGAAGAATGGCATATCTGGCTGGACCTGGCAGGGTATTGGAACAAAGGGCGGAAGCATCCAGCCCCTTGACCGGATTTTTAGAGGATTAGAGCGTGTCTGAAAATCGTGGTGTCAGAGAGCGTTTGAAAAACTTTATCAAAATGAATGCCCCGGCAGTTTGCAATATTAAGATTTCGAATGTAAGAAAGGAAACTACTACATCATTACATAAATAATCTAGTAAACACTTCGGCTATCTGCACCAGGAAATCCAAACTATTCTTTGATGTAGCCCGATACACTTGTAGAATGGTTCAAATCCCCTGATACGAATAACATGTGTGGATTACTTAATTATTTAAGAAATGTTGTACTAGATAACAGGTATATAAAAATGAGTACAGAAAATGAAAAGAAACCGGAGTATCCCAAAGCAGAGTTCTCCGGTATGAAATCCGGCAGGTTTATCACGGAAGAAACAAACCATATGGAATACCAGCCGGGAATGGAAGCTGTTCAATCCGATATTATGGATAAAGTCCTGGATAAGGTAAATACATATGATTATGAAGCATACACCGCAAAAGATGTAAAACTGGCGCTGTCAAAGGAGAGCCTGATTCCCGAAGATTTTGCTGCACTCCTTTCTCCGGCAGCAGAACCTTTTTTAGAGGAGATGGCGAGAAAAGCGAAGGCGGAGACGAGAAAGCATTTTGGCAATGCGGTTTCACTTTTTACTCCATTGTATATTGCAAATTATTGTGAAAATAACTGTATTTACTGTGGTTATAATTGTAAAAACCGTATTCTCCGGGGAAAACTTTCCATGGAAGAAATAGAAGCGGAATTAAAGAATATTGCATCCACCGGTTTACAGGATATTTTGCTGTTAACAGGAGAATCCAGAAAGGCGTCCGATGTTGCTTATATCGGAGAGGCAGTCAGGATAGCGGCAAGGTATTTTGCTTTAGTGGGAGTTGAAATTTACCCATTGAATACGGATGAGTACGAATATCTGCATAAATGCGGTGCAGATTACGTCTGTGTTTATCAGGAGACCTACAATCCCGTCAGGTATGAGAGGCTCCATCTAAGCGGACCCAAGCGTATTTATCCTTATCGCTTTAATGCTCAGGAAAGAGCCCTAAAAGGAGGAATGCGATCCGTTGCATTTGGAGCCCTTTTGGGCTTGGACGATTTTCGTAAGGATGCGTTTGCAACTGGAATGCATGCCTATCTGGTTCAGCAGAAATATCCCCATGCGGAAATTGCCTTTTCTCCGCCAAGGCTACGCCCAATTATTAATAATGATAAGATCAATTCTAAAGATGTTCACGAAACTCAATTGCTCCAGGTCATGCTGGCATACCGCCTCTTCATGCCGTTTGCGGGGATAACCATTTCCACAAGGGAAAGAGAGGGATTTCGGGATCATGTCATTGGTATGTGCGCCACTAAGATATCAGCGGGGGTAAAGGTAAGCGTAGGAGGACATGGAGAAGAGGCAAAAGGCGATGAACAGTTCGAAATATCAGACCCCAGAAATGTAGAAGAAGTGAAATGTGCAATGATTGCAAATGGATTACAGCCTGTCTATGTGGATTATATCAGAGTGTAAAAAATTAGAAAAGTGCATGTTCACATGGTTTATCAGTACAGTATGGCAGGGATGCCTGTAGTATAAATAATCCCAAATGTGGAAAACCCGGGAGGCAGAAGATGTATTTGTGCATAACAAACAGAAAACTTTGTACAGAAGATTTTTTAATGAAAATAGAGAAACTGGCACAGAGACAGGAAATAGAGAAAATTATATTGCGTGAAAAGGATCTGTCTGCGGGTGAGTATGAAGCGCTTGCTGAAAAATGCAGGGAGATCTGCAGGAAGCACGGGAAACCGCTGGTAATTAACCAGTTTATAGAAACAGCAAAAAGGCTGCAGATTCCCGAAGTGCAGATCTCTATGGAAACGCTTAGGAATTACGTCAGGAATCCGGTAGGAAACAGCCTGATTCAAACTGTTGGAGTATCGGTTCACAGTGCCAGAGAAGCAGAAGAAGCTCAGCTTCTGGGCGCCGGCTATCTCATTGCAGGGCACATTTTTCAGACGGACTGCAAAAAAGGGATTCCCGGACGCGGACTAGCTTTTTTAGAGGAAGTCTGCCAGAAAGTAACGATTCCCGTATATGCGATCGGCGGTATTTCACCGGAAAATATACAGGAAGTCATCCGGGCAGGAGCAAAAGGCGGCTGTATGATGTCGGGATTTATGAGATAAGGGGCAGTTGGATCATCATGCTTGTTCCGCCGCCTGGTGTATCTTCAATCCAGATCTTTCCTTTGTGCAGCTTCACAATTTCCTTTGCAATACACAGTCCAAGACCAAAGTGCTCTTTATCTTTATGGGAAGCATCAACCCGGTAGAAACGGTCAAACACAGCCTTTTTATTTTTGTCCGTAATTCCGGGACCGCTGTCTATAACAGCTATCAGGAATCTGTCGGAATCAAAGGAAAGGGAAATTCCCACTTTTCCCCCTTTTGGCGTATAAGAGAAAGCATTGTCCAGCAGTATGGACAGGACCTGTCCTATTCGTCCGGGGTCACAGAGAAGCGGGGGAATCCTCTGTTCAGGAATATGAAAGTTAAATTCCAGTTTCTGACCCATTGCCTGGGGTTCAAATTTTTCATAAGTTTCCAGTACCAGGGTGTCCAGTTCCACAGGTTCCCGGTGAATGGTCCAGTTTCTTGCATCTGCATTAGCCAGAGTGAGCATGTCGTTAATCAGCCGTGCCATTCGGCAGGTCTCTGATTCCATCGCATGAATAAAGCGTTTGGCATCTTCTTTACCGGCAATTTTAAGCGCAGAAAGGCTGCTTGTGATTACCGTGAGAGGAGAACGAAGCTCGTGAGATGCAGATGCGATAAACTGAACCTGTTTGTCCCGGTTTTCTTTTAACGGGCGTATCATATGCCGTGTAAAGAGCCAGGAAAAAATGCCAAGGAGAAGAATGGCACACAAGTCGACCAGAATAAAAAGCATACGCTGGCGGTAAATCTGGGATTTCTGGGTAGTAAAGGGTGATATTGCGGTAACACTTAAATAGCCGTTGTCTTTGGGGATCAGGGCTACCGAGGCATAATACAGCTCTCCGTCATATCCTGTCATTTTAAATTCTTCATGTTTGGATAACACGCTGTTTTTATTAAAATTGTCAATATCCAGTCCAAATGTCTGCAAAGCGGTCTCTTTTGCCTGAGCGGTGAGTTTATCACCGGAAGGAGATGGATTCAGGGAGTGGAATACAAGATCGTTGCCGGTATCATTTATTTCCAGCTGCATATGATAATTGTATTCCATCTGGGTAATCCAGGTATGGGTTATGACGGACTGGTTTTCCAGATAAGAGTAAAGTGAATTTAAATTGTTAATAAATGAGGAATAGCTCACATCCTTAATACCGGATTCCGCTATATTCAGACAGATACAGGACATGGCGACCAGGATCAGTCCGGTCACCAGTGTACAGAAAAGAGTCATTTGACGGTGCAGTTTTTTAAACATTTGTATCCTCCAGGCTATATCCGATACCGCGGATTGTTTTTAGTGTAAGCGTACTGCCCACACTGGTTAGACGCCTTCTCAGGAGATGGATGTAATTATCCAGATTTCCGTCCTCCACAGAGGCATCCGGTCCCCAGACGCGGGTTAACAGGGTCATACGGGGAAGAATTTTACCAGAATTATTTAAAAAAGCTTCCAGAAGATCACCCTCCCGCCGTGACAGGGCACAGGTCAGTTCTCCACGGGAGAGCTTTTTCTGTGACGTATCATAAGAGATATCACCGAAGGTAAGGGGTTTGTTTTCATTCCAGCCGGCAGGTCTTCGGCTGATACAGCGAATGCGTGCCATCAATTCTTCAAATGCAAAAGGCTTTACGATATAATCATCGGCGCCAAGGTCCAGTCCCTGCACACGGTCATGCAGATCACCCAGTGCAGTCACCAGAATCAGCGGTGTGGATATTTGCTCAGAACGCATTTTCTTCAGAACCGCAGTTCCGTCTAGGATAGGGAGCATACGGTCCAGCAGAATCAAATCATGAATATTTTCACGGATATAACGAAGACCGGAATCCCCGTCGTGGCAGATATCCACAGAGATGCCCTCGTGTTCCAACTGATATTTTAATGAATCACATAAAATCAAATCATCTTCTATTATTAATATTCTCATAACATTTCACCTCCTTATTCCATTATAATATGTATTTTATTAAAATAAAGCAGAAAATAGCTTAAGAATCATTAAGTTTTAATTTTTAGAGATTGGCTAGAGAAAAGTATGCTATGATTTCTCCAGCGAAACAAATTAATATCATTATGAGGAGGAATAACAATGAGAGGTTTTTTAAAGAAGGGAATATGTCTTACAATGGCAGCAGGTATGGCAGTTGTGCCGCTGGCAGGATGCCAGAGTGGAACAGATAGTATAGCGGATTCACAGGGGGGAAGTGAGGCAGCATCCGGAGCAAATACTTCAACTGGTTCAGAAGCAGGTGCCATGGGACGTTATCTGGAAGAAGATGCTGCATTGCCGGAGGGTACCGCTTTCATACTGGATATATGTAAACAGACAGACGGAAGTGTGAATCTGGCGATTAGCAATGAAGCAGGCAACAGAGAACTATGGAATTCCAAAGATGTGGGAAAGACCTGGGAGAAAGTGTCGGATTTCCCGGCGGATATTCTGAACGATGATGCAGCTTATTTGTATCATATGGCTTTGTCACCGGATGGTGCGATCGGAGCTGTCAAATATTCGGAAGATGGTGGTTTCCAGCCCTTATATGCCGATAAAGATGGAAATGTAAAAGTATTCGACCAATTATTTGGCGGAGCAGAAGCAAATGCCCAGGCAAACCTGTCAGATGTAAGCTTTACAGAAGACGGTAAACTGCTGGCACTGGGAAGCAAGGGTGTATTTTTAATAGATACGGATAAAGGAACTGTGGCACAGGAGTTCGCCAAGGGGTCCTCGCCCCTGACCATTGGAACCGCAGGAAATGTACTTCTTGTGGTAACGCAGGATGAAGTACAGCTTTATGATATATCAACGGGCAAACTGATGGATAAGGATAAAGTACTGGATGAGCAGATTGTGGGAAAAGATTCCCCGGGACAGCTGGAAGGCAGTTCCAGTACAAAGCCTGTACTGTTCCAAAAAGGAAAAGAGGGAGAGTCGGTATATTACTGTAATTCCAATGGTTTTTATAGCCACACTATCGGAGGAAGCATTGCAGAACAAATTATAAATGGAGAACTGAATTCTCTTGGAAGCCCCAGCACAGGACTGGTATCCATGGCAGCTATGGATGATGATTCTTTCCTGGTTGCCTGCATGGACGGAAGCGATTACAAATTATTGCGCTATGTGTATTCCAAGGATACACCAGCCGTACCAAGCAACGAGATAAAGGCATATACACTTCGGGATAATTCAGAGATCCGCCAGGCTATTGCCCTCTTCCAAAAGAAATACCCGGATACCTGTGTGACGCTGGAAGTGGGATTAACCGGAAATGATGCGGTAAATACCTCGGATGCTCTCCGTACATTAAATACAAATATTCTGGCAGGTAACGGACCGGATCTGCTGCTTTTAGACGGAATGCCAATCCAGTCCTATATCGAAAAAGGAATCCTGGCGGATCTTGGAAATGTGTTAGATCCCCTGTCCGCGGAAGAAGGATTTATCGAAAATATCAAGAACACCTATGAAAGTGACGGGAAAATCTATGCGGTGCCAACCAGGTTCCAGATACCTGCAATTCAGTCTGGTAAAGAGACGGTAGATGCCGCCAAGGATCTGAAATCTCTTGTAGACCAGGCTGAAAAAATAAAGGGTCAAAACAGTAATACAAGGATACTCGCACAGTTGTCATCCGTAGATCTGGCATTGGAGCCCTTGTATAATGTAAGCTCACCGGCATGGGTAAAAGAGGATGGAACGCTGGATAAGGATTCTCTGACAGAATTTGTAACACAATTCAAACGCCTCTATGATCTGGAGGATCACAGCCAGGATCAGGACGATTCCTACGTGTTAGAGGATATTAAAAATTCAACCTCCAGTACATTCTTCAGTGTTACCATGGGAAGTATGAGCAGAATGGATAACAGTGTGGGCATGAGTGTTGGAAATATTATGTCAATGAGTGACTTGTCTATGGTGGTTTCTGCAATCAAGCAGACGGAAGGAGAAACTTACGGACTGCTAAACGGCCAGGCAAATAATGTATACGTGCCGGGATCCATTATTGGAATCAGCAGTAAAAGTGCCATACCGGAACAGGCAGAAAAATTTGCATCCTTCCTGTTGTCCAAAGAATCACAGGCTGTCAATCAGGGGAGCGGTTTTCCTATAAATAAAGCTGCGTTTGATACAATGTTAAATGATAAACCGGCTAAAGGTCTTGGAAGTATAAGCAGCGGAAACAGCCAGACCGGATCAATGGTATCTCTGGAAATTGAGTGGCCAACTGATGAAGAAATCAATACCTTTAAAAGTCTTGTAGAGACGCTGGATAAAGGCCCTCTGTCCGACAATGTAATTAAAGAAACGGTATTTGAACAGGTAAAACGATGCGTTAAAGATGGTATTTCTGTGGAAGATGCGGTCAATACCATATTGCAAAAAGTAAATCTGTATATTAGTGAAAGATAAACTTTTTATTAAATTTATAAATTTTCTAAAATATTGTTGTGTGGGATGAATAATCTATGATATAATCGGACTAAAAATTTTTAGGAGGAATTATATCATGGATTTAGACCCTGACCCTGGTGCGACACAGATTGCACTGCAACTATTATTTTTGGTATTTTTAACATTTGTAAATGCGTTTTTCGCAGGAGCTGAGATGGCAGTGGTATCTGTCAATAAAAATAAAATCCGGCGCCTTGCAGATAACGGTAACAAGAAAGCAGTGTTAATACAAAAGCTGCTGGAGGATTCCACAAAGTTCTTATCTACGATTCAGGTCGTGATCACTTTTGCAAACTTCTTCTCCAGTGCATCAGCAGCATCCGGTATTTCCAAGATTCTGGGCAGTTGGATGAGCAAGTTCAATGTTCCATTCAGTGAAACCATCGCACTTGTTATTGTTACACTATTACTTTCTTTTGTAACCCTTGTATTAGGGGAACTGGTACCGAAAAGAATAGCTTTGCAGAAAGCGGAAGCCTTTAGTTTATGGTCCGTTAAACCGATCTATATAATATCAAAGGTAATGGCGCCGTTTATCAAGCTTTTATCTCTGTCAACAAATTTTATCCTGCGTTTAGTAGGGATGAAAACGGAGAATATAGAAGAGCGTGTGTCGGAGGAGGAAATCAAGGCCTTATTAGAATCAGGCAGCGAACAAGGTGTGTTTAATGAAATTGAAAAGGAAATGATAACATCCATCTTTTCATTTGATGACAAAATTGCAAAGGATGTTATGGTTCCAAGGAAAGCGGTTTATGCAATTGACATTGAAGAGCCGCTGGAAGATTATGTGGATGAGCTGTTATCCAGCAGACATTCCAAAATTCCGGTATACAAAGAAGATATTGACAATATTATCGGTGTTTTGCATATGAAAGATTTCATATTGGCAGCCAAGGAAAACACTTTTACCGGTGTAAAGATAGAAGAGATTATGCAGGAGCCATATTTTGTACCGGAGTCTAAAAATACGGATGAATTATTCCGAGATCTGCAGACGAAGAAAAACCATATGGCAATCTTAATTGATGAATACGGCGGATTTTCCGGTATCGTTACAGTAGAAGACCTGGTAGAAGAAGTAATGGGCGAGATCAATAATGGATATGAGGAAGAAGAGCCTGAATTTGTTCAGGTAGACGAGAAAACATATGTAGTGGATGGACAAATGCTGGTAGATGATTTAAATGATAAATTGCACCTGAAGCTTGAGACGGAAAATTATGATACGATGTCCGGGTACATGGTGGAACATCTTGGATATATCCCGAAGGATGGAACCCATCCGGAATTGAAAGTGGATGGCGTGGTTCTGCGGGTGGATCAGATGGAACAGAAGGCAATTAAAAAAATAAAGATTATGCTTTAGAGCGTGTATAAATGATGAAAAGGCTGTTGCAGGAAACTGCACAGTCTTTTTTTGCGGAATGCATGTCATTTTTCAGGCTTGGGGACATATGATAGATAATAAATGAAGAAAAAGAGGTACATAGACATCATGCAGAATAATTCTGAAAGTATCAGATCCGTTGCCAGTCCGGAACCTTATCCTCCAATTAAGGTAAGCAGGGAAAACCCCTGTTATGCCACGATGCTTTATCCCGCAATACGGGCACAGGAAAGTGAAACAACTGCTATTACCACCTATTTATATCAGCACTGGATTCTGTCAGACCGGTTTTCCGATTTGGGAAGGACATTGATGGCTATTTCCAAAGTGGAAATGCTCCACCTCAATACCATCGGAAAATTGATTACTATGCTGGGAGGAGATCCACGGTTTGCTAATAATGCGTGTGAATGCTGGAATGCGGATGCCATTGACTATTGCCAGGAGGTCCATCATATACTGGCGGCGAATATAGCTTCTGAAGAAGGAGCTGCAGCATTCTACCAGCAGACGGCAAAAGAGATCCAAGACCCCTGTGTCAGCGCTGTTTTGAACCGCCTGGCGCTGGACGAAATACTTCATGCCCAGATTTTCCGCGAGTTTTTGGAGTCGGATAAAAGCAGCTTTTAGATTCAGACATGTTCCAGCGTATCATAGTCCACGCAGATAGGATAGTCTCCCGTTCTGCTTTGCTCCAGGCGTGCATTGATTCCGTAAAGCTGCACTAAGTTTTCTCGGGTGATGACTTCAGATGGGGAACCTTCGAAGATGACACTGCCCTTTTTCATACCAATTAAATGGTCTGCAAACTTAGAAGCATGGTTTAATTCATGAATAACCATAATAATGGTACGGTCATTTTCCCGGTTTAATTTTTTGAGGAGTTTTAATATCTCGATCTGGTGTGACATATCCAGATAGGTCGTAGGCTCATCCAATACTAAAATTTCCGTTTCCTGTGCCAGAGCCATGGCGATCCATGCCCTTTGACGCTGGCCTCCAGACAGAGATTCTACCATCTTTTCCCGCAGATCATGGACACCTGTGGAGCGCATCGCCCAATCGATCATCTCCAGGTCATGTTCATTCAGACCACTCATCGGACGCTGGTAGGGAAAACGGCCATAAGCCACTAACTCCTTTACCATAAGTCCGGTGGGGACAGCGGGGCTTTGCGGAAGAACTGCCATCTTTCTGGCAATGGATTTTGACGCCTGTCTGCGCAGAGATTTTCCATGTAATAGAATTTCCCCATGGCGGCTGGGAATGATCCGGGACATGGCTTTTAACAGCGTAGATTTTCCACAACCATTAGAACCGATCACCATAGTAACTTTTCCCCGGGGTATGTTCAGATTCAGTTTCGGTATAATAATTTCATTTTCATATGCAATCTGCAGATCTTTTGTCTGGATACATTCTTGATTCATAATCTATTTCTCCTTTAACATTAAGTAAATAAAGTATGGTACGCCAATAATGGAGAGCGTAATCCCAACCGGAATCTCCAAAGGCGAGAAGAGGTTCCGGGAAATACTGTCTGCGGCAATGATTAACGCGGCGCTTAACATTGCACCGGTAATAATCTGTTTTTTATGGGATGCGCCAGTCAGTTTCTTAGCGATATGGGGACCAAGCAGTCCCAGAAAAGCGATATTCCCTGCCACAGAGGTTGCAAGTGCAGAAAGTGCAACTGCCAGAAGTAATAAAATTCTGCTTTCCCGCTGTACGGAGACTCCCAGGCCGCTGGCTGTCTCATCTCCCAGAGCATAGACATCAAGGGTTCGGCTTTTATACAGAACCAGCATGGTCAGAAGAAGGACTGCAGGAGCCAGAAATACAAAATAAGCCCAGCTGCTGCCCCATAGGCTGCCGCTGATCCAGGTTAGCGCCTGATTGTAATCACCCTTGGACATATTCAGCTGATATAATGTAATAAAGGCGTTGATCCCTGCATTGACCCCTATTCCTGTTAAAATTAACCGGTTGGGCGAAATCCCCTTTTTATATGCGAGAAAATAAATCAGCAGAGAGGAAAGCAGGGAGCCAGCCAAAGCAAAAACAGGGATCAGGAAAACGGTTGAGGCAGACAATGCCGAATAATATGCAGTACTTTTCATGGAAATAAAAAGGACTACGGCAAGGGCAGCACCAGCATTAATGCCTATCATACCGGGTTCCGCCAAAGGGTTGCGGGTAACACTCTGCAGCACACATCCCGCTGTAGAAAGTGCAATTCCAACAAACAGGGCTACACAGATCCTGGGAAGACGCAGCTGGAAAATGGTAGTTTGCTGTAATTTAGTCCCCTGTCCCAAAATGGTATTGATCACATCTTTTACAGAAATCGTATAAGTTCCCCAAACGAGAGAAATAAGTACGGCAGCAAGCAGGAAAAAGGCAGTAACCATCCATACAAGGTAAAATCTTTTTTTCATCAGCGGCTCTCCTTTCTAATCATCAGCAGAAATACCGGAACTCCGATGAGTGCAGTAAAAAGTCCGATGGGCGTTTCATATGGAGGTTGAATCATTCTTGCCGCGATATCTGCCCAGACCAGAAGAGCACTTCCAAAGAAGAAAGACAGCGGTATCAGTTTACGGTAATCATTTCCGGATAATTTGCGGACAACATGGGGAACAATGAGACCTACAAATGCAATATTCCCTGCCACTGCAACACTTACGGCACACATAGGAATCAGCAGAACCATAGTAAGGATCCGCACTTTGACGGGGTTTACCCCAAGCCCTGTACAGACATCATCTCCCAGGCTTACGATATTAATCTTCCTGCTGATAAGCAGCGCAAGAATGAAACAGGGGATGCTCACAACCAGTAAAATCTTCATCTGATCCCAGGATGCTGTACGGAATCCGCCGGATACCCAGAAGGCAAGTTCCTGGGAGCGATTGCCCAATAGTGCGATGACAGTTGCCAGTGACAGAAAAAAGGTGCCAAGTGCAGTTCCGGCAAGTATAAGGCGGGAAATATTCATATTAGAGGCACTCCTGATGCTGAAAAGCAAAACCAGAATGCCGCTGATAAATGCGCCAGCCAAAGCTGCTGCAAAATTCCCCAGAATTCCATAAAGAGTAGTATTCACGCTGACAACTGCTACAGCAAGGGCAGCACCCTGTGTAATGCCCATAATAGATGGCTCTGCGATAGGATTGCGGGTGACACCCTGCATCATGGCGCCGCCCATACCCAGAAGACCTCCAATGACAGCACTGGACAGCGCCCTGGGCAGACGAATATCTCTTACAAGCTGCATATCAAGAGGAAGCTCCGCAGGATTTCCGGCAGCAAATATACTTTGAAAAACGGTTTCCAGCGGAATATTTTTTGCACCGGCACAAGCGGCGGCCAATAATCCGGCCGCCACGAAAAGGATACTGAAAAACCATGCACCTGCTAACTTACATTTCATTTTAATTTCTCCATCAGGGAAGCTGCTTCATCTATAAATAAAGATCTGCCGATGCAGCTGTAACCCTGGTTAAAATAAGGACTGGAAGGGAGTTCCAGGACATTTCCGTTTTTAACCGGCTCCATATTCTTCCAGATCGTATTTTCACGCAGGGATGCGAGATCCTCGTCGGTACCAATCGCTAATATACGGTCTGCATCAATCTGGGCAAGGCCTTCATAACTGACAACCGGAAGGCTGATATTTTCCTGAACCGGCATACCCTCAGGGCGCTTTAAGCCCAGGTCATCATATAAGATGCTGCCGATTCCAGCCTTATCAAAGATAAAAATCTGTCCACCGCTTGCCAGAAGAGCCAGGTAAGAAGTATCTTCCCCATAGGAAGAGCGGATTTCTGCCCCTGTTTTGGATGCCTTTTCTTCATAAGAGGAGAGCCATTGGTCTGCCTCAGCGGTTTTATTCATAATTCCGGCAACACTTTTAACATCTTCTTTCCAGTCTGTCTGAGCCAGTTCCAGCATTACAACCGGTGCAATACCGGACAACTGCTGATACATTTTTTCCTGAACGGTAGAGATGATGATCAGATCCGGTTCCAGAGCTATAATGCCTTCCACATCCATGGTATCCTGCATGCTGTAACCCAGGATAGAGGCACCCTGCAAAACATCTTCCAAATAGGTAGGGAACTTCGTGTAATCATAGGCATCAGAATTGGCTGTTCCTGCAACCTTATATCCAAGGACAGATAAAATATCACTGTTTCCGCTGATGTCCACAATTTTTTGTGGGTTTGCGGGTATCGTAACCTCACCTCTGGCATCGTTAACGGTAATAGTGTCCCCGGTATCGGCAGGAGTATGAGCAGTTTCCGCAGTATCCTGATTTGTTTCCGAAGTTTCCGTGCTTTTTGCAGAAGTATCCGGCGTATTCTGGCATCCTGTTAATAACAGCATCGCCGCGCAGGACAGCGCTGCAAAACTTTTCAGTAGATGTTTCTTTAACATAATAAATCCTCGCTTTCAAAAATGGATAAAAATGTTAGCATGAGCTAACTATCTTTGCCCCCATATTATATACAACATTCTGAGAAAATGCAAGGACTGGTTGGTTAATGATAATTTTATCAATAAGAGAAGGTATGGAGCTAATTGTCTTTTCCGTTGTAGTGGAACCAATCAAAATCGGCATAATTATGGGAAACTGATTTATTACTGCTCGCGTACATTCCAATGTATACGCCTGTAAAGCCTTCGTTTACGGTAGAGCTTAAAAGGGAAGCGTCAATATCTTCTGCAAATAGTTTAAGGGCGTGTTCATTCGGTCCATAGAAAAAGGCATAAGTTTCACAACGTCCCTGTACACTAAGACATAGGCGGCCAGTATGTTCCAGTGGAAGTGGAAGTTCCTGAATTAAAGTGCAAATGCCATTTTCTGTACGATGAAGCTGCAAGACCTCACGGTTATTGCATAGGGTCTTCACAAAAATGAGATTATAGCGGTCATCTTGAACCAATACAATACCCGCTTCTTCTAACGCGTTTTGAGGAGTAAACTCCATTGCAGCAGCCGCCATAAATTCTTTATGCTGCTGACGTCTGCCAATAAACGACGGATTGCAGATTTCCTGAATTACTTCCGGTTCCAGTGTCAGCCGAAGATATCCCCTGCGTTTGGTTAGAGAATAAAAATCCTTTTGGGGTGGATGGATCATATTCCAGATCATTGCAAGGCTGTCAGAGTCAAAATTGTCATTCGGATCGAAAAAAGGGCAATAAGAGATGGGAAGGTCAGGCAAACGTTCTTCTTTATGAATCAGCCCGTTTTCTGTGTCTGGCATTGGCCAGCCGTCTTCGGACCATATAATCGGTATCAAAAAAGTCTCTCTTCCAAGATTATAATGAAATCCTTTATATGGTCTGACACCCAGCAGTACCATCCACCATTCTCCATTCTGCGTTTCCACTATATCTGCATGTCCAACCACGGAGATATCATTTAGCAGGGATAAGTGTCGGTGCGTGACAATAGGGTTGCGGGGACAGATCTCATATACCCCGTCTATCGTCCTGCTTCTTGCCAGCATAACACTGTGGTTGCAGAAAGTACCGCCTTCAGCCGTCATTAAGTAATACCATCCATCTTTTTTATAAATATGGGGTGCTTCTATCCATTTTGAATGAGATTGGTTTCCATCCCATATAATGCTGCGTTCTCCTTTGAATTGTAAAGTATGTGGATCCAGTTCATTTAAGTATATGCCATGATGACCTTCATAGAGGTTCTGATCACTGATAAAATTTCCGGCATACCAGACCGAGCCGTCATCATCAAAGAAGAGAGTGGGGTCAATCCCATCTGCCCCCTTAACAAATACCGGATCGCTCCAGGGTCCTGCCGGATTCTGTGCCATAATAATATAATTATCCCGGTCAGCTTCACGACCCCGGGAAACAAAGGTGTTAATAATATAAAAGGTTCCGTTATGATAGCGGATGGCAGGGGCCCACAGGCCTTCGGAAGTTTCACAGTTCTTATAATCCAGCTGATCAGGACGATGGATCCCATGTCCAATTTGTTCCCAATGTACCAGATCTTTACTGTGGAAAATTGGAAGTCCCGGAAAATATACAAATGACGAGGTGACCAGGTAGTAATCATCTGCAACCCTGCAGATGGATGGATCCGGATAAAAACCGGATAAGAGTGGATTTGAAAAAGTGTTTTTCAGCATTTTAGTATTCCTTTCTTCTATTATAAGAATGTATTAGAGATTGATTTTAGTTCAGTATAGAGACCAGGATAAAAAAAGTAAATATAATAATATATCTCAAATCTTAAAAAAACAAACATGATTTTACAAATAAAGGCCCACATAGTTAATAAATTATTGGCGGGGGACAGTTTTGTTGATCCGTGAAGATATTGCAAAATAAACTAATTGAACTAATTGTATAAAAAATTTCAACAAAATACAAAATAACAGTTGACAGATGGGATTCCAGGTGGTAATATAACAAAGTTGTCTCAAACAGACAGCAAAAAACAAAATTCGACACAGATATAACACGAGTCAATGACTTCATCGTAACTCGAAAAAAGTTGAAAAAACTCGAAAAAAAGTGTTGACAAATGATTTACAGAATGGTATCATATAAAAGTTGCTGTGAGAACAGCGGCGAGATACATAAAAAACTTTTTAAAAAAGTTGTTGACAAACACTTGGCAGTGTGATAACATATAGAAGTTGCGCTAAAGAGTACAACAACAAAGAAAAGCAAACAGAACCTTGATAATTGAACAGTGAAACAACCTTGAAAGATTCTATTAAAAGAGATTTCAAAATTAAGAACCGTATCAGAAATGATACAACCTTAAAACAGTAATAAAGGGATAAAATTAGCTAGTAGTTGATTTTTGAACTAAGATCAAAACTTTATTTGAGAGTTTGATCCTGGCTCAGGATGAACGCTGGCGGCGTGCTTAACACATGCAAGTCGAGCGAAGCACTAAAACGAATTTCTTCGGAATGAAGTTTTAGTGACTGAGCGGCGGACGGGTGAGTAACGCGTGGGTGACCTGCCTCATACAGGGGGATAACAGACAGAAATGTCTGCTAATACCGCATAAGCGCACAGTGCTGCATGGCACAGTGTGAAAAACTCCGGTGGTATGAGATGGACCCGCGTCTGATTAGCTAGTTGGTAAGGTAACGGCTTACCAAGGCGACGATCAGTAGCCGGCCTGAGAGGGTGAACGGCCACATTGGGACTGAGACACGGCCCAAACTCCTACGGGAGGCAGCAGTGGGGAATATTGCACAATGGGGGAAACCCTGATGCAGCGACGCCGCGTGAAGGAAGAAGTATTTCGGTATGTAAACTTCTATCAGCAGGGAAGAAAATGACGGTACCTGACTAAGAAGCCCCGGCTAACTACGTGCCAGCAGCCGCGGTAATACGTAGGGGGCAAGCGTTATCCGGATTTACTGGGTGTAAAGGGAGCGTAGACGGCATGGCAAGTCTGGTGTGAAAGGCAGGGGCTCAACCCCTGGACTGCATTGGAAACTGTCAGGCTGGAGTGCAGGAGAGGTAAGTGGAATTCCTAGTGTAGCGGTGAAATGCGTAGATATTAGGAGGAACACCAGTGGCGAAGGCGACTTACTGGACTGTAACTGACGTTGAGGCTCGAAAGCGTGGGGAGCAAACAGGATTAGATACCCTGGTAGTCCACGCC
>UQGG01000064.1 GCA_900540475.1 uncultured Robinsoniella sp. | reverse complement strand
TGATCATGCCCACAATTAAAAAACCCCTGCCGCAGTAATGGCCCCTGCCGCAAAAGTGGCTGCTACAAAATAAGCAGGAAGCAGCACCTTCATGAAATTCAGAACCTGTCCCAGCGTATCCATTGTCAATTGGCTCATATCCCAGAATGCCTTGATTAAAACCGTAAACAGCAGCAGATACATCATATAAAAACTAATATCCGCTATCTGGCTTTTTTCAAAGACTCCGGTAAAATTTGTAAAAATAGCCGCTGCAATCACAATCATAATGATATGCATCATTGTGGATTTATACTGATTTAACTCTGCAAAAAAGGCATCCTTCACTATTTGCAGGATACTGGAGGGAGTCATTGGCATATCCCCTTTTATCAGCTTTCCAAGTGCATCCTTAAAATCAAATTTAGTGTCTCCCAGAATATTGTCCAGTGTCGATTCGATTTCATTTAAATCCAGCTCATCCAAATAAGATTCCTGCAATTCCTCTTCTTTTGCTTCTGCTTGTACCACCATGGATGTCCCAAGAAAGAGGAGGCCGACTAAGGTCAGGACAAACCAGAATTTTTTCATCACCCCCATAATCCTCCTTCCAGAAAAACAGGCTCAAATGGCTCCCGGCGTAAATTCGTCGGTAGGCTCTAACTCATGAAATCATGGATCGTGTCTAAAAGCGCCATTAACACCGGAGCACTTACCACAAAAATAGAGATTTTCCCAAATATTTCAATCTGCCCCGCAATTGCCGAATATCCGGCATCTTTGCAGACATTGGAAGAAAAATCAGCAATATAGGTAATCCCTATTATTTTCAGTAAGATGCTCAGGTAAGAATCTTTCAATGCAATATAATTTTTCAGCGTCTCCAGGGTCTGGGTCAAAAAGGTTAGTTTTTCTATTGCATAGAAAAATATTAATATGCATGTTGCCATACTGATAAATACGGCAAACTGGGGCTTTACATCTTTGATAAACAGAGCTGTCAGAATTCCCACTATCCCAAGAATTCCTATTTTCATCATATCCAATACCGATGCACCCCCTTAAAGCGCAAACAGACTTTTGATTGTTTCAAATAATTGATTTATATAAGGCAGTATCCAGAAAAGTACCAGCACCAGTCCGGCAAGACTAGTCAAAAATGCGTGTTCTTCCCTTCCACTATGCTTAAGTACCTGGCTCAGTACCGAGACCAGAATTCCCACCGCCGCAATTTTAAATATTAAATTTACACTCATCTTCTTCCCCTCACCTTCGAGCGTGTTTAAAAAATCATTCCCGTCACGCATCTGCTGATACATCGTTTTCCGGCACGCCTGTCAGATTAAGATGATTGCCAGAAACAGCCCCCCCATCACGCCAAGGCAATGATAAACCCTTGATTTATTCTGGTAATTCTGCCTGGCCTGTATACAATTTTCATTTAACTGCTCCAAGTACAGGTCAATGTTTCGAAGCTGCATATCAATATCCAGATATCCCAGATGGCTTCCCACCGTTTTCAGTTGTTCCAGATCCTCTTTTGCAAGATAGCAGTGCTCCAGTTTTAAATTCACCCCCTCTTCAAAAATCCTGGAAAGGCTTTTTCCATCCCGCTTCTCCATTTCCTCCGATAGATACTGCAGGAATTCCTGAAATGGTGGTCCTGAACGTTGTCCCACTTTGCGAAACCCTTCCACAAGCGGTGTTTTGCCATACTTTATCTCTCCCTGAAGCATTACAAACATACGCTTTAACTCAGTCAGCTGCACTACCCTCTTCTCCAGGTCTTTGCTCATGGAAAAGCCAATCGCAGAGGATGTAGCAATGATCATGCCTATACCCAGCATCTTCAGCATGAAAACACCTCCTTGTCATACAGCCTTGTCCCACGTTCATCAAATATCTCTTTTACCTTGCCTATCTGTTTGTAGTTGTGTAAAATAATATATCTTTCAAATACCCGTTCTAGAACCAGTTTTTGAAGTAATGGTTTTCTTTTTACATCTTCAATGGAACTCCCATGAACCGTAGCCAGCAGCTTGCAGCCGCAGTGAATTACCGATTCAATCGCGTGGATGTCTTCATAGTCCCCGATTTCATCTACCGCTATAATCCTGGGGGACATGGAGCGGACCAGCATCATCATGCCTTCTGCTTTCGGGCAGCAATCCAGCACATCCGTGCGGATACCCAGATCATTTTGGGGCACGCCAAGATAAGCTCCCCCAATCTCCGACCGCTCATCCACCACTCCAATTGTACTTCCCTGAAAATAAGAAGTTCCGTTGGAAAGCTGCCGGATCATATCCCTTAATAACGTTGTCTTTCCGCATCTGGGGGGAGAAATAATCAGCGTATGGCAGATTTCATCTCCCTGTATCACATAAGGCAGCACATCTGTTGCACACCCTTTTATCTGATGTGATAAACGGACATTTATAAAAGAAATATACTTCACACTTTTAATCCTTTCACCATCCATAATAATTTTTCCTGCTATACCAACCCGATGTCCGCCCTGTATGGTAATAAATCCCTGCTTTAATTCATCTTCAAAAGCATAAAGGGAATAATTTGCAATATATTCCATCGTCTCAAGAAGTTCTTTTTTCTGCACCATGTAACCGTCTGCTTCCCTGGTACTTAACCGCCCCTTAACGGAAACAAAATACTCTCTGCCGGCACAGGTAATCAACAGCGGCTTATCAACTCTCAGCCTGATCTCCTGGAGTTTCTCAAAGTCAACATCTATCTTCTGTAGAATTTCCCGAATCCCTGTTGCAAAAATCCGGACAAAATCATCTTTTCCTTTCATGTCCTCACCCCTTTTAACCAATATATGAGGTTGTACATGAAATATACCTTTAGGAAAATTTTTTTTAATCCAGACGCAAAAAAAGCCGTAAAGAGTCTCTTCCTTACAGCTGCATACATTCCTATTCTTTTCTTCTCCCGGAAAAATCCTGTATTTTCTTATATATATCAAAACACAAAAAGGAACGAGCATCAACTATACAACACCTTGTTGATACTCGTTCCTAATGAACTTCAATCATTCTTTTACCTCTTTTTTCATCTTTGTAATCTTATTCGTCGACTTTTCTCAATTACATTTTTCTAAGGTTTTGATTCTACCTTACTTCTCCGTTTAAAACTCTTACATTTTAAACTTCTTTTGTTTAAAATCATCCTGTTTTAAACCTTCTGTTGTTTAAATTCCTCGCTTTCTAAGTTTTCATAAAATTCTTAAACTACTTCTGGATCTGATTATTCATTTCAAACCACTTTGTTAAAATACTTTTTTAAACCTTCGTTTTTTAAGGATTGGGTCTTAACTCTTCATCTAAAGCCTCTGGTCATTTACACCCTGATCAAAGATATTAAATTACTTCCTAAAACTCCAATTACTTAAATGATTCGTTTAAATCTTTTACTTCAACTTCAATTGATTAAAACTGCTCACTCAAACCTTTTGTTGCTTAATACCTTTTCATTCTTTTTACTTAAATAACTTCTTTTAAACTTCTTCTGTTCAAAACGTTTAACTTTAAACTTTTGATTTGGAAGATTGACACTTTCAAATCGATTTGTTGCATGATTAAAACTTTTTACACCTTAATCACTTGTTTCTTGAGCTCTTAAAACTTTATTTACATTGCTTACAATGTCATCCATTCTTGGTTACTTCTGTGTTTTACAAAAGCAACTGCGCTTAATATTTTGGTGGTCCGTACCTCTCTTTCTTAGATTCTATCATTCAAATTTACAACTGTTCTTCTTCTGTACTTTGTATTTGGTTTACCACATCTGTATACTGTTTGCTTTCGCTTTTGTTTCTACATTTGCTTATCAACATCTACTTTTCCATCAGTTTCACTTTTGTAAATTAAATGTTTCAGATTAAGTTCCCATGGGACTCTCCTCCTTAGTTAATTAAGTTTTAATTAATGGTTTATCTTTTTGTTGTCTTTATTATATCTCTCGTCCTTTCATTTGTCAACCACTTTTTTATATTTTTTTCTATTAATTTTTTATAATTTGTTTTTGTACTAATTATCTGATAATTTTAAATTATTCCAACTTTTTGTAATATAGAGCCTGTTTGAAAATTGCTTTCTGAAAGCTGTGTGTCACAGTTTACATGCGAAAAATATTGCTTTTTCCCTTCCCTAACTATATAATAGAAGATAAGTTTAAGCAGTAAAACAAAGAATACAGATCGAAAGAGGTAACTGATTATGAAGAAAAAAGTTGTGATTGCACTTGGCCATAAAGCTCTTGGTACTACGTTTCCGGAACAGAAGGTTGCAGTGAAGAATTCTGCGAAGATTCTTGCTGATTTAGTAGAAGAAGGATGCCAGCTGATTATTTCACATAGCAATGCTCCCCAGGTTGGAATGATTCATACTGCAATGAATGAATTCGGTAAGGTTCATGAAGATTATACCCAGGCACCGATGTCAGTTTGTTCCGCCATGAGTCAGGGATATATCGGATATGATTTGCAGAATGCAATCCGTGCGGAGTTAATTAAACGCGGTATCTTCAATACGGTAAGCACCATTCTCACCCAGGTTCTGGTGGATCCTTATGACGATGCTTTTTATAATCCCGTCAAAGTAATTGGCCGTTATCTGACTGCTGAAGAAGCGGAAGAAGAAGAAAAGAAGGGCAACTATGTAGTAGAGGAACCAGGGAAAGGCTTCCGCAGAATTGTAGCGGCTCCAAGACCAAAGGATATCATTGAAATCGATGCGATCAAGGCCCTTGTAGATGCAGGCCAGATTGTAATCGCCTGCGGCGGCGGCGGAATCCCCGTACTGGAACAGGGCAGCGAACTGAAAGGTGCCAGCGCAATTATTGAAAAAGATTACACCGCCGGAAAATTAGCGGAACTGATCGATGCTGACGCACTGATTATTTTAACCAATGAAGAATATGTCTGCATTGATTACAAATCTGAAACGCCCAAAGAACTCCACCGGATTACTTGTGCAGAGGCGCAGGAACACATTGACCATAAGGAATTTGGTGAAACAGCCATGCTTCCTAAGATCAGGGCTTCCGTGGATTTTGTTGCATCCGGCAATGACCGCAAGGCAATTATCACAAATATGGAACATGCCTGTGATGCTTATCTTGGTAAGACAGGTACGGTTATTACAAAATAATTTTATTAGAAAAGGAACATGCTATCGCTATCGAACTGCATGTTCCTTTTTTCTGTTAATTGCTGGCAATCCTTTTATTTCGAAACAGAATACATATGATAAGCGCTAAGAAGGTGATAACCAGCCAGCTTAAGATTGTATTTTCCCAGCCATTGTTCTGAACCAGTATGCCAATCGTAAATGTGGAAATCGCACAGCCCAGATACGCCATGGAATTTAAGAATCCCGAAACGGTGGAGACTCTTCCTGCTCTTTCAAATCTCAGTGGAAGCAGATTTACAAAAATCGTATTTACAGCCATCATGGATGCAGTAATAACAGATAGTAATATTACAGTGAGCAGCAATGATTTACTGCCAAACAGCCACAGGCAGAGCAGCGATACGGTTGCCGCCAGAAAAAAACATGCGGCTGTCTTTGTCTCCTGCTTTTTCCATTTCCGGTATAAATACTGCGCAGCGTAAGCACCGGTCAGGTTAATAACAGGCAAAACGGTAGTCACCAGAATGGAAAGTGCCGGGGATGTGAAAAAGGTTTCGCTGATATAGGTAGGAACCCATGAGGTTACACCGTCTTTTAAAACCCCATGTACAATTACAGGAATCAGAATGACAAGGATTCCGCTTCCTGTCAATATCGAAAGAAAGGGAACCTGGTTATCCTTCCTGCTGCCGCTCTTAATCTCATCCTTCGTCCCATCTTCTATTCCGTATTCCATGGAATACTTCTCTATTTTCCGGAATTTAATATCCCAAAGGAGCGCTGCTGCTATAAGCAGTGCTGCTGCTGCAAAAAACACTCCATTCCAGCCGTTCAGGTAAATGACAGCTGCCGATAACAAATAGGATGCCAGGGTTCCCAGCGCCTGGGTGGATATAATATTGATGCAGAAACGGAGTTTCGTTTTCTCTTCCAGCATTTCTGCAAAAATGCGGATAATCGGAGGCCATATCATTGCCTGAGCATAGCCGTTTATACACCAGACTGCCGCCATAATGCCAAAATCGGTAAAACATCCCATAATGAGGTTGGCGGCTCCTGAAATTGACAGCCCCAGAAATATCATTTTTCTGGGATTTACTTTGTCTCCCAGGAAACCGTTTAAGAGCTGCCCGATTCCATAGGCGAAAAAGTAAGTCATACTGATAAATCCTGCCTGGGATTTTGAAAGTACGGTTTCTTTGATCATGACGGTCATGGCTGACGAGTAGTTCAGCCTGCCTAAATAGGACGTAAAATAGGCAATCCAGCATAATACAAACAACAAAGTTGTCATTCGTACATCTGTTATTTTCTTATATTTGTGCAATGTAATTCCTCCCTGATGCTTTCTATGCTACCTGTTCTGCTGCCGGTATTGCAGAGGCGTAAGCCCTGTGGATTTTTTAAACACCCGGAAAAAATACTGGCTGTCATCATATCCAACTTTTTTCGCGATTTCTACAACGCTTTTATTCGTTTCCACCAGGAACTCCCTGGCCTTTTTGATTCTGAATTCGGTAATGTAATTTACGGTTGACTGCTTTAGCTCTTTTTTGAATACGGAAGAAAAATAATTAGGACTCATGCCATAGCGTTCCGCCAGCTCATTTATGGCAATATTTTCATTATAATTTTCCTGTATAAACTGAAGCGCCAGGATGATTTTATTCCTGGCATTGGTATCTACGGCTCCTTCGCTCTGCATGCAGTCCATGACTATGTCGATTAAATAACCTTCCATTTCTTCCACGTTGTGCAGTTCATCCAGGATGCTGAAACTGGAAAGAAGCTTATCCATGCTTTTGGGATTCTGGATGCCTTTTGAATTAAAATTCCGCAGAACCATATTTAAAATGCGCACCCACATCACCCGGATGTAAGTTACGTTATATTTGATCAGCTTTTCTTCCGAAAATATTTCGTGAATCAAAGTCTGTATATTGCCGATATCGTGTCTTTCGATATAGTGATACAGCATATTTAATGCTGCCGTGGGGAATTGTTCCGTTTGAAATATACTGGCATCTTCATAGAAATAAATATTGGAGGTTCCATAGACCAGTCTCTGTTTTAATGCCTCCATCGCCTCATTTTTGCTGGCTGCCGACAGATGCAGCGTCCCCCTGCTGAGTCCGAATGTGAGAAAAATATCCATCTTTTTTTCAAAAATATTCTGTAGTTTTAAAAAAATCTGCTCTATTTCATTTCGCAAAAGCTTCTCTCTTTCCAGGGAAAATATCGCATAGAGCTGGTTATAATTTGACAGGTTATCCACCATTACTTTATCACAGACGGAAACGATTTCCGAGAAAACATTTTTGATGGAGAAACGGATTAAATCAATATCTTCATGTCCAAATTTGCTGCCGGAATAGCTTCTCCCGTCTATATTGATGATCCCCAGAAAATGTATGCATCCAGGGCTGAAAAAGCGGGGATGGTCACCGTTTAGTAATTCATATAGAAACCCTTTTTCCTCTGTTTCCATCACCTGCTTGCTCACCAGCTCATTGATGCCTTTTTCCAGGGTATACTGCTCTTTTTCTTTCTGCAGCTTGGTCTGGCTGGATATGGTATTGCGGATCCGCTCATCTTCTTCCAATGATTGAATAGTTTTTTCCATTACTTTTTTCAGTTCTTCATTGGAGAGGGGCTTAAGCAGATAAGCTTTTGCCCCCAGAGATATTGCCTGTTCCGCATAGGCGAACTCGGCATAACCGCTTAGAATAATATACTTCATGTGGGGATACAGCGGCTTTGCTTCTGCTATAAATGCCAGTCCGTCCATATCCGGCATATGGATATCGGTAACTACGATATCCACGCTTTTTTTCTCCAGCAGCAACAGCGCTTCCTTCCCGGAGGAAGCTTCCAGAATTTCCTCAAATTCCAGGTTTAAATACTGTAATCTGGCAAGAAAACCTTTCCTGATTAATTCTTCGTCATCGATCATTAGCAGTCGGTATTTCATTACATATCTCCTCCCCTTTGTATTAATGGAAGCCGTATATAAAACCGGCTTCCCTGATATGGCATGCTTTCAATAAATATCCCATATTCATTTCCACACGATAGTTGTATCCTCTGATTTACATTTCGAATTCCAATGCTTTTTTTATTGTCCCGGACCTCTTTTGGCTCATTGATAAAGGCATTTAAGTCCCGCACACGCTCTGCGTCCATCCCCACTCCATCATCTTCAATGACAATAAGCAATGCATCCTTTTCCCTGCGAATGGAGATCTCCAGGGTTCCTTTTGATGTGAGATTTCCCAGTCCGTGTACGATGGCATTTTCTACAATTGGCTGTAAAATAAACCTGAGAATCATATAGCGGTCCACATCCGCCTCTACATTATAAAAAACCTCAAACCGCTCGTTATAGCGGATTTTCTGAATAAAAATATAATTCTGTGTATGGTGCAGTTCCTGGGAAATCGTTACAAATTCTCCATAATTTTTCCCAAGGCTGTAGCGGAAGATTTCTCCCAGTTTTTCGCACATATCACATACCACGAAAGCCTGGTTGACTGCTGCAATAGAGCTGATGGTTTCCAGTGTATTGTACAGAAAATGGGGATTGATCTGAAGCTGCAGATTGCGCAGCTGCGTTTCTTTATTCTCCAGCTGCTGGATATAGTTTTTGCGTATCAGTTTATCCAGTTTTTTCAGCATATGGCTGAATTGCTTGTCCAGATAGGCGATCTCATCGCTTCCGGCAATAGGCTTTGTAATGGTAAGATCACCGGTTTCCGCAACCTTAATCTTCTGTACCAGTGCACCGACCCGGGCTGAAAAACGATAGGTAAACAAATAAGAAAAAAACAATATTGCCAGGATAACCAACAGCAGAAGGGGGATTACCAGAAGCTGTATCTCTCCTTTTTTCTCCATAAGTTCGCTGTTTGTAAATAAGAACAGTATATTCATCCCATACTCTTCCAGGGCAGTACCGGCAACCACATAGTCCGATATCGTATGGATTTTACCGTTATGATAATCTTCCCCATCGGACTGGCGCTGTAAAAACTCCGTGAGAACTTCCCTTTTATCCGGGTCGGAATCGTAGAGGTCCTGCCCGTCTGCACCATAGACAATCACATCAAAATTACTTTTTTCATTATCCCAGTTTTTCCCCGGGGAGAAAAGACGTTCCATATATATGTCAAGCTTAATAATACCAATATCTTTTTTTGTATAATTAAGCAGGTCAATCTTTTCTATTTCACGCAAAATGGATAAAATGGTCTGGCCTTTTCCGGCGGAAATGTATGTAAACCACCCCTCATTCAGCGCTTTTTTATTGCGGTACCAGGTTTCCTTTTTTGCTTCTTCCATCATAGTAGCTCTGCTGCCATACACGGGGTTTTCACCGATTTTGGAATAGATCATACAGTTTCTTATCTCACTGGGACGGTCCAGCAGCAGAGATTTTGTCACCTCTGTGCTGATATCCCGGCCTTTCATGTAAGGACTGCTTTTGCCTGATGAATTTGTGAGTGTGTCCAGTATAATCGTGTTATTGGCGATAAACTCCAGGCTGTTCTGGTATTGCAGCATTTTTTCTTCGATATTTTTCATATACTGAGCTGTTATTTGTTCATGAGAATTAACCAGATCTCCTACTATCAGCCGTTCTATTTTCTGAAACAGAAAACCGCTGATCAGGATGATGGGCACAACGCTAATCACAATAGTAAAGGAAACCAGCTGCTTAAATATGGAGTAACTATAAATTTTTTTACTTTTCATCTGTCCGTCCTTTTGGTACCTTCTATTCACATCATTTAACTGTTCCTGTAAGAAATTCTCCTGTCAGCAATCTCTTTGTTTACAATTTCCCTGAGTTTCTGAAAAAACTGACTGTTGTCGGGATAAGAAACCAGTGTTACGGGTTCTTCAGCTGTCTGTCTGATCAAATCCATTACGTATTCCCTGGATGTGAGTTCTTCCAGCATCTGGAATGCCCGGATATCCTGCATAGCCTCCGATAATACCATGAGGCGGAGGGATTCTTCCGGACAGCCGTCTGCTCCCGGATATACCAGGAAGGCATCGCCGGATGGAAATGCCGCTCCAGCGTCCGTGACCTGATATGGGTTAATATGGTACAGGGAATACTGGGAATTGTAGAAATTAAATCCCCAGTGCAAAAATCCCTCCAGCCGGTACTGGTACATCTGCACTCCCAGAATCCGCGTTCTGCCGGAAGGCATGGCAAAAAATCGGTTTGTAACATCTTTTCCCTGAGCACCGCAATAGTAGGTCCAAAGTCCCGGAACCTGATGTTCTAAAAAAGGCTCCAGATGGTCAACTGCCGGAACCGGCTTATCCACAACACCGTTCTCATAGAAGGCATATCTGGACACTGCGTCCATAATGGGGTATCCCTTTAAATGGGCGGATACAGATTCTCTGACTTTCCGGTACATCTCCAGATCTTTTTCCTCCGGCTCATCCGATAAATGGAAAAATACCCTGCCCCTTAACTTCCACTCATCCAGTCTGAGCACCAGGGCATCCAGAAACTGTCCCAGAAATTCCTGGTATGCAAGACTTTGGCTGTCGGTCTCCCAGCCAAATATCCGCACCAGGGCACCGTCCTTTTCAGCCATCACCTTGGGTGCGCTTTTAGCCCCCCACTGGGTAAAAAGATGGGCGATTTCAAAATATTTCACACCACATTCCATGCACATCTGAAAAAAGGTGTACAGCTTATCAAAGGAAAACATATATTTTCCGCCCACAATCCTTACATCTACCAGCTGTATCGTAGTCCGTTCTTCTCCTACGGCAGTATCAAGAGGTGGTGTGAATGCCGGAGCTAAAATCATATTTATGCCTCGTTTACTATACAGTGTGATAAAGTTTTTCATAATCTCCCAGTGGCGGGCAGACCAGGGCTCTACCCGGTAATAGTCCGCAAGGCAGTCACAGTGGAACCATTCTGTATGAAAACAGGTCTGAGGGGTCAGATGTATGGGGTAAATACAGATTTCTGTCCGTGCTTCACCCACCAGTAAATCTTCTTCATCGTAAAACTGCAATATGAGATCCTGCTTTCCTTCCATTCCCTCTTTTGCTTCCAGATCAATCCACAAAGCGTGCCATTGACGGGGAACATATGTTATCCTCTCCAGAGAAATATTGCTTAATAAATCAGGATAAAGACCAGGCTCTTTGGAGAGATAATGTTCATCTCCTTCCCCGTTGCAGGGCAAAACAGATGGCATTAGCTTCACTTCCCTTATCTGCACCGCATCTTTTAAACTTCCATGTAGCGCTATCCTTCCATACCCGGTATACAAAGACTCCGCCCGGTATGCACATTGCAGGGAAATAGTTTCTCCCCAAAATCCGGATAACCTTATGCCCCTTAAATCGTCTTCCGGTTCTGCTCCCGGAAAGACTTTATTCAGAGAACTTATTATTTTGAATTCGTATTTGACCATTTTTCTGTCCTTTCATTAAAGTTAGATCACATGATTATTCAGATACACTTCTACTACTCTATTGGTTTCCACCTCCACAATTTCCGCACTAACTCTATGATCAGAAAACCGGTACGTAAATCTTACAACGGTATTATCCCGCTCCGTTACCAGACTCGCCTTATTGGAAGAACCGCTTCTTGGAAAGCAGTCGTAACAGTATGTTGCAGACAGTGTTCCGTAAGTGGAGACTGCATAATCGTAGGTACCCGCATAGGGAATGACCACTGTGAGGGCATACACGCCACCGCCCAGATAGTACATGCGGGTCACCTCGCTGTTGGAATCATTCTTTACCGCTCCCACAAATGGCTGAAAGCTGCCATATACCACTACTTTTTCCGGAAGCTTCACGCCGGTTTCTTCGTCGTATTCCTCCCTTGCGCCATAATCCATCAGATTCCCCGGGTTGGCTGCTTTTTGCCGCAGCATATGATTCATGCTCCAAAGTCTGCGAAGCGTACCTTCCTGGGAAAATCCCATAGGGCAGCCTTTGCTTTTATCATTAATCTGGTAAAACTCCTGTATTCCTGTTGTTCCATCTTCCCGCTTTGCCACAAGGGCCGCATCACTGAGCATTCTGCGAAAGGGAACTTCAAAATAGGCATTTGGATTCTGGACTTCTGTCCAATAGTAGGTGTACTCCAGAAAGTGGTTCCTTGTCTCTTCATCCTGGTTGGCAAACCATCCGATCTGATCATATCCCCACCAGTCTTTCTTCGCCAGTTCTTCTCTGGTATAAGCATCAAAGCGGTCTATTACTTTTCCTCCCCAGTTGTCATATTCCATCAGATAAGGCATTGCCTGAGCACTCCACCCGTTGGGATTGCTACCCCCTTCACTGAACCCTTCTCTTACCAGCACCTGTTTATGACCCGGATGCTCAAGCAGGGGCACTCCCGTAAATGGCATGGCATGATAATCAAACAGCAGTCTGCCCCGGATATTGATACCGTGTGTGTGGGCATCCAGAAGTACTTTGTGGCGGCGTGCGTGCTTTTTCCCATAGTCCCGGATCAGAAAAAACAACTCTTCTGTTTTCCGAAATCCCCTGTCATTGGCTGTATACAGATGAACCTGCCCCATATGGAGGGCTTCATAACCACAGTCAATATAGCGGCTGGCTCTGTAATAGAACCACAGCCTGGCCTCCAGACGGTTCAGATCCGGAATCCCTCCATTTTTTTCTTTTTCATCGCTTGTATGTATAAAACCCGGAGGCTTCTGGGGAAACAACGCCTTTTCCAGACAAAAGTTTCTTTTTTCCGGCTTTACGCCAAATGCTTCAAAGACATATTCCGGAATGGGAATCTCATTTATTTTTTCAACGATGATCTCAAATATACAGGACTGGAGGATAATGTCTTCATCTACTGCATGAACTTTTTCCGCCAGTTCCCTGCTTTTTTCAAAATGTTCTTCCTCGTCCATGGACATATACCAGACCCCGGAGGCTCTCCCCAGGAATTTCACCCCCAGCTCCCCGATGGCTCTCAAATCATCCTCCAGGGTACTGCTTTCCAATAATCCTGCAGCCGTAACTGCCCTGGAAAGATAATTCTCCAGGACTTCTTTTTTCATGTCTGTATCAAAGTAATAATCTGTCATCTGTCTGTCACTCCTTTTCTCTCCAGCAGGGCAGCTATGGTATCTGCAAAAACTCCGGTGGCACCTTTGCTCAAGTCATCTGTTTCCTGCTTATTCACAGCGGGACCTACCACATCCAGATGAATCCACTGGATTCCTTCCTCTATAAATTCTTCCAGAAAAGATGCCGCTATACTGGCACCGCCGCCTGACCCGGGGGCATAATTAATGAGATCCGCCGTTAGGGAATCTTTTATTTTCTCATGGAAACACCCATCTAAAGGCAACCTCCAGAATTTTTCCCCGCAGTTTTGCCCGGTCCTGCTAAACTCTCCATAGAATTCATCACTGTTGGAAAAGATCCCTGCTATCTCATTTCCAAGGGCGTTCTGGCAGGAATAGGTAAGGGTTGCCAGATCTATGATACGCTCTGCTCCTAATTTTGCCGCATAAGTTAACGCATCACAGAGAATCAGCCGCCCTTCCGCATCGGTATTATAGATCTCCACCGTTCTGCCTGACAGTGTTGTGATGACATCTCCCATTTTGCAGGCATCCGGGCTGATTACATTTTCCACACAGGGTATAATGGCGCAGATCCTCTGTTCACTCTTCTTTCGCACTGCCATTTCAAATGCCGACAATATATTCGCACCGCCGCACATATCATACTGCATCCCTTCCATGTCACTCATGGATTTCAAATGATAGCCGCCGCTGTCAAACATAACTGCCTTGCCTGCCAGTGCCGTAAGACCTCCGGACCCACCTCCATCATAGTGAAGAACAAAAAGCCTGGCGCCTTTGCTGCTCCCCTGATTCACTGACAGGATTCCCTGGCATCCCAGTTCACTTAATGCCCTGTCATCAAGTACATCTGCTGTTACCTGATAATAGTCCGCCAGTTCCCTGACATATGCTTCCATCTCCCGGATTCCGAAATAATTTCCGGGTAGGTTGCCCAGACTTCTGGCATGACCGATGCACCTGGCATCCAGTTCGGCATCCTCCAGGATTTTACTTAAAGCAAATTTTGTGATAAAGGTATACTGGCTCTTGGGATATTTAGAAAATAATTCCCTGTTTATAAATATACTATTATTTCCAATCTTTTTTAACCCTTCTTTTGCAAAAGAATATCCGCCTTTTACAATTGCCTTCACCATGATGGGAATGAGTTCTGCTGCACTTTCTTCATCTGCACACAGTCCATCCAGATAAATACAGATGCTGCCCGCAGCATGTTTTCCCAGCTCCCGGCACTTTTTCTGTAAATGGCAAAAAGGATATTCTTTTTGCTCCTGAATATCCCACCTGGTGAACTGTCTGTTTTCTATCATGCTGTATATGTTGGAGAAATTTGACTCCTCCCCGTACTTTCCCATAAGAATCAGCTGGTCTTCTGCTCCCAGAGATTCCAAGCCGGACTTTATAAAAAACTTCATTTATTTTCCTCCCGCAGATATTGTTCAGCCGTCATTGATTCCCCGGGCAGGGAGCCAAACGGACGCACTTTAGCGTGCCATTTGGCGGCTGTTTCTTCCTCTTAGAAATTTATCATTATGGTTTTAATCTCATATGGTTTGATAAAGATTTCTACCGGTTCATCCCGGAATGTGCCCTCCGGTATTTCCATCAGACTGCATTCACACCACTGCCTGATGTTAAATGCACACCGCATTTTGATGACTGCTCTGGCCCCTTTAAATTCATGAAAACGAACCACTATGGCTTCGCTGTTCTCCGCTTTTTTCACCGCATCCACAACGATGTTATCTCCATCAAAAGTAAGAAAACGATCTTCCAGCACCGGTTTCCCGGACCTGCCAGCCAGCGGGTTATTCAGATCAAATGCTTCCTCCTCTATTTCTGCCTGATACCATTCCAGATGGTGGGGCAGAATCGAATACGTGAACTCATGATGTCCCAGATCAGCCGTGTAGTCCGGATCTACCGCCGATTTTAAGAGAGTCAGGCGTATGGTGTCTTCTTTGATGTCATGGCCATATTTACAGTCATTTAAGACCGCCATTCCATATCCGGTTTCCCACAGATCCACCCACTTGTGTGCAACTACTTCAAATTTGGCATATTCCCAGGGCGTATTGCGGGTAATGGGCCTTCTCATATTGCCTTCCTGTATATCGAATCTGGCATCCACCGCCCTGATATCCACTGGAAATGCCGTTTTCAGAAGCTTTTGGCGTTCTTCCCAGTCGATTGCGGTACGGAAATCAATTCTTTTTTTATTCCGGTAGAGACACATAGTCTGGCTGATCCTGGATTTATGATATTTCCAGATAAATGTAACATAAATTCCTGCCGGGTGCTCTTCTGCCTGAATACTGATGCAGTTTGTGATCTCTTCTTTCTTTAAATCAATGGTGGGTTCTAACTCCCATGCATCAAAGCATCTTGGCTTATCTTCAAAAACCTGGAGTACGTTGCCGCATTTTCCTGCCGGGAGCACCTCTCTTTCTGCTTCCTTATCATAGATGCCAGTTAGCTGTCCCTGCTGGTTCCAGGAGACCGTATAAAAGGGTGTATCTGCTCTAAAATTCTCTGCTTCCCGTCCGGAGACGTCTGTTCCCTCTTTTTTCGTAATAACCGCAAAGGAAAATGCCTCTATATCCGGTAAATACACTTCACTGCTTCCATCATCCCATCTGGAATCCAGCCTTTCTCCGTTGGCACCGGTAAACACATCTGTTTCCTTCGTTTCCGTTATCCGAACATAGGTACTCCGCTTCCAGTTTGCATTATTAAAGACCGTATAGACACCTTTTTCCGGCTGATATAGCGCTTTGCAAAGTTTTTCATCTATCCTCATAAGCAGCTCTTTGGCACGTTCGTATTCGGAATGGCTGTCTTCGTATACTTCTTTGATGGAGGAGCCCGGAAGGATATCATGAAATTGGTGGCACAGCACGATCTTCCATGCCTTTTTAATCTCTTCCCGGGGGTAGGGCAGACCGGATATGTTATGTGCCAGAACACATAGCAGTTCTACATCCCTTAATAAATACTCCATGCTCCTGTTCATTTTTTTATTATATGCCTGGGAAGTATAGGTACCCCGGTGAAACTCCAGATACAGTTCCCCGTCCCAGACAGGCAAAAAACCATGCATGGGATTTTCCGCAAGGGTTGTGTTCAGCCGTTTAAAATAACTTCGGGCTGTTTCCGTTTTGACTTTGGGAATGCCCGGTACCTTATTCAGCTGTCCCATGGTCATCAGCATATCACGATTGGGTCCTCCCCCGCCATCACCGTATCCATAAGCGATCAAAAGATCTCTGTTCAAATCCTTATTGCTGTAATTATCCCAGACGCCTTTCACGGCATACGGCCTGGTATCGCCGTTATATGTATAATAAGAATCTCCCTGGTCCGTGGTGGTAATGAAATGAGTGGTTACCTCCGTTCCATCTATCCCTCTCCATAAAAAGGTATCATAGGGGAGCTTATTAGTATCATTCCAGCTGATCTTTGTAGTCATAAAGGTATCCACACCAGATTTTTTCAAAATCTGGGGCAGTGCCCAGGAATAGCCGAACACATCGGGAAGCCACAGGAAATCATTTTCATATCCGAATTCCTGCAGAAAGAAATTCTTTCCCATCAGAATCTGGCGGATTATGGATTCTCCCGAAACCAGGTTACAGTCACATTCCACCCACATGGATCCGGAGGGTTCCCATCTTCCCTGGGCAGCCCTTTCTTTGATCTTCTCATAGATGTCGGGATAGTCTTCTTTGATAAACTCGTAAAGCTGTGCCTGTGACTGCAGAAAAGTATACTGTCCGTATTCTTCCATTAAACGGTTGACGCTGGAAAAGGAACGTGCAGCCTTTTCTCTGGTATGACACAGCCGCCAAAGCCACGCGGCATCAATGTGGGTGTGTCCAAGCAGCGTCACCTCTACTTCCGGTTTTCCCCGTCCATCCATCTGTCCATTTAAATATGCATAAGCCTGTTTGACACTCTCATAGAATTCACTGCTGCCTGGCTCGGTATAATCTACATAGCCAAAGGCTTTCACCAGTGTATTTAAAATCCACTCTTTATATGCATGATTATCGTCCAGAAGCTCGTAAGCCTCCAGGGCAGTTCTTGCCAGATAATAAAACTCGTCTGTCGTATGATCCAGTACCCCAAACTGCGCACGCCTTATTTCCATCGCCATTTCCTGTGGCCTGCCGCCGCCGTTCAGCCCGGACCATACACGGAAATTCAGCGACAGGCTGATTCCGTTTTTCCCAGGCTTTAAAAAGACTTCTCTGTGGTTTCCATCCACTCCCTGGTAAGGTTCCCCATTTAAATACAGCAGGCTTTCAAAATGGCTGTTATTTCCCGTTCCGGCACGTGCCCCGAAGTCAAAGAGACCAACTACTTCTTCATCCCTTATGGATTCTGGTATAGTGATGTTGGTACACAGCCAGTTATAGCGGTCCCAGCCTTTCCAGCGAAATCCTTTTCCTACTCTTTGCGGATCTCCCACAGGTATTCTGTTTCCTGTCTTTTTGTCGTCTTCGTACCAGAGAAATTCCGGTATTTCCTGCAAGCTGTGGTAACGCAGTTCTTCCAGCTCTTCCAATAAATTCTTTATTCTGTCTTTGTTATGAAAATCAAATGGCATATTTACCTCCCGGCTGTTACCGAATTTAAAAACTATTTAATGCTAACAGGCTCTAGAGCGTGTTTTAAAATTGCTTTCTGGCAGCTGTGCGTCACACTTTGTGGGAGATTTGTCCCGGATGAAGGGCGCGTAGCGGGCTACGTAACCTGAATTCGGGGAAAATATACCGCAAAGTGGGGCGTGCAGATGACGGGAATGAATTTTCAAACACACTCTAGCCCTTCACCGCACCGATCATAGCACCTTTAGCGAAATATTTCTGTGCAAATGGATAGATACACAGAATTGGCAGTGTAGTCACTACTACCGCTGCCATCTTCAGGGAATCTGAAGTGACGGTATTGGCATTTTGCGCCAATGCCTGAGAAACGGATGTGATCTCCTTTTGCGCAGCCATCGCTCTGGCCAGCATCTGCTGCAGTACAGTCTGAACCGGCCACATTGCGCTGGACTTCATATAGAACGCTCCTGCAAACCAGTCATTCCAGTGGTTTACGGCTGTGTACAACCCAACTACGGCGATTACAGGTTTACTTAAGGGAAGCATAATTCTTCCATAGATTCCGAAAAATCCACAGCCGTCCAGCTTTGCTGACTCCTCCAGGCTCTCCGGTATGGATTCAAAAAAGGTACGCATCATTAACAGATAGGTAACGCTCACCAGTCCCGGTACCACATACACCCAAAATGAATCCAGCAGATGAAGGTTGTTGTATTGGATATACGTGGGGATCATACCACCTCCAAAGAGCATGGTAAATGTAATCAGCATGGTAATTACCTTATTTCCGGGCAGCATCTTTTCCCTTAGGGAAAAGGCAGCCAGGGAAGTAACCGCCAGGCTGGCTGCTGTACCGATAAACGTTCTTGCAATGGTAATTACATATGCTTTCATGATACTTCCGTCTGCAAATACTTCTTTGTAATTGTCCAGGGTAAATAGTCTGGGCCAGAAATACACGCCTCCTTTGGCTGCATCGGTTCCGTCATTTAATGACAATGCCACTACGTTCAGGCACGGAAGCACGATCAACAGGCATATGATAATAATGATCAGGTAGATGATTGCCTGTATAAACCGGTCCATTGGGTTTTTCTTGATTTTCTTTGCCACCTTTATAGTTTGTTTGTTTTCTCTGCCCATGCAATTCCTTTCCAGAGCGTGTTCTAAATTGCATTCTGCATTTTCAAACACGCTCTAATACTTCCTTGTGCCACCCGGCACTAGTAGTCCTTAAATTTAGTTGTAAAAATTAATTGCTGTTTTATCTTCTTCGTACATCTTCTTCAGATAATCCTTAAACTTGTCGTTTCCAGCCGACTTTAACTGTGCACGGAAGGATTCAACGATAGATTTCACCTCTGCATCATCCTTTGCAAAGAATGCCTGGGTTAATACTTCTTTATAGTTTAACAGATCCATCTGCGCTTTTACGTCTTCCATTCCTTCTGCGGACAGATATGCCGTGGCATCAAGACCTTCAATCAATTTCTTCACTCTGGGGTATTCCTTTGCCACTTCCACCGAACGCTCAAAGGTTGTACTGGAAGATGCGCCAGGACGGCTCTCTCCGAAGTTATCCATAGGATTCAAATTGGTTAATACAAAATCAAAAAATTCCAGTCCGCTTCCGCCCATTCCAGCTCCCACATGATTTACCAGCCAGTCGGTATCACCTTCGTTTAACTTTTGTGCCACTTCATCTGTCAGCTTTGGTTTGCCGTCTTCCATATTGTAGGATACGCCTTCCACACCGTACTGGCAGAGGAGTGTTCCTTCTTTTGTAGACAGGTAGTCAAAGAACTTAAAGATTTCTTCCGGATTTTCAGCATCTGCAGATATCGCCCATGCACCATTTGCGGTCTTTCCATGGGTTACTTTCTTGTTATCACCCTGGATGTCATTTAACGGTCCAAGGGGTACCCAGTCATCAGATCCGTAGATAATTTCCTGATAGTTATGGACGTCTCCAATAATTGCGGAATTATGTGTCTTGGATACTTCTTCTGCACGGGTACTGTCCATGGTGAAGAATTCCGGATTCATCAGTCCTTCGTTTAATAATTTTCTCACGTAATTGATTTTATCATATACATGATCTGTTTCTGCTTCATGCATGACATTTCCATTTTCGTCCAGGTTATAGCCATCGCTTACGCCCCAGTCCAGACCTGCAATATCAAATTTCAATGCATCTACTGAACCGCCCCAGAACTTGGGTCCCAGAGGCCATACATCGTTGCCGTTATCATCTTTGAATCCACCCTGTTTAATTTTTACAAGCAGATCATAAAACTGTTCCGGAGTGCGGATTTCCCTTGGATCAATTTTTAACTCATCTGCAATTTTTTTCTGGATATAAGGTCCTCCCAGATATTCATTTTCCGGAATGTACTCCAGGGAACGGTCAATTTCATCGATTCCAAGATGCATTAAATATACGGCGCCATTGAAATCATCACGGAATACAATGTTTTTCTTAGAATCATGGGGAAGATAATCATCTTCATAATATTTGGAATATACTTTGGAGTTTTTCATATACTCGGATACATCTGCAAACATACCTTCTTTTGCTGCTTTTAACAGCAGCGGAAATTCCGGTCTGGTGGAGTCATTTAAATACGTAACAATTACATCCGGAATGGTGCCTGCCGCCAGCTGGGAAGCCAGGACTTTTGCATCGCTGTCACCGGGGGTATACTGTATATTTAATTTAATACCGGTTCTTTTGGTAAGTTCCTGCATTACCGGCGTATTGTTAATATCTTCCGGTAATGTATATCCGATATCATCCACATATACCTGTACATTAATCGTCCGGTCTGCAATCCATGTATCCGGTTTGTCAGCAGCAGTTTCTTCTTTGGAATCCGCCGTTTTTGTTTCTGCATTCTTTGTGGTTTCTTTTGCGCAGCCTGCCAGCAGCCCTGCTGCCATGGTTCCTGCCATCATTACCGCCAGTATTTTTGTTGCCAGTTTCCTTTTCATATCAACAAATCCTCCTTTTGAAAGCTTTTTATTAACTCCCGTTACCATAGTCCCACTTCCGTGGTCTTTTTACAGATCCGATTACAGATAATAACCATTACCAGTCCCACGATCCCCTGTATCAGTCCAATTGCCGTGGCATAACCAAACTGTCCGCCCTGTAATCCCACACGTACTACATAGGTATCAAGAGTGTCTGCCAGCGCCATATTTCCAGGTGTTCTTAACAGATAAATCTGTTCAAATCCCGAGGAAAGAAGTCCTCCGATTCCCATGATAAACAGCAATCCGATGGTTCCCCGGATACTTGGCAGTGTAATGTGCCACATTTTCTTAAGCTTGGAACAGCCATCCATCTCTGCCGCCTCATACAATGCAAGATCCACACTGCTGATTGCCGCCAGATAGATAATGGAATCCCATCCGATATTCCTCCACAAGTCCATGGAAAATAAGATCTTAAAGAAATACTTTGCCTCCATTAGGAAAAAGGTGCTTCCATCTCCGCCCATCTGTGAGATTATCTGATTTAATACTCCGGTATTAGGTGCCAGTATTCTCTGCAGCATGGTTACGATAATAACCGATGATAAGAAATGGGGCAGATAGGTGATGGTCTGGGTAACCTTTTTAAATTTCAGACTGCGGATTTCATTGAGCAGAAGTGCAAGAATGATTGCAAATGGAAACTCCAGAATGCACTTAATCGCACCAACACTCAGGGTATTGCGGATCAGCCTGAAACAGTCATAGCTCTTGAAAAAGGATTCAAAGTAGCGGAACCCTACCCAAGGGCTGCCCCAGATTCCTTTTCGAAACGAATAATCCTTGAAAGCCAGAACACTCCCTGCCATTGGAACGTAGCAGATTAATATGTAATAAATGATACATGGCAGCAGCATCAGGTACAGGGGCCAGAATCTCATCAGCCGCTTTCCAAGCGGTGCCTTGACCAGCCTTTGCCTGACTGGCTTTTGCTTTTTGGACTTTCTTACAGCAGCAGTTTGCATTTGTTCCTCCTCCTTTTATTTGATAAAGTTATTATAAATAATTTCCTGTATTTCCCACAATGGACAAAACATTTTTATTTAGTGTACATTTCTACACACAGCGGATAATGATCCGACAGGTAAACTCCGTCATGACAGTCCGTCCATTTTTCTATCCCGCAGCTGCAAAGCTTATCTTCTGCAAAGATATAGTCAATTTTTTCAGGCTGGGCTAGCTTCCCATAATCATGGAAGGTCCCTCCTGCCAGTGCTGCCATATCCCGGAGTCCCGGATATTCTTTCATGGTCTGCATCTCCTGGGAATCCGGAAAGGCATTAAAATCTCCCGCCAGAATAACAGGAATATCGGGAAAGCCTTTCTCCTCCCTTAACTTCTGTAAGATCTGGCGCAGTCCCAGTGTCCGTGCCAGGGTTCCTTCATGGTCCAGATGAACATTTATAATCCGGAACAGCTCTCTTGTCTGGAGATTCTGAAGCACCGCCTCTGTACATGCCCGGGGGCAGATGCTCTGCTGGGGATAGCGGCTTCCAGGCTGTGACGGTGTCTTGGAAAGCCAGAAAGTTTCCATGGAGATCAGATTATACTTTCCTTTCTGGTACGCGATGGTGGTCTGTTCATCTTCCAAAGTGCTGCTTCGCCCGCACCCAATCAGGTAATACTCTGTCAGGTTTTCTTTTAACCAGACGGCGACATGGGGCAATACCTCCTGAAAACAGATTACATGGGGCTGCTCCTGGGCTATTTTCTTTAAAATAAACGGCTTTCTGGCGGAAAAACAATTTATGCCATCCTGATTGTAATCACATCTTATATTAAATGCGGCCAGTTTTATCATCCTTCATCCCTCACCCTTTCCGGTTTGTGCTGAGGCGGATTTTTTACAACGCTTTCGTCTTCCTGGCATACGTAGGTTTCAAATCCATCAAGATCATCTTCCCGAAGAATAAAGATTCTTGCCCCTCTTTGCAGCCCCTCTTTCCCATAGCCTCCGTAGCCGCTTGCCCTTCCGTAGCCAAGAACAATGCCGTACATCTTTCCCCAGAAGTCGTTAGCATGGTCATGCCCTGCAAACAGCCCCCTGGTATGCCCTTCCTCCAGCATTGCCGTAAAAAATCCAGAATTGATACGCGGGCAGCCAATGCCCTCATTTTTCTCTCCATAGCAGACTTCCATATCCCATAATTCATGAAACTCGGGTATTGCCATATGTAAAAAAGTGAGTGCCGAAAATGCTTCGCCCGGATTCTTTTGTTCATACTCTTTCATCATTTCCTGGTACCAGCTTATTTGTTTTTTCCCCAGATAAGCATAATCCCCAACCTGGGGCATTGGGTTATAATCTCCGGAATCCAGACCGCAGATCAGCCAGCGCAGCCTTTCTTCTTTGCTGCAGACCTCAAGCATATGATTTCCGGTTCCTTCAATCCCGTTCCCGCCATCGTATGCCAGACAGCCCGGCAGTTTTCTCACTTCTTCAAACAGTTCTTCATGGCTGCTGTTAAATTCCACGTCGTGATTTCCAAAAACAAAAGTCCATGGTATTCCGGACTGGATAAATGGCGCCAGTGCCTTTGGAAGATACTTAAGGTTTTGTTCTCCGTATACCGTATCTCCGGTAGTAATTATTAAATCCGGGCGTTCCATGGCAATCAGCCTGCCCATCATTTCCGTCGTTCTTGCATCGTCGGCATCATCATTGGTATAATGGATATCCGTAAACTGCATTACCTTAAAAGTCCCGTCATTTCTGAAATATAATCTGTTATTCATATCCACTGTCCTTTCTTTTTTAACTTATGCTTATGTGAAGTATTGGTAACATACATAATTCCTATATAGCTTATCCATTTTATGGATTTTCTGCAATAGATAGAAATTAAGAAATCAGTGGAAATTTCTACAATAAAAAAACAGATGCCCGGAAGCATCTGCTTTTTATATTTTTGATTTGTTACTAGTGCCGCCCGGCGCAGATATCAGATACTATATATCGACGTATTTATGCCGGGAGGCACTAGTCAATATAACTTGCTGCACTGTATGCCTGTCTGTAGCTGATATCAGATATAATAATTCCTGTTTCCGGCGTACTGGCATGAATAACCTGGTTGTTGCCTATGTACAGGGCTACATGTCCGATAGATCCGCTGTCATCTAAATAGAACAGTAAATCTCCTGGCTGTACGCTTCCAACATCAACACTTCTTCCTCCATATGCCTGATCTGAAGCCACACGCGGAATACTGATACCAAAGTTTGCCATAATGGACTGTGTAAATCCGGAACAGTCGGCTCCATTTGTAAGGCTGGTACCTCCCCATACATAAGGATTCCCTTCAAATTGAAGTGCAAAACTTACAATGCTCTGTCTTGTTCCGGAAGTGGAAGATCCCTGTCCGCTGCCGCCGGATGGATCCTGATTGCCCGGAGCTTCTGTCTGAGGCGGTTCTGTCTCCGGAGTTTCTGTTGCCGGAGCCTCTGTTTCCGGGGCATTGGTCTCTGGTGTCTCTGTCCAGGTGGTTTCTGTCTCAGGAGCATTGGTCTCTGGTGCGTTTGTCTCCGGAGCATTGGTTTCCGGGGCATTGGTCTCTGGGGCTTCTGTCCAGGTAGTCTCGGTTTCCGTTTCCGGGGCTTCTGTCTCAGGTGCCTCTGTCCAAGGTGCTTCTGTTTCCGGCGCGGTCGTCTCAGGCGCATTGGTTACAGGCGTCTCTGTTTCCGGCACATTGGTCTGCGGAGCATTGGTCTCAGGAGTTTCCGTCTGCGGTACATCCGTAGTTCCGTTTGTCTGTCCCTGGGATGATCCCTGTGTATTAGCTGCCGCTTCATCTGCCTTACGTGCTTCTTCTAGAGCTGCCTTATAAGCTGCTTCTTCCGCTGCAAGACGCTGTCTTTCTTCCTCAAGGGATTCTGCTTCTTTGAATTGCATGGTGCAGTCCACATACTCTTTTGACACATAGCCTTCCATATCTGAATCCACTCTGACTCTTACCCAGTCTCCCTGATCATCCAGTACACGGAGTTTCTCCGAATCACCGACCATGCCGACAATTTCCTGATCTGTTCCGGCTCCTGACCTGACCATTAAGGTAGTGGTGTTAACGGTAGCAACCTTTCTGCCTACCTGTTCTGCCAGTGCCTCTGCTTCAGAACCGGTGACAAAGTAATCTTTTTTCACATAGCCTTCTACAGAACCGGAACGGATATGATACCATCCGTCTTCTTCTCCCAGAATCTCTGCTGCAGAATTATCATAGAGTTTTCCAAGTACTTCTCCATCATCTGTGTTCGGTTTATTTCGTATATTAACATAAGCATCATCATTAATTTGTGCAATTGCCAGATTGTCATACGGATTGGAAGTCTGGGCTGCACTGCTGCTGTCTGTCCCATCCTGATTGTCAGAAGATCCCTGTGCCGAATCCTGGCTTCCGCTTATACTCGCCTGTATACCAGCCAACGGAACCTCAATTGTCTGTGCTTTTGAAACCAGTCCCAGACTTGAAAACGTAATAGACCCTACCATCAGACATGCTGCAATCATCATCATTCTTTTCTTCATGAAATTTCTACCTCCATATAGCTGTATCAAATTGTTACATAATTGTTAAATTTATTACGTTTTCATTATATCACACTTACACTTTTTGTCAACCTCAAGATGATGCGTTTACTTCGTTCAATCTAAAATTCCCAGTAAAATCAAGATTTTAGCTGCATATATTTATTTTTTATTTATATTTTTTTTCATACATTTACTTAATAATTTCGAAATACTTAATATTAGTAATATCAGAACTAGTTCCTTTTAAGTAAGCAAAAAACATATTGACATTTATCGATATAAGTGTTACTCTTATCATATCGATAAGCATGAATGTGAGGTGAATTGAATGGACATTAATTATAAAGATATAGCAAGAACCTATAAAGCGTTTTGTGATGAAAATCGTATTTGTATACTGGATATATTGAGAGATGGTGAACATTGCGCATGCGATCTTTTGGAAAAGATGCAAATTAGTCAATCCACTTTATCACATCATATGAAGATTTTAGTAGATGCAGAAATAGTCAAAGGACGAAAAGATGGAAAATGGATGCATTATTCCATTAGTCATGAAGGAATGTTAAAAGCGAACCAATATTTGTCTTTTTTTAGTTCGGAAAAAGCTTGTAAGGATCATACGAATAACTGCAACATTTGTAAATAAGGCTGTTAATACAGCCTTTATCTAGCCTCTTCATATCGACACATTTAAATATATAGATATAGAAAGGAGTCAAAAAAATAACTGTATAAACAAGGGTGATTGTTGCCACATTAATATACCACATTAAGGAGTGATACGATTATGAGCAAAGAAAAAGTTGAGGGTATTGGTTTTTTTGAGAAATACCTTACCGTATGGGTCATTATCTGTATGGCGATTGGCATCTTAATTAGTCAATTTATACCTGCTATACCTGAATTTTTAGGAAAATTCGAATATGCCAATGTTTCAATACCTATGGCAGTTTTAATATGGGTAATGATATATCCTATGATGATGAAAGTTGATTTTAAAAGTATCAAGGACGTTGGTAAAAATCCCAAAGGACTATTTGTTACTTGGATTACAAACTGGTTGATTAAGCCATTTACTATGTTTGGTATTGCAACTCTTTTCTTTTATGTGATTTTCAAAAATCTGATTCCTGCTAACCTAGCCAAAGATTATTTAGCTGGAGCAGTATTATTAGGTGCGGCTCCATGTACTGCAATGGTTTTTGTTTGGAGTTATTTATCAAAAGGAAATCCTGCATATACGGTTGTACAGGTAGCAACAAATGATTTAATCATACTGGTGGCTTTTGTGCCAATCGTAAAGTTTTTATTAGGTGTCAGTAATGTAACAGTTCCCTGGGACACATTAATCCTCTCTGTTATATTATTTGTAGTAATTCCACTATGTGCAGGCGTGCTGACCAGGACTCTGGTTATAAAGAAAAAAGGGGAAGCTTATTTCAGTAACAAATTCATACCGAAATTCAACAATACTACAGTGATTGGCTTATTATTAACATTGATCATTATCTTCTCGTTTCAAGGTAATACGATCCTGGCTAATCCGATGCACATCATCTTAATAGCAATCCCTCTGATTATTCAGACCTTTTTGATATTTTTCATTGCATATATTGCATGTAAATTATTAAAGTTGCCTTACAATGTAGGAGCACCTGCCGGAATGATTGGCGCATCAAACTTTTTTGAATTATCTGTTGCTGTTGCGATTGCAATTTTTGGAATGACCTCTCCTGTTGCTTTAGCAACAACTGTTGGTGTATTAGTTGAGGTTCCTGTAATGTTATTGCTTGTCAAAATAGCAAACAGAAGTAAAGGTTGGTTTGAAAGTTAGACTCTTTTCAATCATAATTTTAAAACTATCCACTTGTTTCATCAAATCATTATTAATTATAAATAACTATCTATTAGCATGAACCAAATATAAAAAGAAAGAGGTAATTTTTATGAAAACTATGATTATTTACGAACCAGCACTGTGTTGTGATACAGGATTATGCGGAGTCAGCATCGATCCAGAACTGCTGCGGCTTTCTACGGTATTAAATAACTTAAAAAAGAATGATGTTATCATCAAGCGCTATAACTTAAAAAATGCTCCGCAAGAATTTGTTGATAATTTAGAGATTAATAAATTAATTATGAGTGATGGTATTAATTCACTTCCGGCGACAGTCTTAGACGGTAAGATTGTAAAAACAAAAAATTATCCAACAAATAAAGAAATTGCACAACTTCTAGATATACCAGAATCGTTTTTAGGTGAAGAAAAAAATCCGGCAACCGGTTGCTGCTGTAAAGGGGGATGTTGTTAATGAAACCATTTGATATAAAGGAAATGTCACTTACAAAATATTTATTTTATACGGGAAAAGGTGGAGTAGGTAAAACATCAACAGCTTGTGCAACAGCCGTCACATTGGCAGATAACGGGAAAAAAGTGTTATTGGTGAGTACAGACCCTGCATCTAATCTTCAAGATGTATTTAATACTAAGTTAACAAATAAAGGTGTTGCAATTGAAGAAGTCCCTGGATTAGTTGTTGCAAATTTAGACCCAGTGCAAGCTGCATCTGAATATAGGGAAAGCGTAATAGCCCCTTATCGTGGTAAATTGCCAGATGCAGTATTAACCAACATGGAAGAACAACTTTCCGGGTCTTGTACAGTGGAAATAGCTGCTTTTAACGAATTTTCAAACTTCATTACGGATCAAAAGGCTCAGGAGGAGTACGATCATATTATTTTTGATACTGCACCTACTGGACATACGCTAAGAATGTTACAATTACCGTCGGCTTGGAGTAATTTTATTAGTGAAAGTACACATGGAGCATCCTGCCTGGGTCAGCTGTCAGGATTAGAGGAAAGAAAGGATATCTATAAAAAGGCCGTTGAAACCTTAGCCAACAGATCCATGACTACATTAATTCTGATATCACGTCCAGAGGCTGCTCCTTTAAAAGAAGCCGAAAGAGCAGCGAATGAATTAGCTGAACTGGATGTCAAGACTCAAATACTTGTAGTCAACGGTGTGCTTAAAGATCACGATGATAGTGTATCGAATAGTTTATATGAGAAACAGCAAATAGCCATAAAAAATATACCAGCTGGTATAAGTAATATTCCTTGTTATTATGTACCATTAAGGGCTTACAATATTACCGGAATGAATAATGTTCGAAATCTTCTGGTAAAAGATAATTATATAGTAAGTAACGCAACATTACATTCCAATCGTATTCCTCATCTCTCTAATGTAATTGAAGATTTATTTCTTAGCAATAAAAAGGTCATATTTACTATGGGTAAAGGAGGTGTTGGAAAAACCTCTATAGCGGCAGCTGTTGCCCTGGGATTAGCACAAAAAGGAAAAAAGGTACATTTAACAACGACTGATCCTGCGGCACATTTAAAATTTGTTATTGAAGAAAATGAAAATATCTCAATGAGCCATATTGACGAAAAGATTGAATTAAAACGTTATCAGGAAGAGGTATTATCAAAAGCGAGAGCGACCATGTCAGCTGAAGATATTGCTTATGTAGAAGAAGATCTTCGATCACCTTGTACCCAGGAAATTGCCGTTTTCAGAGCTTTTGCTGAGATTGTGGATAAAGCAGAGAATGAAGTTGTCGTAATAGATACCGCTCCTACCGGGCATACCTTGCTTCTGTTAGATTCCACTCAAAGTTATCATCGTGAGGTAAAACGAACACAAGGAGATATTCCAGAATCAGTAAAAAAATTATTACCCCGCTTAAGAAATTCCGATGAAACAGAAGTTATAATAGTTACCCTTGCCGAGACTACTCCGGTATATGAAGCAATGCGTTTAGAAGAAGATTTAAAACGTGCAAAAATAGCAACAAAGTGGTGGGTGATCAATTCATCAATGTACACAACAAATACCACTAATGAAATGTTGCGGGCAAAATCGAGTCACGAAATTGAATGGATTAATCAAGTTGACAAACATTCAAACGGAAATTTTGCAGTAATAAAATGGAGTGCTGAAGAGATTAAAGGAAAAAATCTTCTATTAATGTAGGTGATTAATTATGAAGAAAAAAATAGCATTTATTTGTGTTCATAACTCATGCCGATCTCAAATAGCAGAAGCACTTTGCAAACATTTTGCAAATGATAAATTCGAATGTTATTCTGCCGGAACAGAAATAGCCCAGAATATTAACCCAGATGCAATAAGGCTTGTTAATCAAATTTATGATATAGATATGAATAAAACACAATTTCCTAAGATGATATCAGATATTCCAGAAGTGGATATCGTTGTTACAATGGGATGTAACGTTTCCTGCCCGACTATGCCTTGTAAGCATCGTGAAGATTGGGGACTTTCTGACCCGACTGGAAAAACAGATAATGAATTTATCTCCGTTATCCATTTGATCGAATCTAAAGTAAAAAACTTAAACAGTAGATTTTAAGTTTCAAAAGTTAATATTAATATAACCATGGTATTATAACTAAAAGTACGAAGATTTTTTTCTTCGTACTTTTAGTTATGATGTGCCTTAATCAAGTTAAACAAAAAAATAGCCATCTCATGACGGCTATTTTCGCTTATTCATTTATCGTTTGACTAAATACATAACAATGTTTAATCTGTACACCATTTTTGACACCAATTTCATAAAAAACTATAAAAATTTATAAGAAGATACATAATTTAGAGATTTTAAGATAACTTAAAATCATCCTTTTTTCTTACTAAAATCAGGTGTTCCAGCCATCTCATAAGGTGTCATTTGGTAAACATAATAATTCAACCAGTTTGTATACATGTTATTCGCATGGGATCTCCACATGAGAACCGGCTTATTTTCCGGATTATTTCCCTGATAATAATTCAGCGGCATATCGATATCCAGTCCTTTGCCCACATCTCTTTTATACTCTCCATCCAGCGTCACCCGGTCGTACTCCGGATGTCCCATGACAAATATTTGCCTGCCATCTTTGCTCATAGCCAGGAATACCCCTGCTTCATCGGAATCCGCCAGAATCATAAGATCCCCGCATGCCTGGATGGACTCCCTGGGAACCTCCGTATGTCTGGAATGGGGTGCCAGGAACATATCATCAAAGCCCCTTACCAGAGGAACCTTGCGGTTTAGTACCTTGTGCCAGAATAATCCGAACATCTTGCGGTCCAGGGGTTTCTTCTGAATTCCGTAATGATAATACATAGCTGCCTGAGCTCCCCAGCACAAATGAATGGTGGAGGTAACATTTGTCTTCGTCCATTCCATGATCCGGGTCAGTTCTTCCCAGTAATCCACTTCTTCAAACTCCAGCTGCTCTACTGGGGCACCTGTAATAATCATACCGTCAAAGCTTCGTTTCTTCACATCATCAAAGGTTATGTAAAACTGATTCAGATGGCTTGTCGCAGTGTTCTTCGATTCATGAGAAGTTACCATCAGGAAGGTAATGTTAACCTGCAGCGGCGTATTCGATAAGGAACGCAAAAGCTGCAACTCGGTTTCCTCCTTTAATGGCATGAGGTTCAATATCGCAATTTCAATCGGACGGATATCCTGGTGCATAGCACGGCTCTCATCCATTACAAATATATTCTCCCGCTCAAGGATCTCTTTTGCTGGTAAATCACCCAGTACTTTAATTGGCATACTCATCACCTTTTCTTATTTTCTCGTTTTCATTGGTACTAGTATAACACATTCTTTTCTTCCAGTAAAAGTAAAATTTTATGGCACACTTGTACGTGTGCCACAGACATTACATAAGCGGTGCAAATAACCGCAGTACCATTCCGATAAGCTTAATCACCGGATTAAGCTTTTTATAATCTTCCTGTGTTATTTTCTGGCACTTTTTCAGTGTCTCCTGGAAGTCCGCTTCAATATTTGCAATTTCCGCATTTTTATATAACAGTGCCGCACACTCAAAATGCAGATACATACTTCTGAAATCCAGGTTGATTGTCCCTACTATCGCTTTTTCGTCATCGGATGTAAAGACTTTCGCATGAACAAATCCCGGGGTATATTCATAAATCTGCACTCCGGCATCCAGCAATTCATCGTAATAGGTTTTAGCCAGTACAAAGGCATACCATTTATCCGGAATATGAGGCATCATAATAATGACTTCCACACCTCTTTTTGCAGCATAGGTCAATGCAACTTTTAATTCCTGATCCAGAATCAGATACGGCGTCATGATATGTACATATTTTTTCGCCGTAAACAGGATATCCATATATACCAGTTCCCCAACCTGCTCCTTATCTACCGGGCTGTCTCCATAAGGGATTACAAACCCATCCCCCGGTGCCGGTATCTTCAGCTGGGGCACATCCACATATTTTCTGTAGTCTTCTTCACTGTGGCGCTTGTCCACGTTCCACATCTTCAGAAACAGCAGCGTAAAACTTTTTACTGCCTCACCCTGAATCATGATGGATGTGTCCTTCCAATGTCCGAAGCGTTCTTTTTGATTGATATATTCATCTGCCAGATTAATTCCTCCGGTAAATGCAAGATATCCGTCAATCACCAGGATTTTTCGGTGGTCCCGGTTATTCTGGATTGTAGATAACGCCGGCTTAATCGGAGAAAACATCCGGCACTGGATTCCCAGCTCCTGCATTCTCTTGGGGTAATTATAAGGAAGCAGAACAAGGGAGCACATGCCATCATACATGAAACGTACTTCCACCCCTTCTTTCACTTTTCGCTCCAGAATCTCCAGGATGGTATCCCACATGACACCCCGTTCCACAATAAAATATTCCATAAATATAAAATGCTGTGCCCGCTCCAGCTGTACAATCATCTCTGCAAACTTATCTTCTCCAAGGGGAAAGTATTTTGCAGAGGTATTCTGGTAAACAGGAAGATTCTCCACACGATATAAATAATCGGAAAGATGTGCCATGCCCTCATCCTCCCGGCGCAGATTTTCCAGAACATCTGCATTCTGGGGAGTCAGTTCTTTTGTTTCTATATTCAATCTTTTCAATCTGGAATTTACCCATTTGGTATCAATCTGTAACTCGATAAATAAGTAAAACAATGCTCCAAATACAGGTATTACCAGAATGGGTATAATCCAGGCAATCATAAATGCAGGATTTTCTCTTTTATTTATGATATAAATAACAAGTACCAGTGCCAGGGCAACTACAGCTCCATAGGCATAAAACATATAGTCTCTTAACAATTCAAATCCTAGAAACAGTATTCCAATCTGAATCAGCAACAGGAAAATCAGAATTGCACTGCGACTAAATACAACACTAAAAAAACCTTTTTTACCTTTTTCCATCTAATCCCTCTTCTCTAAAAATACAACAAATGCCGCATAATCTCATATTATAACATACTTTTCCTATTTTCATAGGTCTAATTTCCAATTAGGTACTCTTATTTCCTTTGGCGCCTGCAACACCTTTGGTCATTACAGGGTACAATTTCGAATTATAATTATCTTCTCTTAATTCCCAAACATATGATATACTGAGATCGGTACTGAAATTACTATATTATCCGAGGAGGAATACAGATGAAATTACAGCAGCTTTTAAGCTATACCAGAAAAGCCGTTGATGAATACCAGCTGATTGAAGAAGGAGACAGAATCGCTGTGGGAATCTCCGGCGGCAAAGACAGCCTGACCATGTTATATGCCCTTCATGGCCTGAAACGTTTTTATCCAAAACATTTTGAGCTGGAGGCAATTACAGTGAGTCTGGGTTATCCCGACTTTAACCTGGAACCAATCCGAAATCTTTGTAAAGAACTGGAGGTTCCCTATACGGTGATCGATACGGAAATCGCCAGAATCATATTTGATGAAAGAAAAGAGAGCAATCCCTGCTCCCTGTGTGCCAAAATGAGAAAAGGCGCCTTTAATGAGGCAGCCAAAAAAATGGGATGCAACAAAGTAGCCTACGCCCATCACAAAGATGATATTGTAGAAACCATGCTGCTCTCCCTTATTTTTGAAGGCCGCTTTCACTCATTTTCACCGAGAACATACCTGGACCGCATGGACATGACGGTTATACGGCCACTGATGTACGTACTGGAAGCAGATGTTATCGGCTTTAAAAATAAGTACCGCCTTCCGGTTGCCAAAAGCCCTTGTCCGATTGACGGCTATACCAAAAGAGAGTATGCTAAAAACCTGATCCGACAGCTTAATGCGGAAAATCCCGGCGTGAAGGAAAGAATGTTCACCGCCGTTTTAAATGGAAATATCCCTGGATGGCCACAGCGGATTCCCCATACCAGACAGTCGTAACATCAGTTTCAGACACGCTCTTTTATGACTACATGAACCACATCACCGGGCTGTTTTTGGATTTTCTGCCGGATGTCTTTGCGAAGTCCTATGATATGGCAGGGTGTTTTCATCCGAACCAGGCTCCCGGCATAGGGTTCTCCGTCAAAAAGAGCATCTACCTTCACTCTTCCTTTTCCAAAAACTTCCCTTACATCGAAGGGAATCTCTACATAAGCCCCGTCTATATCGGGGACTTTTTTAATTTCAGCATCAAACTCATAACTGTTTGTATTCAATCTGTTACCTCCTCTAGAGCGTGTTTTAAAATTAAAAGTTGCACAAAACAAATGTTTTGCATCCCCGT
>UQGG01000063.1 GCA_900540475.1 uncultured Robinsoniella sp. | reverse complement strand
CTGAAAACATATCAAAATCTTTTTCAAAAAGTTCTTGACATATCACCAGAATGCTGTCTTTTCCCATCCGGATTCACTTTCCAGAATCTCGATTTCTACCTGGTATGTTATTTTTTCATCCGGTTCTATAAACTTCAGCTTTCCTTCTTTTCTCATCACATCTCTGCCATCAGGATAACAATTTCCCGGTTCCAGCCCCAATACATAGTCTTTTACACCCATCATCTTCCACTGGGTAAAACAGGGGAGCACTTTTGGGTCAAACCGGATCACAAGACCCTTTTTGATATCCGGGTTATAAATAGCCGCCATACCGGCTTCCCCAAAGGTATGATAATAGCACTGCTCCACATATCCCGCCTCCGGCATCTGCAATTGATTCCAGCTGTTCATCCCCTTTGCCGCATGTTCATTTCTGGGAACTACCTGATCAGAGGGAAGATACAGCCTGGCATTTTCGCTGAGCAGGGGATACCCCATATTCATATGGTACAGCAGCATCAAAGGACTTTTTTCAGAGCCGGTATTCTCCACTGTATCCCTTATTGTAATCCGGTTCTCTGACAGGGAACAGCTGATCATGCGGTGAAACATCAGCTTATCCGTAAAAATACCTGCCTGATTCATAACTGCTTTCCAAACGATTTCCTCTTCTGTTATGTCATAAGAAACCCTCTCCGCCGGGCAGTTGGATATGCTGCCGTGAAGTGGCAGCTTTACACCCTGATCCACACAGGGACTTCCTACAGCCGTCAGTCCACAGGTGGTCAGGAATCCCGCCGTAAATGATTTTAGAAACCCATCTTCTTTGTCGTCATAATAGGCCGGCGCCACATATCCGGCTGGAGAAAAATACCCCAAATTATCCCCGCGAAATGACAGCCTTGCGATGTCTCCGCAGCGGTCTGCGGATATAGTAAACTCCAGACCTCTTCCATTTTTCACCTGAAACAGACGCATCCCGTCTCCTCTGCCTCCTGTGAGACGGAATTCTTCCACACCCAAAATCTGTGAATCGTGTCCGATGTATTTTTTTCTGTCTATGTATTTCTTTCCGTCCATGTATTTCTTTTCATCCATGTATTTCTTTATCTCTATGTCTTTCTCTATTTCCATGTATTCCTCCGTTTCAGCTTACTTGTCTGCCACATTCAGCTATCCCATCAAGTGCCGGACTGACGGATAGAGCTGTCTGTATTTTTCATAATATGGTTCATAAGCTTCTCTTTGCTCCTGCCGGGGATAATAGGTCTCTAATTCCTTTACCATTTTGTCTGCTGCTGATTCCAGATTCTCAAAGATGTTACAGGCAATTCCCGTCAGCATGGCACTTCCGGCTGCTCCCGCTTCGCTGGAGCCCAGAGATACCACGGGAACTCCTAATATATCCGCTTTCATCTGCATCCAGACCCTGGAATTTGCCCCGCCGCCCACGGCTTTTAGTTTTTTAATTCCGATACCTGCCTTCCCAAGTTCCTCCATATTCAGCCGCATCTCATAGACTACCCCTTCCAGCATTGCCCGGTACAGGTCAGATACATTATTTGCGGCAGTAAGACCTGTGATTGCTCCCCTGGATCCGGTATCCATGTAAGGTGTGGCTGCACCTGCAAAATGAGGAAGCACCAGGATACCTGTGGGTTCATCTTTCATATTGCTTTCCAATACTTCGTAGACAGACTTATTTTCCTGTTCAGCCAGATATTTCTCATACTTTGCAAGATTGTCAATATACCATTTTACCAATGCTCCTCCGGTAAAGGAGAACGCATAGCAGAGATATTTCCCTGGAATTACATAGGGTACAATTGCATAACTTCCCTGGTACAGCACATCATTTTCCGGTATCCCGGTAAAAACAGGGGTAATGCACTCTACGGTACCTGCACCGTCAACTGCCGCAGCATCACCGAAGACACTTGCACCGATTGCCGCCGCCACCTGATCATGGCTGACAGATACGATCAATGTCTTCTCTTTAAGTCCCAGTTTTGCTGCTACCGAATCTTTGACATTACCGGCTGCCGTTCCGGTGGGAACTGTTTTGGACAGCAGCTTTTCATCAATCCCGGCTGCCTCTAATATTTCCCTGCTCCAGCATAATTTCCGGATATCAAATGCCATGGTCCGGGATGCTATTGAGTAGTCGATCTGTGTGATGCCTGTCAAGATGTAAATAATATAATCTTCCATAAGCAGAATCCTGGACGCTCTGTTATAAATATCCGGACGGTGTCTCTGCATCCACATGAGTTTCGCAATACTGTACATAGAATGAGGCTTCAGCCCGGTAATGCCGGCTATGTGTTTCTCTCCAAGCTTCTCCACAAGCTCCCTGCACTCCTCATCTCCTCTGGGATCTGTATAAAGCATGGACGGTGCCAGGGGAGTATCCTTTTCATCTAACAGTACAAAGGTCTCCCCGAAACTGGTCACACCGATTCCCTGAATATCCGGATTCTGTTCTGCTACCTCCCGGATCACTTCCCGTACCGAATTCCATATGGATTTCGCGTCTATTTCCTGTTCCTTTCCCCCTCTGGACGAGGGATAATCCCGGTAGGCTTTATATATGATTGTTCCCTGATTATCGTATACTGTGAGCTTGCACCCTGTTGTTCCTATATCCAGTCCCCCAATTGCCATCATCATCCCTCCAATCTAAATTTCCATCCAGTCATACCCCAGATAATAGGTAAACGCTTCCTTTAATACCTTCTTCATATGTCCCATCCCCACAGCGGTATGGTGACGAAACCCATTTTGCCCAAGATGGATTAATTTGGGCTGGAGACTGTCAATAACCGCTACTCCTCCGCAGCCAAAATACCCATCTTCTATGGGATCTTCCGTAAATTTTCCTTCCCCCGCATACACCGTCAGCTTCCCATCCTCCGTCTTACAGTTGGAGTAGGTCATGGGAAATGCTTTGATCCTTCCCTCGTTGCTCCCCCATCCGCAGCCGGGGTTTCCTTTGGCAAACATCTTATGATCGGTTACGGTACCTTTTTCTTTCATCAGAGTCTGTGCAACCGGACCGCAGTGGAACAGAATCACCTTATCCGGATCTTCCGTATAATTATTATTCCAGTCCAAAACCGTTGTGGGCTTACCGGATGCCAGCTGCATCGCATACATGTTAATGGCGGAACAGAGATCAATTTCACAGGATGCCACAATGCCTCTGTCGTTTAGTTCACTCAACAGTACGCAGGGTGCAATCCCAAGGATTTCATGCATCTCATCCCAGCAGCGCAGGGTAATGCAGTCCAGGTCATAGGCGGCAATATATTCATCTATTACAACGCTCACCTTTGCAAGTACGGCAGTTTTATCAGCCGGCACACGGCTGAAATCCGTGTAATCCACCAGGCGTTTCACCTTCTTAAGAACCCGGCTGTCGCTGTCCTCCATATTCTGAACTTTAAAAATCAATTCGGACAGATCAAATGTCTCCACCGTGATTCCATATTTTTGAAGGGTAATCTCATCATAGCGCACCGTTTTAAACTTGCTTGTCCGGGCCCCGAAGGCTCCTACCGAAAAACGTTTCATTCCATTTACAACCCTGCAGATACCGGCAAAATCCCTCAGATTATCTGCAAATGTTTCAGACAGCGGATGTACTACATGGGGTTCCAGCATGGTAAATGCAATCCCATATTGATGAAATACATCCGCAAAGCTGAACTTTCCACAATAAGAATCTCTCCTGTGCTCAAAATCCATCTTCCCGATCTCATCCGGGTAAGCATGGAGCAGAACAGGCACTCCCGCATCCTGTACTGCGGCAACTCCTCCATTTTCATCCCCAAAATTAGGCAGACACATAATTACGCCGTCATACTCTCCTTCATGGCTTTTCAGCCAGGCTGCATAGCGTTTCCCCTCTGCCCTGGTTTCTACCGCTCCATATCTGGTCATCTCTTCCTCCGGAATCAGATACTCATATCCTGCGTTTGTGACAGCTTCAGCCATTTCCTTTCTGGCTCCGGCAATTAAAGTTTCCGGGAAAAATCCCCTGTTAGCAAAATACAGTGCAAATGTCATTTGTTTCATTCTCCGATACCTCCGTATTCTTTATAGATATTTTAATCATAGAAGATTTTTTCAAATAAAAATAGAGGCGTACGTTCGAAAAACTGTAAAATCGTCCGAAAGTAATCTCTTTAGCTTTTTAGAGCATTCAGACTTGTTATTCTTTTTGATTAATTATATAATAGAAATAAATTAGGCATATTTCAGAGCATGCTTTATACGCATTTTTTACAATTTAGATACAATTCATGAAAATATAATTGCATGGAAGGAAAATACTATGAAACGACAAACCCGATGCCTTGCATTCAGTCTGGTACTAATGCTGCTATTTTGTACCGGAGTATCAAAACTTTACGTGTCTGCCGAAAGCACTTCCAAAGAAAATACATCCACACACCGGGTATTAAAAGTCGGATATCCCATTATGAAAGGAATATCTGAGATCGATGAAGCAGGTAACCCAACCGGGCAGGTAGCTGATTTTTTAAGTGAAATTTCAAAATATACAAATTGGGAATATGAATTTGTAGAGGGCAACGGCGGTGAACTGATGAATCAGCTGATAGCCGGAGAGCTGGATTTAATGGGCGGCATGTTCTATGATAAAAGCTTTGAGGAATGGTTTGAATATCCCGATTATAACATTGGTTACAACCACGCTGTGCTGCTTGCAAGAAAAAATGATACCAGCATTCGAAGCTACGATATCCAGACACTAAATGGAAAAACAATCGGCGTCTTTGAGAAAGCAGCTGATAAAATAGGCAGGCTGGAAAAATTTCTGGATCTCAACGGGATCACCTGTAAGCTGAAGTATTACACAAATGACGATATGGTTGATGAAAAGCTGCATCACCACTTAGAAAATGGAGACGTAGACCTGCTCCTGGGTAACGACCAGGAAGCGAATGGTACATTTAGGATTGCGGCTGAATTTCAGGCTCAGCCAATGTATATTGTTACTTCTCACGGAGATCAGGAGCTCTTAGATGAATTGAATCAGGCAATGTGGTTTATACTGGACTCCAATCCTAACTATGCCCAGGAGCATTACGATATCAATTATCCTGATTTCACGGATACCAAACTGAATTTTACTCAGGAAGAGCAGGATTTCATCGATCAGGGAAAACCTGTGCGGGTAGCTGCGATTTCACAGTGGCATCCCTTATACTGCCTGGAGGATGAAAGCGACCACAACGGCGTTGTTCCGGAAATATTGAATAAAATAGAAGAAGATTCCGGACTTACCTTCGAATTCGTCTTTGCCAATAATTACAATGCTGCTATCCAGCTTGTGCTGGATGGAAAGGCGGATATGCTGGGATGCTTTCTGGATAACGAAGCCACAGCTACCGAAAAAGGACTGGCACTTACCGCGTCCTATTCCACTATGAGTAATATTGTTGTTAAAAATAAATTTGTAAGCTACCCCTCAGATGGGTTAACTGCCGCTATTTTAGACGGAAGAACGCTTCCTCCATCTATAAAAGCCGAACAGGTAAAGATTTATCCCACAACTCTTGCGGGAATCAAGGCAGTAAACAGCGGCGAAGCCGATTATATTTTTGGATTATCTGCAGGAATGGAACGGGACCTGCAGACCGGCAGTTTTCAGAATGTCACAATCCTTACCACAAATACTACCAAGACGAAGGCCGCTTTTGCCCTTCCACGACCGGTAACCCCTACGCTTCTGACGATTTTAAATAAATCCATCAGCAATTTAACAGAAACGGACAAAACTACCATCACCAACCGCAATATGGTATCTCTGGGATTTAACAATGTTACACTTTCCACACTGATCTATTCCAATCCATTAGCGTTTGTTTTGGTTGTAACCGTATTTCTGCTGCTTCTGGTTGTCATTTCCCTGATCATTGTCCGCTCCAGGGTGAGAAATACTCTCATGAAAAATGAACTGCAGAAAGCAGAAGCTGCAAACCGTGCGAAAAGCGGTTTTCTGTCCAAAATGTCACATGAAATCCGCACGCCAATGAATGCCATTGTAGGTTTATCCAACCTTGCCAGCATGTCAGATGGTGTTACACCCGCGATATCCGAATATCTTCAGAAAATCCAGTCATCATCCCACTATCTCCTGGCTTTGATCAATGATATTCTGGATATGTCCAAGATTGAAAATGAAAAAATGACGTTGGACGCAGAGGAATTTACCCTGTCCGTCATGCTGAACGAACTGGAAAGCATGATTCAGTCCCAGGCGGAGCAAAAAGGTCTGGATTGTACATTTCATTATCAGATACCCCATGACTGGCTTGTGGGAGATGTAATACGGCTGAAGCAGGTATTAACCAACCTGATGTCCAATGCGCTGAAGTTTACACCCCCGGGGGGCAGCATTCGTCTGGACGCAGCAGAGCTTTCCAATTCCGATACCAATGCCCGGATCCGGTTCTCAGTCCGTGATACCGGGGTAGGCATCCCAGAGGATTCATTAGAGCGGATTTTTACCGCATTCGAGCAGGCGGGTAACTCTGTTTCCAAAAGTTCAGGCACCGGATTAGGGCTTCCCATCAGCCAAACCATCGTACAGTTAATGGGCGGTAATCTGAGTGTAGAAAGTACGCCCGGAAAAGGCTCGGAGTTTTCTTTTACTTTAGAATTTCCAATCTGCCAAGAAAAACCACGAATTCTGCAGGGAGATTCTGGGGAGCCGGAAACGGATACACAGATACAGACTGATTTGACTGCACTTAGAATTCTTCTGGCGGAAGACAATGATCTGAATGCTGAAATTGCCACGGAGCTGCTGGAAATGAAAGGTGCTGTCGTACAGCGCGTACAAAATGGCCAGGAAGCCGTAGACCAGTTTCATAACAGTCCTTCCGGCTATTATCAATGCATACTCATGGATATTCAGATGCCTGTCAAAAATGGCCTGGAAGCAACCCGGGAAATCCGTTCCGGCAGCCATCCGGATGCTGAGAATATTCCAATCATAGCCATGACAGCCAATTCCTTTAAGGAAGATATGGATGCGGCATATGCCTCTGGTATGAATAACTTTGTGCCAAAACCTATTGATGTTAACCACCTGTTTCAGGTATTAAGTGATATATTGAAATGATTGTAAGGATTAAAATGATATTAAAAAAGGAAGCACTCAGAAAAACCAGTGCTTCCTTTTTCAGTTAAATTTTATGAATCGATGACCACGCCGAGAAGCTTTACCAAATCTGCCGCCTGATAAGCGTCTATGACAGCTCCCTGCAGCTCCTGATAAGAATCCGACACTGTGATTCCTGCTATCTGGGCTTTCGTAAAATTGATTCCTTTTAACGGCGTTCTGAAAAAAGACGCCTGATTCATTTTCACATTGTTCAATTCCAGATGTGCCAATTTACATTCTGTTAGATTGGCATGTTCTGCATCGACTTCTTCCATCATAACAACATCCATTTTAGCATGATCCAGATTAATGAATCTCATATTGCAGTCCGAAAACTTCGTATGCTTCCAAGTGCTGCTTCGAAAGTCTGTTCCCATCATCTTACAGGAACTCATCTCACATCTGCTAAAGTATCCGTTTTCTATATGGCAGTTGGATAGGTCGCAATTTTCAAAACGAACATCCACGAACCCCGCATTTTCAAAATCACAGCCGATAAACCTGCAATTTTGAAAAAGTACATCGTTAAATTCCAGCCGGGATAAATCCATGCCATTCAGATTTACATTGGATATCAATTTGTGACTGATACAGTCCTCTTCTTCCTGGACTCTTCGTATGTATGATTGAAAATCTTCTGATAGAAGTTCCAGATTTTTATTTAGTTGTGGTTTTTTAAGTTTCATTCGAACTATATTCTCCTCAATGATTATTTCCACGCTAACGTGTTCACTTCTACAAGACAGTATCCCGGCTGGCAACCCTCAGACATTGCTACGATATAAGCCCTTCCCGCTTGAACTGCCTTCACATGTCCCTGCTTATCCACAGTAACGATTGATGGATTCGAAGATGACCATTCCACGTTTGGGTTAGTAGCATTAGCGGGAAATACGGATGCTTTGATAATGAATTCATCTCCGATATTCATACTCTTCTCTTCTATGCTTAGTGTTATTTTCTCCACCAGTATTTTACTTACCTCTATCGTAATTGTGTGACTGTGTCCATCTGCTACTGCAGTTATCTTTGTAATTCCTTCTGATATTCCTGTTACAGTACCGGAATTATCAACCGATGCTATTTGGGAATTTTCCGACCTCCAAATTACATTTTTGTTTGTAGCACTTGAGGGAATAATATTCGCGGTTAACTTTAGTTTACCACCTATTTTAACAGATCCTGTCCCGGGAGATATCCTGACTTCTTCCACTGGCGTTTTTATAATATTTATTGTACAGTAACTTTTTATGCCGTTAAAATCTGCCACTATTCTTGTTTTTCCAACGCCTTTCCCCGTCACTTTACCCGTTTCATTAACAGCTGCAACAGATGCATTTTCTGAGTACCACCGGGCTTTCTTTTTTGTTCCATAATATTTCAAATTATAGGTTTGACCGTATTTCATGCTTAACTCATTCTTATTTAATTTAGGAGCAACTACGGTTATTCTGCATGTAAGTTTATTATAACCGTCATTTGCTGTAATTTTCACTTTACCCAGCCGCTTTGGGGTAACTTTTCCTTTTGAGGAAACTCCGGCTATGCTGTTGATGCTGCTGTTCCATTTTATTTTCCTTTTTGTATTATATACTTTCAGCTGCACTGTACTTCCATATGTAAGATTAATATTTTTCTTATTTAATCTGGGCTTTTTTACCGTAACTTTACATTTTAGATTTCTACCGCCCACACTGGCTGTTATCGTTGCCTTTCCGCTTTTCTTAGCTGTGATCTTTCCATTAGCGCTAAGTTTTATTACAGATTTGTTATTATTACTCCACTTGACCCTGTCCTGTGCACCGGTAATTTTCAGCGTAGTGCTCTTTCCACTCAGCAATGTCAGCTTTGAGTGGCTAATCTTAATAAAACTGGAATTATACGGAAGAGACCCCTCCTGCAATTTGCGAAATCCATCCTGATAAACACCTGTCTGCCCCGGCGTAAGATCAAAGCTTAATCTCACCAGTACATTGCTGTACTGGTAAATATACATCCTTAATCCTGGGAACGAATTGTAAACAATATCCAGATACTGCTTTCTTTTCAAAGCATCCGAATAATTATTAAATACCTCTATCGTACCGCCATTTGGGTCAGATGAATTATATTGTGATAACCGACTGTCCGCAAAATTAACTTTACTTGTATACTGGTTTGGTCTGCCCAATAAATGATTACCATCAGTATCTGCTGAATAATTAATAATATTTTCCACCGGATGCCCTGCATTTTTAAATTCTGTAATAATTTGATACGCATTCATTGAATAAAGTGTAGCTGCATGGACTGGTAATTTACCAGTAACTGATAACATAAAAATAATGCTTAATGCAATGACAAAATAAAACCTCCTTTTAGATTTGTATTTCTTTTCATTCTCTTTCATACTCACTGCCTCCTCTAATTATTGATATCTCATTTTTATCATACTTTTCATTGCATATCAATCATATTTCAGAAAATTTATTCAATATAATTGCAAAAGGCATCAAAAAACCAATTGATTTCTAAAAAACAGAACCTGAAATTGAGGCAAGCAGTTAAATGGGAGACCTAAAAAGTTCCCTATCCTGTCTTCACCCAATATTTGCACATATTTGATCATAAAATTATAGATTGATACACAATTATATGATAAAATAGATCCATATAGGAATCACTTAATTTCTATCAGATACACAGCACATTGAAATCGGAGGAATTTTCTTGAAAAGCAGAGAAAATGAAATAAAGAAGGGTGAAAACAAAAATTCAGAAAGAAAACCAAAGAAAAAGCACCGGAAGCTTGTCATTATACTAGTTCTTATTCTTATGGTCTGTATCTATATTGGTACCTCATTTTTCCTCTCGGCAAATAAGATTGCCATAAAAGAATACAGCTACAATTCAGATAAAATAGACCAGCCGGTTACAATAATCTCCTTAGCAGATTTACATAGCCATTCTTTTGGAAAAAATAATAAGCGCCTTGTCCGGGAAGTGGAGAAGCAAGAACCTGATCTTATATGCATTGTTGGAGACGCAGTTAATTATTATGATGAAGAAGATACTTATATCACTTCGTTAATCAGACAGCTAATACGCATCGCTCCCGTCTATTTCAGTCCGGGCAATCATGAAGTGAGTATGTTTAATAACCACAGATACATTAACCTCAAGCAGGATATCGAACAGGCAGGGGCTTTATATCTGGATCAGACCTATATGGATATTACGGTTAAAAATCAGAAAATCCGCATTGGCGGTTTCTATGATTATGCCTTTAACTATGCAGGGGTTTCTCCTGGGCAATACAGACAAAAAAGCAGTTTTCTGTTTTTACAGGATTATGAAGAAACAGATCTCTTTAAGCTTATGCTTACCCACCGTCCCGAAAGCTTTCTGTATCAGGAGCCGGATTCCAGGTGGCAGATTGACCTGGTTTTATCCGGTCACGAACATGGAGGGCAGATCCGGCTGCCATTTATCGGTGCACTGTACTCTTCACACATGGGAGGCGTATGGTTTCCAAAATTTACGGAAGGCTACCAGGTCATGAATGGCATACCGGTTGTAATATCCAGAGGACTTGGCACCTACAAGGGGAAAAATGTTTCTCTGCGTTTTAACAATATTCCTGAGATTACAAAAATAAAATTAAAATAAGCCTGTACTGCAATGGCTGTTCTCCACGGAGAACAATCATTGCGGTACAGGCTTTATGTTTATTCAGACTTTATAAATACCACCATCCGGCTTGGGGTATTCCCAAATTAGCAGTGTGCATGCCATTTTCTTTCACACTTATTCACTCCAATGTATCACGTCTGTCAATGACGCTGATTTTTTCTACAGTATTCATTTTCGAATCCAGAATAATTTCCGTAACAGCCGGTGCATTCTCTCCTTTTCGGACGATATAAACCGTGGATTTTGGAGTTTGTTCTTTTGTATACTTTACTTTCTTTAATAATTTTCTGAGTTCTTTTCCCGACATCCCTCTGGTTATCCCTGTTGGAAGCATGATTTCTACATCTGCTGTTTTGGAACCTGCGGATATATTCGTGACATAACAATCCTCCACAGACTCGGGCGTAGTACTGTAATTCTTCACTGTGGTCTGCAGATTTTGATCCGTCTTCGTTAGAATGATCTGGGAATTGGACATCCCAGGCACCTCCTGATTCTCATTTTCCACATTGGATACCAGTTGTTCCAACGTCCATCCATGGTCCATAAATTCCTTCACAGGAGCCGGCAGTTCATATAGTTCATGATCGAATTCCACAACGGAGCTGTAAATATCATCGCCCAGGTCAACGGGCTGTTTGTAGCGGGAAGATTCATCTTTATCTTTGATAACATCCACTTCCATTACCGCCCTGCTCTGCAGCTGCAGATTCCTGGAAATAGGCTTATAACAGTGCAAATCTATACTGTCCACGATCTTTGTATCATGATCTGTATTTAACAGTATATTCTGTCCGGAATCGTATTCATAGGAAAGCTGTGTGTCCCCTTCCAGCTCATAGGTATTGTCAGGAGGTCCGTATAAATACTCGATCTCCGCCCGTGTAGAAACACCCAGGGTTACCCCTTTTGGCAATACTACCCTGGCTGAATCATCGGTCAGCATAGAGGTATCTATAATAATGCCTGCCACACTGCAGTCTGCCAGTTTCTGCACATCTGGCGTATCATTAAAAAACTGGACATATACTGCTATTCCATCATTGATAAACAGCTTATCCTCTGAGATCTCAAGAGGGTTCAGTACCTGCCGCAGGGAATCCGTTGTTTCAAATCCCTTATCGGTTAAATCAGTATAACTCATGGGAAAGGTCAGCTTCTGCCTGCCCAATTTAATGGTAAAGCTATAGAGATTTTGCATCGGATCATCTGAGCGGTTATCTGCCTGTTCCATCACTTTATCTGCTTTTACAGAAGAATCTGCTGCCATTTCACTGCCAGCAGGGAATGCAGGCTGCTCTATTACCGTAACTTTATTTCCGCAGCCATTAAGCAGTAAAACCGAAAGGAAGGCTGCACCTATATATGTACCTGTTTTCTTCAAATTGTATCCCCTTTGTAAATTTATACCTATATTTTATCACAGGGAATTTTGATTTTCAATATAGCCGCATGATATTCTGCCCTTAAAATAAGGTTTATCTGGGCCAGCGTTTTTCTCTGGAGGGCAATTTGGGAAAAGCCTGGTGCGGTTCTGTCTGATACCAGTATGCCACACTTGAGAGATCATCCCGGCGCTCAAATAAGCCGTTGTGTGAAACGCCGATTTGCTGAACCGTCACCCGCAGATCTTCTTCAAAAAACACCGGATCCGGAATGTGCCACCGGTAAAATCCTCTCATAGGCGGACAATCATCATTATGATAGGGATGGAAAACCAGCTCATCATGCCTGGAATAATAAGGATAACCCAGATATGGGGTACAATAGGTATTTTCCACGGTCTTATGATCTGCCTGGGAAGCAAAGCTCCAGGAGCCGCCAAAGTAATCTTCCATTCCCGTTCCGCAAATCGTGGGGTATTCCAGGTCTCCATCTATGTAGAATTTCACCTCTCCTTCTCCCCACCAATACCGCTGTAGAGTGGACAGGGCAAGATAAGTTCCGGCATAATGCCCCTTTCCCCTGATCCCATCTGCTATGACATAGTCCACCCCCGGCTCCGTTAACGGCTGTCTTCTCCAGCTGGCATGAAAATAGGTGCATTCTTCCGGCAGGTAATCATAGAGGCAGTAATCTATCTGATAGAAAAATGCCGGTATCTGATTTACATGCTGATTCTCCAGGGTGATGCGGGCACCTCTTTGAAACGGCATTTGAAAATAGGAGTTAAATCCTCTTGCGGGCACCACCGCTATGGGGAGTGAATTTACCATGCATTCCTTACCGAATCCGCAGCAGAAAAAATCACCCAGGGGTACCTCCACCGAAGGAGCTTCTTCTCCGTCCCAGTACATGCGCAGTATCAGATCCCGAAGTACAAAGCAATCGCCTGGAGACGTCTGATTATCCACGGTAATCCAGATATGGCTGATGATGCCGCATCCCTTTATATCCCCCAAAATGACCGTTTCCCCGGGCGGAATATTTTTAAGGCATGGACTTCCTTTCCTGGAAGGCCCCAGGGCACCTGCCGCCATACCGCCCTTTCCCTTTTCTCCTGTGGGATTCTCCGCATTTACAGCCCTTGATCTTCCGTGCCGGAAAAATGGCATTGCGCTTAATTCTCCGGGCAGGCTTCCATATCTCTCCATATGAATTTCCCTCCTCTGATTCTCCATCCGGTAACAACCGTGATAGTACTGTTAATTTTCCAATTATTATCCCTTCGTAGCTCCCATGGTCATTCCCGCTGTCACCCATTTATTCAGTAAGAAGTAAATCACCAGCGGAGGCAGAATTGAAATTACAATAGCTGCAAATGTGGACCCCCAGTCTACATTTCCAAAAGCCCCCACATAATCTTTCAACCCCATAGCTACGGTCTTAGCATTGGAATCACTGATAAAGGTATTGGCGAATATAAAGTCATTCCAGATCAGGATACTGTACATAGAAGCAATGGTGATGACCGTATTTCTGGCTAAAGGAAATACAATCTGTGCAAATATACGGTAAGAGGAACAGCCGTCCACAATGGATGCCTCAATCAATTCATTAGGTACAAAACTGTAAAAGCTCACAAACATCATAACCGAAAGAGGAAGTGCAAATCCTACCTGGGGCAGAATCATGGAAAAGCTGGTATTTAACACCCCCATTTTACTGTAGAAAATAAAGAGGGGAATCAGGGTAATCTGAACCGGAACCATAATTCCAAATGTAAAAAATGCATAAATCCCGCGGTTCATCCTGATATTGAATTTGGAAATAGCAAAACCGGCAGTAGCGCTTAATGCCACAATTAAAATGAGAGATATTCCGGTCACTTTTAAACTGTTCCACATATAACCACCGATTTTCCCGTCTGAAAGAACCTTGATAAAATTTTCAAAGGTAACTTTGCTGGGCAGTGCAAATGGTGCGCTGGCAAGCTCCACAGAGGGCTTAATACTGGCGATAAATAACCAGATTACCGGATAAATCTGAATCACCAGAAATCCCAGAATGAATATAATAAAAATAATTTTCCCGGCTTTTCTTTTCATCCTTTTGCCCTCCTCTGCTTTCTTCTTTCTCTTTCCATCGCTTTTATTTCCCGCTCCTCTCTGCTGGTAAACAGCTTCCGGAGTGTAAATACCACCAATACACTTTCAATAATAATAAATACAGCAAGCGCACTTCCATAGCCGTACTGATTGCTGGAAAATGCTTTCTTATACATATAAGTTGACATGAGTTCGCTGGTATTTCCGGGGCCTCCGCTGGTTAATAAAAATGGTATATCGAATCCTCTCAGCGCTCCCGTCAGGCACATGGTCAGAGTAAGCAGCAGAATATCTTTGATCAGAGGAATTTTGATTTTAAACAGGATCTGAAGTTCCGATGCCCCATCCATTTTAGCTGCTTCATAGACCGAAGGATCCAGTGATACCAGAGCTGCATAGAAGATTACCATATACATGCCGGTAAATCTCCAGCCTTCCGGCACGGAAACAGCTGCCAGCACCGTTTTGACATTCGCAAGCCAAGAAGTCGCAAGCCCGCCCAGTCCCACGGAATTTAAGATCTGGTTAAAAAGTCCCATAGGTTCTGTAGCGTAAATGCTGCGAAACAGCTGGGTTACAGCTACTGTTGTGACGATACAAGGCACATAATACAACGTTTTTACCAGAGTTACCCGTTTCGTCATATAAGTAAGCAATATGGCAAACAACAATCCAACCGATAACTGTATGACCACTACAATCAGCAGATATATCAGATTGTTTACAAATGCTGTATAAAACACTTTATCCTTGAACATGGTTATGTAGTTATCAAACATTACAAAGGTTTTATTCCCTATCCCGTTCCACTTCATAAAACTCAGCCTAATGGATTCTTCAATCGGGTAAAACACCGCAAATATATAAAACAATAATGCAGGCAGCAAAAAAACGGCATAAGCCTTTTTATCACGTATAATTCCCATATCTTCCTCCTCAAATTACGTTGTCCAGGGGGCGGCGCCCCCTGGATCTGATGCACGGATCTAATGCACGATCTATTGCCTGATCTGGCGCATAAACTATTGCCTGTATCTGATGTACGATCTAATGATTAATCTAATGCATTCATCTGATGCCAGCCATATACTTAATTACTGGCATTTGCCGCTACCGAGTCATCTACCAGTTTGCAGAAATCCTCTGCCGACATGTCTCCCGATGCCAGTAACAGCATGTTATCCTGCATCGTCGTATTTGTATCTGCATCCAGATAAGTATCCCAGGGCTTTAAGAAATGTTCTCCGGTAGACTGCATATCTTTTTGGATTCTCAGATATAATTCAGAATAGTTTACTTCCGCCGGAAGCTCTGTTTTGATGGGTGACATCTGCTGTCTTCCTGCATACAGGGCACCATAATTGTCAATGACATACAGTACGAAGTCTTTTGTCTTTTCATCAAACGTTTCCGTGTTAAAAGCCATTCCTATTCCGGAGTTTACGCAGAATTCATTCGCTCCTGTCTTCGCCCCATCTGCGGTTGGCAGATAAAAATAATCAATTTTCCCCGCATCATATGCTTCCTGCATTGCTCCAATTTCCCAGTCACCGATATAATACATTGCCGATTTCCCGTCTAAGAACATAGACTGGGCGGTGGCATAGTCCGTTGCCGCAAAGCCGTCGTTAAAATACTGTCCGATATCCTGCAGGAATTTAACGCCTTTCATCCCCACCTCACTGCTCATGGATTCTTTGCCGTCCCGCAGGCTGATTATAAAATCATTGCCGGTCTCACGGAAAGGCATCATAGCCAGGTAACGCTGTACAGGCCACCGGTCCACACCGTCCACGGAAATCGGTGTCACTCCATTCTCTTTTAGGGTTTGGCACACATTCAGCCACTCATCCATAGTCTTTGGTGCCTGCAGATTGTATTTCTGGAAAATCTCTTTATTGTACCAGGTCATTTCCACATGATATTCCAGTGGGAGAGTATACATCGTTCCATCGGTGAACTCCTGATACTTCAGCGCTGTGGGATAAAAGGAATCGTATTTTCCATTGTCCTCCAGGAATTTCTTCACATCTACCAGCATTCCTGCGTCTACCAGCTCCTTACAGTAGGGATCCGCATCAATATCTATAATATCCGGCATATTTCCGCCAGCGATCAGGGTCTTTAATTTTTGCAGATAAGAAGGGCGGTCTGCTGTTGTCTCAATTTCAATCTGCCAGTTTCCTCCCTTTTCCTTGCTGTACTGCTCTGCAATCTCCCTCATAGTCTGGTCAATTGCCCCGTCTACCGGTCTGGATGTTAACCATTTGACACTGGTTACCTCATCCTTGTCCCCCTTTGCACCAGCCTCTTCACTGCCGGAATCACTTCCTGTATCACTGCCTGCATCATTTGCCGCATCACTTGCATTCTTTTCTGTTTTCACTTCCGTACCTTTATCATTTCCACTTCCACAACCCACCGCAAGCACTGCTGCAGCCGCAACTGCCATAATAACACCTAATGTTTTCTTTTTCATAGGAATACCTCTTTCCATCCTTTAAGTACGTGTTTTCACTTATTAAGAGTTCGTTTTCACACAGTAATCCAGCAGCTTGACACTGCCCTGAATCACATAGATTCCGGCTTTTCCGCCCTTATAACGATACATTCTGGTAGACATTGCCGTCTCATCATTGATATACAACACACAGATATCATCCTCCCGGACCAGAAATACTTTAAACCGCTGTCCCCCGGGTAACTTTCTTGCAGTCTCGATCTGATATGGAACATCTCCTTTTATCTGCCATTGGTACAGCCCTTTCTCCGACCTGGGCCACATATCCCAGGCTGCCTGATTCCGGTTCCGGTTCATACGCAGGAAATAACCCTTTTCCAGTCCTTTATCCGTATGTAATGCGATGCCGAATTCATGTGCATCGGCAACCTCAAATTCCAGTTCCGCCGAAAAACAATCTTCCGGTATATCATACAAAATTGCCCCTAAGGTTTCACTGGAAATATCTCCCTCCGGTGAGATGCTGCAATTATAGTAATCCGGTGCTCCCGGTCTGGTTTCTGTCTGATAGAAGTTCTTCAGCGCCTCCGTTGGCACAGTGCGAAGCACCCCGGTTTCCCTTTCCTGAACCAGCTGGTGAATAGCCATGGTACCGCCCCATTCCCAGGGTCCAAAATCATCTGCCCCGTATTTGCTTGCAATCCAGCCAAACGCATATCGTTCCCTCCCGTCAGAGGCTGTCTTAATGGCATAGTTCGCTCTGGTGTCAAACACATCATCTTCCGGTATCAGCCAGGGACCGGACAGACTTTTGGAATAGCGGTAATGTGTGGTAAACTGATCGGAAAATGTGGAAAAAACCAGATACCAGTAATCACCCATCTGAAAAACCTCCGGGCATTCCATAGTAATATACATCCTGGGGCTGTAAAATGGTTCGGCATAGGTCCAGTTCACCAGGTCTGCAGACTTTGAAAGCCCGATACAGCCGCCCCTTAAATCCCCGGAATCTTTCAGTCTGGCAGCCAGTAACATGTAATAACAGTTTTCATCTTCATTCCAGAAAACATAAGGATCACGCCAGTCAAATTCTTCATAGATCACACCGTCCGCCGCAAAGAGGAAATCCTTTTTTGTTTCCAGGTGTTCCGGATCCGCTCCCACTGCCTCCATTACGGTCTGCACGCTTTTTCCATTTATCTTGATATCTGCATTAAATGCCGTATAAAATGCATGGTAAATCCCGTCCCGGTCTTTCATCACCGATCCCGTATATGCATTTTTGTTAGGTTCCAAATCACCTCCCCTTGCAATGGCTTCTCCTCTGTATTCCATACTCTGGAAATCACGGGTTGTCACCAGATGCCAGGTAGTTTCTTCTGCATATTCTTTCTCTTTTAATCTCGGATCATGAAGATAAAAACCATAATAAGTTCCATTCTCATAATAAGGGATTAAATCACCTACCCATGCATTTTCCGGCTTGTAAAACAGCTTTTTCATATTGCTTCTCCTTTCGTGCAATTATCACTTATGCACTGATGCATTTTCTTTTGCTTGTATCTAAATATTAGCATAACATCCCTATATTTTCAACCTTTTCTCTCCATTTTTTGTATATTCTCTACAATTTACCAGTATTTTTTTATGGTTTTTGTGTATGATTTATATATTTATAAATAATTATCGTGCATTTCGTGCATTAGTGATTGATTTTTTATTTTTATATGCTATAATGGATACTAAACAGGAGGAGTATTTATGAAATGCACGATTAAAGATATCGCAAAAGAACTGAATTTATCAAGGAATACGGTAGCGAAAGCCCTGAAAGGCAGCAGCGAAGTCTCTCCTAAAACTCAGGAACTGGTTCATGCAAAGGCAAAAGAAATGCACTATATCAGCCACACCGAGATTTCACCCGCCGGGCAAAAGCCTGCCAATAAGGGATCCATTCTCTTTTTAACCCGTACCTATGCAAATGATTCCGAATTCTGGAGCAGCGTTCTAAAGGGAATCGAGGCCATACTGTCTGCTGCAAATTACCACCTTGTTCTGGGTATTATGTCAGACACCGATTTAAAAACCCTTCAATTCCCGGGTTCCATCTACGATCCCAGCATAAAGGGCATAATCATTGTGGAGATTTGTTATGAATCGGTATGCAAAGCACTTCTGCAGTTTCACCTGCCAATCGTGACGGTTGATATGCCAAAGAACTACCACGACCTGATGGGGAAATTTGACATCATTACAATGGAAAATAAAATAAATATTTATAATATTACAAATCAACTTCTGGAAAAGGGGGCGAAAAGATTTGGATTCATAGGTGATATTTACACTTCAAATGTAGGCAGAGGATTCCAGGAACGGTATGATGCCCTGAATGAATGCCTCAAAGAACATAATTTAAAATTAGACCAGAAATGCTGCCTGCTCCATGAAACAACAGACGACTTTCGGAATTTTGGATTAGTGATAGAAAAAATTCAGCAGATGTCAGGCCTCCCCGATGTCTTCATCTGCGGCAATGACTGGCTTGCAATCCAGCTGATCTATGCCCTGCAGTTCTTGGGGTATAAGGTTCCCAGGGATGTCAGTGTGACCGGATTTGATAACATTCCCGCCTCAGAACGGATTGTCCCGGCGCTAACAACCATCAGCACCCCCAAAGAATATCTCGGCATAGCTGCCGCTAAGCAGATCATAGAACGAATTGACCATCCGGATGCTCCCTGTATCTTTGCCCAGTATGCAACCGAACTGATAATGCGGGGGTCAACTATTTAATATTTGAAAACAATGCCGGCATTTTCCAAAACATTGCCGGCATTTCGCAATCATTTCCGGCATTTCACAGTACATTACCGGCACTTCGCAATCATTTCCGGCACTTCGTAATCATTTCCGGCATTATCCATCGTCCAGCTTCCCCAGCTCGGCGATGGGTTTGGTACGGGCGCTATAGCAATCACTCCCCGTTGTTATCAAAGATATTTCAAAAAATCGAATTGCGGTATACCGATGGCAATTCTCCAACCTCATTCTTAAATACCTTTGTAAAGGCACGGTAATCCTGAAAACCAACCTGCAGTGCAATTTTTGCAATACTGTCATCGGTAGTCAGCAATATTTTCTTAGCCCGCTCTAGTCTGAGCCTGGTCAGGTAGGCGTGGTAATTCACACCTGTTTCATTTTTGAAAATCCGGCTGATATAAGCGGAACTTAAATAAAATTCTTCCGATAATTTCTGCAGGCTGATATCTTCCGATAAATGTTCCTGTAAATATTCCGTCATTCGATAAATAAGCCGGTTATCAGTATCTGGCGGCATCTTTTGTTTTTCTTTTTCCATTTTATCATGGAGAAGTTTTACTTTTAAATCCTCAATGACTTTTCCAAAGCTGCCAAAATTAACTGGCTTTAAAATATAATCCGCAACCTGCAGCCGCAGTGCGTCCCTGCAGTAGGAGAATTCATCATATCCGGATACCACTATGTACGCGGTGTCCGGTCTGTGCTCCTGTATAATGCGAATCGCTTCCAAGCCTGAGATAATGGGAATATTAATGTCCATTACGACGATATCCGGCTTATAAGTTTTCGCACAGTTTACCGCCATCATACCATCGGTAGCTTCACAGACAATCTCACATCCATACAACTCCCAATCGAATAATTTCCGAAACCCTTCCAAAATGATTACTTCGTCATCTACAAGCATTACCTTCAGCTTTCGCATTTATGTCTCCTCCATTTCCCCGGACCGAAACCAAATGGACATGTATCCATGTACACCCGGCAATATCCGGGAGGTAAAATGCCCCGCCGGACTGCAGCGGGGTTTTGTTATTCTTATTTATGCTTCTCTCATCAAAGTAACTTTAACATCTCCATAGGAATGGCGTCCCTCAAGCGCAGTATCTATGATCAGTTCTGCTTTGCTTCCTTCAAACGCATCCAAATTAAAGGTAAATTCCACACATGCCTCTGAACCATGCAGATTGTTCAAGGGCAGCAGCACGCTTTTTGCGCCCACGACTTCCACTCCGGAAGGAGTATATAAGGTAATTCTAGCCCACTGCTGCTGGCACATCGCTTTTACATTAATTACTGTGACTCTGATGCTTCTGTCTGCACCATGCTTAAAATGCACAGATCCTTTGTAATCCACCATCACATGAAAAGCCGGAAAGGACTGGCGCACCACAAACGGCGAGAGGGCACAGAGGCTGCGTATGGGCAGTAATTCACTTTTCCCGCCTCCATTGCCATTAATAAGCGGCAGATAATCATCCGTTTTCCTGCAATACAGGTCATCTCCATCCTTACAGTTTATAACCATACCGTCTTCTGCAAGGATATCACACTCGTCCTGCCCCAGGAATGCGGGCATGGTCCTCATAACACGGTTAGACAGCTCCGTTGCGGTCTGGGGAACCCACAGCATGTGGCTGGTTTTATCAATGCATAAGGTCGCTATTTTGTCATCCAGCGGTTCCATCCACTTCTGGGGCAGATTGGATACTCCTTTTACGATACCCAAGACAGCTCCAAGGGTTGCGCAGGTACAGTCTGTATCCTCACCAAATGCTGCTGCTTTGCAGAGGCAGTCGCCAAAATCTTCATTTCCATAGAGCCAGCCCGCTATGGTAAATGCCACATTTTCCGGCGCATCAAATCCGGGAGCTCCAATCTCCAGCCCCTCATTATCCAAGGCGTTTATCTCACTCAGTTTCACTCCCTGTATACCAAAGGTGCCCGGGGCGGTATTATGAATTTCTTTTCTCGCTTCCCGCAGACTCAAGCCATTGTCGTAACACTCAATTGCTTTTTTTATTACACTTGTGGTTATGCTGTCCTCAGGAATATAGGACAGACCGATGTCGATCAGCTTCCTGGTATTGCCTTCCACAAATGCCGCACTCTGCAATGCAGCAAAGAAGATTTCCCCATACATGCCCTCACCTGCATGATCAACAATGGCATCTTCATATGCATAACGTGCAGCTATTTCCGGATGTCCGGGAGCCAGGCATGCCCAGATCTCTGAACGGATATAGCATCCGCAGCTGTCTTTATAGGTATTGTCTGCTACCCCGGAAAGAGGCGGCTGCAATCCGGCACGCATATTAGCCTTCCCCATGCCATATTCCACCCAGTTGGGAATAATAAAAGACAGCCAATATTCCCCCAGTATAGCTGCATCTACGCTGCGTCCATAACGCTCCACCGCTGCCAGCCATACAATCTGCAGATCCAGGTCATCGTTGGGCGGCGGTCCCATGGATAAATCCTGTGTATAGAAGTCAATATCGTTTATCTGACGAAGTCCCTCAAATGGTGCACCCAGCACACCTCCGATATTTTTACCTGCCCAGCATCCCATTACCTTGTCTTTGTATTGTTCAAATTTTAATTTCATTCCGTTTCTCCTTTTCTATTTTTAATATAAAAAGTTACCGTTACTCCACCTTGTAAATTTTCTCTGTAAATCAGCCCCTGTTCCAGGGGATAGTACATTTTCAGCCTTTTCTGCACATTTTTGATTCCAATATGCCTGTCTTCTTTTTCATCTGATCCAACAGTCTCCTCTTCCATCAAGAGCTGTTCCACCATAACCCATGCATCTTTTTCCATGCCCACGCCGTCATCGGATACCATTATCTTCACATAATCACTGCGTACCTCATCCACTTGCACCAAGAGGCTGATTGTTCCCCTGTAACCTTTATTGCGCAGGCCGTGCATCACACTGTTTTCCACAATTGGCTGCAGGATAAAATTTGGAATCTCCGTCTGCTCCAGTGCCTGGTCGATGTCGTATGTGCACCTGAGATTGGGATACCGGCAGCTCATCAGTCCCAGATATGCCTGTACTAATTTCACTTCATGGGCAATGCTGACGATCTGACTGTCAACCTTTACACTCAGACGGAAAAAATCTACCAGCATCAGAATCATTTCAGCCACTTCCATATCGCCGTTCAGTTCCGATTTCAAACGGATTGTATCCAGAGTATTATATAGAAAATGTGGATTGATCTGATTCTTCAAATAGAGCAGGGACATTTTCTGCTGGGATAGCTGCGCCTCACGAAGCCTTACTTTTCCTTTATACTCCGACTGGATCAACTCATTGATCCTATCCATCATTTGGTTAAACGCCGCAATGAGCTGCCCCACCTCATCTTCTGCTTCTACTTCAAACCTCATATTCATTTTATCCGGATCAAAGCTTTCCAGTGAATGGGAGAGGTTTAATAAAGGTCTCAGTGTTTTCTTCGTAAAGAAATAATTAAAGAATACCGTTACTGCTACCAGGGCAAAAAATAATCCGCTTAATATTTTCATAAACAGCATGGCATTACCGGTAATAATTTTCATGGGCTTTCGTATAATCAAAGTCATGCTGCTATACTCTGAAGTTTGATAGGACACCAGATACTGTCCCTTTTTACAGGTGCCTTTTTTACAGGTGCCTTTTTCGCAGATATCCAGTCTGCCGTCTTCTATATTTTTCCCGATGTTGTCCAGCCTGCTGTCGCATACAATATCTCCTTCATCCGTAATCAGGGAAAATTCCGAATCCCCATCCAGATATTCCTCCAGTACCTCCTGCATCACCTCCACCTGAGCAGTTAAAACGATGTGCCCAATCCGCTTGTTTGGCGAAAAACCATTGACCTCCCGCACCAGATATAAACATGTATTCTTTAAGGGATTTTTTAGCAGCGGAGCGTAAAACCGCATGAAATCCGGCTGTGTACCCAGTCGCATAATACATCCGTTAATCTGTCCCTCCTGCATTTCCCAGGTCTCCATTTCCCGGATAAAGCTTTCAATATCATAGTTCAGTTTCCGGGCAGGATTTAACGTATCATTTGCCATAATTAAAGAATCTGCATCGAAAATATACACGCCGTCAATATCTTCCCGTATCGTGATCAGAGAGGTATATAACGCATTCAGATATTTTTCAGAAGCCAGTTGTTTCCGGTATGTATCGCTTCCATAGCTTTTCAAAATATCCTGTGTCTTTTCATCAGAATAACACATCATGGATACTCGTGCCATATCCTTTAGTTTATTGTCTGCGGAACTTAAGGAATTGGCGAGATACACTCCCATTTTCTGTTCTTCCCCGGCGATAGACTGCCTGTAATTGACTACGCCCAGAACCATGCCCATAATAATAAATCCAATCAGGCTGATCAAGGTATTTACCGCCGTAACCCTGGTGCTTAAACGTCTGCCCGCACTCACCCCTTAACTGCCCCTGCAGTCATGCCCGCAATGAGAAATTTAGAACCGAATATATAAAATACCGCAATTGGCAGCAGGCAGATCACAAGGGATGCATACATGACTTCTATGGGGAAGTTCTGGGATCCGGCTGTCTGTACAAAACGCAGCGGAACCACAGATATAGGCTGCACGGAAGTATCATTAATAAAAATCATTGCCATCTGTAATTCATTCCAGGCTCCCAGAAAAGTCTGTATCAGCACAAATGCCATACCCGGAACCGCAATGGGCATCATAACCTTCACAAACGTTTTAAAGACTCCTGCACCATCAATACGCGCTGCTTCCATTAATTCATTGGGCAGACCGTCAAAATAATTCTTCAAAACCATCAGGTTAAAACAGCTGTTCAGGGTCGCATAGGGAAAGATCAGGGAAAACGCCGTATTATTAATATGTAAGCCTTTCACGATCTGGAAGAGCGGAAAAATCAGCGCTGAGGTGGGGATCATCATCCCCGTTAATAACAGGTAATACCATATCTTTTTCCCCGGAAACTCCAGTTTTGAAAATGAAAATGCCCCCATGGCAGATACCACTGATACAATCAGCAGGGTCCCGAATACTACAATAAAACTGGTGAGGAAATTAGGAAGCAGATTGACTTCTTCAAATACTTTTGTATAATTTCCTATCCCATTTCCCTCGAAAGACCGGAACAGCATCAAAATCAGCGGAAATAAAAACAGGAATGTAAATATAATGCATATAGTCTGCCCGAACAAACTGAAAATTTTCGAATTCTTCATTACCCCGCCAGCTCCTTATCTTTATCATTGTGATAATACATTTTCAACTGAATCAATGTTATTACCATGGCTATCACAAACATAATCACTACGACTGCCGATCCTTCTCCCTGCTTAAAAAGTGCAAATGATTTTTTATAGATATAGGTTGAGAAAAATTCTGTAGCATAATTGGGGCCTCCTTTCGTCAGCACGAACGGCAGGTCAAAACATTTTAATGACCCCAGCATCCCCATGATAAATAGCGTATAGTGCGTACTTCTTAGCAGTGGAAACGTAATCTTCGTAAACTGCTGCACCTTATTCGCTCCGTCTATTGTTGCCGCTTCATACAGATCACCGGAAATGTTCAGCATATTGGCATAGTACATCAGCATACTATATCCCGTCCATTGCCAGATATTTACGAATACAATACAAGCCAGTGCCCACTTTGGATCAGCCAGCCATTGCTGGCAGAGGTTTTCCAGTCCCGCATTTCTGAGAAACAGATTTAGAAAACCTCTGTTGGTCTCAAAAATTTTCGAAAAAATATTTCCCACAATCGCCGGAGTTGCCACTACCGGCAAATAAAAGATAATCCGATAGAAACCGCTGAAACGAATCCTTCTGGAGAAAAATGATGCAAAGACCAGTCCCAGAAAAGCCTGAATTACAATCGTACACAGAGCAAAAACTACAAAGTTTTTTGCTATTTTCAATATTACAGGATCGGTAAGTATCGTGGCATAATTTTTTAATCCAATAAATGTCTTATGAATATCAATTCCATTCCAGTCGTAAAAACTGATTATGAAATTATAGACGATGGGATACACGATGAACACTCCAAAAAGTGCTGTCAGCGGCAGGATAAATAAATATCCGTGAAGACCTTTTCTTTTCACATTATTCCCTCCCACTTTATCTTTGCTGGGCTTTTGAAGCAGTCTCTACCGTCTCTGCCGCCTCATTTGGGGTCACTTCGTTTAAAGCCAGTGAAATCAATGTATCTGTTATACTCTGCTTCAATTCTGCATAAGCCATCTCCCGGTAACCGGCAACATTTGTTTCAGCCTGTTTTTGGATATAGTCCAGATTTTTAAGTCCATCCTCACTCATCCCCTGGACATTCAGTTTAAGATCCGACCTGGACGGGCAATAGAGGAAATATTGATTTACCAGAATGTCCTGTCCGTCATGCAGCATATAATCAATAAACTTCCATGCTGCTTCCGGATTTTTGGTATTTTTATTCATGCACAGGCACACATCCACACCCGCTGTCACCGGGCATACCTTGCCATCATTATTCCAGTCGATTAAAAAGACATCATGGTCTGCCCCCTCCTGATTGAAGACTTCATTGATCTGAGGATCCGCCTTATCCAGATAGGTGCCGCCAGCCCAGGAACCATTTAATATCATGGGAATGCTTCCCTCCTTTTGGAAAAGGTCCGCGGTATCGCTGTACATATTTACTCCCAGAGCACCATCCTGAAATACCCCCTCAGTAAACAGAGACTGCCAGAACTCAAAGGATTCCACCAGTTCCTCATCGGTAAATGGCACTTCCCCCTCTATTGCTGCATACAGCTTTTCAGAGTTAATGTCATTGGCAATACTCATCCAGGTGTCAATATTAATCCAGGCATCCTTGGCTCCGATTGCCAGGGGATACTGCCCATTATCCCGAAGAGTTTTTGCACTGTTTTTCAGGTCATCCAATGACTTGGGGACATCCAGATTGTTATCTTTTAACATGTTCACATCTGCCCAGGCATATCCTGCATAAGTAAGCCCCAGTGGGAGACCGTAATAATTGCCGTCCTGTTTATCCTTCAGCAAGTCTTTGCAGTAATCCAGAAACTGGGATTCCCAGTCCTTTCCCCATGCTTTCTCAGCATAATCTGTGAGGTTCATTTCAAAATCCTGAAATTCCTTAATCGTTGTTCCTGTCTGCATTCCGAATACATCCGGTCCCTGCCCGCTTGCCATATCAATCTTCATTTTTTCCACATGGTCAGAATAAGGCATATAAACATATTTCACTTTAATGTCCGGATTTTTCGATTCAAAATCTGCTATCAGTTTTTGAATTGCCTCACCTTCACCGGGATTCCAGGTCTGAAACGTAATTTCCGTCACTTCTGCCTTTGGGTTTTCCCCATCAGAAGCTGTACTCTCCCCGCCGCCTTCCTTAGAACCACATCCCGAAAGACAGGCTCCCGCCACACAAACTGCCAATCCACTGTAAATCCATTTCTTTTTCATGCTCAATAACCTCCTTTTCTTCTCGATTACAAAATACATTATATCTGTTTCTGTTTTAGCAATATACCCGTTTTTTTGTTCATAATGTGTCTGTTTTATACATAAAGCACAATCGTCGATCAAGCTGAACATCTGTTACTGCCCATTTAAAGTCGCCTTAAGCGAGGGGCAGATGCCCGAATGCCGCCACTTTATGGGCTCCTACCCGTGCAGCCAAGTGCACGGCACGGTCTGAACAGTAACGAACAGCTTCTGTATTATCTCCCAATATACAAACAAATGTTTACTTCTACGTGTAGAATATGGTAAAATAATGTACATGGAGATTGTTTTGATAATCTCGTAGTACGATAATGCGGTATAATACCGTCAAGTTTATCTATCAGGGAGGATTAAAAAATGAGTATGTTTCAAGAAGGTATGAAATTAATTGAAGAGCAGTTTGGCAATGGTAAAGACAATGTAATTTCTCTTGGTACGATTGCCAGAGAAACGACTCCTGACGGAAAGCCTCGTCCTGTTGTCCGGAGTGTGAATGCCTATTATGAAGATGGTACGTTCTACGTTGTTACATATGCGAAATCAAATAAAATGCTTCAGATTGCTCAAAATCAGGAGGTATCTGTTTCCGGTTGCTTAGAAATGTTTACCGCCAATGGAGTGGGCGAGAATCTGGGCTGGGTACTTGATCCAAAGAACGCCGAACTAAGAACGAAACTTCGCACCGCTTTTGCTGACTGGTATGATATGGCGAACAATGAAAAGGATGAGGACTGCTGTATTTTAGCAATTCAGCTCACAAAAGGAACGTTAAATGTGAATCATTGGGAAAAATTGTACCACCTTGATTTTGTGAATCAGACAGATATGGAGAACGGGGGGATTTTTTAAGTCCTCCCAATGATAGAAGTTATAAGATAGCACTTTAATTATTACACTCATAATCAAAACGCGGGGTACATAATATTAGGTATAATAAAGGTGATGGTTAGGAGACCATATTATCGAAAAAATACTTGATGAAAACTATTATGATTTAATTATCGACAGCGTTCTTGCATCCTCTTATGATACGGGAAATAATATCACGTTTTTAAACGGAAGGCATTCGATACTGCATGTATTTACTCCGAAGACAGACCCCTGTGATCTGGGCGAATATCCATACCATCGTTTTCCAGCGATCTTTTCCCCATTGTCTGATATCAGCATTGAGAAATCAGGCATTGGAGAGGTACAGCGCAATCCCTACCTGGCACTTTATGGGACAGGGATTCTCATGGGTATCATCGACACAGGCATTGACTATCTGCATCCGGCATTTCGCCATAACGACAGCACTTCCCGTATATTTTCCATCTGGGATCAAACGGTACAGAGCGGAACTCCACCGGAAGGCTTTAACTTTGGATCAGAATATACCAATGATCATATTAATCTTGCTTTAAAATCAAAGGATCCCCTTTCCATTGTCCCTACCCAGGATACAAATGGCCATGGAACTGCCATTGCTAGCATTGCAGCAGGCAGCCCCAGCCAGCAAAATTCCTTTCAGGGAGTGGTAACAGAGTCCCAGCTTGTAGTAATCAAATTAAAAGAAGCCAAACGCAATATCCGCCAAATCACCTTTGTACCTGACGATATTGTATGTTATCAGGAAACAGATATTATCCTTGCACTGCGCTATTTATTTAATATTTCCCAGAAAGTGAGACGCCCTCTGGCTATCTGCATTGCTCTTGGCACCAGTCAGGGTCCCCACGACGGCTACGGTACCGTCAGCAGCTACCTGGATTATCTGTCACAGCTTCCAAGGATAGGGGCAGCGGTAGGCGGCGGAAATGAGGGCAACAACAGAAGGCACTATTACGGAAATGTCACCTCAGCACCATATACCCAGGATTTTGAGATAAATGTCAGCACGAAAGATCATTTGTTTTCCATGGAAATATGGTCAGATGTTCCTACCCGGCTTGCTATTCAGATTATGTCGCCCACAGGAGAATTGACACCATTGATATATCCCCAGATCGGAATGTGCTCACAACATGATTTTTTAGTGGAAACAAGTGTGATATGGGTAAATAATATCATTTTTGAGGAAGAGAGCGGGGATCAGCTTATCCTGATACGTTTTAAAGAACCACTGGAAGGTATATGGCATTTTCTGATTCAAAACATTGATGATGAAAGCTTTTCTTTTCATGCATGGCTGCCTGCGGAAAATCAAATTTCAAAAGAAACATATTTTATGGAGTCCATTCCTGACACTACCATAACAGCACCCGGTAATGCTGTCAGTATTCTGACAGCTTCCGCATATGACCCAACCAATGACCGGGCACTGATTGAATCCAGCAGAGGTTATAACCGGAATAATTTTGTAAAGCCGGACATCACAGCACCCGGGCTGAATCTGCCCTGTGCATTACCCAATAACCGGTATGGCAGGGCAACGGGAACCGGTTCTGCTGCCGCACATGCCGCCGGTATTATTGCAATGCTGCTGGAATGGGCCATTCTCCAGGGCAATTACACAACCATAACCGGTTATGACATTAATCAGCTTATCATCCGAGGCGCCCGCAGAGATAAGACGCTGTATGCCTATCCCAATAATATATCCGGTTATGGACAGATTGATATCAATGGCGTCTTCGATAAACTTACCATCTTTTAAAAAAACGTCTTTGAAATTTGCATAAATTTCAAAGACGCCAAACATTCTGCTAAATCCATTACTGAATTTCCTTTATCTTCACCAGTTCCTCCACAAACTTATCTCCTTCATTGATCCAGGGACTGTGTCCGGAGTGTTCAAACCATACTATTTCCTTTGAAGGTGCCTTCAGTAGATCATAATATTCCTCCACCAGCTCCACCGGCGCATTGATATCATGGCGTCCAAGGAAAAAATACACCGGAACATCAATTTTACGATAATCTTGCCGCAGATCAATTTCATACAACTGCGGATATACATGGTTGAATGTGTCGATAATCCCCCGAATATAATTGAGTTTATCAATTAACCCATACTCAGACGAAAACAAATCCCGAAAGGTATGGTATCCGTTATTTTGAATAGCGGGATTGCTTCCCATATATGCCGAAAGATAATTCAGGTATTCTGCACTCTTCCATGTTACCTCTTCGCCAAAATACGGCGGCTTCCCATTTTCCTCTAACTTTTTCACTTTATCCGTATCATTTCTGGAAACCGCGATTTCCATTGCTTTATCATAATCCTGCTTCTCTGTTTCCAAAAAATCCACCATCTGTCCGGTACCGATAAATGCATAATAATCCTGAGGATACTTCCCGGCAAGAAAAATTCCAAGTGCACTTCCCCAGGATTCCCCAGCCAGATATATTTTGTCTCTGGAAAACCGGCTGAGCAAGTATTGGGTTAGTGCATTTCCGTCTTCCACATAAATCTCCGGGGTTAAACTGTCCCTGTTTATTGCATTATAAGATTTTCCCGACCCTGGCTGTTCCCACCCAACAACTACAAAATGCTCTTCCAGACGGGACAAATCATGGCGAACTGCCGCAAGCTGGGAACCACCGGGACCTCCAGCCAGAAACAACAGTATCGGATTACGACTGTCCCGCCCCCTGATACTGATCCACTCTTTCCTGCCATTTAGAGTAACTTCCGTCAGTTCTGCAATGCTTCCCTTAAGTTCTCTGCCATTTTCATCTTTGATCAGAGGTGTGGATGCCGCCGCCTGGCTAATTCCAATCAGAATCCCCATTATCAGAACAGATCCCCCAAAAACCAAACCGTTCCAACGGATTTTCATGAACAATTTCCCTCTTGAAATACTTTTACATCCTTTTACCAGCCATACCGCCAGTTTTACAATCACTATGACCAATGAAAACACTGCCGTCAAAAGCAACACCACAAACAAAATTACCCAAATCATAATACCGCCTCCTTTTTTGACCACCGTTCAAATTTATCTTATCATAGCATTATTTTGAACGCTGGTCAAGTACTGGTTTTTGTGTTATACTGATGAAGGAACTTTTATATTGGCAAAAGGAGTTTTATTTATGGGAAAAAGAGATTTCATCCTGGATACAATGCAGGAATTATTAAAAGAAGAAAAAGGAGCCGCCTGCTCCGTAAGTGACATTGCAAAGAGAGCTGGTATCGCAAAAGGCGGGCTATATTATTATTTTAAATCAAAAGAAGAAGTCTTTGATGCATTAGTAGAACGTACTTACGAAAATGTTATAGAAAAATGCAAGAGTTCCATTGCCGATGCAGCATTAACTCCCCTTCAGAAATTAGAAATGATATACAAAACATACCGTGGAACCTTAATCGCAGCCAGTTTAGACGAATATCTGCACCAGCCGCAAAATGCACATATCCACCAAAAATCACTGGCTGTCATTTTAAATTCCCTCTCTCCCATCATCGCCGGAGTTATCCGTGAGGGAAACGAAGAGGGTATATTTCACTGCAGCTATCCTGAGGAAATAAGCGAATTTCTCATGTCTATTTTTTGTTTCTTACTGGATCCTGGAATTTTCCGCTGGTCCAATGAGCAGATGCTCACTAAGCTTCAGGTATTGGCTTCCATAATCGAAACACAACTGGGTATACAAGCAGGAAGCCTGGCATTTTTCTATGCCAGTTCCCCCGCTAATGCCGGTAAAGCATCACCTGTAAGGCGGTAAATTGTCCACTCATCCATAGGAATTGCACCCATACGTTTATAGAACGCAATTGACGAGGTGTTCCAATCCAGACAGCACCAGTCCATTCTTCCACAGCCCCGGTCAGTGGCAATTTTCGCAATACATGCCAGCATCAGCTTGCCGTACCCATGGCCTCTTGCTTCCGGCAAGACAAACACATCCTCCAGATACATGCAGGCTTTTCCCTGGAAAGTGGAAAAGCTGTGAAAATATACTGCAAAGGCCACCGGCTGTCCGTTTTGTTCTCCAAAGACAACTTCTGCCTGATTTTTTATAAATATGGAATCATAGAGAATTTCCTCAGTCGCGACCACCTCATCCTCCATTTTCTCATATACAGCCAGTGCCTTAATGAATTTTAGAATTAAAGGTGCATCTTCTTTCTCTGCAAACCGGATTCTGAATGACGGATCTTTTGTTTCTAAATATTGTGCCATGTGTTTCCTCCCTTTTCTTGATTTTATCTTTTTCGGATCATGCATTGCATTTCAATGCTTCCGCATACTATACTACCGTCTTTTACATAAAATGTCAAAAGCTAGCTAATACAACGGCACAATTTTAAGCAAGAAATATACTACGAACAATTTAAATCTTTACTTAGCAAGAACATAGTGAGCACATTAGTAACCAGAGTGCACTAATTCAGATAAGCATTCCATTATTCGGACTAATGATCTGCCCGGTCATGGAACTTTGAACGAGAATGCTGCATACCAGTTCGGCAATATCTTCCGGTGTGGAAATGCGCTGTAATGGTAAATCTCCGCTGAGGCGGTACATCTTTTCCTCCTCTCCTTCCCACCACCCGGTAGAAATCGCAGCCGGTGATATACAATTTACCCGGATATCCGGTGCCAGTGCACGTGCCAGAGATTTTGTAAGGCAGTGCACTGCTCCTTTGGATACCGCATAAGGCAGCGAAGAACCGGAACCTGTGATTCCTGCAATGCTGCCCATATTGATTATGGCACAGTCTTCCTGTTTTGCTTTTTGTCTTTTCATTATGGGTGCAGCCGCTCTGGCGCAGTAGAACATACCTTTGACATTCACGGAAAATAACTGGTCCCACACTTCATCCGTCACGCTTTCCAGATCCGATAAATCTATCTGCTTTGTGATCCCTGCATTATTGACCAGATAGTGAATGGAACCAAAGGCCTTCTCGGTATCCCTTACCAGTTTTTGTACTGCCGCATCATCGGATATATCAGCCTGAAGTGCGATTACCCGACCTCCCATAGCTTCAATGATACGGGCGGTATCCAGGGCTTCTTTCCCGGATCTGCAATAGTTTAATGCAATTGCGGCGCCGTATTCGGCAAGCTTTAAGCATATTGCTCTGCCCACACCCGTTCCACCTCCTGTAACAATGACTGTTTTATCTTCCCATGTTATCATTTCATCTGCCTCCTCATCTTTTTCTCTATTATACATTTCAGCCGGGATCGTGTATAATAATTCATAGTGATAAGATCAATCAGTTAAAATGATGAGGTGAAGTGTGAAAGAAAATCGCTTTTACACTTTCTATTGGTGCACACCACAGACCTTTCTGCGGTATGCAGGAGGTATAAAAATGGAAAGTTTAGAACTACGGATATTCAGAGAAGCTGCCCTGGCAAAGTCAATTTCAAAAGCGGCTGCAAATCTTAATTACGTTCAGTCAAATATAACTGCACATATTCGGAAACTGGAAGTTGAATTGGGTACCACCCTATTTATACGCCATGGCAAAGGAGTCACGCTGACAGAAGACGGCGAAAAGCTGCTGCACTATGCGGACTCCATTCTCGAAATGCTGGATCATGCTCTGGCTGCATTTCCAATAGACTGTGAAAAACTGCAAATCGGAGCCTCGCAGACACTGGCTGCCTCCCGGCTGCCCTTCTGGATCGCTGCATTCAGAGATAAATACCCGGATATCCGATTGTCGGTTGCCACCAGCAGCCAGGACAGTCTGATCCAGAGCCTGGAGAAACAAGTTCTTGACTGTGTATTTGTGGAACATGCTTACATCTCACACCGGGTGAAATCCATCTTTTCATTTACGGAAGAATTAAGTGTCATCGCACCTTTGGAAAGTTCACTGGAATCCCTGCATTCTCGCCCCATCATCGTGAACGCTTTGACCACCTGTCCTTTTCGGAAACAGCTTGCAGCCTGGTCTTTTTCCCAAAATCACGAGGAACCTGCAGTCATCGAGTTTGATACGGCTGAGGCGATCATAAACGCCGTGTCATTAGGTATGGGAATCTCCCTGCTGCCCACCAGCCTGATCGTCGGAAAGGATAACCTCTGCGCATATCAAATACCGGAAATAAAATGTTTGGACCTGCATATGGTAACCCTTTGCGGACAGCAAAGCAGACAGGTATATCAGTTCAGAGACATTGTGGCATCCTTTTAGAGTGTGCAGTAAACGCACATCTAAAGCCAGTGTTCCGGCAATCCCCAAAGGAAAAATGCTCACAGCAAGCAAAAATGCCCGGGCAGTAAAAAATTAACCTGCACAGGCACTTTATTTCGGAAACATTAGCTTTCCGTTTCTAAGAATCGGATTGTATAATGCCCTTTTCCCATATGTTTTGATTGATATAACGCTTTATCACCGCACTTATAAAGCGTACTGTAATCCGTACTGCCCTGATTATAAATACAACAGCCGATACTGACGCTTACCGGTGTATGATGAACAGAAGCAATCTGAAGTGCCTTTATATTATCATAAAGCCTTCCCAAATACTGCCTGCAAACAGATTCGTCCGCACAGTTAACACTATAAACCACGAATTCATCTCCGCCCATTCTAAAAAATACATCATCTTTAGAAAAAAGGCTGCGTATCACCTTTGCGATTTCCTGCAAAACTTCATCACCGCTGGCATGGCCATATGTATCATTTATGTATTTAAAATCATCAATATCCAGAATACAAAATGCGCCATACACCTTTTGCTCAGTAAGCTGCTTTATTTTCTCTTCACCGATTCCCCTGTTATATATCCCCGTAAGCACATCAGTTTCCGATTTCTCCCTGAATCTCACATAGTTCTCAACATTTTCAAGTCTGTCATCCAGGATAAAAAAATTAACCCCTGCAGCCAGAAAATAAAATGCCACTTAATCAATAAAGTCTTCTAAAAACAGCTGAAAATCCTTAGCCAGATAGTTACAGATACAATATATAACAGCAATTACCGTGATATAGAGGCACACCCTCCAGGGTTTATCCAAAATAAATAAGGGAAGTATTCCGATAAATATCATAATTGTAATGGACGGCTGTGTGGGATCCAGGAAGGTCCCCAGCAAAATTACCATGACCATAACAGGCGATATCACTCCATAAAAAGCAAACAAGATATGACGGGTCCTCTTCTTCTGCAGCAAACCGGCAAGAAATAATATGGCAATAAAATAGACTGCCAAAATCAGAAACTCCGTCTTAAAAGTAACCACATCTTTCAATAACAGGGAAAATAATAAGACTGCAATGGAAATAACAACCCCAACAACAGAAAAATCCATTAAGCTTTTGTAATTTCTTATCCTGATCTCTTCTGCATATAAATCAACTGTTTTACCTAAAAAATTATTTTTTAGTTTCTGGAACATTTCCATCTCCTTTGTGTCTTATATGAATCTAGTACTGCATCCTGCCAGAAACCAAACTGACAGTGTTACTACACTGATATTATTATTTAACTTTATCGGGTCAAATTCATACGCTAGAGCGTGTTTTAAAATTGCTTTCTGGCAGCTGTGCGTCCCAGTTTGTGGGAG
>UQGG01000062.1 GCA_900540475.1 uncultured Robinsoniella sp. | reverse complement strand
GCCCGTATCGGTTTCTTTCTTTTTTTATTTTTCCGGCACCTCCCCCCTGCCATAAATCTACGGTCAGCTCTCTGGCCAAACTTTTGTTAATATCCATATTTGTCTCCTTAGCTATCTGTATTGGTATAATTCCCAATTGTTTTTTATTCTTTGGCTATTATACTTCAAAACCCGGAAGCGGGCAAGGAATTTCTTGTGTTTCAATTTTTGATATGTTATTATAATACAGAATATCAAATGCGAAGGAGCGTTTATTATGGATTACGAAAATTACAATAATCAGGGGACTCCCCCTAATAATTACGGTACCCCGCCAAATAATTACGGGCAGAACCCTCCTCCCGGCAATTACGGTCCAGGTCCCGAATCAAATTCATTTTCAACCGCAGCTATGATTCTTGGAATTGTATCCCTTGTATCATCCTGCTGCCTGTATATTTCTATTCCGGTAGGCGCGATAGGCATCATTCTTGCCCTCCTGTCAAAAGGCGGTTCTTCCAGAATGGATTCCCGCAGTAAAACGGGACTTGGAATATCCATTGCCGGAATCTGCATCAGCTTTGTTATGATTATTGCGGTTTTGGTGAGCGACACTTATATGGGCAATACACAAAAATTGTATCAGGATTATTTAGAGTATTATTATGGAAATGATAGTTCTTCCGGCGGTTCATCCGGTGGTTCTTCCGGCGGACAGTCCCAACAGCCAGACCAGAATTCACAAGACCTGGAAGACTATTTTAATAAATATTTTAACGGGGGAGGCGGAAACGGCAACGACAATATGCCAAAGATCAGAGAAAATCCCAAATCCAACGTTCCGTCAGTCCCAAATGATGCCATATAAGCATCCGGGACTTATGGGATCATAGGATATTTCCAAATGATGAGAACAGCATTTTTCACGATAAAGTTTAGTATAATTATGATAACTGCAAGATGGATATACCGGTCCCTGTAGTACATACCCACTTTGAACCGTCCTTTGGAAAGGAGTTCTATCGTATTGGAAATCATGAACCACAGGTATAATGCCGCACCATACAGGACTACCGGATGGTAATACAGCGATTTCAGAAAATGGCCATCCATTAAGAATGTAAATGCGCGGGTCCCGCCGCATCCGGGACAATAAAGCCCTGTATATTTATGTACCAGGCAGGGCAGCAAAAAGGATCCCGCCGATATGTGTGATACTTTAACCAGGATATAAAGAATACTTCCCAGTATGAGTAATATCCAGCCGATTTTATATAAGCTTTTTCTTTCGCTTTCCTTTTTCAAGGCAGCACCTCCGGTCTAGAGCGTTTAGGAATTGCTCTGAACTTTGTAAAGTTAAGTTTTGCTGTTCCAGTATAACATAGGACCAAAAAAGTTGCAAAATTTTTCAGCACCCGTTCGCTGAGATTTGACAAATATATTGTAGTAGATAGGAGTATACAAAATGAAACGTTCATCTTCCGAACTAAAAAGTATAGCCAAAGGAAAACTCCTTGGTAATTATTCCATACCAATGGGCGCCGTGATCATTTTCTTTGTGATTACTTTTATAATTACTTTTTTCAGTACTTTTACTTTTTTCAGAACGATAACAACATTTGGATTCGTTGTCAGTTCACTCTGTGAATTTATCGTTTCCATCCTTTTAGGGGTTCTTTCAGCCGGAATGTCCAGCCTGTTTTTGAATTTCTGCAGAAATAAAGAATATAAAATCGGGGATATCCTGTATGGTTTCCGGAATTATCCGGATCATGTGATTGGCATTATCATCCTGTTATTTCTTATGGTTCTGGCATGTTTCCTGCCGGTCATCATACTGGGGGCATTAAGCAAGGCTGTGGATCTTCTGCTCCTGGACCTGTTACTGATCCTGTTTGAGATTATCGGAGTGGTTATCTCGATTATATTAATGCTGACCTATTCCCAGTCAGTATATCTATATATTGATGATCCACACATGAAAGTGATGGATGCCCTGCGGGAAAGCAAAGAAATGATGCGTGGCAACAAAGGCCGCCTGTTTTATCTGATCATCAGCTTCTTCGGTCTTATCCTGCTCAGCGTTCTTTCCTGTTATATCGGAATGCTTTGGATCGGACCTTATATGAATACCACACTTACCTTATTTTATATGGACCTTCGGGGTGAACTTTCTCCGGCAGAGATGCATTAAAGTCTGAATGTACAAAAAAAGAGCAGAAAAATCTGCTCTTTTTTATTGTAATCTTCACTTATCGCGATCTTTACAGCAAGCGTCCTTTAAACCTCAGACAACCCAAATGCTTCATGGCATGCACGAAGTGCTTTTTCGCCATCCTCCTGATCTACCAGTACGGTCACCCGGATTTCTGAAGTTGATATCATGTTAATATTAACTCTGGCATTATACAGTGCTTCGAACATCTTTGCAGCAACTCCCGGATTTGACATCATCCCGGCGCCGACAATTGACATCTTCGCAACTTCTTTCTGGCAGGTAATTTCTTTTGCCGTAATACGGTTTTTATTGTCCGTCAGAATGGCTATTGTCTCATCTGCTTCATCTTCATCTACCGTGAAACTGATATCCTTTGTTCCCTCACGTCCGATAGACTGCAAAATAATATCTACGTTAATATGTTTCTTTGCCAATGTATCAAATAATTTAAAAGCGATACCCGGTTCGTCCTTTAACCCCATTACTGAAATTCTTGCAGCATTTTTATCCAAAGCAACACCGCTTACCAACATTCTCTCCACGCTAACTTCCTCCTTAACCACAGTTCCTTCTGAATCATTTAAGCTTGAACGCACTACCAGTGTTACTCCATATTTTTTAGCCATTTCCACGGAACGGTTATGAAGTACGCCGGCGCCCAGTGTTGCCAGATCTAACATTTCATCATATGTAATTTCTTTCATCTTTCTGGCATCTTTTACGATACGGGGGTCTGCTGTATATACACCATCCACATCCGTATAAATCTCACAGGTATCTGCGTGGAGCACTGCTGCCAGCGCCACAGCCGTGGTATCTGATCCGCCGCGTCCCAGTGTGGTATAATCATCATACTTATTGATTCCCTGAAAACCTGTAACGATAACAATCTTGCGGCTTTCCAGTTCATGTCTGATACGTTCCGTATCAATGTTCTTAAGTCTGGCATTTCCATAAGCAGATGTGGTCTTCATTCCAATCTGGAATGCATTTAAAGAAATTGCCGGAACGCCTAAAGCGTCCATCGCCATAGCCATAAGGGAAACAGAAGTCTGTTCTCCTACAGTCAGAAGCATATCCATTTCTCTTTTTGAAGCTCTTGGATTAATATCTTTCGCCTTGGCAAGCAATTCATCCGTTGTCTTACCCATAGCGGAAAGAACGACTACCACGTCATTCCCTTTTTGATGTTCTTCAATACATCTTCTTGCAACACTTAGAATTCGTTCTTTGCTGCCTACAGAAGTACCGCCAAATTTTTTCACTACTAACATATTTTTCTCCTGCGTCTACATTTACTTTTGAGCGTGTTATTTTCAAACAGGCTCCGGGCTTCCCGGGAAATACAAAATTACCGGACAAGCCAATTCGCTTTATTTAGAGAACAAATATTCCATCATCAGGTGCCCCCTGGCAATGTCGTTTCCACTATCCTTTGCTTCTGCCTCATTATAATTCCATGTCTCCTGACACGGTGCAGTACTGTCATACAGCAGGTACGGCACAGGATCAGAGGTATGTGTACGAACGCAGATCGGCGTAGGATGGTCAGGAAGCACCAGCATACGGTAATCTGCACCAGCTGCATCCATTTGTTCCTTTACGTATTTTATCACACGTTCATCTAAAAATTCAATAGCCTGAACCTTTTTTTCTACACTTCCCTGATGTCCCATCTCATCCGGTGCCTCAACATGTATATATACAAAGTCGTAACCGTCTTTTAACAGTGCATCTGCTGCAGCCTGTGCCTTACCCTCATAGTTGGTATGCAGTCCGCCATTGGCACCTTCTACCGTGATATTATCCATCCCGGCTCCAACTGCAATTCCCTTGAGCAGATCCACAGCTGAGATCATAACACCCTTTTTATGGAATTTTTCCTCAAAGGAAGACAGTGCAGGTTTGGTTCCTGCGCCCCAGAACCAGCAGCTGTTCGCAGGATTCTTTCCCTGTTTCTTCCGCTCGATATTAATGGGGTGATTCACCAGAATGTCGTAACTCTTCTTCTGCATTTGCGCCAGTACGCTGTCTTCTGGCAGATACTTTCCGATTACCTGGCCCAGAACATCGTGGGGCGGCGTAAGCGTTACTACTTTTCCCTGGTTCCAGATCAGGCAGTGGCGGTAACTGGTTCCCACATAGAATTTATAAATATCATTTTCCAGTGCCTGACGCACTGCATTTAATAAAACAGCTGAATCTTCCGTACTGATTTCACCGGAACTGTGATCAATAATTGTTTTTTCTTCATAAGGCTCCTCTTCCGAAAGGGTTACCAGATTACATCGCAGGGCTACATCCGTTGCCTGCATCGGTACTCCGATACTGAGGGCTTCCAGCGGAGACCTGCCGGTATAATATTCTTTTGGATCGTATCCCATTACGGAGAGGTTCGCCGTATCACTTCCAGGGCTCATTCCCTTGGGAATTGTATGGACCATGCCGATCTCTGATACTTTCGCCAGAGCATCCATTGCAGGAGTTTTTGCATATGCAAGCGGAGTCTTACCGCCTAACTGTTCAATTGGTTCATCTGCCATTCCATCGCCTAAAACTACTATATATTTCATTTTATCACCCTTGCATACTGCAGCCGTACTGCAGCAGCGCCGCACTGGATTAGTTGAAAGTTTCATTGCGGCTTCCTCTCTGCTTTTTTTATTTTCTTTCAACCTATTTTGTTTCATCTTTTTATTTAATTGAAAACAGCAATACAGCCCTGCACCTTTGGCGGATGACATTCATACCCTCTGGGAGGATATTCCCGGTCATTTGCCCTTAAATGCAGCGCTGTAAGCTTATCTCATTCTGATTCTGTTAATTACCGTTCCCAGTTTCGCTGCCTTTGCACTGTATTCTGCTTCGGACAGGATCTCTGTAGTAAATCCAAATTCACCTTCTACTCCAGGAACTATTACAGGTTTCACGGTTCCAAAGATTTCTTCAATTCTGGCAAGATCATCCTGCTGGTTCCCTTTTACACGGACAAAGAATTTTCTCTGGGAATTGCTGATGTCTGTCAGTTCCAGCTTATGGCTGCTCCAGAATGACATAATGCTTCTGTGTAAATGCTTTGCTGCATCTACTACGTCAGATACCACTGCACTTGCCGTAGGCAGTTTACCTGCTCCGCTTCCATAGAACATTGCATCTCCCAATACGTTTCCATGTACAAATATGGCATTAAATACACCGTTTACACTGAACAGCGGGTCTGTTGGTCCCAGCAGTACCGGAGCCACCATGGCATAAAAGCTCTCTCCAACTTTTTTACTGAATGCCAGTAATTTAATGGTCTTGCCAAGGGCTTTTGCATATTTAATATCTGTCGCTGTGATTTTCGTGATCCCTTCCGTATAGATATCCTCAAAATCAACCTGTTTGCCAAATGCAAGGGAAGATAATATAGCGATCTTACGGCAGGCATCATGCCCTTCCACGTCTGCTTCCGGATTGCGTTCCGCATACCCCATTTCCTGGGCCTCTTTTAAAACATCTTCAAATTCAGAACCCTCTTCAATCATTTTTGTCATAATGAAGTTGGTAGTTCCATTTAAAATACCGGTGATTTCATCAATCTCATCTGCCGTAAGAGAAGAATTTAACGGGCGGATAATGGGAATACCGCCGCCGCAGCTGGCTTCAAACAAGAAGTTGATATTTCGTTCTCTTGCAATATCCAAAAGTTCTGCACCATGTTTTGCCACTAATTCTTTATTGGATGTACACACACTTTTGCCGCTTAATAATGCCCGCTTTACAAATGTATACGCCGGTTCTACGCCACCCATTACCTCAACAATAATATTGATTTCAGGGTCATTCACCACTACCTCGTAATCATGTACGATTTTATCCTGAATCGGATCTCCAGGAAAATCCCTTAAATCCAAAACATATTTAATATTAATCTCTTCCCCGGCTTTTTTATTGATGCTGCTGTGGTTGGTATTGATCACCTCCACTACGCCTGAACCTACGGTACCGTAACCTAACACTGCTATCTGAATCATGACTTCCTCCTATCTGCATTCTCTATGATGCGATCAAATCTATTTATATGTAGTTTTACTCTCTTCCTAATATTTTCAAATAATGCACACCTATTTTATTTTCTATTTCTTCTACCATCTTGGATACATCATCTGTAGTGGGTAAAATATCTACGCTTAAAGTAAGCGATGCCACTCCGTTGATGGGGATACTCTGATGGATCGTAAGAATGTTTGCTCCGAACTGGGCAACTATTTTCAATACATCTGAAAGAAGACCCGGCTCATCATCCATCTGTATTACAAAGGTAATGGTCTTTCCTTTGGCATTATCGTGAAATGGAAATATATCATCTTTATATTTATAGAACGAACTTCTGCTAATGCCTACCCGGTCTGTTGCTTCCTGAACCGTTTCTACTCGTTCCGACTCTAATAACCGCTTCGCTTCCACTACTTTTAATAACACTTCCGGAACCGCCTTCTGCTTAACCACAAAATACTGACTTTTTTCCGACATTGGAACCTCCTCGTGTTTGCTTCACAAATACATTTGTATTCACAAGGAAGATACTAACATATTTAGATTAGAAGTGCAATAGTTTTTTCTAATTTACCTCCCTGGGAACCGTATTCCATCACAAATTCTTCATACTTTTCTTCAGGTTAATTTCAGCATTGGATTGTATGATTACAACGAATGAATTCGTACCTGTTCACCTGCAGATACCAGAAAGGATGATTGTATGAAAAATAAATTAATTACCCTGTTATTATGCGTTACCGTTTCCTGTACCCTGTTAGGAGGCTGCCAGACTTCTTCCGGCAGTACCCAGAATAGTTCCACCAGCAGTTCATCCAGCGTGGACACCGATGACAAAACCTCTGACAGCACCCAGAGCGAAAATACACAAGATGACAATGCCATAACCGGCCAGGTTACCGCCATAGATGGGAATACCATAACACTTGCACTGGGAGAACGGGCATCCAGACCTGACGGAGACTTCACACCACCGGAAAATGGGGAAAAACCTTCTACCACAGGCGGCAATGATACCCTGCAAACGGGAGCTAGTGATGAAACCGCCGCTTCGGGTGAGGATGCCGCTGCTTCAGCTTCCGGTGATAATGCCGGTACTACTGCCTCTGGTGATGAAGCCAGTACTCCCTCTTCCGATGATAATGCCGGTACTTCAGCCTCCACTGACAACAGCGGCACGCCTCCTTCCGGAGACAACGACGGCACTCCTCCTTCCGGGGACAACGACGGCACTCCTCCTTCCGGTGGCGGAATGGGTCCCGGCGGTTTAACGCTGACCGGCGAAGAAAAGGAAATTACCATTGATGATGATACAAAGATCACCAAGGACAGTATGGGGCAGAGCAGTGATGCAACTGTGGAAGATATCACGGAAGGATCGATTCTAACGGTGGTTATGGATGGAGATACCGTTGTTTCCGTTACGATCTCAGCCTTTGGCGGCGGCAACGGCGGCGGTCCTGACGGTAATGGCGGCGGTCCGGGAGGCGGCATGAACGGCGGCACAGAAGAAGCTCCCGATCTGAACGGTTCCAAAACAATTGACGGCACGGAGGAAACGGCTTCGGGTGATACGGTTTCCTCAACCACTGCTGATGAAAATACCATTTTAGTCAAAAATGGCGGCTCTCTCAAACTGGATAATGGGACCCTGGATAAAGCCGGGGACAGCTCCAATGCGGATCAAAGTAATTTTTACGCATTGAATGCTATTTTCGCAGTAACACAAGGCAGTACCGCCACTATTTCCAACACGACTCTGACTTCCGATGCAGAAGGCTCCAATGCTATTTTTGCAACCGGTGAAAATGCTTCTGTCACGGTTGATACCGTAACCATCCATACCAAAGGGGATTCTTCCAGAGGGCTGGACGCCACTTATAATGGTACCATCATCGCAACAAATGTAGATATTACTACGGAAGGAGCGCACTGCGCTCCTGTTGCAACAGACCGTGGAGAAGGTACCATTACGGTAGATGGAGGAACCTTGTCTGCCTCCGGTGACGGCAGTCCCTGTATTTATTCAACAGGTAATATTACCGCCTCCAATATAACCGGAACTGCCACAGGGAGTCAGGCAGCCGTGGTGGAAGGCAAGAATTCCATAACGCTTAATAGCTGTGACCTGACCGGCGCAGGAGAAAACGGAATCATGCTCTATCAGAGTACATCCGGGGATGCAGCTGAAGGAACAGCATCTCTTCATGCTTCGGATTCTGTAATATCCAGCACCTCTGAAGGTCCTTTCTTCTATATTACCAATACCCAGGCGGAAGCCACCCTGCAAAACACTACTTTAAACTATTCCAGCGGTATCCTGGTGAACGCTGCCGGAAACGACACAAATAATTGGGGGACACCCGGTTCCAACGGCGGAACCTTTCAGTTAACCGGCATAAAGCAGACCTTTGAAGGAGATATCATCTGTGATTCCATCAGCACAGTCAGCGTCTGCCTTACAGATTCCTCTGTATTTAAAGGGGCTGTAAACGAAGAAAATACGGCAAAAGAAATCAATCTCTCTCTGAATTCCACTTCTACCTGGGAAGTTACCAAAACTTCTTACCTGACTACTCTTACCAATGATGATACTTCCTGCAGCAATATCATCTCCAATGGCAATACCATCTACTATGACTCTTCCCAGGAAGCAAATAAATGGTTAAATAACGAAACGATTTCTCTGGAAGATGGAGGAAGTATTGCCCCCATGGCATAAGGCGGCGAGCGGGGATAAACTCCCCCTCATTCTTACTTGACTTCCCTCCTGTATAGTGCTAAAATAAATATCCTTTCTACTAAAAAGCAGCCGCTCACGTCTGCTTTTTCTTAAAAGTAAATATTTACCACAACGGGTTCCCTTGGCAAAATCCAAGGGGAAATGGGTCTGTTTCCCAGACTCTGTCGCTTGGCAAGATATTTGAAGTAACATATTAACTGTTGTTTCCAAAATATTACTACCAGGAGGTTACCATGATTCAAGTGGAACACTTATGCAAGACCTTTCGGGTCTCAAATCGGAATGCAGGGCTTACAGCTGCCCTGAAGGCTTTGTTTCACCGTCAATACCGTGAAATCAAAGCTTTGAATGATATCTCTTTTACAATCCCAGATGGAGAAATGGTGGGCTATATAGGTCCCAATGGTGCCGGCAAAAGCAGCACGATTAAAATTTTAAGCGGAATTCTGAATCCGGACAGCGGAACCTGTCTGATTAACGGACGAGTCCCTTTTCAGGAACGAAAAGCCCATGTGAAAGAAATCGGAGTGGTCTTCGGGCAGCGCTCCCAGCTTTGGTGGGATGTACCTGTCATTGATTCTTTTGAATTGCTCAAAGATATTTACAAGATTCCTCAAAACGATTACCGGAATATGAAGGAGGAATTGATTTTGCTTCTGAACCTGGAGGATATTATCAAAACCCCTGCCAGACAGCTCTCTCTGGGTCAGCGAATGCGCTGTGAAATAGCTGCCTCTCTTTTACATAATCCCAGGATTCTGTTTTTAGACGAGCCAACCATCGGGCTGGATGCCGTTTCCAAGATTGCCGTTCGTAATTTTATTCTGGATCTGAATAAAAAACACAATACAACTATTATTCTGACCACCCACGATATGCAGGATATTGAAGCACTTACAAACCGCATTATGCTGATCGGCAAAGGACGCCTTCTCATGGATGGCTCCCTTGAGGAATTCAAGGACAGGGCTATGGAAAATGAAAGCCTGGACGAACTTGTTGCCCGCATCTACCGGCAGTACGAAATATAGGAGGTACTCCATGAAACAATACCTCTCTTTTTTTCGCATGCGCTTTATCACCGGGCTTCAGTACCGTACCGCCGCTATAGCAGGTGTATCCACACAGTTTATCTGGGGAGCCATGGAAATTCTGTTATTTCAGGCATTTTATCAGGCAGATGCAAATGCCTTCCCCATGTCTTTTCAGGCGCTGACTTCCTATGTATGGCTGCAGCAGGCTTTTTTAGCCCTGTATATGTTCTGGTTCTGGGACAACGATATATTCGATTCCATTACCAATGGCAATGTCTCTTATGAACTTTGCCGTCCTGTGGACCTGTACAGCATGTGGTTTACGAAAAACCTGGCATCCCGGCTTTCCAAAGCTGTCCTGCGCTGCTTCCCCGTACTGATTATGGCATTCATCCTTCCCGCGCCGTATGGCATCACACTGCCGCCGGATCCGGAAACGGCACTGCTGTTTCTGCTTTCTATGGCCCTTGGACTGGGCGTGGTAGTTTCGCTGTCCATGGTCATATATACAATTGCATTTTATACCATATCCTCACAGGGCATCCGTATGATTACCACCTCCCTGGCGGAATTTCTCTCCGGAGCGGTTATCCCGCTGCCTTTTTTGCCGGATAAGATTTCTTATATTGTGGAGCTGCTGCCCTTTGCTTCCATACAGAATGCCCCTCTGCGTATTTACAGCGGAGACATTGCCCAAAGTGCACTTTGCCGGGCTATTGTTTTACAGGTATTCTGGCTGATACTGTTAACCACAGCCGGTAAGCTGCTGATGCACAAAGCATTAAAGCAAGTGGTTGTCCAGGGCGGTTGAAAGGAGAATTGATATGAAACTATACATGCATTACCTATCCATACACCTGCGCAGTATGATGGAATACAAAGTATCCTTTCTGCTTACCGTACTCGGGCAGTTTCTGGTTTCCTTCAATGTCTTCCTGGGTGTTTATTTTATGCTGCAGCGCTTCCATCAGATCAACGGATACTCGTACAGTGAAGTCCTTTTATGCTTTGCCATTGTACTGATGTCATTTACTCTTGCGGAATGTTTCTTCCGGGGATTTGACACCTTCGCCTCTATGATTGGCAACGGGGAGTTTGACCGCATCCTGGTGCGCCCGGGCGGCGCCATCTTCCAGGTACTTGCAAGCAAAATAGAATTAACCCGCATCGGACGCCTTTTACAGGCGGTTGTAATGCTGGTCTATGGCATTGCCAATATCGACCTGCACTGGACCTTTCTGCGGGTTCTTACGCTGATTCTGATGATTTTGGGCGGAGTGGCAACCTTTGCCGGATTATTTATTCTCTATGCCGGACTTTGCTTCTTTACACTGGAAGGGCTTGAATTCATGAATATTTTTACCGACGGCGCCAGAGAATACGGAAAATACCCCGTAGCCGTCTACGGGAAAACAGTGCTTACCATCTGCACCTATATCGTACCTTTTGCACTTTTCCAGTACTATCCCTTTCTCTATCTGATCCGGCAGAATATACCGGCGTATTACTGCTTTCTGCCAGTGTTAACCGTACTTTTTCTGATTCCCTGCCTCTTTGTATGGAATCTTGGCATGAGAAAATACAAATCAACCGGCTCCTGATGCAGATCACTCAGCCGAATAAAAAGAGACTATTGCGATAGTAGAAATCCATGCGCCTGCATGGAAGCTTCCCTGTTGCAATAGTCTCTTCTTATCTGATTATGATCTGTAGCTTAAAATCCTCTGCCGCCTCCGCCAAAGGTTCCTCCTCCGCTTGAGGTGTGGGTTGATGACATACTTCCGCCCCCGCCGCCGGATCCTCCGGAATCATCATTCTTTGGAATATGCCTCTGGGTAACGACCTGATTGGTAAAATGATCTGACTGGTTCGTTAAGTTCAGTCTGCCCTTTTGTTTGTAAGGATATGTATAACTTCCCCATTTCAGTTTGTATTTCCCCACCGTAAAGCCGCAGACTGCACCTCCTAAAAGCAGCGCTGCTCCTACTGCAATCGCCCAGTCAATAGGGCGCAGGCTGAGATATTTTGTAATCTCTCCCGTTTCCTCATTCAGGGTATACTGATCTGCGGGAACACCTTTATCTATAAAATTTTGCGTTGCATCCATCATACTGTTCAGACATTTATAGTACTCGCCCGCTTTAATATAGGGATAGGCGGTATCCAGTACACTTTCTATCCGATCATCTGTCATATAGTAGATCATATCATGTGCCGTTGAAATATAAATTTCCCGGTTATCCATATCAATTAAAAATGTGGCTCCGCCTTTGGCTTCCCCATCGTCATAGAATCCATGATCCTTGTAGAAATCATCCGCATATTCTTTTGCCGATTTTCCCTGGGCATCATTTGTAGTTACTACCACAAAATTCATTTTATATGTTTCCCGCAGTGTATCTGCCCTCTGAGCCAGATCTGCAGCCTGATCCGGATTAAGAAGCCCGGCATCATCAAAGACCTGGCTGCCGGTTGAAGCAAATGCCCCTATTCCAGTTGTCATCAGAAACAGAAACAAAAGGCATAGCCACAGAAGAATCTTTTTCCCTTTTACCATATGAAATACCCTCCTAACAATAATAGTAAGAATACCGGTATTGCAATGGCTGCAAACATCAGCGCCACCTTCTTATAGTCAATGGGAAGCTCGCCGCAGATATTTTTTGTCTGCCCATTCATGGCATAGTAGTACATCTTATCGTCTTTGCCTTTATAGGTAAGCACCCAGACAGGCAGCAAAATATATTTCCAGTGTTCAGATGGAGTATCCAGGGCAAGGTTCGATGATTTTACCGTGGTATAGCCGCTTATGCTGTCTTTTAGAATACTTTTGGAATAATCGCTGATCTCTCTTCGGACCTCGTCTTCAAAGTCTCGTTTCTCCATATCCCTTTTTTCCGCCTGAAACCCGGATAAATAGCCCATAGAGAACTTTTGCAGGTCATTCAGCATAAATGGCTGCACCCCTTCAACAAGCTTTCGGTTTGCCTTATTTAATGCATTCTTCGTAAGTTCCTCAAAATGCAGGCCGCCTTCCCGCTGGACATTGTAGAACCTGGTCTCCGTAAATTCAGTATCACCAATGCGGTAAATACGCACATTCGTAGCCGTGGCATCCATATGCCCCATCACATCACATTCAAACATCCAGAACGGGAAATACACCCCGGAAATTTTTTCTATCTGGTCTTTATTAAAAAAGGCTTTCGGAACAAACTTTTTCTTCTTCATATACGCCAGGAAATGGGACACCGCTTCTTTCTTATCCACCTTAAACGGTATAATCTGATCCGGTTTATAATCACCGGAGAGTTTTCCTTCCAGAACTACTGGATTGTGGCAATAGTAACAGAACGTTGCCGCTGTGGTTTCATCTGTTATGATCTGCGCACCGCAGCTTGGACAGGAATAGACAAGCCCATCCCGGCTCTCCTGTTCCGCACTCTGCTGACCTGAGGATTCTTTCTCTTCCTGTTGGTGCAGAACCTCTTCCGTAAATTCTGAAAGGCAATATTCACATTTGTACTTTTGGGTCTTGGGATCAAAGCGAAGATCCCCACCGCAGTTTGGACATTTGTAGCTTACAACTGCCATGCATTACCTCCTGATTATGGGCGCGGTTTTCCGCATTCCGAGCAGAATTTCCCAGTATTTTTTACTCCACAGCCGCATGTCCAGTCTGCCGATACCGGTCTTTCATTCCCGCAGTTTGAACAGAATTTTCCTGTATTGGAAGCTCCGCAGCTGCATAACCAGCCCTGTGTCTGTTCTGGCTTTGCTTTACCGCAATTGGAGCAGAATTTTCCGCTGTTGGAAGTTCCGCACTGACAATTCCAGCTGCCTGCACCGTCTGCCGATGCCTGGATATCTCCCTGGTTACCTGCATTGACTGTACCCGGGGCGTTTCCTGCACCTGAGGCTGCATTTGCTGCGTTTCCGGCTTCCTGGTTCATCTGCATCTGCTGCATATTATTAGCCGAAGCAGTTCCCATAAAGTTACCTGCATTCTGCATCCCCATGCCCATTCCCATAAAACCAGCCATACTGCCGTTCGGGTTTGAACCGGCTGCTTCCAGACCGTGGGCAATCGCTCCCTGGACATATCCCTCCCGGATAGACGGATCTCCAAGCATCGCTCCCTGATTCCTCATATTGATTAATTTCTGGGATTCTTCATCATAGGAAATGCTTGCAATTCCTACCGACTGAATCTCCATTCCACGCATCTGGCGCCAGTCTTCATCCAGAGTCTGCGCCATATATTTTCCCAGTTCCCTTGCTTTAGAAGATACAAAAGAAATCCTCGTACCGTCCGCAGACATCTGGTTAATGGATGTCTGGAGAGCTTCTAAGAATTCGGAGAGATACTGCTCGTTAATCTCACTGATTTCTACCTGGCCGCTGTTTCTGGGCACTGCTTCCGCATAAAACAGGAGCGGATCCGTAATTTTAATGGAGTACGTTCCATGTGCCCGCAGGAAAAGTTCTGCATTATAAAAATTATCAAAATAGTTAATGGGATTTCTGGTACCAAACCGGATTCCCTTAATCTCCTGGAGATTGATAAAATATACCTTTTGGGCTGTTGGGGTCACACCTCCGAATTTAAACCGGGAAAAGGTCTCCCTTACGGCATCTTCCAGCTCTCCGTTAAATAAAGAGGGCATGGATGAATTATTAACGGTATAGTAACCCGGCTCAGCCGTGTAATCAATAATTCTGCCGCCATCCACCAGAAGCATGAACTGATTGTCATACACGTGGATTACAGAACCATTTGAAATGGTATCGGAACTGCTTTTGGTATTAGAGCCGGTTCGCATCTTCACACCGCGGGTCAGAAGCGTCTGGTCTCCCATATCTTCCGGCTCAATTACTTCCAGCCACTGATCTGCTAATGAACTTCCAATTGCACCTGTTGCTGCTTTTATAATTCCCATATATTGTCCTCCTGTTATTAATCTTCTGTTTTTTGCACACAAGCGGAGGTATCCCCTCCGCTTATCCACAACCTGCTATTCGTTTTCTGCTTCTTTTGTTCCCAGAGCCAGCCACTTAAGGTAAGCATTGATAAAGATATCAATACCTCCGTCCATTACGCTGTCCACATTGCCTGATTCCGCATTGGTGCGGTGGTCTTTGACCATGGTATATGGCTGCATGACATAGGAACGGATCTGGTTGCCCCAGCCGATTTCCTTCACTTCACCACGGATATCAGATACTTTTTCCGCATTTTCCTGCTGTTTAAGCAGATACAGCTTTGCTTTTAACATTTGCATAGCTTTATCTTTATTCATGTGCTGAGACCGTTCATTCTGGCACTGCACCACGATATTGGTGGGCAGATGGGTAATACGGATGGCTGAGGAGGTTTTGTTGATATGCTGGCCTCCGGCACCGCTGGAGCGGTAGGTGTCAATCCTTAAATCCTCATCCCGGATCTCAATATCGATATCTTCTTCAATATCCGGCATAACATCACAGGATACAAAGGAGGTCTGGCGTTTTCCCGCCGCATTAAACGGTGAAATGCGCACCAGCCTGTGCACACCTTTTTCCGACTTCAGATACCCAAATGCATTCTCACCTTTTACTTCAAAGGTAACTGATTTGATTCCGGCTTCTTCTCCATCCAGATAATCCAGGACTTCTACCTGAAAACCTTTCCGGTCTGCCCATCTGTTGTACATACGGTAGAGCATACTTGCCCAGTCACAGGACTCGGTACCGCCTGCACCTGCATGGAGTGTCATTATTGCATGATCTCTGTCATACTCACCGGCCAATAAGGTCTTGATCCGGATATTTTCCAGAGATGCCGTAAAATCATTCAGTGTTTCTTCTATTTCCGGAATCAGTGAGGCATCATTTTCCTCATACGCCATTTCCAGAAGTGTTTCTATTTCTTCATACTGATCATTCAGTTTGCGGAATATTTCAATATCATCCTTTAAACTGCTGAGCGTTTTCATATATTCCTGTGACTTTTCGGGCTGATCCCAAAAGTCAGGTTCTTCCATCTTACGCTCTAATTCCTGAATCCGCTTTTCCTTGTTAGCCAGGTCAAAGTGAATCCCTCACTTCCACTAATGGTTTCGCATACGTGCCTAACGTATATTTAAATTGATCTAATTCTACCACAGCTTCACCTTCTCTCAATTAATTATTTGATTTATTTACAAAAAGGCCGTTTTATGCAAACGACCCTTTTTGTTCTATATTCATTCCCCTGCACATTGCAGTTTCAAACTTATGCTCTTCTTCCGCAGCATTGTTTGTATTTCTTGCCGCTTCCGCATGGACACGGATCGTTTGGATAAACTTTTTCAGAAGTACGTCTTACCGGGCCTTTTACTTCAGAGTCATCTTTGTTAGTTCCGGTTACCTTGGCAACTTCTTCACGTTCTACCTTCTGCTCAATGCGGACATGGTATAACAGACGGAGTGTATCTTCCTGGATTCCTGCAGACATGGTGTCAAACATTTCGTATCCGCTCATCTTGTATTCAACCAGCGGGTCTTTCTGTCCATAAGCCTGGAGTCCGATACCCTGACGCAGCTGATCCATATCATCGATATGATCCATCCACTTGCGGTCGATTACTTTCAGAAGAATTACTCGCTCCAGTTCACGCAGCTGTTCCGGTTCCGGGAATTCTGCTTCCTTTGTCTCGTACAGCTTCACCGCTTTTTCCTTTAAATTCTGTTTCAGCTGGTTCTTCTTTATTTTCTTAATATCCTCTTTTGTAACTGGCTGCAGAGGAATAATCGGATTCAGCAGGGAATTCAATTCATTTAAATCCCATTCTTCATTATCCGCATCATCCGCGATACACATATCAACGGTATTGTCCACAATATCGGTAATCATCTTGTAGATGGAATCCCGCATGCTCTCTCCGTCCAGAACCCTTCTTCTCTCCTTGTAAATAATTTCACGCTGCTCATTATTTACCTGGTCATATTCTAACAGATTCTTACGGATTCCATAGTTGTTGCTCTCGATCTTCTTCTGTGCTTTTTCAATTGCAGAAGAAAGCATCTTGTGTTCGATCTGCTCATTTTCAGATACACCCAGGGATTTAAATATACCCATGAGACGTTCTGAACCAAACAGACGCATCAGATCATCTTCCAGGGAAATGAAGAATCTGGATTCACCGGGATCTCCCTGACGACCGGAACGTCCGCGCAGCTGATTATCAATACGTCTGGACTCATGACGTTCGGTACCGATAATCTTCAAACCGCCTGCTGCTTTGGAATCATCATCCAGCTTAATGTCCGTACCACGGCCTGCCATATTGGTCGCAATGGTAACTGCACCATGTATACCTGCCTCAGCAACGATCTCAGCCTCTAATTCATGGAATTTCGCATTCAGAACTTTATGCTGGATTCCGCGCTTCTTCAGCATACTGCTGATTAATTCGGAAGTCTCGATGGTGATCGTACCAACCAGTACAGGTTGTCCCTTTGCATGGGCTTCTTCAATAGAATCCACAACTGCATGGAATTTTTCCTTTTTGGTCATGTACACGGCATCGTCAGCATCCTTACGTGCTACCGGTCTGTTGGTCGGTATCTCAATAACATCCATTCCATAGATATCACGGAATTCCTTTTCCTCTGTCAAAGCGGTACCGGTCATACCGGATTTCTTTGTATATTTATTGAAAAAGTTCTGGAAAGTGATCGTAGCAAGGGTCTTGCTTTCTCTCTTTACCTTCACATGTTCTTTTGCTTCAATTGCCTGATGCAGTCCATCGGAATATCTTCTGCCCGGCATGATACGTCCTGTAAATTCATCTACAATCAGTACCTCGTCATCTTTTACAACATAATCCTGATCACGGAACATCAGATTGTGGGCACGCAGTGCAAGATTGATATTGTGCTGGATCTCCAGATTATCCGGATCAGCCAGGTTTTCAATCTGGAAGAATTTTTCTACCTTTTTTACACCATCTTCGGTCAGGTTAACAACCTTGTCCTTTTCATTTACGATAAAATCACCGGTCTCAATGATTTCTTCGCCCATGATAGCAGACATCTTGGTAACTTCACCGCTGGCTTCACCACGCTCCAGCTGACGTGCAAGGATATCGCAGACTTCATACAGCTTCGTGGATTTTCCACTCTGCCCGGAAATGATAAGCGGTGTCCTGGCTTCATCAATCAGCACGGAATCGACCTCATCGATGATGGCATAATGCAGATCTCTCTGTACCAGCTGTTCCTTGTAGATAACCATGTTATCACGCAGATAATCAAATCCTAATTCATTATTGGTAACATATGTGATATCACAATTGTATGCATCCCGTCTCTCGTCATTGTCCATAGAGTTTAATACACAGCCTACCTTCAGACCTAAAAACTCATGCACTTTTCCCATCCACTCAGCATCACGATGTGCCAGATAATCATTAACCGTTACGATATGAACGCCTTTTCCTTCCAAAGCATTCAGGTACGCAGGAAGTGTAGAAACCAATGTTTTACCTTCACCTGTTTTCATTTCTGCAATACGTCCCTGGTGCAGGATAATACCACCGATGATCTGAACCGGATAATGCTCCATGTCCAGAACACGTTTGCCCGCTTCTCTCACCGTGGCAAATGCTTCCGGGAGCAGGTCGTCCAAAGTCTCTCCATCAGCCAGTCTCTTTTTATATTCTTTCGTCTTATCTCTTAGTTCTTCATCAGACAAAGCCTGCATGGTCGGCCTCAAAGCTTCTACTTTTTTTACAAGAGGTTTGATCATTTTAACCTCTCTCTCACTATGAGTCCCTAATACTTTTTGTATAAGATTCATTTCTATTCACCTATATCCTTCATCTGTGTTCTTATAATCACTAACTATATTAACACCTTTACGCATTTTTCACAATAAAATTTTTTATAAACTTGGGCTTCATAAATCGTTCATAATGCGTTCATATAAAAAAGACCGCCTGCAGCCTCTGCCGCAAGCGGAATTTTTATCATCTTTATACCTCCTGTATACCTCAGACAGGACTGCATTAAAATTAAGAAACGCGGTATTTTTCCAGCGCCCCGGTTAGCTTTTCACATGGCTCGCCGTGGATCTGCAAGTCTACAACATTTCCGACTGCAAGTCCTAAAACACCTAAAATAGATTTCGCATCAATTACAATATGTCCTTTTTTCATATCCATGTCATATGGATAATTTGTGATCTGGTTTACAAATTCTAATACTTCATCCGGATTTTCAAAACTTACCTTTATTTCTTTCATGAAATCGATCTCCTTTTCCTGGATATTTATCCCCTGAATAGCGCAAGCTGGCTTGAGCTATATCAAAATCAGCAGTGTGAATGTGTTTCACACATATCCTCTCGCGAATTATGCGTTATTTTGTCTTTTGTTAACTTTTTATCATTCTATCTTATTTTCCAGGAAAGAAATAGGGGAACTTTTTAAAAAAGGAGGAAATATTTAATATCAATTTACTATTTAAAGGTCTTGCGGTACTCTGCCGGAAGCATTCCAACTTCTTCTTTGAATACCTTGCTCATATATTTGGGGTCTGTATATCCAGCCATTACGGCGATCTGGTTTAATTTCAGCCCGGATTCCAGCAGCAGTTTCTTGACTTTGTCTATTTTGTATCTGCGCAGCGTTTCTGTAAAGGAGCTGCCTGTCTCTTTTTTAAACTGGCTGCTTAGATATTCCTCAGATACATTCAGCTTCCGGGCGATCATTTCCAGGCTGATCCCCTGGTTGTAATACTCCTGGATCATATTCTGGGTTCTTTGTACCATGATCCCAACGGGCGGTCCCTCCTGGCTTTCCTGTGGGCGCATCTGCACAAACACCTGCCACAGGGCTGCCATAATTTCCTCCCAGCTGACTGCATCCATTACCGTCTGCAAGATTTTCTGGACTGAAAGCTCTTCTCCTGTACCTGCAAACTCTTTTGCCGTATTGAAAACCGCCCAGGTAAAACGGATACATCCCTCCTTGATTTCCAGAGGATGATAAATCTCCGCCCGGGAAAGCCTGCAGAATTCACGCAGACACCGTTCAAATTCCTTTTTGTCATGGCGCAGAAGTGCATTTTTCACCTGCGTTTCAATATCCATTGGATATTTATAGGGATAGGTCAGGATACCATCCGTATCTTCTTTACAGATCATGCCCTTTTCCATCCCGGACAGATTCCATTCCATTCGGAGCCAAATCTGCCGGTATGCCTCAGCAATTTCCATCAGCCCGTCACTTTTTCCCCATCCGTAGATCCCCTTATCTCCCAGATTCGCCATTAGCATGGGAACCACTGATTTTGCAAAATAGGATTCGACCTGCTCTTCCTCCAGGGTGCGGTAAACCACAACCGTAACTGCACGGCGGGACTCATTTTCGATCACATGGCTGGAAAAATAACTGCTGTGGCTCCCAATATCTTTTAGCAGCTCGGTTAGAAGAACCAGGCTGTCATCATAGGCATTGCCCAGCCGTATTACGAAGAGAAACAGTGGATCCGTCCAATGGAAACCGTATTTTTCGTAAAGGATATGATCCATCTGCCCATCTGTTTCTAGCTGGCCCATAATGCCCGACCGGAAAATATGGTCCAGGGTCATGGACTGATCCATTTGTCGCTGTTCCGCCAGTGAATCTTCCACCTGTTTTAAGGCATGTTTCAATTCCGGTATTTTAATGGGTTTTAACAGATAGTATTCGATTCCCAGCTCAATCGCCTGCTTTGCGTAGTTAAAATCCGAATACGCCGTAAGTACAATTACCTTACAGTCTACGTTTTCATTTCGAAGCTTGCGAAGCATGGTAAGACCGTCCATATCCGGCATCCGAATGTCCATAATTAACAGATCCGGCAGCTCCTGCTCAACCAGCTTTAGTCCGGCAATTCCATCTGCCGCCGATCCCGCCAGTTCATAGCCTGAATTTATTTTTTTCAGGATCTTGCCCAGACCTTCCCGGATGGGTGCCTCATCTTCCACGATTACGATTCTCATCTTCATCCTCCTCTGCTGCTGGTATAAAGAGATGTACTTTCGTATATCTGTTTTGCTTACTTTCAAAATAGATATTGGCTTCCCCGGGGTAATACAGCTGCAGACGTTTTCTGACATTCATAATACCCAGGTGGTCATCCATATCCGCTGATTCATTGTTCAGAAGAGCCATTGTCTCCAGGGAGAGCCCTCTTCCATTGTCTTCGATCACAATATGAAGCTGGCCATCAGCCTCTTCCATCCTGATCTTCAGAATGCATTCCCCATCTTTGTTCTTAAAGGCATATTTGATTGCATTCTCCACAAACGGCTGTAACAGCAGCTTGTGTATCTTGCAGCGCATGATACGCTCAGGTACCTCGATTACGGTTTGCAGCGGCTTTCCAAGCTTCGCACTCTGGAGCAGCATATATTGTTCCAGCCAGTAAAGCTCACGCTGTATATTCGTTTCACCCCCGGCATTTTTCACTGCATACCGGAGAATATCCGCCAGGGCGCCTACCATATCACTGATTTCGTATTCCTCCCGATCTATCGCCTTCCAGTTAATGGTATCCAGCGTATTATAGAGAAAATGCGGGTCTATCTGTGCTTCCAGGGCATATAATTCAGCGTTTTTCTGTTCCAAAACAGCCTGCTTCACCTGGCTGATCAGCTGGTCAATCTTCTCCATCAGTTCGTTGAAGCCAAGGGCAATCCGCCGTATTTCCAGGGGCATCTCTTCCTCTACGGGAATGCGTACCATAAAATCTCCTGTCTCCGCCTCATTCATCGCTTCTACGATCCTGTCCACAGACTTCATCACCGGACGTGTAAAATAATACGTCAGCAATGCCAGAATTCCAATGGTCCCCAGTGTAACAACGATCCAGAAACAGCCCTGCTCCACCACTGCCCGGTTATAGCGTTTCATGGATTGGAAATAATAGATGCTCCATCCGCTTTTTTCATTGACCTTTTCCATTACACGGTAGCCATTTGTCTTCAGCTCCGTCTTCTTTCTGCCTATCTGTGATTTATCCGGCGAGCTGATGATCGTATCGCCCTGACAGACATAGATTCGGTTATCCTCTCCGTTATAAATGCTCTCTTCCAGGACTTTTTCATCTATGCTGACGGTGATCGTCCCGATCTCTTTATGGATATCACGGTAATCCACTATTTTTCTGATCACCTGGAATATAGCCACTTCTTTATCCCCTATGGTTACCGGCTCGTCCGGAGCCTGATACATCATCGTTCCGGTGAATGACGGAATCTCTAACGTATTCATCCAGCTGCTGTTGGCAGAAGATGAGGAATTGTGGTCATAGAAGATTTTCTTGCCGTTTTTTAATGTCAGAAGCACGCCCTCTACCCCGATATTTCGGTTGCTCATATGGCTTAAGTAACGGCGCAGCTGACTGCTGTTTACCGTAAGGTCATCCTGGTCTTCATTGATTTTCTCTGCATACGCTACTACCTCATCATCCGTACACAAGTCGTAGAGGATGGTTTCGTATTTATCCAGAACCATATCCAGACACTGGTCTGCCTTATCCATACCGCCCTGAATCCGGTCATAGAGGCTCTGTTTCATATTGATTCGCATACGTATCTGGGACAGTACGGCAAACATAGTAATGGACAACAGGGATGCCAGTAAAAATGCCGGAATCAGTCTTTCTCTTAGGCTCTTTGTCTTTTTCATCCTTCCCCCTCCCGGATCCTGCGTACTTCGTCTGCCGCCTCCTGCAGTATTTCTTCATTTCTCTTTTCCCCAATGATGCTCTGTCGCATTGCCCGGGCTACTACGCTTGATATCTGCGGCCAGGCCGGAGATACTTCCCGGTATCTGGCAGTTTTAAAAAGCTCGATAAATTTGTGTTTCATCGGGTCATCTTTATACTGGGTGTCCATAACGTCCTGCCTTGGTGCCAGCAGTCCGAAATCATCCATATATGCAGTCATACGGTCTTTATCCGCTATATAATTCAAAAATGCGACTGCCGCATCCTGCTGCTCCCCTCTGGTAACGGCAAATACCTCACCGCCCGCCACCGTTACCGGATCCCCTGCATAGGGGAGTCTTGCAATGTCAAATTCCAGTTCCGGATTCCGTTCCCTGAGATCGTCAATGATGCTGGATGACTGGAACACCATGGCAATGTTCTCATCCGCAAATTGATTCATCAGATCATTCATCGTCAGGTTAATGCAGTCCCTGCTCATGGCGCGGCAGGAAGTCAGCCGGGTCAGCAGGTCAAATGCATTTTTTCCGGCTGGTGAATCCAGACTGTCCACATCCGCCCCCATTCCCCAGAGGATGGGCAGAAATTCGTATAAACTCTGCTCACTCTGAAGTGCGGACAAAGCCACCCCGTATTTATTGTTCCCGGTGGTCCCCACTGCTGCCTGGTAAAAATCATCCCAGTTCTTTGGCACATCCACTCCTGCTTCCCGGAATATTTTTTTATTATAAAACAATGCAGGGCAATTCACCCCAAAGGGCTGCCCGTATATCCGGTCTCCCACTTTGCACGGCTCCATAACAGCCGGTATATAATGCTCCAGTTCCGGCACCTGATCGGTGAGATCTACAAAGGGCTGCATTGCATAGAAATATTGAAAATCAGAGGAATCCACAAGCGCCAGATCCGGCATTTTATCGTCCGCCATGCTCAGTGCCAGCTGCTTTTTAAAGTCTTCACTTGGTACAAATTGAAGTTCAGCCTCTATTTCATCCTGGGAGTCATTAAAGGCTTCCACCAGATTGTCCAGCTGCTTCTTATTCTCTTTTACATCCCAGTAATGCCAGATGACAAGCTCCGTTTTTACCGGCGACAGCGGGATCTCTTCTTTTGTACATCCCGGTATGGCAGCCATTATGGTAAATGCCAGTACCGAAACCGCTATCTGTTTCCACTTTTTCAATTTTACAACTCCTTAAAATACATCAAAATGAAAATACACCCGGGCTGTCTGCCCAGATGTATTTTCCTCTACACTTACCAAATACATACAAATCCAACGCGCTCTAGAATTCCGGTTCGATTAATCCGTATGTATTTCCTTTTCTCTTGTAAACTACATTCACTTCATCTGATTCCGCATTGCAGAATACGAAGAAGTTGTGTCCCAGAAGTTCCATCTGCACACATGCATCTTCTGGATACATTGGTTTAATTCCGAAATGTTTGGTACGGATGATCTTTACTTCATCATCATCATCTACTTCTTTTTCTATAAACTCTTTGCGGAAATTAGCGCCGCCCTGATGCTTTTCTACGATCTTATTTTTGTATTTTCTTAATTGTCTTTCAATGACTTCTTCAACAAGGTCAATGGATACATACATATCATTGCTGACCTGTTCTGAGCGGATAATATTTCCTTTTACCGGAATAGTAACCTCTATTTTCTGTCTTTCTTTTTCTACACTTAAGGTTACGATAATCTCAGTTTCAGGAGTAAAATATCTTTCCAGCTTTCCAAGTTTGTCTGTAACAGCATTTCTAAGACCTTCTGTTACCTCAATATTTTTTCCACTAATCGTATAACGCATGATGTCCAACTCCTTTTCATTTATATTTTGCCCTCCGGAATTCCTTTCGAAGCTCCCTGGCAACCCGGTTCATCTCTGCTCAAAAATTTACCGGCTTTAACAGGTTTTGATGCTTGTCCTGTCCTATGAAACAATTATACCACATTTTACGTTTTTTACAATCCAATTTATTCGATTTCAATTATTTTTCACACAATTTTATAACTTCTTTATAAGGCATCGGTCCTCCGAAAAGATCCAGGGCACTTCCGATTGTGGCATCCAGCCTGCCTTTTCCATGAATCCTGAGATTTTCCAGATCGGTAAAACTGCCTATTCCCCCCGCATAAGTAACCGGAATACCCTGCCAGGTGCCCAGCATGTCTGCCAGCGCAGTTTCAATCCCGCTTGCTTTTCCTTCCACATCAACTGCATGAATCAGGAATTCATCACAATATTCTGCCAATTCATCCAATACGCGGTGTGATAGTACGAGATCCGTAAATTTCTGCCAGCGGTCCGTCACAATATAGTACTGATTCTCTTTTTTCCGGCAGCTTAAATCCAACACCAGATTCTTTCTTCCTACTGCCTGAACGATTTTTTTTAAATTTTCAAAGTTCAGTCTGCCATCTTTAAAAACATAACTGGTGACAATTACATGGGAAGCTCCTGCTTCCAGGTAAGATGCGGCATTGTCATCCCGGATGCCTCCGCCCACCTGAAGGCCAAATGGATAAGCCTTTAATGCCGATAACGCCTGTTCCCTGGTTGCTCCATAATAGGGTGAAGAAGGGGGATTTAACAGTATAATATGACCGCCTCTAATACCGTCCTTTTTATAAAAATTGGCATAGTAAGCACCATCCTGCTCGGATACAAAGTTCTCCGCAGCCTGATCCATTTCATCTTTTAAGGTGCCTCCGACAATCTGCTTCACTTTCCCATTATGTATATCAATACATGGTCTGAACCTCATTTTTACCACGCTCCTTTTTCTTTAAATTCCTGATATAACCTAAATTCTAGCACATCTTTTCCATTTTGTGTGTTATAATTATAAAAAATGGATCATAATCTGTATATCGGCTTTTTCATTTACATTGGGAGGTAGTTTATGGGTAAAACATCAAAAAGACAAGAGCTCAAACGTTTCGCATTCATTATACTCGCTTCTATTATAATGGCTGCCAATATCAAAACATTCGTTCGTGCAGGAGGACTTTATCCCGGCGGATTCAACGGACTTACTCTTCTGATTCAGAAAATAGGACAGGTCTATTTTTCCATCGGTCTGCCTTTTTCTGTCATTAACTTTGCATTAAACGCTGTCGTTGTTGTGATCAGCTATCGTTTTCTCGGCAAAAAATTCACCTTTTATACTTGTCTCATGATCGGACTCACCGGTATTCTCACCGACATTATACCTGGTATCCCCATCACCTCTGATATTCTGCTGATTGCGGTCTTTGGGGGAATTATCAACGGACTTGCCATGAGCCTCTGCCTCATGGGCGCCGGAAGCGGGGGCGGTACTGATATTATAGCCATTATGCTGTCTGAAAAATACCATATGGAAACCTGGAACTACATTTTTATCAGCAATGTAATGATGCTGATGGTGGCAGGCTATCTGTTTGGATGGAACCAGGCTTTGTACTCCATTATTTTCCAGTTTGCCTCTACTCAGATTGTAAGCCAGCTTCATCTGCGTTATAAGAAACATACCTTATTTATTGTCACCTCACATCCGGGGGAGATCTATAATGAGATTCTGACATGTACCAACCATGGGGCAACTATTTTTACCGGAACCGGATGTTATGAGCAGGAACAGCGCAGTATGGTCTATTCCGTAGTGTCCAGCGATGAAGTAAAAGAAGTGATGCAAAAAATCCATCAGGTGGATGATAAAGCATTTATTAATATTATAAAAACGGATCAGTTAAACGGGCATTTCTACCAGCGTCCCACTGACTGATTAGCAGTTTTTGCAAAATAGCAAAGGGAGCTTCTTATGCAGTTGCATGCAGCTCCCTTTTACATTGTCCATAGACGATCGGAATTAACGATTTGTTTCGTTCATTTCGGTATGGTTTGTATTTCCGGTTAAATCATCTCCAAGGTCTTCTACGCCCTTTTTAACGTCCTCACCAACTCTTTCAACAACACCTTCAGTTCCATTGGTACCGTCTGTAACATCATTGTTCATGTTATTGGTGCCCATTTCTGTAGCACTTTTATTATCTGTACCTGCATTGGTGTTTGCTTCTGTTCTTTTTTCTGTTGTAGTGCTTTCTGTAGTTGACTTCGTATTTTCTGTTGTCTTGTTGTCATTCTTGCTTCCACATGCTGTCATAGCGCACATACAGAGTACGAGTAAAGCACCTGCTAAACATTTCTTTAACTGCTTCATAATATATCTCCTTTTCACTTTTTATAAAATAAGATTTCTCTTCGGAAATAATATGTGTAGATTTTATATTTTTATTCATCCTGGAAATCAATTCTTTTTCGGAACAGCCTTCGGAATAATTGTTTCCCATTAAATGGAAATAATGGATACAGATAGCTTCTGCCTGCCACGGTTTTATTGGTAGCCACAACCACAATCGTAACAATAATTCCAAGTATAAATCCATAAATATTAAACAGCGCTGTGAGAATCAGCATAATAATACGCATAAATTTAAATGCATATCCCAGTTCATAGCTTGCCTGGGTATAGTTGGCGATTGCCACAAATGCCATATACAGCATGGTTTCTGAATTAAACCATCCGGACTTTACTGCAAATTCTCCTACCACCAGCGCTGCAATAACACTTAGCGGCGTCGTCAGCATATTGGGTGTATTTATCGCAGCCAGCCGCAGTCCGTCAATTGCAAATTCCAGTATCAAAAGCTGGGCTAAGAGCGGGATATTCATGGTATCCGTTACTTTTATAAATTCAAAAGCTTTTGGTATCCACTCCGGGTTCTGCATCAGCAGCAGCCAGAGCGGCGTTAGTATCAGGGTTAAAAATGCAATCATGCCCCTGGTTACCCGGAGATACGTTCCGGTTATGGGCGGGAAGTAGAAATCATCCGCCTCTTCCATTATATCAAATATGGAAACGGGAAGAATGATGGCAGCCGGTGAATTGTCTACCAGGATTGCCACCTGGCCTTCTAAAATGCTGGCTGCGGTCGTATCGGGCCGCTCCGTATACTTGAACTTTGGAAAGGGGTTGAACCATTTTCTTGGATAGATGCATTCCGCAAGGCTTTCCTGATTCATGGTCAGTGCATCCACTTTTATGCTCTGGATCCGTTCCTTTAATTCTCTTACAAAATTTTTATCCGCCCGATCATCCATATAGCAAAGTACAACATCCGATTTTGAAGTAGAACCCACATTTAACATTTCCATGGAAAGTTTCGGGCTTCTGATACGGCGCCTGATCAGTGCGGTATTAAAGACCACTGTTTCCACAAAACCATCCCGGGATCCTCTTAAAACCTTATCTTTATCCGGTTCTCCTACGCTTCTCATAGGATAAGTACGGCAGTCAATGGCAAAACACTTGGAATAGCCGTCTATAAACAGACAAAGAACACCCGAGAGAATATTTTTGGAAATTTCTTCCCGGTCATCCAGCATGTCTACTTCCACATAGGGAATATAATCATGGGACAAATCCTCACTGTCCTCCGGTAAATCCTCCGGTGTAATGGAATGAAAGAATTCCAGTATTTTCTCCATAATTTCATCTTTAATAAATCCATCTATAAAATAGATACATGCTCCCCGGTCCGCTACTGCAGTCATTTTGTAGATAATATCGAAATTCTTATCTACTTTTAGTTTTTGATGGAAATACTCCATATTCTCAATTAAATCTGTTGATATTGTTTTCTCCATATTTATACCCCCTGCATATTACTGCTTGCCTGTAATACTGCCATAATAAAAGTTTGAAAGAATCACACTTTTGTATCTAACCATCCAGTCCTTTCACAGTCCCTGCCAATCAGCCGGTCTGCACTTCCCGCGGTCATTGAACCAAACTGACACACTTGCGGGGTTTTTAACTTCTCTATGAATAGACTTTCCCAAAATTAGCAAAATTATGTTATACTGTTTTTAAAAATATAAATTGGAGTGGTGAATATGGAATTTTTACGTTTACTGGAAGGCATACGGTCGCCTGTATTAAATACCGTGTTTCAATTTTTTACCTTTTTTGGTCAGGAAATGCTGGTTCTTGGAATTATCTGCGTCTTATACTGGTGTCTGGATAAAAAGCTGGCTTATAAAATTGCACTTTCGTTTTTTGCCGCTGGCATGCTGCTGCAAAATCTGAAGATTACCTTCCGGATTCCAAGACCCTGGGTTCTGGATCCTGATTTCCAGGCAGTACCCTCTGCCGTACCTGCTGCAACGGGATATTCCTTTCCCAGCGGACACACTCAGAGTGCAACTTCACTCTTTATGACACTGGCACTTTCCCTGAAACAGAAATCACTTAAAATAATCTGTGTTGTGATCTTTGTTCTGGTAGGATTTTCAAGAATGTACTTAGGTGTCCATACACCCAAAGATGTGTTGACCGCAATGGCTATGGCAATTATTATATCTATTTTAATTCATAAATTATTCGATAAACTGGAGAATACGCCAAAGTCGAATCTGATACTCAGTATTATTCTCGCAGGATTCTCTATCCTGTCCATGATTTATGCACTGGTACTGCTGAAGAACGGTACTATAAATGCAGTCTATGCTGCTGACTGCTGCAAAGCCGCAGGTTCCGGCCTTGGTTTTTCTATCGGATGGTATCTGGAACGGACTTATATTAATTTTAAAACAGATACAACGGTATCAAAACAGGCCGCTAAGTTTATCCTGGGTATTGCTTCCGCTCTGTTACTGAAAGGCGTCTTAAAAGCTCTCCTGGGAGGCAGTATTCCGGCTGAAATGCTTCAGTACTTTATTCTTGTGCTCTGGGTAATTGCCGCCTATCCTTTTATTTTCCAGCGAGTGAAATTTCTCGGTGGGGAAAAGTAAAAACATGGAATAAAAATAACCGCTTAGAGGAAATACTTTCCATCTAAACGGTTATTAATTTATTTAAAACAAACACTTCTTACCGCACATCTCCCATATAAAACAGTGCTAATGTCCCCGGACCGGAATGGGCACCAATGGTTGGACCTACCGGATTAATCAAAAATGCTTTGATACCGAATTTTTCCTCAATCAGGGATTTTACATACTCCGCGTCTTCGATACAGTCACCATGGCTGATAAATACAATGTCATTTTTATCACGGTAACTACCGATTTGCTTTTCCATATTTTCCACCAGGGCTGCAAGGGATTTCTTTCGTCCTCTCACCTTGGCAACCGGGATCAGGTGGCCTTCGTTGTCTACATGCAGCACCGGTTTTAAATGAATCATGGTTCCCAGTACTGCGGCTGCCTTTGATACTCTGCCGCCTCTGTACAGATGGAATAAATCATCCACTGTAAAATTATGGACTACGTTAAGCTTATGATCCTCCAGCCATTTCACCAGTTCCTCATACTCCATACCCTGCGCCTTTAACTGAAGCGCCTTATGTACCAGAAGCCCCTCTCCCAAAGAAGCACAGAGGGAATCTATGACTGCAATTTTCCTTTCAGGCATTTCCTCACGAAGCTCTTCCGCTGCAATCCGTGCACTGTTATAGCTGCCGCTCAGACCACTTGAAAAAGCGATGTGAATAATATCTTTTCCATCATCCAGAAATTCCCGGAGTTCTTCTTTTGCTTCTTCCGGATTAACCTGGGATGTGGTCGGCATGGATCCTGCCCTCATCTTTTTGTAAAATTCCTTGTAAGGCAGTTCGTGCTTCCTGTTATAAGTTTCGCCATCTATCATATAAGTCAAAGAAAGCATGCCTAAGCCATGCTCCTGGATATATTCCTCGGGTAAATCCGTGGTATTATCCGTCGTAATAATGTAATCTCTCATCTGCTTTCCTCCCGTTAAAACTTTTTTTCATCATAACACTAATTGAGGTTTTATGCAAGCGTGTAAGAAAACACAAAATTTATTGCATAAAGCGTCCCACTGGTTAATAGAATGTAGAAAAGTAATCATCGAGGGGGACTATGGATGGGTTCAAAGACAAAGATAGTAGTTTTTAAAATGCGGGAACTGATTTACACAGGGATTTTTGTGACACTGGGGATAATCCTGATCATACTCTTCATTTTCATGTTCACGCCCAGGGACAAGGAGAAAGCCAAAGATGACCAACCAACAGAAACGACTGCAGCTATGAAATATGTCGCCGGAGTCTATACCACTCCAATCACCCTGAATGACAATGCCATCGACGTAGAAGTCGTGGTAGACCAGGATCATATCAATTCTATACGTCTGGTGAATTTAAGCGACACAGTAACGACGATGTTTCCACTTGTGCAGCCGGCACTGGAGGAAATCGCCACTCAGATATATGATACGCAGTCTACCGATGGCATTACATATTCTCAGGACAGTAAATATACTTCCCAGATATTGCTGGATGCCATTGACAGTGCTTTGGAAACAGCGCAGGTAAAAACGGAGGAAGAGTAATTTTGAGAAAACCGGGTATCTCTCCTAAAAGCAGGACTGCTTTTACTTTGAGATACCCGGTTTTCTTTTTTATGTGTAACTATGGTTTGTTATGTATTATGGATTTTATTATTTTGTGACTGTCACACTGCACTTTAATAATTTTCCGTCTACTCTCACAGTAATTCGGGAACTGCCGGCTGATTTTCCGGTCACAACTCCCTTATTGGTAACCTCCGCTACCTTTCTGTTAGAAGTATTCCATTTCTTTTTAGAATTACTGCCTTTTACTCTTATTTGCTTTGACTCTCCAACTTTTAAGTTTAATTTGGTTAGTGTCATCTTGGGATCCACAATTTTTATATTGCATTTATCATTCGATCCGTATGCTTTTGCAGTAATGGTAACCTGTCCTGCCCTGCGGGCTACTACTTTCCCGCTTTTATAAACCTTTGCCAATTTTGAGTTAGAGCTTAGCCACTTGACTGTGTAGCCGCGTGCTCCGGATGCTTTAAACTGGAATGTGGTTCCTACCGCCATTTTCGTTGTTTTTCTCTTGATATTGATATTTGACTTAGGCTTTGGTGCTGGTTCTGTTGTCGGTTCTTGTGCCGGCTCAGTAGATGGTACCGAAGGTTCTGCACTGCCTCCGCCCGAATAAGGGCATACACCGTTGGGATGCAGATGTGCGGGATTCCCTCCGCAGTGATAATGATAATACCCCAATCCGCTTACGTTGTTGTTGTCACGATGACCGCCACTGCCATCTGTTCTGCCGGAATGGGCAAATGCTGCATTTGAAAAACAAAGCGCCAGACATAACGCTATACATAGAATACGTCTGATTTTCTTCATAACTGATATCCTCCATTGTATTTTATCGTATCATTTGTGATGGCATTATGATAACATATTTTTATGTGAATTACCAGTACTACAACGTATAAGTTCAGGTGCCTTTAACAAACCACATATAAACTTTTCCCTGCAGTATCAGAACCTATCGAAATATATTTCTATCCACAAAAAAACCGGGAGGCAATTTCCTCCCGGTTCATAACATATTCTTAAAATTCTACTGCTTTTCCGTCATAGATACATCTGAATAATTGTTCCATCTGCTTAGGATCAATTGCTCTTGGGTTGGAACCTGTACAAGCATCCCCTACAGCCAGTTCTGCAATTCCAGCGATCTTTTCATTAAATTCATCTTCTTTAATTCCAAACTCTTTTAATGTCTTCGGAATGCTGAATTCTACATTTAATGCATCGATCTTTGCACACAGTGCTTTCATTAATTCGTCGTCTGTATCACCCTTCAGGCTGATTGATCTTGCGATCTCTGCATATCTCTTTAATGCTGCAGCATCTTTTGCATTATACTGGATAACGTATGGCAGATACATTGCATTTGCAAGTCCATGGGTAATATGTCCTGTACTGAATGCAGCACCTGTCTTGTGTGCCATGGAATGCACGATTCCAAGAAGCGCATTGGAGAATGCCATACCAGCCAGACATTGTCCGTAATGCATCTGTTCTCTTGCAGCCATGTCTCCTTTGTAGGATTCCGGAAGATATTCATTTACCATTGCAATTGCTTTTAATGCAAGGGGATCTGTAAAAGGTCCGTTTAAGGTGGACACATATGCTTCGATTGCATGTGTTAAAGCGTCCATACCTGTATATGCTGTTAAATGTGGCGGCATTGTTTCTGCTAATTCAGGATCAACGATCGCTACGTCCGGTGTGATATTGAAATCAGCCAGCGGATATTTGATACCTTTTGCATAATCTGTAATAACAGAGAATGCAGTAACTTCGGTAGCTGTTCCTGATGTGGAAGGAATCGCCAGGAATTTTGCTTTCTGTCTTAAAGTCGGGAAAGAAAATGGCTGGATAATTGCTTCAAATGTAGTATCCGGATATTCGTAGAATACCCACATTGCTTTTGCTGCGTCGATTGGAGAACCACCGCCCATTGCAATAATCCAGTCCGGCTCAAATTCTCTCATTGCTGCTGCGCCCTTCATTACGGTTTCAACAGATGGGTCCGGCTCAACATTTTCAAATAATTTTACTTCTATTCCTGCTTCTTTTAAGTAAGAAGTTACTTTGTCAACGAATCCGAATTTCTTCATAGAACCGCCGCCCAGAACCAGGATTGCTTTCTTTCCGTCCAATTGTTTTAAAAATTCAAGGGAACCTTTTCCCCAGTATAAATCTCTTGGTAATGTAAATCTGTTCATACGATAGTCCTCCATTATATTTAAATTAGATTAGAGCGTGTTTGAAAATTGTTTCTGACAGCTGTGTGCCTGAAATTTCAAACAGGCTTTAATATGTACTTGATTCGTTTCCTATTATAGCATTGTTAAATAATTAACGCAACCCCTAATGGCGGATATAATAAAAATTTTATATTCTTATGTAAAATTGGTGCCCGCTGATGGCGGACACTACGTATACCCCTTATGCAGTGCAGCACTACTTGCGCAGATAAAAACAAAAAAACGGAGGGACAAAATCCACCCTCCGTCTACCTCTTATATTTTCTAAAATAAACCATCTTACATCCGGTTTTGGATCATTCTTTCCCTGTTCTAATTATGAAAGATGATCCAGATTTTCCAGCCAGATTCTGGCGCTGGCATCGCTTGGCATTCTCAGATCCCCTCTGGGTGACACCGCGACAGATCCTACTTTCGGTCCGTCCGGAAGGCAGGAGCGCTTAAACTGCTGTGAGAAGAATCTGCGGTAGAAGGTTTTCATCCACTTTAATATCGTTTCGTCATCGTAGCTTCCGGCAAATGCTTTTTTCGCAATTCGGAAGATTTTAGCCGGTTCATATCCAAACCGCAGTATATAGTACAGGAAGAAATCATGCAGCTCATAAGGGCCTACCAGATCTTCTGTCTTCTGGGAAATTTCTCCATCCTTTGGCGGCAGTAATTCCGGGCTTACCGGGGTATCCAGTACATCCAAAAGTGTCCGGCTTAGTACTTCATCGCCGCAGGTATCCGCATAGTAGCGTACCAGGTGCCTTACCAGGGTCTTGGGAACGGAAGCATTGACTCCGTACATGGACATATGATCCCCATTGTAAGTTGCCCATCCAAGCGCCAGTTCGGACATATCTCCGGTACCGATCACAAGGCCGCCGCATTGGTTTGCAATATCCATCAGTACCTGGGTGCGTTCTCTCGCCTGGCTGTTTTCATAGGTTACATCGTGAGATTCTTTATCGTGTCCGATATCTTCAAAATGCAGGCTTACCGCTTCCTTGATATCTACTTCCCGAAGTGTGGCACCCAGTTTCCGGGTGAGGTCACATGCATTGGTATAAGTCCTGTCTGTGGTTCCAAAGCAGGGCATGGTAACGGATATGATCTGGCTGCGGTCCAGCCCCAGCATGTCGAATGCTTTTACGGTTACCAAAAGTGCCAGTGTGGAATCCAGTCCGCCTGAGATTCCTACTACGGCTGACTTACAGTTAGTGTGCTTTAACCGTTTTTTCAACCCCATTGCCTGAATACAAAGAATCTCTTCACAACGTCTGTCCCTGTCTGCCTTGTCACTTGGTACAAATGGACAGGGATCGAAATGCCGGTTAAGCACGACTTCCACCGGCTGAAGGGAAAATGCGATCTTCTCATATTCATTCATTTTTTCCGCCATAAATGTGGTGTTTTTTCTTCGTTCACTGCGCAGACGGCGAATGTCGATCTCTCCATATATGGTTTCATTCTGAAAGCGCCTGGACTGGCTTAAAAGGGAGCCGTTTTCTGCAATCAGGTTATGTCCGCCGAATACCAGATCAGTTGTGGATTCCCCTTCTCCGGCACTTGCATACACATATCCGCAGATCAGCCTTGCAGACTGACCGCCTATTAAGGAAAGGCGGTACTGGTCTTTTCCCGTTGTCTCATCGCTTGCTGACAGGTTTACAATCACCGTAGCTCCCGCCAGGGCATGTCCCGTACTTGGAGGATTGGGGGACCATAAGTCTTCACAGATTTCCGCTCCGATCCGCAGTCCTTCCATTTCCTTACAGCAGAAGATCTGCCTGGTACCAAAGGGCACGGGCATTCCTTCAAATTCCACCCACTCTACTGCCTCATTTCCCAATGTAAAATGACGCATTTCATAGAACTCCCCATAGTTGGGTAAATGCCTTTTCGGTATCAGCCCAAGCAGCTTTCCATGACTGATCACAGCTGCAACATTATAGAGTTTATTGTCTTTTTCCCAGGGCAGCCCCACAAATATAATGGCATCCTTGTCTAATGAGTGGAAAATAATCCGGTGTAATTCATGTTTTGCCTCATCCAGCAGAGTTTCCTGCCAGAAAAGATCTCCACAGGTATATCCGGTAATACAAAGCTCTGGAAATACAATGATTTTAGCTCCATTTACACATGCTTCATCCATCAGCCTGCATATTTCCGACGCGTTTGTGATACAATCCGCTACTTTTATCTCCGGCGTAGCGGCAGCCGCTTTTTTTAAATCACTAATCATCCCCATATCCAGGA
>UQGG01000061.1 GCA_900540475.1 uncultured Robinsoniella sp. | reverse complement strand
TAAGCGGGCAGTGAGCTGCGAAATGCATCAGGATTTCGGAGCGAATGCCCGCGTGCCGCCAAAAAGCGCTTCGGGAAGGTTAGAAAATGCCAGTTCTGCGTTAAGCATTCCAAACCAATGTCCTGGTCCGCCCCCTTCTCTTTCCGTACACTACCTCTGCATACAAAGCGTCTTAATCAGCTAAACCCCAATATAATGAATTTAATAGAGCACTATAAAACGTTTGCTGTAATACTAATTTGAAGGAGGATTACCATGAATTATAAAATTTTGATCGTGGACGACGAAAAAGGGATCGTAACCATGATGAAGAATTACTTTGAACCAGGCGGATATCTGGTATATACCGCCTATGACGGGGAAGAAGCGCTTAAGAAGATATCCAGCAAGCCCGATATCATACTGCTGGATATCAACATGCCGGGGCTGGATGGACTGACCGTGTGCCAGCGCATCCGGGAACATATTACCTGTCCGATTTTATTTTTAACGGCGAGGGTCGAGAGCCGGGATAAGATTATGGGCTTTCGGGCTGGAGCGGATGACTACATTTTAAAGCCCTTTGATCTGGATGAACTGGGCGCAAGAGTTGCAGCTCATTTACGCAGGGAGCAGAGAAGACAGGAGCAGTCAACGGTTCGTTTTTTCACGGATTTAGTAATTGACTATTCCAAACGGGAGGTGACGGTAAACCAGAATGAGGTTTCCCTGTCAAAAAAAGAATTTGACATTGTGGAGCTTCTTTCCATGAATTCCGGCCAGGTGTTTGACCGGGAGCGTATCTATGAGCTGGTCTGGGGCATGGAAGGAGAAGGTAATAGTTATACTATAATGGAGCATGTCAGAAAGATACGTTCCAAACTGGGCGTCTATTCCCTTCATAATTATATTGATACAGTTTGGGGGATGGGCTATAAATGGAACGGATAAAACAGATGGGTTTAAAAAAAGCATTCTTCTGCCTTACCTTATTTTATCTGTGCATTGCGCTGGTTCTTGGGGGAATTGCTTTCGCAGGCTGTATCGCCATGCGCAGGCAGGAAGGGAGCAGCATTGTAGCACAGATGAATGAAGGGACAGTTGATGTAAAAGTATCCGGGGAGTACCATGTGGAAGAACAGTCCGCTTTTCAGATATGGGATTTTCTTCAGATGTTCCTGCCGGTATTTTTTGTCATTGCTGCACTGGTTCTTGCAGATGTTACGTTTTACCGGGTAAAGCTAAAGGTACCCATTGACAGGCTGCAGGAAGGTGCCGGGCGGATTATGCATAATGACCTGGATTTTAAGGTGCAGCAGACATCAGGAGATGAGCTGGGGCAGCTGTGTGCTGCTTTTGAATCCATGCGCATACAGTTGCAGAAAAATAACAGGGAGATGTGGATGCAGATGGAAGAACGCAGGCGTTTGAATGCTGCTTTTTCCCACGACCTGAGAAATCCGGTAACGGTACTAAAAGGATGTGCCAAGCTAATGCGCCGGGGAATCGAGCAAAAGAATATGAATTTGGAACATCTGGGGTCTACGGTGGGCTTACTGGAAGAATACAGTGAACGCATCGAAATATATGTGGAGGCCATGAGTAAAGCCCAGAGATTGGAAGAGGTAGTCTGTAAGCCCATGCAAACAGATCTGGGACGTTTTATGGAGACGCTGGAAAAGGTACTTAAAATGCTGGTTCCCCATATTGGATTTCGGTATCTGAACAGGGAAGGGGAGCGGAATCAGGCTCTATGGCTGGATACCTCCCTGATTCAGGAAGTGGTGGAAAATCTGGTTTCCAATGCAAAGCGCTATGCCAGAGAAGATATCCTGGTGAAAGCCTGGAAAGAAGGCGGTTATCTATTTATTGCGGTTCAGGATGACGGAAGGGGTTTTCCACAAAAAGTAATGGAAAAAGTGGGAAAGCCATTTTTGCGTGGGGAAGAAAACAGCGAAGAACATTTTGGCATGGGTCTCTATATCAGCAGGCTTTTATGTGAAAAACACGGAGGAGGGCTTACCCTGCGCAATCTTTGGGGGAACAATGATCACGAACCGACAGGTGCACTGGCAGAGACTAAATTTAAAACTACATGGAAACCTTGAGCAAATTTTGAGATTTGCCTGATACACTCTCCTTACAAAGAAAAGCAAAGGAGAGTGTTTTTATGTTAATAGAAGTAAAAGGATTATCGAAAATATATGGAGGCAGAGAGAATCAGGTTACAGCCTTAAACAAAGTTAATTTAAAGCTCCGGGAGGGGGATTTCGTATCCATTATGGGACCTTCCGGAAGCGGAAAAAGCACCCTGCTGCATATGCTTGGAGGACTGGATAAACCAAGTGAAGGAAGCGTATCCTATAACGGACAGGATATTTATCAGGCAGGGGATAAGGAATTATCTGCATTTCGCAGAAGGAAGATCGGATTCATATTCCAGCAGTTTAATCTGCTTCCGGTACTGACCGCCAGGGAAAATATCGAAATGCCGCTGCTATTGGACAAAAAACATCTGGATCAGGTTTATCTGGAAGAATTGACAAAGCTTTTGGGCATTGGTGAGAGGCTGACCCATTTGCCGGGAGAGCTGTCAGGAGGACAGCAGCAGAGAGTAGCCATAGCCAGGGCGCTGATTGCCAAACCGGATATCATTCTTGCAGATGAGCCTACCGGAAATCTGGACAGCAAGAGCGGAGGGGAAGTAATGGAGCTTCTTGCAGACATTTGGAGGGAGATGGGAAAAACTTTAATTATCATAACCCATGATATCCGAATTGCAAAAATGGCAGAGCGTCAGTGTAACATTGTTGACGGGGTGCTTACGGAGGTGGAACCGGTATGAGATCCTATCATTCATTTTCATGGAAAGAAATAAAAGCACAAAAAGTTACCTCGGCACTGATTTTGATTGCAGTGATTCTGTCAACGATGATGACCACGGTTGTGGGGCAGTCCATCGGCATATTGCAGGCATTGCGGGAACAGCAGGCAAGTATGTTAAATGGAAAACGCTATGCTTCGTTTCATAACCTGTCTGAAAAAGACAAAGTCGGAATGCTGGGAGAGGAGTCACTGTCCTTTGCAGGTGCCAATATTGCGCTGGGCGTAAGCCAAATTAAAAACAGCGGGTTAGACCTTCAGGTCCGGGAGTATGACCAGAAAGACATAGGCGCTTATGCGGCAGCATTCAGTCTGGAATCAGGAAAGCTGCCCCAACGGTCCGATGAAATAGCACTTCCATCCGATGTATTGAAACTTCTGGGAGCGGAGGGAAAATTAGGCGAAAAGATCACCCTGGATCTGCGGATTTCCCTGCTACAAGACTCAAGTACCCCTTATGAATATCAAGCTGAATTTACCCTGTGCGGGATCTTAAAGCCAAATTACACCGGCTACGTCAGCGGAACCACTACAGGTGCAGTGGGGGCAGGTGCTGCAAAAAACCTTTTGCCAGAGAAATATCAGTTGTATTCGGTAGATTTTATCACCTCATCCAGGCAGGATTTCCAGAAAGTCCTGGATGAATTGGCAGATAAGTATCAGGTGGATGAAAAACTGATTCAATATAACTGGGTTTATCTGGACGCCCTGAATATCCCTTACCGGGAAACAACTGATAATTCTCAGGAAACAGCTGGATTTTCTTTCATGGCTGTATCAGGAGTAATGGTTGGAGCGCTGGTACTATTGGCAGCAGGTCTTGTAATCTATAATATACTGAAAATATCCATTAATAAAAAGATTCGAGAATATGGTATATTACGGGCAATTGGTGCAGTTCCGGGACAACTCTACAATCTGGTAGCCAGACAGCTGATACTGCTGTGCGGAATCGGAATCCCAATCGGTGCAGCTGCCGGTATTTTATCGGCAGGGGGTATAACAAAGGCTGCCACCACCCTCTTTTCCCCCGGCATTTTTATGGCACAGAACCAGGAGGAGCTATCCGGTCTCATTGGGCAGAACAGCTCAGGCAAAATACTGCCGCTGTTCGTCAGTGTGATCATTACGCTGGCATTTGCCTGTATCGCAGCAATGCCGGCAGCCAGGTATGCAGCCAACGTTGCACCCACTTCGGCAATGGCGGGAAGCAGTTTGAAAGTAAAGAGAAAGAACAGAAGAAAACGTAAGATTCGTAGATTTGAGGCTTTTTTTGCCAGACTGAATCTGAAAAGAAGCCCGGGACGATCAGTCATTACCATACTTTCACTGGTGATGAGTATTACAGTCTTTGTAGCCCTCAGCAGTTTTTCCGCACTTTTGGATACATCCAGAGATGTTCAGGATATGCACAGGGGAGATTATGCAGTCCGCAATGAGAACACCGGATTTGCTCCCGCGGTAATAGAAGATTTGAAAAAAAGACCGGAATTAGAATCGGTCTCCACTTTAAAGTATAGTCTTTATGAGCAAAAAGAAGATGGAACGCTGGATATTGCGCTAAACTTTCCGTTAAAACAAGCTTATGAGACGCTGCAGATTATCGGTATTGATGAAGCGTGGCTTAAGAGCCTGGTTCCGCAGATTACGGATCAGCAGATGCAGGATTTCAAGGACGGCAAGTCCTGCCTGGTTAAAAACCCAATTGCAGTTGCTATGGAAGGAAAGACTTATGAAGGAACTGCCCTGAATCCCGGGGATCAGATTCAGATTGGGGACCACCCCCTTCAGGTGGCAGGAAACTGTGAGCAGATCACCATGTCTGGGGAAGGATTTACTAATGGGGTCCAGATTATTGTATTTGATAAGATCTATGATAAACTCACCGGAAATAGCAGCTATTCCGAGATCTATCCCAAGTTTCATAAGACAGCAAAGGAAACAGATACAGACCAGATTATAGAAAAACTTTGTAATGAGAATCCAGGAAGTTATTCTGTCTCTTACCGGAAAACGGACCGGCAGCTGGAAGAGAGTTATGCCCAGGTAAAATGGCTGGCGTGGGGATTGATTTTCTTTATCGGGTTCATTGGACTTTTAAATATCATTAATACCACATACACCAGCATCCACACCAGGATTACGGAAATCGGCGTACAGCGTGCCATTGGCATGAGCAGACGCTCCCTTTATCAGAACTTTTTGTGGGAAGGAGCTTATTATGCGGTCATAGCATCTGTGATTGGTGCGGTGCTGGGGTATATCTGCACCATTTTTGTAAATGCAGCCACTACGGATACCTTACAGCTCACTGCAGTACCGGTTATGGCGATTCTGCAGGCAGCAGCAGTTTCCATAATTGCCTGTCTGGCTGCTACCTGCATTCCCCTTAGTAAAATTGCAAAGATGAGTATCGTTGAGTCTATTGAAAGCGTAGAGTAAGCATGAGAACTTTTACTACTCGTTCTCCCGCAGTCTTTCCACAATGGTCTGTCTGGCAGCTTTTTTGTAAGATAGCAGGGGAACCAGAATGCCAAAGACCAGGAAAATTGGAAACACAATCAGGATTGGCAGCATAGTAAAGCGGTATTCGAAGAACCAGTAAATCTGTTCAATGGGACTTAATAGGAACCGGCTGGTGAAAATATTCAGTACGGATGCCGTTATGACTGCCAGAACCCCATAGAAGATACCTTCTAAAATAAGCATCTGCTTAAGCTGCCTGCCTGTCATGCCGATGCTCTGCATCATGGCAAGCTCCCGCTTTCTGGACATAATACTGGTTAATTCGGCGTTGATAAAATTCAGGATACCAACAAGGGCGATAATTGCGCTGAGTCCGCCGCCCACCGTAATGATGGCGGTCTGGATCAGCGTATAGCTGTCTGAATAGCTGATCATGGATTTGTATGACATGTCAGGTTCAGCCTGCTCCGTGTAACTTTTTAAGAAATTTTCGATGCTTTCTATGTGTGCGTCATCCGCATTTGCCATGCAGATCATGGGCGTATAGGCGTTTCCCGTATCCTGCTTTAAAATATCCTGATACAGGACAAACATGGGGGTTCCAAAAGTCAGACTGGTCAAAGGCTCGGGAATCAGTACGCTGGCAGCTACGGTGTAAGATACCTTGCGGCTGTCTGCGGGAATCATATTACCTTCATCATCCCAGGGAAAATCCTCATAATAATCGATAGTCATGGTATCGCCCACCTGGTAGATTTTATCATCGATATTATAATTGCCGTAGTCATCTTTAAGAATGACCTGAATGATAGAATGGGGATCTTCCCACTGGCTTCGGTCAATCGTTCCTTCTATAACTTTTAGGTAGCCGGCTGTAAAATCATCCACCCCATAAATCCGCAGTCTGGAATCTATTTCTTCATCCGGAGGGATTTCAGCAGGTTCTGGGCTGAATTCCGGGGTATACGGATAGCCTGCAGTTTTTTCAAAATCGGCGGCGGTCATCCTGGACGTTGCATATTTACTGTTCATTCCTACTTCCCCATAGCTTTCGATTCCCTCCTGTCCAAGAAGAGCATCTTTTGCAGTCTGACTCAGGGCGGACTGGGAATTATAGGGATTAAACCTCATTTTAAAATAATCTGCATTGCCGAGTACAAAGTCAGAAAGGATAAACTGTTTTAAAAAACGATCCTTATTAAACCCTCTGGAAAAAGTATAAGTTGCATTTAAAAGGAGGAGGCTCAGTGTCAGGGATAATACCACCAGAACCGTTTTTTTCCGGTTTCGGTTCAGGTTTGCGATTGACATTCGCAGCATCTTAGCTCCGGATTTGGATTTGCGCCTGGTTTTTGAGTTTTTATTCCCTTCTGTATATTTGGTGGCTTCCACCGGGGTTACGGCTGCAGCCATCCGGCTGGGCTTACGGCAGGCAATCATGATTGTTAATATTGAAAACAGGGCAGAGCCAATGAAGATCAGTGGATTCGGGCTGATGTAGGTACTGGTGTTTAGCATATTCATAATCAGCCCGGACAGTCCGGTACCAACGATAAAGCCCAGGAGCAGCCCAAGTGGGATACCCACACAGGAGAGATAAAATGCCTGCATCCGTACAATACGCCGGATCTGTTTCTGGGTGGAGCCGATTGTTTTCAGCAGCCCGTAGAAACGGATATCGGTTGAAATGGAAATCTGAAAGATATTGTAAATAATCAAATACCCCGTCAAAAGGATGATAAATGCAGCAAGCGCCAAAATGGACAGATTGAGAATCACATCACTGTTAGAGAGACGGACAGATGTGTATGCCGTGCTTATTCCTGTCTCCAGATAATTGGAGGCTTTGGGGTCATCCAGCGTAAATCCATTGTCTTTTGCAACGGTTTCCAGATCCTTTTCAATATTTTTGCTGTCCGCAAACATTATGCTCAGATTCCAGGTGCCTGCTGATAAATTATTGGAAGATGCATCTGGGTACTCTTTGAGGGTTTTGTTAACATATTCTTGTGAAAGCCAGACCTGGGTATGCATAATGGATGTATCTTTTTCCCAGAATCCGCAAAGGGTAAAGGTATGGGTTACTTCGGTATCGCCCATAGGAAAAGTAAGGGTCACTTCTTCACCCAGCTTATGTTCTATGCCTAGGAAATCCAGCAGTGCAGTATCGGTAGCCAGTTCATTTTCTGACTCCGGTATATGTCCAACTTCCGGTTTGCTGAAAAATACTTCTGCAGCTGCATCATTTCCGTAACGAAGCTCTGCCTGGTAGGGGTACTTTTTATAGGCATCGGTACTCAGCCCGGATAGAATTCTGGTTATGGCAGCTTCTTTGATCAGCGGATGTGTCTTTAAGCGGTTTAACTGATCTTCTGTCAGGACTTTAAAACTGGCATGGGCCTTTCCACCGGTAAGCCGCAGGCTTTGCATTTCGGTGGAAGCATTCATGGTGATACCAATAGTAAATAGAGCGCAAAAGAGCATCGTGGTCAGCATGATTGCAAACATTGCTATGAAATTCCTGGATTTATTTGATTGAAAGCTTTTCCAGGCGATTCGCTGAATGGCTTTTTTATTTTTAACTTTTAACATCTCATTACCCCCTTACGATCTTCCCGTCTTCAATGTGTATGATACTATCAGCCATCTGAGCAATTTCTTCATTGTGGGTGATCATAACAATCGTCTGGTTAAAACGACTGCTGGTAATTTTTAAAAGTCCCAACACATCTGAGCTGGTTTTACTGTCCAGATTCCCGGTAGGTTCATCCGCAAGGATAATTGCCGGCTTGGATGCCAGTGCACGTGCAATTGCAACACGCTGCTGCTGTCCGCCGGACAGATTGTTAGGCAGATTATCCAGTTTGGATTTCAGTCCCAGCAGGGAAATAATTTTATCAATATATTCACTGTCCGGTTTTTTGCCGTCTAATTCAATGGGCAGTAAAATATTTTCAAGCACAGTCAGTACCGGAACCAGATTATAATTTTGAAATACAAAACCGATTTTCCTCCTGCGGAATATGGTGAGTTCTTCTTCTTTTAGTGCAAATATGTCTTTTCCATCCACCAGGACTTTACCACTGGTTGGGCGGTCAAGACCTCCAAGCATATGAAGAAGTGTAGATTTTCCACTGCCGGAGGTACCTACAATAGCGGTGAAGGAGGCATTTTCAATGGTAAGGTCAACACCGTCTAATGCCTTCACGGCTGTTTCACCGGTGCCATAAAATTTTTTTAACTGGGTAGTTTCTAATATATTCATTTTCAATCTCCTTTCTGATTGGGAGCAGAGCATATTTTTTATTTAAAAATAGCCTGCATATAAAGTTCTTATATACAGACTATATCATGAAGTTATTTCCACGTTCTTTCTGAAATATAACGGAGTGGAAAGATTTCGCTTCTCAATCGATAAAGCGTCTTTCTGCAACAAAATGCTAATTTCTTCCTATTTGTACCTCAAGAATTCCCACGGGGTAGAAAGATGGAAAATACCGAGCCCCATTCCGGCTGGGATTTTACTTTCATATATCCTCCCTGGGCTGTAATAATTTCCCTGGAAAGATATAGCCCAAGTCCTATGCCTTCCTCATCAGAGACGGAAGGGGAGCGGTAGAACCTGGTAAAAATCTTATTGCGCTCCTCCTCTTTGATTCCCATACCATGATCAGTCACGTCTATACGGTAGAATAATTCATAAGGCATTCCGCTGAGGACGATCGTATCGCCTTCTTTCGTATACTTTATGGCATTATTCACTAAATTATTGAGTGCTTCTAAAGTCCACTTCATATCAAATAATGCAGTATCTGTTTCATTTTCCAATGTAACCTGAAGATGCAGGTGCTTTGTGGTAAGGGACTGGTCGGCTGAAAGCAATGCCTGTGAAAAAAGCATATTGACTGGGTTCCTGGCGGGCGTTACTGTAATAATTCCATTTTCCAGCCGGGAGGTTCGAATAAGGGCATTAATAAGAAAACGCAGCTTTTCAACCTGATAGTTAATCTGAGCGGAATATTCCCGGGCGTCATCATTCAGATCTAATTCCTGAAGCAGCTGGGCATACAAAAGGATATTGGAAATCGGTGTTTTGGTCTGATGGGAGATATCGGAGATCAGGATATTGATGTTCTCTTTTTCTTTTTGCAAATTGCCGGAAGAAGTAAGGGTCTGGGTAAGAAAGGCATGCATTTTGACACTGAGTGCTGACATAACAGACTCATCATATACCTTTTCCCGGAAATTCCCGCCTGCAGCTTCATCCACCATATCAGACACCTGATCTAACAGGCGTCTGGTCTGGATTCTGTTAATCATGACAAGGCAGACAGATATGGCGATAGAAGAAGCAGCGGCAATCATACAAATGATCATAAGTTTATTCATTAACTTCCTCCTGCCAGGTATAGCCTGTCCCATAGACGGTCTTTATGTGCCTGGGAGAAGCCGGGTTATCCTCCAGCTTGTCGCGAAGGCGCTTAATCGTGACGGAGAGTGCATTTTCATCCACATACTGAGCGCCATCGGTCCAGACCTTATCTACAAGTTGTCCCCGGGACAGGGTGATGCCTTTATTTTCTGTAAGAATGCGCAGCAGACGCTGTTCCGTTTTACTCAGATCCATACGTTCCTGGTTTTTCTTAAACACCATATTTTCAAAATCAAAGAAGAGAATGCCTTCCGAAAAACAGGCAGTACGTTTGAGCGTATCCCCGGACTCCTTTGTACTGAGCCTGCGGATCTGAGTGTTTACTCTGGCACGAAGCACCATCAGGCTGAAAGGCTTTGTAATATAATCGTCTGCACCTGTTTCCAGACCGGTAACAATGTCCAGTTCAAGATCATTTGCAGTTAAAATCAGAACAGGGGTTTCGGAGATTTTTCGAATAGACCGTAAGAAATCAAGCCCGCTGCCATCCGGCAGATTCAGATCCAGAATGACAAGGGCGATGTTATGGGTTTTATATAGTTCGGAGGCACTCTGAATATCAAAGGCCTGGTAAAAAGTGAGTTCAGGATCACGCAGTGCCAGTGCGATTCCATTACTCAGTGATTTGTCATCTTCCACAATTAAAATAGAATACATATCCCGCTCCTGTTTACATCAATTCTTTCATAATGAATTCATAGACACTCTGGCACTTTTTAGGCCAGTTGTCACAGATGGCAATTGCCTGTTCTTTCAGCGGTACGGTCACGGTAATATCGATCAGATCAGAGTGGCGTTCTTTGACCTGGCAATGGGCTTCATATTCATTATTTGTATTTTTATAATAATCCGCTACAATCGATACTTCATTGCGCAATTCCATTTTATGCTTCTTTAAATAATCATCAATATCATCCTGAATAGGTTTTGAGATCTTGTATTCAAAATATTCCAGGGTTTCCCTTCCGGTATCGGTCAGATGGTACTGGGAAGTATTGCGGATGGTTTCCACATGAACCAGTCCGGAATCAACCAGTTCGGAGATAGCCTGCTGAAGCGTAAAATAAGTCGTATATTCCTTGTCCAGTATAAATTCAGAGATCTGGCTGTTGGACAGGGGGAAATTAACTTTTTTTAACATATCCAGAATAATTAATTTGTAAAGCGTTAACGGTTCTGACATAGATAACTCCTTCTTATATAGACTCCGGCAGATACAGGCGCCCCTGCCAGGTGTTTCTCAATTTTAATTCCTGATGGATGGTGTTGAGTACCGTTCGTTTTTTACTGCTCCAAAGGGGAGCCAGAAGCAGATCTTTGGGACCGTCCCCGGTGAGTCTGTGAATAGTGATCTTCGGGGAAAGGTGCTCCAGACACAGGATGATAAGATCGACATATTCTTCCATTGACATGACCGGACATCCGCCTGATTCATAAAGTCCGGCAAGCTCAGTTCCTTTTAGTATGTGAAGCAGGTGCAGTTTAATGCCCTGGATTTCGGCTTTATTTAAATAAGAAATCGTCTCCATTACCTGTTCGTTTCCCTCACCGGGAAGACCCAGAATCGTATGCACGATTACATCAATATGTAACTGGCGAAGCTGTGTAACTGCTGTATCAAAACAGGATAATTCATAGCCTCTGCGGATCAGCCTGGCAGTATCTGCATGAACAGTCTGTAATCCTAATTCTACCCAGACCGGCTTGATTTGATTCAGGCGTCCCAGCAGTTCCATAACATCGGCTCCCAGACAGTCCGGTCGTGTGCCGATGGAAAGAGCGGCAATATCAGGATGTGTGATTGCTTCCGTAAAAATCCGTTCCAGGTAATTAACCGGTGCATAAGTATTGGTATAAGCCTGGAAATAAGCAATATAACGTTTGGCAGGTTTTTTATCCTGCAAAGCCTTTTTCTGCGATTCAATCTGTTCCCGGATGGAAAGCGTGCGGTCCGCTGCGAAATCTCCGGAACCACCGGCACTGCAGAAAATACAACCGCCGCTGCCAAGCGTTCCATCCCGGTTTGGACAAGTCATTCCTCCGTTTAAAGAGAGTTTATATATTTTTTCACCGAACTGTTCCCTCAAATGAAAATCAAGGGAACGATACGGTTTTTCACCCCATTTTTCCATGATTTATAATCCTTTAACGTGTTAAAATTCTTCTATTCCCTATCATAACATTGCGTGGTGGGGATTTCAAGGAAAATAAGAGTTTCCGCAATTCCCAAACATGCGCTAATACTAAAACGCATATTTTTAGGTTACAAATATACTATTTACAATTCGAGGCTTTATTTAGCTGAAAATGAGTGAGTCCAGGCGATTATAAATCATTCAGGGGGACTGGGTTAGACGCTTAGTGTAATATAGGGAGTGTAGTTAGATGTGGGTAGAAACTGGTATTTTCTAACCCTTTAGAAGCACATCTTGACGGCATGCGGGCATTCGCTCCGTTATCCTGATGGAGTTCTCAACTCATTGCCCAGATAGTATCAGATGAATAACGAATAGCCTCTCAAATGCTACAGAACTCATCATAATTATTATTAGAGATTTTAAATTCTATTTTTCTCAGAGAGAAGACATTTAGCTATTTTATTAATAAATATCATATCTTCAGAAGATAGTGTTTTGTTCTGGTCTTCGCTTAAAATAGAATTGGGTAGCTTAATACTATAATTATCTTGGAATTTGGCTTTAATATCTGTAAGACCAAAAAGATAATCATAGGTTATATCGAAAACCTGAGCTAATTTTGTAATTGTTGTAATATCCGGATTGGATCTGTCGTTTTCATAACTGGAAATAGTTGTGACAGATGTGTTCAAATATTTAGCTATATCTTTCTGCATCAAACCCTTGCTTATACGTAATGCTTTAATTCTGCTACCAAAAGACATTTTATTTCTCTCCTTTCATATTAGTTACCATTATATTACAAATTAGAAAAAGTACAATGCTTTTAAGATTAACAAACTTAGTTCGTTTTATATAATATCAAATATAGAATTATATTAGACATACCATTCCCAAAATGCTATAATGTAATGGATATTTCATTCGTATTGCCTTTACTTGGTATCACAGTTAATCCTTTATCTCTGTTCGTATAATGGTGTTACGAATAAAATAAACCTTACATTAGAAAACTATTATTATTACAATATAAAACGAAATAATTACAAAATAAAATGCAAAGGAGATTGTTATGAAGCTGAATGAAGAAATGGAAGAAAAGCTTGTGCTTATCATACAGGCAGTACTTGGCGTTTTAATTATTGCATTGTCTGTGAGAAACAGCGCGAAGATGCAGTCAGACAAAATGAAGAAGGTTTTGGATACTGATGCAAAACAGATCGGCAGACTGCATAAGAAAGAATATAAGTTACAGAAAAAGTTAATGTCCAGAAAATATAAAAATAAATTAAAAAGTCTGAAAACAAAATAGGGTAAATGGAGCAAGAACACTGAAAATGGGGTTCTTGCTTTTTTTTGTAACTACTTGCGGCTTATTGGCGATTATGATAAAATAAAGTCATCATGGAAAATTCTGCAGTTTTATAAGCAATAGGATAAAAAGGCAGGAAGGAAGAGAAAAGTCATTATTCAGTTGTCCTGGGAATGGGTCAGATTTTATCTGGTCATATCAGTCCCAGGAATTTTAAAGCTCGAATAATTGCAGGAAAGGAATCCCAAGATGAGTATATTAATTAAAAACGGCAGGGTGATTGACCCGGATACGAAGCTGGACGACCAGTGTGATATCCTGATTAAAGGTGACAAGATTGAAAAAGTAGGCAGGGATCTGAAAGAAAAAGCAGATACAACAATTGATGCTTCCGGTTATTATGTAATGCCCGGACTGATCGATATGCATGTACATTTAAGAGATCCGGGGTATACTTACAAAGAAACAGTTGAGTCCGGTGCATTAGCCGCAGCAAAGGGCGGATTTACAACTGTACTTGCCATGCCGAATACCAGGCCGGTAACCGACGATAAAACAAGACTTCGTTATGTCATGAATAAAGCAAAGACGAATTCGGTAATCCATGTGCTTCAGGTAGGTGCGATTACAAAAGGCCAGGAGGGAATGGAACTGGCTGATATTGAAGGAATGATTGAAGCGGGTGCACCTGCCATCAGTGAGGATGGAAAATCAGTTATGAATTCCAGACTTTACCGCAAAGCGATGCAGATTGCAGCTGCTAAAAATATACCGGTACTTGCTCATTGTGAGGATATTGATCTGGTGGAGAGCGGTGTTGTAAACGCAGACTGCCATACCAAAAAAATGCATTTAAAAGGAATTACCAATGCGGTAGAAGACGTGATTGTGGCAAGAGATATCTTCCTGGCTAAGGAAACAGGGGCGTCACTTCATCTCTGTCATTGTTCCACCAAAGACAGTGTCAGGATGGTGGAAGAGGCAAAAGCGGACGGCGTCCGTGTATCTGCAGAAGTATGCCCTCATCATTTTACCCTTACATCTGATGATATAAAGGAAAATGACGCAAATTATAAAATGAATCCGCCTCTTCGGACGAAAGAGGATCGGGAAGCTTTATTGATGGGATTAAAAAATAACGTGATGGATGTTATTGCCACAGACCATGCGCCCCACAGTGAAGAAGAAAAAGCAAAATCCATAGAACGTGCGCCGTTTGGGATTACAGGTCTTGAGACAGCGGTGGCATTGACAATTACAGAACTTGTAAAAAAGGATATCATTACCCCGATGCAGATGGCGGAGAAAATGAGCTATAATCCGGCGAAGATAGTGGGACTGGCGGACCGCGGATCTCTGGCAGAAGGAAAAGCTGCAGATATCGTGTTAATCGACCCGGAAGCAGTCTATACGATCAATAAAAAAGAATTTGCTTCAAAAGGGAAAAACACACCGTTTGACGGAAGAAAAGTATCCGGAAGGGTTAAAGTAACCATCTGTGACGGTGAGATCGTATATAAGGATAAATAATCAGATAAACCAGGAGGAATGGAAAGAATGATTCAGAAATTAATAAGCAAAATACAGAAAACAAATGCACCGATCGTAGTGGGATTAGATCCAATGTTAGGTTATATTCCAGAGCATATTAAAACGAAAGCATTTGCAGAATTCGGTGAGACATTAGAAGGAGCTGCAGAGGCTATCTGGCAGTTTAACAAAGAGATTGTGGATCACACTTATGATATTATACCGGCTGTAAAACCACAGATAGCTATGTATGAGCAGTTTGGCATCGAAGGATTAAAGGCATTTAAAAAGACTGTAGATTATTGTAAGGAAAAAGACCTGGTGGTAATCGGAGATGTAAAAAGAGGAGATATCGGTTCCACATCAGCAGCATATGCAGTGGGACATTTAGGAAAAGTACAGGTGGGAAGCAAAACCTATACAGCTTTTGATGAGGACTTTGCAACTGTGAATCCATACCTTGGTTCCGACGGGATCAATCCATTTATCGATGTCTGCAAAGAAGAGAAAAAAGGGTTATTCATTCTTGTGAAAACGTCTAATCCGTCCAGCGGGGAATTCCAGGATCAGCTGGTAGGAAATAAGCCCCTCTATGAGTTAGTGGGTGAAAAAGTCGCTCAGTGGGGTGAGGAATGCATGGGTGATTCTTACAGCTACATCGGAGCCGTAGTGGGCGCTACCTATCCGGAGATGGGAAAAGTTCTTCGTAAAATCATGCCAAAAACTTATATTCTGGTACCGGGTTATGGTGCTCAGGGTGGTAAGGGCGCAGATCTGGTACATTTCTTTAACGAAGATGGCCTGGGGGCTATTGTAAATTCTTCCAGAGGAATCATTGCTGCTTACAAACAGGAACAATATGCAAAATTTGGAGCAGAAAATTTTGGTGAGGCTTCCAGGGCAGCCGTAGTAGATATGGTTGCTGATATTGACGGCGCTTTAAAGAACCGGGGATAGTGTCGCCCAGCGTATTTACACCGGGTGGTACCAGCGCCTGGCTGAAGTAATGAAAAGTGGTATTCAAACACGCTCCAGAAGTCAGAGAGGAAATAACATGGCAGAAAAAATTAAGGAAAAAAGCAGGATTATCAGTCAGGAAAAAATAGCCGGAGATGTTTACAGCATGTGGCTGGATTCTGAACAGATAACGAAAAATGCAAAACCAGGACAGTTTATATCGGTGTTCAGCAGGGACGGCAGCCGTCTGCTGCCAAGGCCAATCAGTATCTGTGAAATAAATAGAGAACAAAATGCGCTGCGAATCGTCTACCGCGTAGTGGGGAAAGGTACCAGTGAGTTCTCCGGATTAACAGAAGGCAGCGAGATCGAAATTATGGGACCGCTTGGAAATGGGTTCCCGCTGGAACGCATGGAAGAAGGCAAAAAGGCATTTTTAATCGGCGGGGGGATTGGGATTCCGCCTATGGTGCAGCTGGCAAAGGAATTAAAAGGGGAAAAACAAGCCATTATGGGTTACCGGGATGAGCTGTTCTTAACCGAAGAATTAGACAATTATGCAAAAGTATATATCGCTACAGAAGACGGCAGTGAAGGTACAAGGGGAAATGTGCTGGATGCAATTAGAGAAAATGGACTGTCAGCAGATGTGATCTTTGCATGTGGTCCGACCCCAATGCTCCGTGCACTGAAATCATACGCAGAGGAAAATGATATCGAGTGCTGGCTCTCATTAGAGGAGAAGATGGCGTGCGGTATTGGTGCCTGTCTGGCTTGCGTATGCCAGTCAAAAGAACTGGACGAACATTCCCAGGTACACAACAAACGTATCTGTAAAGATGGACCGGTATTTTTATCAACGGAAATTGAATTGTAAAACAGTAAATGCGGCAATCACTTTCGCAATACCGAATATGAAACCGCAGTAAATGCGTAACTGGAGGAAATTATGATAAATACAAGTGTAGAAATTGCCGGGGTACAATTTAAAAACCCTGTTATGACTGCATCCGGAACCTTTGGTTCCGGTTCTGAATACAGCGAATTTGTGGATTTAAATACCCTGGGAGCAGTAGTAACCAAGGGTGTGGCAAATGTCCCGTGGGCTGGTAATGCCACTCCCAGAATTGCAGAGACTTATGGAGGAATGATTAATGCCATAGGACTGCAGAATCCGGGGATGGAAACTTTCTGCAAAAGGGATATTCCGTTCTTAAAGCAGTTTACAACGAAGATCATTGTAAATGTCTGCGGAAAAACCACAGAGGATTACTGTCAGGTAGTAGAGCGCCTTGCAAATGAGCCAGTGGACCTTCTGGAGATTAATATTTCCTGTCCAAATGTAAAAGAAGGCGGGATTGCTTTTGGACAGGATCCAAAAGCAGTTGAACAGATAACCAGAGAAGTAAAGAAGAGGGCAAAGCAGCCAATCATCATGAAACTAAGCCCCAATGTAACAGATATTACGGTGATGGCTAAGGCAGCTGAAGCCGGTGGAGCAGATGCACTGTCCCTGATTAATACTCTGACGGGGATGAAGATCAATGTGCAAAAAAGATGCTTTGCCCTGGCTAATAAAACAGGCGGGCTTTCCGGTCCTGCAATAAAGCCGGTAGCTGTGCGTATGGTCTATCAAGTGGCAAATGCCGTTAAACTTCCGATAATCGGTATGGGTGGAATAGCCACTGCAGAGGATGCACTGGAATTTATACTTGCAGGTGCAACCGCTGTTTCAGTAGGAACCGCTAATTTTTATAATCCTGAAGCAACAGCAGAGATTGTAAAAGGAATAGAAGATTATATGACTGAAAATAAAATTGATGATATACGGGAGTTAATAGGAGCGGTACAATAATTCTCTGATAAAATATGGGATAGAGGTAGCTGTCAGTGTGATAGCTACTTTTTATTATATAGGGAAGCATCTTCCTGACAATCAATTAAAAAATATTCGTTTCTTTACGATGATTGGATATGTGGACAATTTCTTTAAGCAGATTGATTGAAAGTAAATAGAAAATATGATAGAATCAGTAAGAATATTTAATATTCTGCCCTGCCTGATGAAAATGAGTGATACGGCACAATGGTGCGGCAAGCTGAAAATGAGATGAGAAAAAGGCTAAAAAGCCTATGATAATGGAGGTTAATGATATGGAAGCATACAAACAGGAGTTTATAGAATTTATGGTAGATTGCCAGGTATTAAAATTTGGTGATTTTGTAACGAAGAGCGGAAGAAAAACACCATTTTTCGTAAACACAGGATTTTACCGTACCGGGGCACAGCTACGTAAGCTGGGAGAATATTATGCGAAGGCAATTAATGAGAAATTTGGTTTTGATTTTGACGTTTTATTTGGACCTGCATACAAGGGAATCCCACTTACGGTAGCAACAACGATGGCAATCAGTGAATTTTATAGCAAAGACATCCGCTATTGTTCAAACCGTAAAGAAGTGAAAGACCACGGAGACAAAGGAATTCTTCTGGGCAGCCCGATTAATGACGGAGATAAAATTGTGATTATCGAGGATGTGACCACTGCAGGTACATCGATTCAGGAAACACTTCCAATTATCAAAGCACAGGGTGCAGTAACACCACTGGGATTAGTCGTTTCCGTAGACCGTATGGAAAAAGGACAGGGAAGCAAAAGTGCCCTTCAGGAAATTCAGGAGACATATGGATTAGAAACAACAGCGATTGTAACAATGGCAGAGGTAGTAGAACATCTGTATAATAAAGAGTATAAAGGCAAAATTATTATTGATGATGCCTTAAAAGCTGCAATAGATGCATATTATGTACAGTACGGAGCAGAATAATTAAGCGCGGTGAGCGCTGAAAAATAAAAGGAGGCTATACCATGAATGAGAAGATTTACAAAACAATGAGCAATGCAGGCGCAGGCAATATTGTAGTTGGAATTACTGTTATGGTAACAGGAGTTGCAAGCGGAATCTTGTTAATTGTACATGGAGCAAAGCTTTTGAGGGCAAAAAAGAATGTAATGTTTTAACATTGAGGTATTTTTGTGAAAAAAGAAACCAAAAGAAAGATTAAGTGGATAAGTGTAGTTTTATTTATCATCTACCTTATCCTACTGACGTACTTCCTGTTTTTTGCAGAAAGCTATGGCAGAGTATTATCAGAACGGGAATACAGTTACAACTTACAACCCTTAAAGGAAATTAAACGCTTTTGGATATATAGAGAACAGCTTGGATTTTTTGCAGTATTTACAAATATTATTGGAAATGTACTGTGTTTTGTTCCGTTTGGTGCGATTTTCCCGGTACTGAACCGAAAAACGAGACATTTTGTGGTGATTGTCCTGCTGAGCTTTCAGTTCAGTTTGATTGTAGAATGCATCCAGCTTATTTCAAAGGTGGGAAGTTTTGATGTAGACGACCTTTTATTGAATACCATTGGCGGTATGATTGGTTATCTGGTGTTTTGCGTTTGTAACAGAGTGAGGAGAAATATATATGGCTAGGAAACCAATGTATTCATTTGCTGAAAAAAGACATTCGAAACGGGGAATTACAGCTTCAGTCCTGGGAGGAGTATCCTTTCTGATTTTCTGCGTACTGGCTTATCTGTCCTTTTATTTCAGAGGACAGGGAGGGCAGTACCTGGGAGCGATCGGACTGACAGCCATGATTATGTCCTTTTCAGGATTAATTCTCGGCTTTTTAAGTTTGACGGAAAAGAATTCCATATCATTTTTCCCGAAGCTTGGAGCAATCTTAAATGGTGTTATTTTTCTAGGATGGGTAGCAATATTTTTGATTGGAGTAGGAAAGTAGGCGAATAAAATGAACAGATTAGAAGCCCAGATGAATTTTATCATGGAAGTGGATAAATTAAAAAAAATCACCAGGCAAAGTTATCTTTCAGATGGCAGCAGGCACGAAAATGATACGGAGCATTCCTGGCATCTAGCCATGATGTGTGCAATCTTGAGTGAACATGCCAATGAAGAAATTGATGTTTTAAAAACAATTACAATGGTATTAATCCATGATATCGTTGAAATAGATGCCGGTGACACTTATGCTTATGATGAAAAAGGAAATGAAAGCAAGCGTGAGCGTGAAGTGAAAGCGGCAGATCGAATCTTCAACCTGCTTCCGGAGGATCAGGCTGCTTATATGCGGGATTTATGGGAAGAATTTGAACTGGCAGAGACACCGGAAGCAAAATTTGCCCTGACCCTGGATAAAGTACAGCCAGTGATGTTAAATGATGCATCAAAGGGCAAGGCATGGAGAGAACATGAAGTAAGAGAAAAGCAGATAATGGACCGGAATAAGGATACCCACAGAGGTTCTGAGACAATCTGGGAATTCTGCGAAGAAATCATAGACCGGAACATTGCAAATGGTAATATTAAGGCCGGACAGTAGTGGAGTAAAGGAGGATGTTATGGATCTGGACGAAGAGAAAATTTATCAAGAACGTTATGACCTTTGCATGGAGCGAATTGCCCAAATAGCATCAGAAGAAACAGTAGCGGCGCCCTTTGTTGATTATTTTCAAAAAATGGCGTCATTTATCATGCAAATGAAAGAACTGTTTGAGAAAATATGCAGCGGGGAACCGGATGGATACAGCTGTGAACAGTGGGAAGAATTAAATCATTCCTTATATGAAGATATCCTTCCTGAAAATTATGCCGACAGCTATGGAAATCCGGATTATGCAGTCAGGAAACTGGGAGAAATTCACGGCAGGATATTAAGCTTTCTCTACACAGAACTACGGGGGATGATTGCTTTTGCCTTCGAAGGCAGAATGTGGGACATGGTAATCATCTGCGAAGTGTTTATTGAGATCTATAATTGCTTTGAGGAAGAAGAACTGCCTGCTTACAAGAAAATCCAGCAGGTCATTTACTGGTTTATTAGTGATTACAGTGATTTGACAGTAACCAGAAGAATACAGGAATCCATTGATCCGGAGCTGGATTTTGCAGTGCAGCTTATTATGAATGAAGATTTATCAGATCTTCGTTACCTCTATAAGTTCGGTGAATATATCACAGAAAATGAAAGAAAAACAGCGGCATATTTAAATTCCCTGGATCAGGAGACGATTGATCTCATGGCATCCACCTATACAGAAGGATACCGTATCGGATTTGAAAAAGCGAAAATTGATCTGTCTGCTAAAGAAACCGTAAATATTCGCTATAATCTGGGATTTGAAAGAATGATTCGTGCTGCTATACAAAACTTTGAGAAGATGGGGCTTCGTCCGGTGATCTACCGCGCTGCGGTGAACAGCATTAATAAACGCCAGCAGCTGCGAATTGGTTACTATGGGGCTATTCCGAATAAACAGTTTGACTATGATCACAGAGCGGATCAAGCAATTTATCTGGATAAACCATTTGTAGAGCGGAAATTAGGCGTTCTCCGCACAGCCTATGAAAAGTTTAAAGACCTGGCAAACCGGCATGCGGGACCTGCCTGCGTTGAGATTTTCGGAGAACAGCCATTTATACCGGAGAATAAGGCAGCCGCTTACCATATGTCCGAGAAGCAGGAAAAGCTAACCGTATTCTATAGTAATGAATCTGCCCAGATCACAAACCGCTATATAAAAGGTGATGAGCGCAGTTTTACAATCATAGCATTTCCGATCCCGGAGATCGGGGAGCAGTTCGAAGAAATATTCCGGGAAATAATTAAAGTGAATACCCTGGACTATCAGTTATATGAAAGAATACAGCAGACGATAATAGAGGCTTTGGACCAGGGAAGCTATGTGCATATACTGGGCAAGGGAGAAAATCATACGGATTTAAATGTTCGTCTGCATGAGCTTCAAGATCCTGCGATACAGACAAATTTCGAAAACTGTGTGGCGGATGTCAATATACCCGTGGGCGAAGTATTTACTTCACCACAACTCGCTGGTACATCCGGGGTTCTTCAGGTTAAAGAAGTTTATCTGGGTGAGCTGCAGTTTGTGAATTTATCCATTGCATTTGAAGACGGGATGATCAAAGAATATACATGTGGTAATTTTGAAAATGAAGAAGATAACAAACGCTACATTTTAGAAAATGTTTTGTACCACCATGAAACACTGCCTATGGGGGAATTTGCCATTGGGACCAATACCACGGCCTACGCAGTGGCAAGAAAATATAAGATAGCAGATAAGCTGCCAATTCTCATAGCGGAAAAAATGGGACCTCATTTTGCTGTGGGTGACACTTGCTACAGCTGGTCTGAAGACATCACGGTGCATAATCCGGACGGCAGGGAAGTCATTGCCAAAGACAATGCAGTTTCTATATTACGGAAAGAAGATATCGGAAAAGCTTATATGGGCTGCCATACAGATATCACCATACCTTATGATGAATTAGAGCTGATTGAGGTAGTAAAACCGGATGGTACGAAAACAGAGATTATCCGTGACGGAAAGTTTGTGTTAAAAGGTACAGAGGAGTTAAATCAAGCTTTGGACGAATAGAATGCTGACTGTAGGTTCGATCTGATTGCTCTGGCAGCAGGTGTATCAACAGAGCAAGTAGAGATCTGGAAAAATGAGAATTTGTCAACACACCATGCTATATAAAGGAATCATTGGATTTTACCTTTCGGTATTCCGTGGGTGAGATCCCCATCTGCTTTTTAAATATTTTTGTATAGTAACAGGGATTGGAAAAGCCTGACATTCCCGAAACTTCCGTTACCGTATGATCTGTATCCAAAAGGAGGGGCAGACTTTGTTCAATCCTATAGGATAACAGATAGTCAAAAAGGGATTCGTTCATATGTTTTTTAAAAAAGCGACAGCATTCACTTCGGCATAAACCAGCGGAAGAGGCAATATTTTCTAAAGTGATTTTTTCCGCATAGTGGCTGTGAATAAAGGAAAGTATTGATTTTAGGCGCTCTATATTTTTTACTTGTGAGGAAACGTTGCTGTTAGGGGCAGGATTATGATTTTCGCAGATCAGAATCCAAATATGATACAAAAGCATCTGCATACGCATTTCCCATACCGGCGGCTTCTCACAGCTAAGCTGGTACAGGGAAGAAAGGTCATCCAGTATTTCTGCATGCCAGGGTACATTACTTGTAAAATGCAGTGAAGATAAACGGGAATCTTTCAATATAGTCTCCACATACTTTTCATGAATGAGACTGGAGTCATACCCGTAAAGTGTACGTGGATGAAACGTCGTAGAAATATAAGTGCAGTCCGACTCATTGTGCATATGACCGGTATGCAGTGTGTTCCCATTACCGAAGAGACCTTCCCCTTCCCGGATATGATAAAGTGTTTCGTTAATCTGGTAGTCCATTTCCCCCTTCAAAACAAGGGTCAATTCAATCTCCGGATGCCAATGCCATAAAAAGGAGCCGCTTTCATATTGGGAAAGAACTTCAAAACTGACATAGACTGGAAAATTGTAGTTGCCGTGAAGTTTTAATTCTCTCTGGTCTGTATTTATTGCAATCTGCATAATTTGAATTCCTTTCTTCGGATGAGGTAAAATCTGCGTTTTATCTTACAAATTGGCATCGTTATTACTGGTACTACAACGAACGCTTTATATGCGTTTTATTAAAGGTATTAAATTGGGGGGTTGCTGATTAAGGACGCTTTGTGGAATATAGGTAGTGTACGAAAAGATTGGAGTAGGAAAATTGCATGGACTCCGTCAGCTTAACGCAGAACTGGTATTTTCTAACCTTTCCGTACACTACCTCTATCTACAAAGCGTCCTTCCTCAGCGAAACCCCAATTTAAAATCTCAATATCGTTATATAATTGGAAAATATAATTGTTGTATTTATCTCAGATGCTCATTATAATCATAGTATAAAAGAAGTCTGGACAAAGGTCAACAGAAAATATATGAAATGATTAGAAGGGATGAAACAGCGATGAAATTAGAAAATGTATCTTCGTTATTAGAAAGTAAATCTTCAAAAGTCTTATTAAAGGACTTATATGGAGAAGATAAGATTAAAGAGAATGCTGCAAGATATCAACATGTTGCAGAAAAATTTGCAGAGGAATTTAAGAATGAGGAATTCGAGTTCTTTTCCGCACCGGGTAGAACAGAAATCGGTGGAAATCACACAGATCACAATCATGGGAAAGTTTTGGCTGGAAGTATCCAGTTAGACTGTGTTGCAGCGGCAAGTAAAAACAACAGCAATATGGTGAACATCATCAGTGAAACCTATGACCAGCACTTACAAATCAATTTAGATGATCTGGAGCCTTCCGAAGAACACGCAGGAACACCGGATCTGTTAAAGGGAATTTTAAAAGGTTTTATTGAAGAAGGTTATGCAATCGGTGGTTTTGATGCGTATGTTACTACCAATGTTATTGGGGCTGCGGGAGTAAGCTCTTCTGCTTCGTTTGAAATGTTAATCTGCAGCATGGTAGATTACTTCTTTAACGATCTGAAATTAAATACCGTTGCATATGCAAAAATCGGTAAGTATTCCGAAAATAAATACTGGAACAAGCAGTCAGGACTGTTAGATCAGATGGCATGTGCCTGCGGCGGAATCGTTGCAATGGATTTCAAAAATCCAGATCAGCCTGTTATTGAAAAAATTGATTTTAGTTTTGACAGTATCAACTACGACTTAATTATTGTAAATACAGGAAAAGGACATGCTGACCTAAGTGCGGAATACTCGTCTGTACCAATCGAAATGAAAAAAGCAGCGGCGTTCTTTGGAAAAGAAACCTTATCGGAAGTATCTCTGGAAGAATTTTTGAAGAATGTCACAGAGGTTCGCAAGAGCGCAGGAGACCGTGCCGTTATGCGTGCACTGCATTTCTTTACAGAAAACCAGAGAGTGGATGCGCAGGTGGCGGCACTGAAAGGCCAGCAATATGATGAATTTTTAAGATTAATTACCGCATCCGGCAATTCATCCTGGAAATGGCTGCAGAACTGCTATTCCATAGAGAACTATGACGAGCAGTCCGTAACGGTTGCGCTGGCGCTCACCGAACTGTTTCTGGATCGTATTCAAGGCGGGGCATGCCGTGTACATGGGGGCGGTTTTGCAGGAGTTATCCTTACTTTGCTTCCAAAAGAATATACGGCAGAGTATGAAAAGTATATGGAAGAGAAGCTGGGTGAAGGCTGTGTATATGTTATGAATATCAGGAAATATGGTGCTATACACATGGATTTAAATGAAGGTTAAAGAGTGTAGATTCATTTCGGGCATTGAAAAGATATAATTCACTTTAAAAAGGACAGATTGGCGGAGATATTCTCTGGGAATAAACCCGCCGGAATGTTCTTTTTCTATATTAAGGGAGCAATTCCAAAAATGATTTTGCGATTTTGTTGACAATGTTCCAAACTCTTAGTAGAATAAAAGCGAAGCATTCGATAAAAAATGAAAAACAATCGATAAAAGGAGATATGTACAATGGCAAAAGTAGGAATTGTAATGGGAAGCGACTCAGATATGCCGGTAATGGCTAAGGCAGCTGATATTTTAGACAAATTGGGTGTAGAATATGAAATAAATATCCTTTCAGCTCACAGAGAGCCAGATGTATTTTTCGAATATGCAAAATCTGCAGAAGAAAAAGGTTGGAAAGTAATTATTGCAGGAGCGGGCATGGCAGCTCATCTGCCAGGTATGTGCGCAGCTATTTTCCCAATGCCTGTTATTGGTATCCCTATGCATACATCATCCCTTGGAGGAAGAGATTCACTTTACTCTATCGTACAGATGCCATCCGGAATTCCTGTTGCGACTGTAGCAATTAATGGAGGAGCGAATGCAGGTATTTTAGCAGCAAAGATCCTTGCCACATCCGATGAAGAATTATTAGGAAGATTAAAAACATACTCAGCTGAATTAAAAGAGCAGGTTATGGCAAAAGATGCAAAATTACAGGAAGTTGGTTACAAAGAATATAAATAACCATAATTTTGTAAATAGCCAATCACAACAAATTCACAATTTAAGAGTATAATAGAAAAACCACTTTAGGAGGAAGAACAATAATGGATTACAAGAAAGCAGGCGTTGATATAGAAGCGGGATACAAGTCCGTAGAACTTATGAAGGAACATATTAAGAAAACTATGAGACCGGAGGTTCTTACCAATATCGGCGGATTTTCAGGTGCGTTTTCCATGAGTGCATTTAAAAATATGGAGAAGCCTACGCTGGTGTCAGGAACAGATGGCGTTGGCACAAAGCTGAAGCTGGCATTTATTCTGGACAAACATGATACGGTAGGAATCGACTGCGTTGCTATGTGTGTTAATGATATTGCGTGTGCAGGCGGAGAACCATTATTTTTCCTGGACTATATCGCATGTGGTAAAAATGTACCGGAAAAGATTGCGACAATTGTTAGCGGCGTGGCAAATGGATGTGAACAGTCTAATGCGGCATTAATAGGCGGTGAAACTGCAGAAATGCCAGGATTTTATCCGGAAGATGAATATGATCTTGCAGGTTTTGCAGTAGGAGTAGTAGATGAGAAGAATCTGATTACCGGTAAAGAATTAAAATCAGGTGATGTTTTGATTGGTATTGCATCATCCGGTGTACATAGCAACGGTTTTTCACTGGTACGTAAAGTATTTAAAATGGAAAAAGACGTTTTAGAAACTTATCACGAGGAACTTGGAAAGACTCTGGGAGAAGCGCTTATCGCACCTACAAAGATCTATGTAAAAGCACTTAGAAATGTAAAAGAGGCAGGGGTTACAATCAAGGGATGCAGCCATATTACTGGCGGCGGCTTCTATGAAAATGTACCGAGAATGCTTCCGGACGGAGTTCGTGCCGTAATAAAGAAAGAAAGCTATGAGGTGCCGGCTATCTTTAAAATGCTTGCCCGTGAAGGACAAATTGAAGAAGAAATGATGTACAATACTTATAATATGGGTCTTGGTATGATCGTTGCAGTAGATCCGGCAGACGTAGATGCAGCTGTGAAGGCAATTGAAGCATCCGGAGAAAACGCTTATGTAGTAGGACAGATTGAAGCAGGTGAAAAAGGAGTAACATTATGCTAAAAATTGCAGTATTGGTATCTGGAGGCGGTACCAATCTCCAGGCAATTATAGACGGAATAGCAAATGAAAGCATTACAAACACGGAGATTGCCGTTGTAATCAGCAACAACCAAAATGCATTTGCTCTTGAGCGTGCAAAACAGAACCATATACCCAATGTATGTGTTTCGCCAAAAGATTATGAAAACCGCGGGGCTTTCAATGAGGCTCTTCTGAAAACGATACAGTCTCATGATGCCGATCTGGTTGTACTGGCTGGATGTCTGGTGGTAATACCGGAAATTATGGTTCAGGCATTTCCAAATAAGATTATTAATGTACATCCTGCATTAATACCTGCTTTCTGCGGAACCGGATATTATGGTTTGAAAGTGCATGAAGCAGTGCTGGAGCGTGGAGCGAAAGTGACTGGCGCAACGGTACATTTTGTGGATGAAGGTACGGACACAGGTCCGATTATCTTACAAAAAGCAGTAGATGTGCACCAGGATGATTCACCGGAAAAATTGCAGCAGCGTGTCATGATGGAAGCAGAGTGGAAGATTATGCCCGAAGCAATTAATTTAATTGCAAATGGAAGAATTTCTGTTAAGGATCACAAGGTTTGGATAGCAGATTAGAGCCAGTCTGTTTGTAACATGTTACAATATTGTATGCAGTATCGCAGGCATGCCTGCGATGTGATATTCAGCGGGATTAAAAATGAAAGAAGGAAACGAATTCATGAAAATACTAATCGTAGGCAGCGGCGGCAGAGAACATGCCATCGCCTGGAAAGTAGCCCAGAGCCCAAAAGCAGATAAGATTTACTGTGCACCGGGAAATGCAGGAATTGCAGAATATGCAGAATGTGTAGACATTGGTGCAATGGAGTTTGAGAAACTGGTGGCATTTGCCAAAGAAAAAGAAATTGACCTGACTATAATAGGTATGGATGATCCGCTGGTAGGTGGAGTAGTAGATGCATTTGAAGCAGAAGGATTAAGAGTATTCGGACCGCGTAAAAATGCAGCGATACTGGAAGGTTCCAAAGCATTTTCTAAGGATTTGATGAAGAAATATAATATTCCCACAGCCGGTTATGAGAATTTTGACGATCCAAAGGCAGCCCTTGCTTATCTGAAGACGGTTGAATTTCCCATCGTATTAAAAGCAGACGGTTTGGCTCTTGGTAAGGGAGTTTTGATTTGCAATACCCTGGAAGAGGCAGAAGAAGGCGTCAAAGCAATTATGCTGGACAAACAGTTTGGAAGTGCAGGTAACCGCCTGGTTGTAGAAGAGTTTATGACAGGACGGGAAGTATCCGTACTTTCCTTTGTAGATGGCAAAACAATTAAGACGATGACCAGTGCTCAGGATCATAAGCGTGCTGGTGATGGAGATACTGGATTAAATACCGGCGGTATGGGAACATTTTCACCCAGCCCGTTCTATACAAAGGAAGTAGACGATTTCTGCAATAAATATGTATACCAGGCCAGTGTGGATGCTATGGCATCAGAAGGACGGGAATTTAAAGGTATTATATTCTTTGGACTGATGCTCACAGATAAAGGACCAAAGGTACTGGAATACAATGCAAGATTCGGTGATCCGGAAGCTCAGGTTGTGCTGCCAAGAATGAAAAATGACATCGTAGATGTATTTGAGGCTTGTATAGATGGAACTTTAGATCAGATTGACCTGCAGTTTGAAGACAATGCAGCTGTCTGTGTGGTACTGGCATCCGACGGATATCCGGTAAAATACGATAAAGGGCTTACTATCAGTGGATTTGAGAACTTTAAAGATAAAGAAGGATACTATGTGTTCCATGCAGGCACGAAAGCCACAGATCAGGGGATCGTGACCAATGGAGGACGTGTCCTTGGTGTAACCGCAAAAGGTGCTGATTTAAAGGAAGCCAGAGCAAATGCTTATAAAGCAGTTGACTGGATTTCATTTGACAACAAATATTACCGAAATGATATTGGCAAGGCGATTGACGAGGCATAGTTCCTGCCAAAATAATGAAAAGGGGTAAAGTATGAAGATTTTAAAAGGAACATGGAAGTACCAGGTTGTTTTGGCAATGCTGATGTTATGGCTTTCTTCCATGACTGTTTTTGCTACCAGCTCGTCCAGTGACAACTCTCTGGCAACGCTTGGCATTGAAAACGCAGAAGTTTCACCGGAATTTTATTATTCAACGACAGAATATGAAGTAAAAGTACCGGCTGGAACAAAATCATTGAAATTAGATCCGCAGCCTTCCGATGTAAATGCAGAGATTGCATCCATCGATGGAAATCAGCTGGATAATGGAAGTGGTACCGTAACAATAACCGTTGCAGCTGAAGATGGGAGTAAGGCAGTTTATACGCTTCATGTAACAGCCGATGCAGCAGCAACAACAGAAGCAGCATCGGAAGCGGCAACTAATCAGGCAGCAGCTTCTGAATCGCAGCCGGCTACAGAGAATAAGACCGCACAGACAGAGTCAGTACAGAATGATACCGTGAAAATGTTAAATACACAGGTGGAGCAGGTTAATCAGAAATTGGAACTGGCTATGAAAATATTATATGGTATGATTGCATTTGCTGTGATCTTACTCTTTATAATCATTAATCTGGCGCTTAAGAATAAAGATCTGAAGGATGATTTGCGGGAAGCCGAAAACAATTTGGACTTTAATACCAATGAATTTGCAAGAAAAGAAAAAACACTGAGTTCGGATTATTATTATGCTCCGGTTCAGGAGATGCAGCCGGAAAGTGCAGATGCTCCCGGAGTGCCGTTAGAAAAGGTACAGGAAACCACAGAAGAAGTCTTTGGAAATGGTCAGGCGCAGGTGAAAGCCGATGTACTTTCCAGAAAAGCGGAAGAAAGCTCTGCAAACAATCAGGTTGTGAAACCTGTAAAAAAAGTAAAGAAAGTTTCCGGTACGCAGGATGGAAATGCAACAGCAGAAGGAACCGCACAAAGACCGGTAAACAGCCAGCGAAATGCGCAAAATCAGCAGAAACAGACCACCGGGGACAGAAGCCAGGTACAAAAAAGAGTTCAGGGTAAAAAAGTACCTCAGGGAAGACCCCAGAGCCAGCCAAAGCAGCCGGGACAGCCAAAGCAGTCCGAACAGCAAAGACCACAGGGACAGCCAAAGCAGTCGGATCAGCCTAGGCCACAGGGACAGCCAAAGCAGTCCGAACAGCCCAGACCTCAGAATCAGTCAAGACCACAGGGGCAGACAAAACCACAGCCAAAAACACAGGGTCAGGTAAATACGCCGGATCAGGTGAAACAGGGACAATCAAAGGTTCAGAAGCAGTCTAAACCAAATGGTCAGCCAAAACCGCAGGGGAATGTACAGCAAAATCCAGGAGCAGTACAGCAGCCTGTAAAAAAGCAAAGACCGCCAAAGAAATCGCCCTCAGAAAATCCGAATCCCCAGGTGAATTTACAGCAGCAGGCAGATGAAAATCCCCCTGAAGTAGATGTAACCATGATTGATTTATAAAAGGCTATTAGTACGAATGAGAAATAGAGAGACGCCGCTTAGGAACGATAAGCGTGTCTCTCTATTTTTGCGATAATCAATTACCGGGGATACAGATCGTGCAATAATCAGTTTGTTATTACGGTGGTGAACAGATCATAGGTATTATTATTAGATACCTTCAAGAGTTTCCAAATTCTAAATTGGGTTGACAGATAATGACAGGTGTTATATTATAAATATAACAAACATAGGATAGAAGGGTGATACTATGATGATAAAAATAGATTTTCAAAGTGAAGAGGCGCTATATATTCAACTTAGAAATCAGATCATATTGGGAATTGCTACTTCCAGCATTCAGGAAGGTGATGTTTTACCTTCTGTAAGACAGCTGGCGGAAGATATCGGAATCAATATGCATACAGTTAATAAGGCGTATGCGGTTTTAAAACAAGAAGGATTTGTGACGATAGACAGAAGAAGAGGAGCAATTATATCTCTGGATATCGATAAATTGCAGGCTTTAGAGGAAATGAAAGAAAATTTACGTGTTTTGCTTGCGAAAGGCAGGTGCAAACACATTACCGGCCAGGAAGTTCATGCATTGGTGGACGAGATCCTGGCAGAATATGAATAATAGCAGGAGGAATATCTATGCATAAAGAATTTACAGACAGTGCGCAGACCGCATTAGTGCTTGCCAGGCAGGCGGCGAAGGAATGTGCACAGAGTTATATCGGTTCCGAACATTTACTGTTGGGACTCTTAAGAGAGAGAACAGGTACAGCGCATATTGTACTGGAAGAAGGCGGTGTGGAGGAAGAGCAGCTGCTGGCTTTAATAGAACAGCTGATTGCTCCCGAAGGCGGTGTTGCACTGGCTAATCCGGATGGATATACACCACGTGCACTGGCTGTTTTAGAAAGCAGCGAAAAAGAAGCGTCCTTTTTCCAAATGGATGAAATTGGAACAGAACATATCTTACTCTCTTTATTAAGGGATGTGGAATGTGTGGCAACGCGGCTCCTTCATACCATGGGGATACAGCTGCAAAAACTGTACATGGAAATCATGGGGATCATGGGGGCAGATGAGGAAACCTATAAGGCTTATCTGCAGGAAGTAAAGGCGTCCAAGAGCAGACAGAAAAGTTCGGCAACACCAATGCTGGATCAGTACAGCCGGGATTTGACAGAGCAGGCAAGTCAGGGAGAACTGGATCCGGTTATTGGAAGAGAAGAGGAAATAAAGCGTATTATACAGATCTTAAGCAGACGTACCAAGAACAATCCCTGCTTAATCGGAGAACCCGGAGTGGGTAAAACTGCTATTGCAGAAGGTCTGGCACAAAAAATTGTTGCAGGAGCCGTTCCGCGGACCATTCAGGATAAGCGGGTTGTTACGCTGGATCTGGCAAGCATGGTAGCAGGATCCAAATACCGTGGCGAATTTGAGGAGCGAATTAAAAAAGTAATCAAAGAGGTTATGGATTGCAGCGATGTACTTCTGTTTATAGATGAACTTCATACCATTATTGGTGCAGGAGGAGCAGAGGGGGCAATGGATGCTTCCAACATTTTAAAACCTTCCCTTTCCAGAGGTGAGATCCAGTTGATTGGTGCTACAACAATTGAAGAGTATCGTAAATATATTGAGAAAGATCCTGCACTTGAGCGAAGATTTCAGCCGGTTACGGTTGAAGAACCCACAGAGGAAGAAGCAATTGAAATCCTAAAAGGGCTGCGCCCAAGTTATGAGAAGCATCATCGCGTAATGATTACAGATGATGCAATCGAATCAGCGGTGAAGTATTCCATGAGATTTATCAGCGACAGGTTTCTGCCGGATAAGGCAATTGACCTGATTGATGAAGCTGCATCCAAAGTTCAGCTGAAGGGCTACCAGGTTCCTGCAAATCTGGAAGAACTGCAAAATGAAGTATTTGATTTGGCTCAGGAAAAGGAAGATGCGATCAAAGAAGGCGATTTTGATGAGGCGGCGAGAATAAAAAAGGAACAGGAAGCGAAAGAGAAGAAGCTAACAAGCCTGCGAAGCCGCATAGAGAAGAAGAATGCAGCGAAGCAGCTGATGGTGGAAGAGCCGGATGTTGCCGAAGTAGTATCCATGTGGACGAAGATACCGGTACAAAAACTGGCTGAAAAAGAAACTCACCGGCTGCTTCGCCTGGAACAGACACTTCATCAAAGGGTCATAGGACAGGATGAAGCGGTAACTGCAGTTGCCAAGGCTATTAAGCGGGGCAGAGTCGGATTAAAGGATCCGAAGCGCCCAATCGGATCATTTTTATTCCTTGGTCCCACCGGTGTGGGTAAAACGGAGCTGTCCAAAGCGGTTGCGGAGACTGTTTTTGGCAGTGAACAGGCAATGATACGAGTTGATATGTCTGAATACATGGAGAAGCACAGCGTTTCTAAGCTGGTAGGTTCCCCCCCTGGATATGTTGGCTATGAAGAAGGTGGACAGCTAAGCGAAAAAGTTCGCCGTAACCCATATTCTGTCATTTTGTTTGACGAAATTGAAAAGGCACATCCGGATGTATTTAATATTCTGCTCCAGGTATTAGACGACGGGCACATAACAGATGCCCAGGGGCGTAAGATAGATTTTAAAAATACAATTCTCATTATGACATCCAATGCTGGTGCACAGTCGATTATTTCACCGAAAAAACTGGGTTTTGCAGCAGTTGACGATGAAAAACACAATTACAATGTCATGAAGGGCAATGTTATGGAAGAAGTCCGCCGCATGTTTAAGCCGGAGTTCTTAAACCGAATTGACGAAATTATTGTATTCCATTCTTTAAATAAAGAAAATATAAAGAGTATCGTTGGCCTTCTGTTAAAAGAATTTACGAAACGATGCAAGGAACAGATGAATATTACTTTAAATGTAAGGGATTCTGTAAAGAGCTTTATTTCGGAAGAAGGCTTTGATGACAAGTACGGAGCAAGGCCGTTAAAGCGGGCAATTCAAAATAAGATCGAAGATGTACTGGCGGAAGAAATCCTGGAAGGAAAAGTGAAATCAGGGGATACAGTAAGCGTTGGGTTATCAAATAAAGAAATTAAATTTTATATAAAATAGAGTGAAAGCTACCCATTAAATTTTCATGAAGAATGAATAAATCACTAGCATATTTCTTCTTTTTATGATAAAATTTTAAGAACAATAGAATAGAGGATAACTATCAACGAAATACTAGGAGGGCATACTAATGTCAGTTGTAAAAGAATTAATACGTACAGAAGATGATGGAACAATCAGTTTCGGGAATTATGAATTGGACCAGAAATCAAAGCTTTCTGATTTTGAATATAATGGGGACTTGTATAAGGTAAAAACATTTAAAGAAATTACCAAGTTAGAAAGAAATGGAATGTTCGTATATGAATCTGTTCCCGGAACTACCGTAAATCATCTTTCAGCAGATGCAAATGGGGTCAGCTTTGAAGTTGAAGGACCTACAGATGCACAGATCACAGTTGAATTGGAGGAAGATACTGCTTACGAAATCTTTATTGATGACGAAAATGCCGGAAAGATGCAGACAAATCTGGGTGGTAAGCTTTCTTTAAGCGTAGAATTAGATAATACGGATAAAGCTTTTGTTAAAATCGTAAGAGCTTAGAGCCTGTTTGTAAAATCATTCTCTAGGAGCGTGTATATAAAGAATTTTATCAATCTGTACGTCTCACTTCGCAAAAGCGATTGTGAATCATGATCTAATACGTTGACGTATTGAGGCTTTGCAAGTTATAAACCCTCGCGGCAGTCGCCAGATGGAACCGCAAGTGCGCTCATCTGGCTCGATGCTGGTGGGAATCAAGTAAAAAGAAGTCCGGTCTTTTCACAGCTACTGTGGAGAAACCGGACTTCTTTCGAATAAATCAGTATTTGAAGGAGGAATCGATGGCTAAAGGAAAAACAACGGTATTTTTTTGTCAAAACTGTGGATATGAATCCAGCAAATGGTCAGGGCAATGTCCAGCATGTAAAGAATGGAATACATTTACAGAAGAAGTGATTCAAAAGACCTCATCCGTTAAAGCGGTAAAAAAAGCTAATGAAATAGAACCCATGAAGCTTACCAGCATACAAATGAAAGAAACCGACCGGATGCAGACTGGAATGATGGAGCTTGACCGGGTCCTGGGTGGAGGTATTGTACAAGGCTCTTTGATTTTAGTCGGGGGCGACCCGGGAATCGGAAAGTCTACGCTGCTGCTTCAGGTATGTAAGAATCTGACGGATAAAGCGGTGAAGGTACTATATATTTCTGGAGAAGAATCATTACAGCAAATCAAACTCAGAGCCAGCAGGATTGGAGATTTTAAAGATTCACTGTTGATCTTGTGTGAAACAAACCTGGAAATTATCCAGGAAGTTATTAAAAAAGTCAATCCGGAAGTTGTGGTGATAGACTCCATACAGACAATGTACCGGGATGAGGTGAGTTCCGCTCCGGGAAGTGTGTCTCAGGTAAGAGAGTCTACAAATGTCTTTATGCAGATTGCAAAAGGCCTTGGGATTTCTATTTTCCTGGTGGGACATGTTACTAAAGAGGGTGTTGTAGCCGGACCCAGAGTACTGGAGCACATGGTTGATACGGTATTATATTTTGAAGGAGACCGCCATGCTGCGTACCGGATCCTAAGAGGGGTAAAGAACCGGTTCGGATCGACAAATGAAATCGGTGTATTTGAAATGAGGGATATTGGTTTAGTGGAAGTGGCAAATCCCTCGGAATTTATGCTGAATGGAAAACCGGAAGGTGCGTCAGGATCGATTGTGGCATGTTCTATGGAAGGAACACGTCCCATATTAATTGAGATACAGGCATTGGTATGTCAGAGTAATCTGGCTATACCAAGAAGGACAGCAGCAGGAACGGATTACAACAGGGTGAATTTATTAATGGCGGTTCTGGAGAAAAGACTTGGCATGCATCTCTCGGCATGTGACGCCTATGTAAACATCGCAGGGGGAATCAAAATGAATGAGCCGGCGATTGATCTGGGTATTATCATGGCGGTGGTATCCAGTTATAAAGACCGAGCAATCGATGAGAAGACCATTGTGTTTGGTGAAGTGGGGCTGAGCGGTGAAGTGAGAGCTGTTAATATGCCGGAACAAAGAGTGCAGGAAGCCAAGAAACTTGGATTCGAGACAGTGATTATGCCAAAAGTTTCACTAAAAGCAGTTGAAAAGATTAAAGGGATTCGTATTGTGGGAGTACAGACGGTAAAAGATGCAGTGAATTGTATTTAGCAAATGGCATTTCATGACTGCTTTTTAACATAACGAACGGAGGACGTAGCAGATAATAGTATAGACTGCTATGTCCTTATTTTTATAAAAAAATTTGATTGACTCTCTCGTGGCGTAACGGTTTAAGATAAATTGAAAGGAGGCAAAATGAAAACAGTAAAAGAAGTGTCGGATATCACAGGGGTAAGTATCAGAACGCTCCGATATTATGATGAAATAGGGCTGCTAAAGCCCACACGATTAACAGAAGCAGGATATCGGCTTTATGATAATCAAGCATTAGAGAAATTACAGCAGATTATGTTCTTTCGGGAAATCGAAGTATCCCTGTCTGATATAAAAGAAATTATGGATAGTCCCGGTTATGACAAAGAACAGGTACTTTTAACACAAAAAGCTTTACTGGAAAAGAAACGGAATAGTTTGAATGGACTTATTGAACTGATAACAGACGTGATGAAAGGAGTTAATACGATGAGTTTTGAAGCATTTAATGATAAGGATGTACAGCAGATTTTAGACCATATGTGCGAATGCATCTCTCCGGAAGATCTTGAGCAGCAAATAAAGAAGTATGGAAGCGTGGACAAAATGCGGGAACAGATGAGAGAGAACCTGAAAGATGAACACACCATGGCAGATTTAATCAAATGGTACGGAAGCAAAGAAAAAGCTGTAGATGCAGCGTTGCAGTCCACTGGAAATAAAGAAGACTTTGTACCACAACAAAATGAAAATGAAGAAGTCTACAGGCGATTTGCTATAGCAAAAGAAACGAAAGATGCAGATTTAGAAAAAGAATCAGTTGCAAAACTTGCAGAAATATATAAGGGATTGTTCAAACTCGATAATGCCAGGTCTATTCTCCTGGATTTAGCAAAAGAGTATTTAAAAGAAGATAAATTGGCAGAAGTGACTGATGCTCAATATGGAGAGGGAATTGCCAGATATGTAGGCAGCGCAATTCTCAACTATTATGGGATATAAAAATTTGCAAAGTTTCATTCTGAATATGGATGAAACTTTGCATCCTCTTTTAGTAGAAGATATCTAACATTGTTAAATTGAACTAATTGTATAAAAAATTTCAACAAAATACAAAATAACAGTTGACAGATGGGATTCCAGGTGGTATTATAACAAAGTTGTCTCAAACAGACAGCAAAAAACAAAATCCGACACAGATATAACACGAGTCAGAGACTTCATCGAAACTCGAAAAAACTCGAAAAAAGTGTTGACAAATGATTTGCAGAATGGTATCATATAAAAGTTGCTGTGAGAACAGCGGCGAGATACATAAAAAACTTTTTAAAAAAGTTGTTGACAAACACTTGGCAGTGTGATAACATATAGAAGTTGCGCTAAAGAGTACAACAACAAAGAAAAGCAAACAGAACCTTGATAATTGAACAGTGAAACAACCTTGAAAGATTCT
>UQGG01000060.1 GCA_900540475.1 uncultured Robinsoniella sp. | reverse complement strand
CAATATTAATTTGGTTAAAATAACCAAGGTGTAGCAATTTTAAAACACGCTCTAGTACATCATTGCTTAAATAATTGAGTAATACACACAGGATATTCGTATCAGGGGATCCAAACCATTCTGCAGGTGTAGCGGGCTACATCAAAGAATGGTTCGGATTTCCTGGTGCGGATAGCCGAAGTGTATTACTTGATTATTTATGCAATGCTGTACTAGTTCTGCCTTTCCTGGGTCAGAGCATCTGTCCCTCCTACCGTAAGCCTGCAATGGCTTCTGCCAGCTGTTCAAATGCTTTCTTTAAAGTTTCTCTCTGGCAGGCGATATTGATTCTCTGGAATCCGCTCCCGCTCTCGCCGAACATGGAACCGTCGTTTAGCCACAGATGGGCTTTTTCTACCAGAAAGTCATTTAGTTCTTCCACGGTAAGCCCCAGTTCACGGAAATCTACCCACAATAAATAAGTTCCCTGAGGCTCTATGAGATGAATCTGGGGCAGGTTTTCTTTTAAAAATATTCTTACAAATTCCAGATTACCTGTGAGATATTCTTTTAACTCAGCCAGCCATTCCCCGCCATAGGTATATGCTGCCTGGCACGCCGCAAGACCGCAGGTATTCAGGTCACTGTATCCGGTTTTAGCAATCTCTTTTTTAAACTGTTCCCGTAGGTCGGTGTTTGGAATCCAAATATTGGATGCCTGCAGTCCAGCCAGATTAAAGGTTTTGCTCGGAGCGGTGCACACAATGGCATTGTCTGCATATGCCTGTCCCAAAGAAGCATATACCAGATGCCGATACCCCGGATATGTGAAGTCGCAATGGATCTCATCAGAAACGACCAGTACTTTATGCTTCAGGCAGATATCCCCCACTCTTTGCAGCTCTTCTCTGGTCCACACCCGTCCAACCGGATTATGGGGACTGCACAGGAGAAAGACCTTTACCTTTTCTTCCACAATCTTTTTCTCAAAGTCCTCATAATCCATGCGGTAGACACCCTCTTCACATACCAGCTGGTTCACCACAAGCCTGCGGTCATTGGCTTTGATTACATTTGCAAAGGGATGATATACCGGCTGCTGGATTAAAATACTCTCCCCTTCTCTTGAAAATGCCCGGATTGCAGTTGCCAGGGCAAACACCACCCCTGGAGATTTGACAACCCAGGATGCATCTGTTTCCCATCCAAAATGATCCAGAAACCATTTTCCCAGAACCTGATAATACTCCGGCTTTGCATCTGTGTATCCAAAAACACCATGCTCCGCACACCACCTCAAGGTCTCTTTTACCTGATCCGGCACGCAGAAATCCATATCTGCCACCCATAGCGGTATCAACCCTTCCGGTCTTCCAAACTCAGCTGCAAAATCATATTTCAGGCAATTAGTGCCTTTTCTGTCTACCAGTTTATCAAATTGACTTTTTTTCATCGTAATCTCCTATCCGATACTTATAATCTTCTTCTTTTGCTTTTTTCATACAGAAACTTAAATTTTATATTTCACTTTCCATAACTTAAACATTGTATTTTACTTTCCATAACTTAATCTTTATATTTCACTTTCCATCAATCCCATCACAATTTTCGTCACCTTTTCCATATCACTTACGGTGGTAAACTCACTGCTTGAATGAGCCTGCTGCATGGCAGATGCCAGGACCATTCCCCGGACTCCATTTGCAGATAAATGATTTTGGTCACTGCCTCCAAATGTTCTTTCCAGAACCGGCTCTATCCCAAGACTTTTGCAGACATCTTCATAGCGCCTGACGACTTCTGCATTCTCAGGTGTCACATATGCCTGAAATAAGAGATCTTCCTGATACTCCACAATACCGCCAAGCATGGCTGCCTCTTCTTCAAAAATATTCTGGATGTCCTTTAACTGCCTCAATACCGCCTCATGGGAGAAGCTGCGCACCTCTCCTTTTACCGTACAGGCAGACGGCACGATGTTGGTTGCAAAATCACTTTGGATGCTGCCGATATTTACGGTCATTTCCGTCCCCACATGTCCCAGAGGAATTCGTGTTACCGCTTTTGATGCTATCAAAACGGCGTTTACACCTTCTTCCGGCGCAAATCCCGCATGCGCTGCTTTTCCCCGTACCACTGCTTCAAAGGTCGCCAGGGAAGGCGCCACCACTGCTGCACTTCCAATTTGCCCGGTTTTATCCAGTACATAAGATTCTTTTGCTTTTAAGCTGGAGAAATCAAACACCTGGCTGCCCCGCAGATGCTGCTCTTCTGCTATGGAGATCAGAAATTCCACATCCCGGTGGGCAGATTTTTGTTCCGTAATACTGCGAACCGCCTCGATCACCTCAGCGATTGCCGCCAAATCATCGGCTCCAAGAACTGTTGTCCCATCGCTAGTTATTTTTCCATCCTCATGTACAACGGCTTTCTTCCCTTTTGCCGGCTCTACGGTATCCATGTGCATGGAAAACAAAATAGGGTCCCCTTCTAAAGTCCCTTTCCAATAGCCATACAGATTTCCGCTATTCCCGCCAAAATAACTTCCTGCTTCATCTTCTTCCAGCATAATCTGATTCTCTGCAAAGACACCAATCAGATAATCTGCCATCTCCCGCTCCGAAAAAGAAGGGGAATCGATGGATACTAAGCGGCAAAATTCCTTAACCATCCGTTCTCTGTCCATTTTTACCTCCTGAAATACTATACAACTTTAATTAAATTTGGGTTTTTACCAACACGAATTTCTCATCTTCTTACTGTTTTTGTTGTCCGGAAACATTTTTCTATCTTTATGAATCAATAGTATATCATGAAATAATGTATAATTCACCATTCTTAATTGATTTTCCATAAATTTTTCTTATCCTCACAAAATTTTCCATTTTCTACTATTTTTCATAAAAAGTCAAAGTTTTTTTAAGTAATTATTTAAAATATCCTTTTGAGTCTAAACGATGTTCGTTAAATTTTATACAAGGATTGCGTTAAATTTTCGTCAATGTATCTAAATTTATACAATATTTTTCTGTTCTTACCATATAAAAGGATTGTTCAAAATTTGTCAAACAGCAAAAAAAGTGATAGAATACGTTAAATAAATCACAAGATGAGGAGTGAGTGGTAGAGATGGCAGTAATGGCAGGAATGATTGTAACTCTGGGTTTGTTAGTAAACGGTTCTGCAATGGTAGCATTACAGTTCCTATCTTTAAAAAGAAAAACAGTGCGGGTGAAATAATCAAACATAACGGTTAAATAAGCGAAAAAAGCGGGTCCGATAGCAAACCCGCTTTTTTGTTGCCCTGTCTTGTATTCACTTAAACCACTTTTTGATCTTGAAATACCAGATTTCGATTCCGGTAACCAGGATACTTACCAGAATGATAATTCCATATCCATATTTCGTTTTAAGTTCCGGCATGTTGGCAAAATTCATGCCATACCATCCTGCAATCAGCGTCAGGGGCATAAAAATTGTGGTTACTACGGTCAAAAACTGCATCACTTTATTCTGGTGGATATCGATCTGGGACTGGTACATTTCCCGCAGCTGCATGGAATACTCCCGGAGCATGTGAGTGGTATCGTAAAAACGCTCCACACGCTTTGTATAAAATGTGAAGAGCCTGCAGTCTTCCCGGTTAAACATCCGGTTCTGGTTTTCGCTCAGGGTATCGCTTAAATCCATCAGCTGCTGATAATAAGCATTGAGCTTTAACAGTTCCCTTCTGCACTTTAACAGTTTTTTATTGAACTCGCTGGTATCGGAATTGGAGAGGCTTTCTTCCATTTCCTCCAGCTTTTCCTCATACTGCTGTAAAAAAATCACATCATCCCTGGTGAGATATTCTAGAAATTCAAAAAATACATGGGCTACGTATGTTTTGGGAAGTACCTGGATCTGGCAGATTTCCTCCAGCATTTTTTCCACAATGTGGTTATCATCTACAAAGAGAAGCCTTTCCTTATCCATGTAATAGCCAAACCCGGATTCTTTTTCCAGAAGGTCTTCCTTACAGGGTATTACAAACGTTCCCACGATGCAGCTTCTCAGCACATCCGCCTTACAGAACTCCACATTCCCAAGGCTTCTGGTCAATAAATCTACGTGAAGAGTTTTCTCGTAACGCTTCTTATATTCCGATGAAGAGAGGCATTCCACCAGAACATGCCCTTCCGGCGGAGTCTCTCCTTTTTTTAAAAGTATTAATTTGTCCTGTACATAATATCGCATTCCACTAACTCCATTCCATATCAATATGACACTTCTTCTATTCATATTGTATACGGAATGGGCAGCAATTACAATAGTATTAAACCCTTTTGATCTTTTTGGAAGGTGTCTTTACAAATTCTTCTTCCCGGACCTTCAATCCATGAATTCTCTTATAAACCGGTCTGTCTTTATTATAAGCATCCAGAATGTTCTGCAGCTCTGCATCGATGTTTTTCATGCGTTTCTTCTTTGCATATTCATAGTCAGGGAAGATCTCCGCCTGAATCAGGCTGTCTTTCTCACTCACAATTATTTCTTTTACCAGAGGTGCCTTACTGATTTCGTTTTCCAGCTCCTCGGGCGAGACATTTTCCCCGTTATTTAAGATGATCAGATTCTTTTTCCGGCCTGTGATATACAGGAAATGATCTTCATCTGCATAACCCAGGTCACCGGTCTTCAACCATCCGTTTTCCAGCGTCTCTGCCGTTTCCTTGGGCATTTTATAGTATCCAAGCATTACGGATGGGCTTTTCACCCAGATTTCTTCCTCTACTATCTTCACTTCACATCCAGGCAGCAGCTTTCCAACAGAATTTATACGGCTGTCCCACTCCAGATTGGTACTGATAACCGGAGAACATTCTGTCATTCCGTATCCCTGGAGAATGCGGATGCCATATGCCTGAAATCCGTCAATTAAATCCGGATTCAAATAGGCACCCCCGCTGCAGATCGTTTTCAGATTTCCGCCAAGGGCCGCTTTAGCCACCATTTTCTTTGGTAAAATTCCGGTTGCATCTACAAGCTTTGCGTATAGTGATTCAATCACCATCGGCACCAGTAAGACGATTTCCGGTTTGAACAATTTCATGTTCTTCTGCACGTGCATAATGGAATCATTGATGCAGATAACCATTCCGATGTAAATGGCTTTTAAAATATCCATGGTAAAGCAATACGCATGGTGAATGGGCAAAAGGGTCATAGATACCGTGCCTGCCGAAATTTTCATATCCAGACACACTGCATTATCCGCCAGATTGCGGTGGCTCAGCATAACGCCTTTGCTTTTTCCGGTTGTTCCGGATGTAAAAAGAATTGCCGTCATTTTATCACAGTCTATATCAGCCGAAAAACTTCCTGCATTTTCTTCAAGCAGCCTGCTAAATGACAGAATTTCATCCGAATGCTCCAGAGCCTGCATGGATACCAAATAATGAATTCCCGGACATTTCTCTTTTACAGCCTGTACCAGATCCTTTCGCAGTTCATCAAACACCAGGACGCTGATATCCGCACGGTTTAATAGCTCACACACTTCTTCTGCGGGCAGCTGTGCATCCAGAGGCACTGCCACACTGCCTGAATTAACCGTTCCAAAATAGCTGATAATCCATTGATATGTAGTAGGACCTATGACAGCCACATGCTTTTTTAGCATATCCAGTTTTTCCAGTGACCTGCTGAATGCTTCACTGTCTTTTTGAATGTCCAGGTAGGTTTTGGTAATCACTTCCTTACGCACCTTATAACGGATTGCCGGGGCCTCCCCATACTGATCTGCTGCGTATTGTATAATGTCTCTCATATTTTGGATCTTCGTTTCCATATGCTCCTCCCATTTCAGGCTATTCTCAGCCATGCCAAATGTCCACTGTTGCCTGACCTTCTTATGCTTCCTGCAATTGTGTAATATATTTTACTGCGTCACCGACTGTCTTAACATTTACCACTTCGCGCTCTTCCACTTCGATATCAAATGTATCTTCTATCTCCCCAACCATACTCATAAAATCGTAGGAATTAAATCCCAAATCCTCTATAAACCGGCTTTCTTCTTTTATTTCAGAGGGTTCTGCTTCTACATATTCACAAATCATTTCTTTTAATTGATCCAGCATCTCTATACCCATCCTTTCCTAAATTATAATTTTTTTTGCGCCTTTTGGCCTTTCTTATACATGATCCATTATTTCGCCAACCGTATCCTCCGGATGATCCGTTCCATAAAACAATATCTTACAGAGATAGTAATATACATATTCCAGTTTTTCCGGTGTTACGGCTCCGGTCTGATATTCGAAACTGAAATCCAGTCCATTGTCCTGTGCCCTGTGCATAACGGTAAGGTACAGGGTATGGGCTGCCGCACCGTTGGTATACCATGCGGTCTTGTATTTAATATCCCCCAGTTTGTCCAATCCTTTACTCTGCATAGTCAGAGGCTGGTAGGTCAGGCTCATTGGTTCATAGGTCTGGGCGCCCTGCATTTGATAATGTTTTCTTCTCACCTCAAAATAAGAAACCGGGTCATAATTGGCATGTCGGAATAACTGGTTCTGCCCGTCCCGTATCTTATGAATCCCTTCCAGGAATGTTTCATCCCTGGAAACAATTGTTCGGAAAGGAAAACAGTGGATTCTTGTTCCGCCGCTCTTTTTTTCGGAAAGAGTCGCCCGTCTGGCAATGGTGGTGGTAAGGGAAACGTCATCCAGTTCGTTTTCTTTCTGTAAAAAAGTCCGAAGTCCCATCATGAGCAGGCATACCATAGATATCTGACGCTCTTCACAAAAATCCAGAAGAAGCTTGGATGGCTCAGCCTCCAGATGAAAAACTGTTATGTTGGCATCTACGTTATCCGTGAGATTGGCAGCCGCACGAAGCTCTGGATTGCCCGTGGATTTCCGTTGCTGTATGAGTTTTTCCGGTCCATGGATATCACAGAAAACCGGCTCTGAACTTTTGATGAGATTCTCGAAAAAGGCGGTATCTCTTTTCTTCGCTGAGGTTCCGGCTTCGTATGCAATATCTTTTTCCAGCTGAGTGATATAAGACGCCATTTCTTTGGGATAGTCGATCCCTTCATACTTATAATGGCAATAGATTTCAATGACATCCTTTAAAAATACAATCAGAGACTGGGCATCCATGGTCATGTGGTCTACCAGCATATAGACGCCCTGGTATCCATCCGGAAGCTGAATCATTATAATCCGGTTCATGGGACTGTCAAACCGCTCAAAAGGGATTCCGGTCCATTCTTTCATTTTATCCTCAGCGTGTTCCTGCTGCCATCCGGTAAAATCAAAGTGTTCGATTTCCCGCTCTTCTCTGTCCGCAATGTACTGATATATATTGCCAGCTTTGTCCTTTGCAAAACGGATGCGCATACTCTCGCATCTGGCATATGCTTCATAAATCGCTTTCTTTAAAACATCCCTGTCCAGATCCTGTTCGATCGTCAGACTGGTTCCTATATTCAGAACCTGCTTCTTTGCGCAGTGCGCCAGCGTAAAAAAATGCAGACGCTGCGCCGCAGTTAACGGATACACTTTTTTTCCATATCTTGTTTTCATCATAACCCTTCCTCCATAATGCTGTTCAAGAAATCTTTGACTTTGATTTCATATTTTTCGGTATTTTTATAATAACTTTCTGCATGGGCTGCGCCTTTCACAATCAGCATCTCTTTTCGTGATTTACAGGCTTTGTACAGCTTATGGCACATCCAGGAGGGTACGAATGTATCCGCATCACCATGGATAAACAGAATCGGCACGGTAGATTTCGCCACCTCATTTAAGGCATTACACTCATTTAACCCGTATCCGGCTTCCCTTTTTGCCATAACATCCGCTATCTGCAGAATTGGAAAGGAAGGCAGGTGGTATGTATTTTTCAAAACAGAATCAAATACTTCCCATGCGGAAGTGAATCCGCAGTCGGACACAATTCCTTTTACACAGCCAGGCAGGGACAATCCGCTCACCATTAAAGCAGTGGCGCCTCCCATTGAAATGCCATGAAGCATAACAAGACAATTTTTACCGCATCTTTTTTCCAGATACCGAATCCACTTTACCACATCCAATCTGTCCAGGCATCCAAATCCAATATAGGTTCCTTCACTCTCCCCGTGTGATCTGTGATCTACGATCAGCAGACTGTAACCTAAATGCAGATAAAAATATGCCAGTGAATTAAAATCATTGGAACCCCGGCTGGTATAACCATGGAGGCACAGGATGACTTTATCCGGATTTCTCCCGGGATAGAAATGGCCTTTCAGCCTTAATCCGTCCCTTGCAATGATAGAAACTGCTTCGTGATTCTGTTTGTCTACCCAGTCCTTTTTCTTTCGTATTTCCGGCAGGTACTGGTTCCAGTCGGTTCCCGCCATCTTGGTGGTCCGTTCTTCTTTTGCATTTCCCCGAATCATGGTCCGCCTGAAAAAATAACCGGCAATCCCTGTTTCCACCGCTGCTGCTGCTATTCCTGCTCCCAGTAAAATTCCTGATTTACTCATAGACAAACCTCCCTAAATAAATTTCTGAAGCATCAGTGCCTTGTCAAAATCTCCTTCCACTTTTAACTGCCCCAGTGTAAAAGCCAAAATCGGATCCAGCTTCTTTTTTGCAATTTTCAAAAGAGTCTTTGCAGTGCAGGTAAACAGTACATCTCTGTCGTAATACTCATATGGTTCTATATAAAGCTCCCCGTTTTTTACCTCGGCATAAAAGGCTCCCTCAGCTTCTCCCTCAATGTTAAACTGATATGCCAGGTGTGTGTGAATGGTGTTTACATCCGCCTTACTGAAAATGCTTTTAATCTCTTCAAATAATGCTTCATAGGTCATATTTTCCGCTCCTTCTCTTCTCTGATTCCATCTTGTTCATCTAAAATGTCCAGCACTCCTTCGTCATATTCATTCAATTTCCTGCTGGTAATGTCCAGGCATTTTTTCATTGCCTGCATGCGGTATTCTAAATATTCACGGTATTGGGTAATGAGTGCTCTTCTCTGGGACAGTGTAGTTTCTCCCTGCACCAGAAGTGAAATATACTCTTTTATTTTTGCAATGGGCATATCGATTTCCCGGAGGGCAAGTATCATATCCACCCATTCCACATCCCCTTCCGTAAAGACCCTGGTTCCATTATCCTTTTTCTTAATAAATGGCAAAAGTCCCTCTTTATCATAATAATGTAAGGTATAAACTGAAATGCCTAATTTTTCTGAAACTTGTTTTACTGAGTATTCCATAACTGCCTCCTTGTACAGCATTGCTTAATTAGCAGGTGCTATATCGCTGTTATTTAAGCAACGCCGTACTAGTTTTATTATGCGCTATAGAGTGCGCTCTATGTCAATAGGAAAAGATAATACAGTTTATGCAGTATTTGGATAAAAAACTGTATAAATTTCATAGTTCTTTTTTCTTTGTGTGTGGGTTTCATGTTGGATTTTGGGGGATTCTGTCGAATCGCTTTGTATGTGAAAGAATTGAATTTTGGGGCGATTCTAAGAAATGAATATATAAAAAACACCAAAGATAACCCTCTCCGGCAAATGCTCTCTTTGGTGTTTTATAAATTTTATTATATAAATAATCATCCGATGCAGAAGGTTAATCAAAAGGTTAAATCAATGCAAATTCTTTTAGCCCATTGTAGATACCGTCTTCGTATATACCACTGGTTCTGTATTTTGCAACTTCAAATACCTCTTCGCTGCTGTTGCCCATGGCAATCCCATAGTTTACATATTGGATCATTTCCAGATCATTTACGCTGTCTCCAAATGCGTAGCTTTCCTTCTGATCAATATTCAGGTATTGCAGCAGTGTTTCGATTCCCGTAGCTTTGGAATAACCCACAGGGACACATTCCGCATAATTATCATCGTCTCCCTCGAAATGGATGATAGCCTCCAGAATATCTTTTAAATCTTCCCTAAATTCCTTTAATTCAGACTCTTTTCCAAAATGAACAGTCAATTTATTCATCTCTATAGAATCTATGTTCACAATCATAGGCAGAAGTGATACATACTTTCCTGTCATGTGCCGGACCTGGTCCAGATATTTAGACCGCTTTAAATCCTCATTGTAATACATGGCTTTACTTCCTTCCAGGATTACCTCAAGGCCGTATTTTACGGATGCATCCACCACCCGGCGGACTTCCTGTCTGCTTAAGATCCGGTTTTGTACCGGTTTGCCATGATACTCCACATAAGTTCCGCAAGCGCCCACAATTCCCTGAAATCCCAGATCAATCAGTTCCTCCATGATCATTGCTCTTGCCCTTCCAGTACAAAGGACAGGGATATGGCCATTCTCAACCAGCATTGCAATCGCCTGCTTCGTGGATGGCTCTACCCCTGTCCTGTGATCATATATCGTTCCATCAATATCAAAAAATATTATTTTCTTATTTACTATTTTCTTATTTTCCATCTTCTTACTCCTCATCTGTTCTTGAGCCTGTTTAAAATTGCTTTCTGTCAGCAAGCTCTGTTCACCGACGTTTCCTTATTAGGATATCGGGATATGAGGGAAAAGTCAATATAGAAAACGTATGATAATTTTGCCTTTTTTGATATGAAATTGGAAATACTGTCCGAATGTACTTTTCGATTAGATTTATAAATGAACTCTATGAATGGCTGCAGTTATGTCCGCAGCTGTGGTCTGCATGGCTGCCGCAGTCACTGTGTCCATCCCCATGTGCATGTTCATGATGGCTGCATTTCACATCCGGATTATACGAAAGCTTGTCTCCTAACAAGTTCGCAACGGCTTCATCTGCATCGCCGGAAGCCCCGCCAAACAGCTTGATTCCTGCATCTTTCAGGGCATTCTGGGCCCCTCCGCCGATACCGCCGCAGATCAAAATATCAACACCTGCCTCTTTTAAAAATCCCGCCAGCGCACCATGTCCGCTGCCATTGGTATCCAGCACTTCACTGGAGATAATCTCATTCTCATTGATTTCATATACCTTAAACTGGCTGCTATGTCCAAAATGCTGGAAAATTTGTCCGTTTTCATATGTTACTGCTACTTTCATGTTTTAGTCCTCCTATAAAATGAATTTCTTATAGTTTAACATACTTTCGGATATAATTCCAGGGGGGGGGCGGCACTAGAGCGTGTTAGAAAATACATTCCCGCCATCTGCACGCCCCACTTTGCGGTATATTTGCCCCGAATTCAGGTTACGTAGCCCGCTACGCGCCCTTCATCCGGGACAAATCTCCCACAAAGTGTGACGCACAGCTGCCAGAAAGCAATTTTCAAACACGCTCTAGACTGCGTCAGGAGTTTTTCCCAGCCTTATCACATTCCAGGAAGCTTTGTTCAACACGGTCTTTAAAGTACCATCCTCCACTCTGCTGTTTGCAGAATGCCCGGGCACTACCCGGTCTTGTCCAGGACCGTTGCTGGCTTTCAAATCATCGCACTCCAGCACAATGTGTTCCAGTATCCGGTACCCGGCAAAGCTTCTGATATCACATTCCATAGGGATACCTTCCTGAAGATCCCGGTTTACGGCGAAGATAGTTACTTCCTCTGCTTCCTCGTTATAAACAGCCACTGCATCCACATCCGTTACATCGGTATATTCTTTTGTATCGTGTTTGGAGCTGTCAAATACCGGTTGTAGTGCAATGCCTCTTCCGTATCTGGAAGCATGGAGGTACGGATAAAAAATGGTCTGCTTCCACGCTCCGCCGTCTGTCTCTGTCATTATGGGTGCGATGACATTGACCAGCTGTGCCAGGCACGCCATCTTTACCCTGTCGGCATGTTTGAGAAAGGTAATCAGCATCAGCCCCACTAAAAGCGCATCTTCAAAAGTATAGACGTCTTCCAGAAGTGCCGGTGCCTTCTGCCAGGGGCGGTTTGCCATGGTATCATTGTCGGATTCATTGGAATGGAACCACACATTCCATTCATCAAAGCTTAAATTAATATCCTTACTGCCCCTCTTTTTGGCTTTTACGAAATCACAGGTCGCAATAACTGTCCGGATGAAGTGATCCATTTCCACGGAACGTGCCAGGAAATTCCTGGTATCCTTATCCGGATTACCAAAATACTGATGGAGGGATACGTAGTCTACATAGTCATAGGTATGTTCCAGGGTGGTTGCCTCCCACTGTGGAAACGTGGGCATGCCGGTGTTGGAACTGCCGCAGGATACCAGTTCTATGGAAGGATCAATCAGTTTCATGGCCTTTGCCGTCTCCGATGCAATCCGCCCGTATTCAACCGGTGTCTTGGAGCCCACCTGCCAGGGACCGTCCATTTCGTTCCCAAGGCACCAGGTTTTGATGCGGTGAGGTTCTTTCACACCGTGTGATATCCTCAGGTCGCTGTATTTCGTTCCCCCGGGATGATTACAGTATTCTAACAGGTTGCAGGCATCCGCCACGCCTCTGGTTCCCAGATTCACTGCCATCATTATTTCTGAGTTTACTGCCTTACACCATCTGGAAAATTCATTTACCCCAATTTCGTTGGGTTCCAGGCTTCTCCATGCCAGCTCCAGGCGTTTGGGGCGCAGCTCTACCGGCCCCACACTGTCTTCCCAGTAAAAACTGGACACGAAATTGCCGCCGGGATACCGTACAATGGGAACCTGCAGTTCCTTCACCAGTTCCATCACATCCATACGAAAACCGTCAGCATCTGCTGTCTGATGCCCGGGCTGATAGATTCCCTCGTATACGGCACGCCCCAGGTGTTCTATAAACGAACCATAAATCCGGTTATCGATTTTAGATATCTTAAAGTCTTTGTCTATTACCATTTTTGCATACTTATTACCAGTCATTTGATTACTCCTTGTTTACCATTTTGGTGTGGTATGAGGGCAGCCATTTTTATCAATGACTGCTCTCATTTCCACAAAACATCCGCATATTCTGCACATTCCGTTCATCAGGCTGTCACAGGCTTTACATCTTTCAAGCCGGTCCTGATATTTACTTTCATCTGTTTTGATATCCGCATCCAGACGGCTGATGTAATCATAGAGATGATGAAAATATTCACTTTCCTGCATTTCTTTCAAGAGGCATTTTTTGCATATCCTCTGGTTTTGCTCCATCTATTCCACCTCAATATGAACAACGCTGCAGGGCGGGATTACAAAAGAAATTCCCTCTCCTGTAATCTGAATATCGGAAAATTCCTGAACCTTTACCGTCTCCGGCTCATCAAACGTGTTCATGGCATGCATCTCATTTACCAGAATACTTCCTGCTGCCTTTTGCACACTGCGCCCTGTAATCACCGTATCAATGGGATAAGAATCTGCCAGGGACAGATTGGTTATGGTAAGATGCATTTTACCATTTTCATCCTCCGATACCGATTCCGTTAAATTAGGAACCTGATATTCTTCTTCCAGTCCGATCTGTTCCGTATCCATATGGCTTTCCAGTAGCACTCCATCCTGATGACACTGATACATATGGAATACATGATAGGTAGGCGTTTTTACCATACGGGGGCCTTCGGTTAAAATTACAGACTGCAGCACATTTACTAACTGTGCGATATTTGCCATCCGCACACGTTTGGAATATTTATTGAAAATATTCAGGTTAATACCTGCTACCAGCGCATCCCGCATGGTGTTCTGCTGATAGAGGAATCCGGGATTTGTTCCGGGCATGGCCTCAAACCAGGTACCCCACTCATCTACAATGAGCCCGATCTTCTGATCCGGATCATATTGATCCATAATTGCACTGTGGCGTTTGATCAGGGTTTCCATATACAGGGTCCTGGAAAGGGTCTTATACCATGCCGTTTCATCGAAATCCGTTGCACTTCCTTTCTTTTCCCAGCCCTCAGGGTGGGTATAATAGTGGAGGGACAGACCGTCCATGAATCCATGCTGGGACGGCTGTGAATGACGGAAACAGGTTTTTAATACTTCCTGGGTCCATTCATAATCATCCACATTGGCACCACAGGCAATCTTATAGATTTTCCGGTCCTGTTTGTAGTCTCTTACATATGTCTGGTATCTCCGGTATTCGTTGGCATAATACTCCGGTGTCATATTTCCGCCGCAGCCCCAGTTTTCATTGCCCACGCCAAAGAATGCAATATCCCAGGACTCTTCCCTGCCGTTCTCTTTTCTGAGCTCCGCCATTGGAGAGATCCCGTCAAAAGTCATATATTCCACCCATTCAGACATTTCACGAACAGATCCGCTTCCTACATTTCCATTGATATATGCCTCACATCCCAGCTGGCGGCACAGCTCCATAAATTCATGAGTTCCAAAGCTATTGTCTTCTACCACGCCTCCCCAATGGGTATTAATCATTTTCTTTCTGTTTTCCCTGGGTCCAATCCCGTCCATCCAGTGGTATTCATCGGCGAAACAGCCTCCCGGCCAGCGCAGGACCGGTATCTTCATTTCTTTCAGCGCTTCTACCACATCGTTTCGCATTCCGTTGGTGTTGGGAACCTGTGACTCCTCTCCCACATAGAGTCCCTCATAAATACATCTTCCCAAATGTTCAGAGAAGTGACCATAGATCTCTTTATGTATTTTACTTTTTTTGTGCTGTGCATCAATGAAAAGTCTTGCCATCTTAATTTCCTCCAAATTTTTACTTTCTACTTTTATATGTCACTGGACCTGTCTGAAAATCATTCCTGTCGTCTGGATGCCACTGACCTTCGACTGCTTCTGCCCTCTGGATGCCACTGACCTTTGACTGCTTCTGCCCTCTGGATGCCACTGACCTTTGACTGCTTCTGCCCTCTGGATGCCACTGACCTTTGACTGCTTCTGCCCTCTGGATGCCACTGACCTTTGACTGCTTCTGCCCTCTGGATGCCACTGACCTTTGACTGCTTCTGCCCTCTGGATGCCACTGACAATTGTCCTCTAAATCCCTCTTAGCCTTTGACTGCACCTGCCGTCATTCCATCGATAAAATACCTCTGGAAACATAAAAACAGTACAAATATCGGCAAAATCGAAAACATGGAACCTGCTATTAACAGGTCGTAATTATTTCCATAGGGCGTCAAAAGGGTATTTAAGCCGATGGGCAATGTAAATTTATCAGCATCACGAAATACCAGTAACGGCCAGAGCATATTGTTCCAGGAACCCATAGCACATAAGATTGACATTGCCGCAAATGCCGGCTTCGTAATCGGCATCATGATTTTAATGCTGATTCCATACTCCGTTGCCCCGTCAATTCTCCCTGCATCCAGCAGCTCTTTCGGCAATCCGGTCATGTACTGCCTGAAGAAGAAAATGGTTGACGCAGCGCATAGCCCCGGCAAAATAGCACCTGCACGGCTGTTAATGAGATTCAGATCTATCATCTCTTGGTACAGAGGCAGCATCAGGATCTCAAATGGAACCATCATCGTGGCAATCACCAGGAAAAACAGAAAATTCTGCAGTTTATACTGATACATGGTAAGCCCGTAAGCAATAAAATAACAGACCAGAAGTGTCAGTACAACCGTAAGTACGGTGAGCACCATACTGTTTTTAAACCATAAGAAATAACTGTGATTCCCGGTAAACAGGTATTTATAATTATTCAGGCTCATTGCGGAAAAATCCAGTTTCAGACTCATTCCATACCGGATCAGATCCTTCCCCGGCCGCCAGGACGCTATAAATGAAATTAGCAGAGGCGCTGTTACGATGAAGCATACAACTGCGAAGATTCCGGTGTTTACTACCGCTAAGACCATCTGGTTTCTGTTTATGGATGACCGCCCTTTTTCTTTTCCTCTCCCCATTTTACCGCTCCTCCTTTTTAAAGGTCCCATTCATGACCAGTTGGAAAATGTTGATAATCAGAGCGATCAGCAGAAGCACCAGTCCTACGGCGGAAGCATAACCCAGCTGATTTTTCTCAATCCCCCGCCGATACAGGTAACCTACTATAGTAAGTCCGATGTTTTTGGGCGATGCATTCCCGTTCCACAACATAAAACTTTCCAGGAACATAGATAAACCTGCATAAATACTGATAGTCAATACATAAATGCTGGTGGGTTTTAAAAGCGGAACCGTAACAAACCGGAACTTCTGCCACTTGGTTGCCCCATCTATATCTGCGGATTCGTAAAGGGCTGTGTCAATATTTTTAAGGCCTGCTATAAAATACAGAGTGTTCACACCGGTCCATCTCCAGCATGCCAGCACCAGTAATGCCAGCATGCCGGTTGTGGATTCTTTCAGCCACTTTAAAGGACCTGCTCCAAACCATCCGATCAGCTGATTCATGGCGGACCCATGAAGTTCGCTGAACATCAGGCGGAAAATAGTACCTGCCACCACTACTGAGGTAAGCGCCGGTAAATATAAAATCGCTTTCCAGAGTCCCTTCGCCTTTGTCAGACGGCTTTCCATCATTACGGCAAACAACATGGGAAATGGGATCAGTAATGCAATGGTAAACAGTGTATACTTTCCACTGTTTAAAATAGCAGTATGAAATACAGTATCTTTTAACAGCTTTGTGTAATTAGCAGCTCCAACCCATTCTACCTGACCTGGCAGGACGGATTGAAAACTCATCTTAACCGTACTGAACAAAGGATACATCCAGAAAATCAGGAAGCTTAAAAGAAACGGCAGGACAAATACATAAGGTGCAATTTTCTGGGAATAAAATATTTTTTTAATCTTACTCAAGGTATTTTCCTCCTTTCAACAGCAAACGCGCATTATTGCTCCAGGGATACATTATCCTGGGCTTCCTGCAGTGCCTCTGTTACATCCTGCCCGTCTTCTAAGACTGCATTTAAGGTGGTGTTATTAAATACCTCGCCGATTGCTGGCGTCATCCTGACTACTTTTACAATCCCGATTTCATCTTTAATCTCATTTAAGGTGTCAAAAGGATTTGTCTTAAAATAAGAGATATATTTATTAGATGTGTCTTCCGTAATGGATTTATCGGTCCAGATTGCTGTATTGCAGGTGTCAAATCCCAGATCCTCCCAGATCTTTTTTTCTCCCTCTTCTGATAATTTTGCCCATGCCAGAAATTCCGCTGCCATGTCTCCATTTTCACACTGGTTCGTTACCACCGTCCCGGTTCCTCCAATGCCAACAGACCTGTTCTGCCCTTCTTCATATACCGGACAGGGAGCAATTGCCCAGGTATCTGTCATCTCCGGCATATAATTCAGGAATCTGGACATAAACCACATGGCTTTAGGGAACGAAGCAATATTTCCGTCTGCTACATTTGCATATCCCTCTTCCATGTCCACATGGCCGCCCGGAGAAACCATGGCAATACCGTCCTCCAGCCATCCCTGCTGCATAGTCAGCATCTTGTTCACAGAATCTATGGTCACATCTGCTATGCCCTCCGCATCTGTCCAGTCTTCCCCCCATTCAGCCATGGAGAGAGACAGCCAGTCCGTTCCTGCCGTATCCACAGAAGTCATCATGACTTTTCCTTCAGATGCATCTGCTAATTGTTTTCCGGCTTCTGCATAATCATCCCAGGTTTTAATTCCCGTATAGTCAATCCCGTACTGCTCAAGGATCTTGGTGTTGTAGAACATAACCGTAGCTCCAACATGGGTTGGTACTCCATAATTTTTCCCATCTTTACTGTAAAGATCGATGCGGGACTGCACAATGTCTTTTGCATAAGGCTCCATAAAACCATTCAATTCTTTAAACTGTACTTCACCCTGAAGATAATTGGGGAACTGCCCAACCTCTACATCACATAAATCAGGCGCTCCTTCCCCGGACTGTAATGCCAGCGTAAGCTTATTATGCATGTCCGCATAAGGGTATGTAGTAAACGTAACTTCAATTGTCTTATCCGGATTTTCTTCATTCCACTTCTGTACCATGTTGGAATAAAACTGCGAATGCATCTCCACGAAAGTCCACATATCGAAGTGGGTGCCATTGGCATCTCCGGTAGTCGTCACAACTTCTGTCTCAGAACCGGCTTCGTCCCCACCATCAGAAGAAGCTTCCTCCTTAGAACCGGATTCTGAACCACCTGTTCCCAAAGACGGACTGCTTCCATTACCTCCACACCCGGTAATCATCGAAATTGCCACCGATACACACAGTAAAGAACAAATTAACTTTTTTCTCATATTCAATCCTCCCTAAAGCATGTTTAAATTTGCAATCTTTCTGCTTGAAAAATGCATATTCAAACAGGCTGTCATTTACTCACTTTGAATACAACTCACATTAGTTACCTATTTACCAAGCAAATCCCGTCATTGTCCCACACATAAACACCCAGAATCTTCTTTTAAAAGCAAAATCAGCCGGCCAGCATTTTTAACAATTTTTTCATTTACTTTTGTGCATCTTGTATATATTCAATGACTTTTCTTCTGCTTCGTAACTAAACTATACATTTTATTTTTTATGTTGTCAAGTTATATTTAAACTATTTTAGTTTATATTAAATATGTATTTTTATCAGCCAGCTTTTTACACGCTTTTACTCGCCCTCCCTGCACCCGGATTTCCTATTGTATTTTCTTCCAATCAGCGATATAATTATTTTCAATACGACTAAAAAAGGTTTTACGAAAGGAACACCCTATGCGCTATCTGAAAGACATCGACAGCGGTCTGCCGCTTTTTAAAGCTCTTGGCTCCGATATCCGTATTTCCATTCTCAATCTTCTGCTGGATGAAGGTCCTATGAATATGAACGAACTTGCCGCACGGGTTAATATTACCAACGGCGCCCTGACCAGTCATATTAAGAAACTGGAGGACTGCGGTCTGGTGAATATCATCAGTGAAGGAGACGGACACGGCAACCAGAAGGTGTGCCAGGCACATATCGGGCAGATACTTTTTTCACTGACTCAGGAACCTGTGATCCGGAATGAATCTACGGCTGAGTTAAAAGTTGGACAGTATTGTGACTTTTCTGTTTATCCCACCTGCGGAATCTCCACCAGAACCTCTCTGATCGGTGATGTGGATGACCCCAGGTTTTTCGTCCATCAGCAGCGTTTTGATGCCGATATACTCTGGCTTGGCAAAGGATATGTGGAGTATATCCTGCCCAACGTGCTCCCTGCCTCACAGCGGATTGAAGAAATCGATATCTCTCTGGAAATCAGTTCGGAAGCTCCGGGCAGCAACAGCATCTGGCCTTCCGATATTCACTTCTATATAAACGAAACCTTTGTGGGCTTTTGGACCAGCCCCGGAGATTATGCAGACCGTCCCGGACATTTTACACCCTCCTGGTGGTTCTCAAACTGGAATCAATATGGACTTTTAAAGAATCTGGTAATTAATAAGAACGGTACCTTTATGAATGATCTGAAAATCTCTGATGTGACAATTGATGATTTTGCATTTACTGACCGGGATATTATCCGGTTCAAGCTGGGCGTTCCGGATAATGCCAGGCATGTTGGCGGTATGACGATATTTGGCAGCTCCTTTGGGGACTACAATCAGGATATCCGCTTTAAGATCCGTTATTCTCCTTTAAAAGAGAATGAAAGGGCTACCTGATTTTACCCTCTATTTACAATTTCCAGGTAAATAAAAACACCTCTATATGAATTCACACTGTAAAAAACATTGTGAATTCATATAGAGGTGTGATATAATGTTTATTGTAGATCAATACTATTGTTTTCAGGTCCCGCCCCTGTTTCTACTTATTTGGCGTTTCAATACTTTTATTTTTATGTATACATTTTCTGTTTCTTATTTTCTTATGTATATCATTGCTCTTTTATGGTATGAGTCTCTATATAATTTTCTTGATATGGCAACTAACCATCTATTAGATGCCGGCAAATAATCCCTTTTTTAGTTAACATAGTACCTTGATAATTGAATAGACTTTGCACTTTCTATATGTTAATATACAGATATACATGTTACAAGGAGGTGTGTAATATGACCACTGATGAAAAGCTTGATATGCTAACTAATCTAGTGAAAGAGAATAACGAACAACTTAATGTATATAACAAGCGATTCGATGACATTGAAACTAATTTTGGGAACGTTAATTGTGAACTTAATGCTTATAACAAGCGTTTCGATGACATTGAAACTAATTTTGGGAACGTTAATTGTGAACTTAATGCTTATAACAAGCGTTTCGATGACATTGAAACTAATTTTGGGAACGTTAATTGTGAACTTAATGCTTATAACAAGCGTTTCGATGACATTGAAGCTAATTTTGGGAACGTTAATAATGAACTTAATGCTTATAACAAGCGTTTCGATGACATTGAAACTAATTTTGGGAACGTTAATTGTGAACTCAATGCTTATAACAAGCGTTTCGATGATATTGAAACTAATTTTGGGAACGTTAATTGTGAACTTAATGCTTATAACAAACGATTCGATGATATTGAAAATCTCGTGCGTGCTAATTATAAGATGACAGAAGATTTCTATGTATCACAAAAAGAAGCCAACACGGGATTGTTTGATCAAATAGCCCTAATATCCGGTGAACTTGAAATGCATAATAACCAGATTTCAAAAAACACAGCAGATCTGAGAAGATATATTTAAATAACTTAACAAATAAAAAAGTGTAAAGTCTATTGAATCATCAAAGACTTTACACTTTTTTATTTATCCATACAATGGACAGGCTATTTTAGTATTCTAAGCAGCATATCCCCGGTTCCAACGTTATAACCGCTGGTGGCATATACTCCGTTTAAGCCGGGGTTTGTCACGATTATAAGGGGTAACTTATCCGGGTCTACATACATCCTTCTGCCCAGTGTATTTACATTTTCCGTAAAACTGTCATAATAGATCTGAACGTCCTTCAGGCTGTCCAGCGTTCTGGATAAGGTAGGATCCTGGAGGGATTTATCTTCCTTCACAACGAAGATAATCTGTCCGTCAATGCAGTTAAATTCCTCTTTCCGCTCATATAATTCATTTAAAATATGTTCCGTAGGCTCTTTGCTCTCTTCCATCCAGATAATCAGGTTCTTTTTGTTCTGCATGATTTCAGATGCCATAATGTCGCTGCCATCTTCCCGATGAAGCACAAAATCACTGATTTCAATATTTTCCAGCATGTCAGACAGCTTTGCTTCACGCAGGGAAAGCTCTAATTCCTTTTTCTCTCCCTTATTTAATGCAAAACAATAGGTCTTTGCAAAGATATTTCCGTTTGGCAGACGGTTAGAGGTAACCACACGGTAAATTCCGGTCTCTAACGCCACTGTCATGCCATCTTCCCATGCTTCTCCTGCCAGGTTTAACGTCTGATAATCGCCGTCTTTACATACAGCAAGCGTCCAGTTCTGGAAATAAACCCATTTTGTGCTGTCTCCGGCTGTCAGGCGCAGTGTACAATCTTTTCTGGCATTTTCCACGATAGGACAAAATGCTCCCTCTTTATAATATTCCATACCCAGATCAGCCGGGTTTAACCTTGCTGCTATGCCAAGTGTACGGCAGATTGCAACAAAAAGAATCTTCTTTGACTGATAGCTGCCTGTTTTCAGAAGCAGACAGCCTGTGGGTGATGTAGTCAGGCTTTCGTATTCTCTGTCTCTCTTTTCCCCTACAGAAGCTTCCACGTACTCCCAGATGCGGCGCGGATCTGATATAAATTCCTGTTTCTGATCCTCTGTAAAAAATTCCCGTATAAACGCACGGTATTTTGTGAGGGGTTCGATATAGACTCTTGGGTTTAAAATATAGCGGATGAAAATGTCATGAGGAACATTTTGAATATAAATTTTACTTTCTCTTAAATGCTCTTCCAGTACATCACTCTTTAAATCACGGTAGTCTTTTTTCGTCAAAGCAAGGAGAAGTTCTTTTCTCAGGTCTGTTTCTTCAGTAGACGCCAGGAAGTTCACTACTTCTTCAAAATTCCCTCTGCTCTCTTTTAAAATCTCATCTATCCCATTTTCGTATGTGCTGCAGATCTCTTTTGCTTTCTCTGCCTGGTAGAAAGATGCTGCTTTTTTTTGTCTGCGGGCTGCTGCTTCTGCGAAGCGCACTTCCCCTCTTTCTTTTTGTTCTTTCCGGGGCTGTTTGGTATTAATTCTGGCATCTTTTGGAGCGATTACATCCAAATCCAGCCACTGATCCATAAGCATTGGCGTACATCCGGCTTTGGCATCGGATAAATGATCTCCTTCCAGGACAGCATCAAAAGAAACCGTACAATCTTTTTCTTTCTCTACATCCACTAACTTCTCAGCAAACAGCCCGTCCTTTATTACATGCAGGTAACAGCTTCCAAGTCCCGTACAGAATCCCGCCTGTCCCTTTTCATCAGTTAAGATTGCCGCAATGGGGGCGAACTCTGAGTAGTTCAGGATTTCAAATTTTACAAGTGCTCCCGGTACCGGCTTTCCATTACCGTCGGTTACATGTACCGTCAGTTTTTCGGTCAGTGCATAGCGCTTAAGCTGTCCCAAAACAGTTACCATGCCGTCCTTCTGAATGACTTCTTCCTCTGCCGGGACGGAATCAAACCATCTGGAATGAATCAGCATGGCTCTGGATGAAGCATTGGTAAACCAGCCTTTGTCTAATATTTCTTCCGGTTCACAAGCCCCAAGGAAATGCCACTCACCATCGCACCATACTTCTACCCAGGCATGATTGTCATCGCAGTGTGACCATTTTGGAGCATATACCTGGCGTGCCGGAATTCCTACACTTCGCAGTGCACTGGTTGTAAAAGTAGATTCTTCCCCACAGCGTCCGAAAGCACTTTTATAAACAGTCATGGGAGAAACGGTACGGTCATCGGTAGTCTGGTATGTAGCTTCTTCTGCACACCAGTAGTTTACTTCAAGTGCGGCTTGCTCCATCGTGAGAAAGTGCTTTTCTTTCACACCTTTGCCTTCTATTCTGTCGGACAGACAGGAATAGAAAAAAGTCCTGCATGGAGAAATATCCTCTTCATTTATGCGGTGGTAAACTACATAATTCAGGAAAATTTCTTCCGGAATGCTTCCCGCAAACGGTCCTTTTTCCCACAGCAGCGCACCCTGTTTTGCGTAGTCCAAAAAGACCTCAAAGGAGTAATTTCCCAGATCACTAAGAGGCATGGCTGCATATAAATATTTCATCAAAAGTGTCTCCTGAGGGGAGCATTCCTGTAACTTTATCTTTATTTTTTCAAATAGTTCCGGATATGCCGATGCTGTATCTGCAAATCCTTTTTCAATCCGTTCTTCGCATTTTACTGAAAACATATTCATTATCCTTTCTGACCAGTCAAAATCCCGCCGCAGACAGCGGGGCATCAAATTCTCAAACGCGCTCTACATCCTGTCAGTTTTGTTTCTAGAAGGATGGAGCACTAGTGCCGCCCGGCGCAAATACGCCACTATATAGCACCCGCTATATATCGACGTATTTACGCCGGGCGGCACTAGTATTGCATATATAGGCGTTATATAATGCAAGATATCTTATGGGAATAAATAGTAGAGGGTAGTAACACCAGCTCCGGTAGCACCTTTAGACTGATATTCAAAAAGCGGGCTGTCTACCCAAGCGGTACCTGCGATGTCCAGATGAATCCACGGTTTAGCCTCAGCAAAGGCTTTTATGAATAATGCAGCCGTAATCGTACCGCAGTGGCTTTCTCCCATATTCCTGATATCTGCAATTTTGCTTTCGATCATCCGCTCCTGTTCTTCGTAAACAGGCAGACGCCAATAGCGTTCTCCGGATAATCGATATGCCTCTTTAAATCTTGCAAAAAGGCCATCATGATCACAAACCACTCCTGCAGTAGAGAATCCAAACATATTTACAACGGCTCCCGTAAGCGTCGCAATATCCAAAACCCGGGTTACTTTTTCATTTTTTACTGCATAGGCGACAGCATCTGCCAGAATCAGGCGTCCTTCTGCATCTGTGTTACAGATCTCTATGGTCTTGCCGCCATAAGAAGATATCACATCTCCAGGTACAAGGCTTCCGGGCGCAATCCGATTCTCACACATTGGTATGAGTCCGATCACATTGGTCTTTGCCTTATTTTTTGCAAGTGCCAGTACTGCACCTGCAACTGCAGCGCCTCCCGCCATATCTCCTTTGATGCCAAGCATGGAATTGGAAGGTTTTAAGCAGTATCCACCTGTATCACAGGTAACTCCTTTTCCAACCAGTGCCGTAATTTCTTTACTGTCTGGATCAGCCAGATAACGGAATATGAAAAAACAGGGTTCATTAGAACTGCTTTCCCCTACAGCCAGAAGGCCTTTCATTCCCAGTTTTTTCAATTCTTTCAAGCTAATCAGTTCACAGACCACCCCGGTTTTCTCCATCTTTTTGCTGATTTCTGCTGCAAAATCCAGAGGCTTAAAATGATTGCCGGGCATGTTGACCATGTCTCTTGCCCATACCACGGATTCCCCGATATGAATCCCTGTCTCCAGCTCTTTTTTTGCCGCTTCTAATCCTTCTTCCGATATTCCGGTGAGCGATACCTGAAGTTCTTTCTTTTCTTTATCTCCAACTTTGTCCCCAAAAAAAGGACCCTCGTAATCACCCAGAAGAATCCCCTCTGCCGCTTCACGGATGGCAAATATTCCTTTCTTTTCTATAAAGTGAGACATATCTATGGAAAACTCGCAGATATTGTGTTGCTTCATCTCTTTCACTGCCTTTGCAGAAGCTTCTTTGATCTCCTTACTGCTACAATCATTATCACCTAAACCGATTAATAAATCAATCTGTTCATTTGAATTTTTCAAAAAAAATGCCTGAAGATATTCTCCCTGAAAAAGTCTTTGCGCATAATCCGGGCATTCCGTTTTGCCCCATGCTTCTTTCGTTATAAACTTTACCTGAAAAGCCTCGCTGCTTTTCACAACTGCCTCTATCATAATCATACCTCATCTGCCTGCCCTGTCCTGACATATTAACGGCTGGCATTCCTTTCCCTTTTATTATAACTTCATAAAGAGCAGGAAGCCGGCACAACATTGCGCAAATAATTTGCGCAATGCTGTGCCCTGGATTTCTCCCGGCATCCTGCTCTTTTATTTTGATCACAACACACTTTGCGAAAAACACACCCTTGATTAGTATTGAATACTTATCATATTGTGCCCCTTCACTTCCTGCAAAGTAAAGGTAATATACTGTCCTTCCTGTTTAAAGGAAACGGCAAGGTTTTCCGGTACAAGAGACACGGATTGAACCTTTTTGTCTCCTACATAAAGCTTCATTGTAATCATATACAGCGGAATCACATCTTCTACCGTATAAATATCTTCGGAACGTTTTTCTGTAATATAATGTAATAAATGAAGAATATCACGGTTCTCTGCTTTCTGATGATTCAGTGATGAAATCAGCGTGGAAGGACCATCGTGGTTAACCAGTTTGTTCTCCAATAATAAATCCAGGGCATCTTTCACCATCAATTTGCACCATCTTGCTGCATTTTTACGATAGAGGTGGAAGATCGGATGTGAAAAATATACGGCATTTCCATTTCTCGTGACAGCCGGATAACCTGCTTTTCCGGATGACGGAGCATGCTGGTGGGAGCAGAAGGTATTTCCGATACGGTCAAAATAAGGTTCTATTTTATCCATTATCACTTCGGCTCCTGCCGGTTCCACATCAAATCCTCTTAAATACATGACAAATTCTTCTTTTGGAAGGTCCTTGCCAATTACTTCATTCGGCATGACAAATTCACGGTAGAACTTAGATTCACCCAGATATTTCACGCCATAAATATTTTCACTTCCATCCTTAGGAATACAGGAATCAAAGGAACCAATTACTTTTCCGCCTTTTGCAATATAATCTTTCATAACCTTATCCAAATCCGCATTGTAGTAAATACAATCCGGTAAGATCACTACTTTATACTGATCCATAGGCATCTGGCTGTCAATGATGTCAAACTGGTAGGATAATTCCTGAAGCATACGAACCGTACCGATCAGGGAGGGGGAAATACCCAGATCGTATTCTTCTTCCGGATAAAACTCTTCCGGTGTGAGCACTGCGATTTCTGCTACGGATGATGCACTGCGGCAATATGGTTCTTTTTCCTTGACGCTGCCATAAACCTGCCCGATGAGGTCATAGGCACCCGGAGATAATTTGCCATTTGGATGCAGCTGGTCACCAATGGAACAGCCTGCGCCCATTGCCAGCATACTAAAGCATTCTAACTCCAATGCTGCACGGTTTTTCAGAGAGTGGAAATCTCCCCAGTAAGTATGGAATTTACCGGTCATTCCGATCATCTCTTTTCCAAGGTTTCTTGCATAGCGGCTGGTTGCCGGAAAATGGTCGTATCCCCAGCCGCCGCTTGGCAATGACTCCAGCTCTAAATGGCTGTAATCCTTGAAGCTGTCCTTATAAGCAGGACCAACGTGGGAGCTGTTATAGAAAATACTTGCTTTTGGCGCTCTTTCACGGATGAATGCTGATATTTCAGACTTGAATTCTTCCAGCATATGTATGGAATAACGAAGGCGCGCTGCCTTGCTTTCCACATCCACATGAAGTTCTTCCATCTTCTTAACACAGTGCTCACATTTACAGTCCACCTGGAACAGAATATCCATAAAGATACCATCCACGTTGTCTGCCCCTACCACGTCAATCATATCTTCTAAATGTTCCTTGAAGAATTCACGATATCCGCTGTTCAGGCAGATGGTATGGTAGAAATGAGGTGCCGGTACATGCTGGGTATCGATATATTCACCGTTTTCATCCACAGCAAGCCATTCCGGATGTTCTCTCATAATACGTCCATCCCACTGTGCAGTTGTGTAGATCGGCACTTTAATGCCTTTGTCATGGCAGGCTTCGATCTGCTCTAATAACAGGTTGTGGTTCGTCAGATCCGGATGAATTAACTCCGGAAATTTCTTTGATGGATAATAGAGCCATCCATGGTGGCATCTTGCAAAACAGGTAATTGAATCTACATTTGCTTTCACTAGGGTGTCTGCAAATTCTTCTTTATTGAAGTCTTTTCCTACTTCTGGTATATATTCACTGGTATGGAAGTCTAAATGAATTTGTCTGTATCTGATATTTCCCACGTACCATTCCTCCTGATGTTTTCCGCCCTTATTGATCTGGTTTCATATATTGTCGGGCATATATTTAGAATTATATCTGATTATTCAGCCTTGCGCAATGCTATTCTTTTACTGCTCCTGCTGACAAACCGCTCTCTACTTTTTCCTGGAATAACAGGTATAATACAAGCGGTACAACTACGGTGATAACAATCGCTGCCATTAAAAGTCCATGTTCGCTTCCACGCTCGCCGTTGAAATTCAGCAGACCTAAGGCGATTGGTTTTAAATTTTTATCATTGATGAACAACAGAGGGAATAAAATGTTGTTCCATGCGCCCAGGAAGTTGAAAATGGAAATTGTGGACAAAGCCGGTACCGATAACGGAAGCATAACCTTGCGGTAAATCTGGAAATAAGTCGCACCATCGATTAATGCTGCCTCTTCAAGGGATTTGTTAACTCCCTTCATAAAGTTTGTAGTTACTATAATACTGAATGGAAGGTTGAATGCAACATAGATCATAATCAGTGCCGGTATATTATTTTTCAGGTTCAATGCTCCTATAATATAAGAAACAGGAACCAGTACTGTATGCACAGGGATCATCATACCTACCATAAAGAATACACTTAAAAATCCATTAATTTTAAAATCAAATCTGGAAAGCATAAATGCTGCCATGGACGCCACAATTGCCAATACGATAACCGTAGCACCTGCCTGAATAATACTGTTCAGGAAATACTGGCCCATGTTGGCACCGTTCCATGCATCTACGTAGTTTTTCCACTGGAATACTTCCGGAAGCGCAAACGGCTTGGAGAAGATTTCTACTTTTGTTTTTACAGAAGACAACAAGGTGAAAACCATTGGCATTGCAAACATTATGGCATTTGCAATCAGGAATAAATACATTACCACGGTACCCACTGTTATTTTTTTACGTTCTTTTTTCACTTTGTTTTTCATGGTATACCTCCTAGTTCTCTTTGCTGCTCATAAGTTTATTGCTGATTAAAGTACCGCCCAGACAGATAACCAGTATGATAATACCGATTGCACTGCCAAGTCCGTAATGACTGTATTTGAACGCTTCGTTGTACATCAGCGTTGTGGGCAGATTGGTAAGTCCGTTTGGTCCTCCGCCGGTCATAGCAAATACCAAGTCGAAGACTTTTACAGATCCGATGATATCCAGTAAGATACACATAGAAATGGTTGGTTTCATCATTGGCACTGTAATTTTAAAGAACTGCTGTACTTTAGTAGCACCGTCAATGGATGCCGCTTCATACAGATCTTCCGGTATGGTAGTCAGTCCGGCAAGTAAAATAACCATGAAATATCCAACGCCCGCCCAGATATTAACGAATACAATTACATTCATTGCAGATGCAGGGTTAACCAGCCAAGGGGTAACCAGATCGGTAAGTCCTACTACTTTTAATAATGCATTGAAGGATCCTGTTGGCATAAATACAAAATACCACATCAGACCTACTGCAGTTAACGGGAATACGGTCGGTACAAAGAATAAAGCCTTAAACAAACGGTATCCCTTACATTTTGTGTTAATTGCCACAGCCATTAAAAGCGCAATCGGCGTATGGAAGATTACACTGAATACTACCATTTTTAACATGTTCTTAAGTGCAAGAATAAAATCAGGATTCTTAAATGCGTTTGCATAGTTCTGGAATCCTACGAACTTCAGTTCTGATCCTGCAATTCCGCTCCATTCAATAAAGGAAAAATACACTGCTCCGATTAATGGGATAATCTGAAACAGAAGGTAAATCACTAATGCAGGAACGATAAATAGAAAGATATAAAATTTGGTCTTCTTACTTTTTAGTTTCATTCGTATCTTTGTCCTCCTTTTAGACAAAAAATTTCACAATTCAATTTAAAGCACACCGCATCAGTGTGGTATCATTTACATACTCAAAAGTGAATTGTGAAATTTTTTATATACTGCCGGAGAAATCCCCCGGCAGCATCTGAATTTATGAATTTAATTTACTGACTGATACCCCGCACTATTTTGCGTTATTGTCAATTTCGCTCTGAATCTCCTGTGCAGCTGCATCAGCTGTTGCACCTGTAAACATACTTACGATAGAGTTTCTGGTTCTGTCCTGCATAGATGTCAATGGATCAAAATCGAAAATGTCAACGCCGATACCGGTAGAGGTTCCACCTAATTTTACATTTTCAACAAATAATGGTGAGCATTTGCTTTCATCAAGATCAATATCTGTTCTTGGGATTAAGAAAGCAGCTTCTTCTGCATATCTCTTAGCAGCGTCTTTATTTGTCAGCATTTTTAATAATTCAATTGTCAGGTCTAATTCTTTTCCCTGTAATTTGCCGTTTACCATATATGGGCTTAATGTCTGCATATCTTCGTTTTTAAATTCCTCTTTCTCTTCGAAATATGGGAATTTTGCAACTTTAATGCTGTCAGTTACAGGTGTTTTTTCTTTATCTGTGAATACTCCAATGTTCCAGGGTCCTGTGATAACCATTGCTGCTTCACCCTGCTGGAACTGTGTCATAGCGATATCATCTGTGATACCTGCTGCACTTGCATCAAATGCACCTAAGTCGATTAAGTCTTTTTCTTTCTGTAAGGTTTCAACAACGTCACTGTCTGTCCATTTCTTTTCACGGTTTCCAAGCAGTTTCGCTGCTTCTGTTCCTAACCATTTGTAGAAGATCTGGTCATGTAAATGTCCTGCCATGTAAGTACTCTGAGCTCCCATAGCAATCGGGATTACACCGCTGTCTTTTAATTTTGTAATAGCATCTGTAAATTCTGTCCATGTTTCCGGGAATTTATCAACGCCTGCTGCTTTGAATAAGTCTTCGTTATAGTATACGCCGATCAGTCCGGATTCCATTGGTACTGCGTAAGTTCCTTCCTGTCCCGGTACCTGGTAGTATGCAAGGGAACCTTCTGTAAATCCGCCGCCCCATTCTTTATCTTCATCTAAATACGGCTGAAGATTTAAGATCATGCCGTTATCAATATACTCAGAAAGGTTTGCAACACCCTGGATTCTGAAGATATTTGCCATCGTTCCGGATGCAATATCTGTTGAGAGAATATTGTTAAATGCAGATTCATCACTCTGGGAATCATCTACGATAGTAACTTCCGGATGTTTTTCCTTGAACTCATTGATGATATCGTTATAGATATTAACCTGAGTTGTAGTTCCTGCCATTCTGGTCAGAAGACGGATCGTAACTTTTTCACCATCACCGGATCCTTCTGATTTTGCTGCATCTGTTCCGTCAGCCGCTTTTGTTTCTCCAGCTGCCTGTGTATCACCTGCTGCTTTTGTTTCCTTTGTGTCGGATGAATTACCGCATCCAGCCAAAGCTCCAACGCACATTGCACTTGCCAGTAATAATGCTGTTACTTTTTTCATTCTCATTGCTTCTTCTCCTCCGTTTTTTATATTTTTTTTAAGTTTTATTTCTTAAGTCTTAATCATTATAAAAAATTTTCCGGTAAATTAGAATGGTCATTTTCTATTTTTTTTGTACATTTTGCATTTCATTTACAAAAAGCATATTCCTTACGTAGACTTTTTGTCTAAAATAATATAATATAAGGAAGATAATAGGAGATACTAAAACTCTCTTTATTTATAGGAAAGGAAATTTTAAATGAATAAGAAAAAATCTGCTTCAATACAATCTAAATTTTTCCTGAGCAGTGCCGGCATTGCCATTGCATTTATGGTGGTTTTGCTTCTGAGTACTTCCTTTATTTTTTATAAACATTTTATCAGTTTGGAAGCAAACTCAGCTCTGCGCCAGTTAGATTATATTTCTTCTCAGCTTGATTATTATCTGACATCTACTAAAAATTATTCGAAAACAATCATAATCGATAATACGGTGCAGTCTCTGATGCGAAAATACAAAGACAACCGTTCTGGTTTTAATGCGGATGATAAGAGAAATATAACCGGACAAATCAACCGCATTGTACAGGCAACTCCTTTTATACATGCAGTTACGATATATTCCTCGGATAAGGATATGGTAGCTACTACGGAGATTTACCCTTATGATACAACTCTTGAAGGCGTTCCTGTGGATTCCGAAGCAGTCTGGGTACTGCGCACAAAGCATCCGCAGACAAACCGATATCAAAATATGGCAGCAGTCTCTTTAGTCCGTCCTTTTTACCATTACCAGACTGCTGCCCTATTGGGTTACATCGAGATATCCATTCCGGAACATACGATTTCCCAAATATATCGGGATAAGGTTACGGGCACGAACCACATATTTATGGCTGATGAAACAGGCAAAGTGAGAAGTTCCGATAATTCCATCAGCCTTGGCTCCCAGTATGATTCATTTTCTTTATTAAAGCCCACTACCGGGGATGAATCCAGATTTACGTCCCATTCCATTATACTATATAAGTATTTTTCAACCCTGGACTGGTATATTATAAACGAAATCAACCTGCTGGATTTTATCAAGCCAACTATGTTTTTATTTTTTATCACCATGATGATCACACTGGTATGTATCGCAGTGTGTATCTACGTATCACACAAAGTTTCCCATACGATCAGTTCCCCCATCGACCATCTGATACATCACACCCGGACGATTAAGGAGGGAATCTGGACCCCCGTACAGGAAGAATGCAGCGATACGGAAATCGGTGAGTTATTCAAAGCTTTTAACAGCATGATTACGGCCCAGGAAAAATTAAAAAATGACCTGCTGGAATCCCAGAAAATGAAAACAAAGATTTCACTGGATCTGCTGCAGCAGCAGGTAAATCCTCACTTTCTCTATAACACCCTGGATAATATCTGTTCCCTTGCTGAAATAGATGAAAAAGAGACATTGATTGATATTGTTATGAATTTATCAACTTTTTACCGGGAAGGCTTGAGTAATGGTAAGTTTTACATTACAATAAAAGAAGAGCTGGAAATTACAGAAGCCTATCTGCACATTATGCAGGTACGGTACTTCAACAAATTTGACTACTATATTCACTGTCCCATATCCCTGTACGAATACCCCTGCCTAAAGCTGCTTTTGCAGCCCATTGTGGAAAACAGTATTTATCACGGTATCAAGGAACTTGAATATAAAGGAATCCTGGAAATCATGGTCACAGAATATACTGACGCTATTCGAATTGTTGTACAGGATAACGGCATTGGTTTTTCGAAAGAAGCTTATGACCAGATATGGCAGGCAGGGAGCGACCACTTTGGCATCAAAAACATCCATCAGCGTATCCAGCTTTATTATGGAACGGAATATGGTCTGGAAATCGCCAATCGCCCTGAGGGAGGCTGTATCACAACAATTACAATTGGAAAGGAGGCCGCAAATCAAAATGGCCTTAAATCTTCTGATCGCTGACGATGAATATTTCATCCGGCAGCGTTTAAAAAAAATAATTCCATGGACTGCTCTGAATCTGAACTTTATTGGTGAGGCTGAAAATGGAATGGAAGTTATGGAACTGCTGGAGCAACATCCGGTGGATATCATCATACTGGATATTAAAATGCCTAAAATGACCGGGATCCAGGCAGCGGAACAAATTCATGAGGATTATCCCCAGACAAAAATAATCATTTTATCCGGCTATAATGACTTTGAATATGCCCGTACGGCTATGCGGTATGGCGTTACCGATTATCTGCTAAAACCGGTAGACACCCTGGTACTGAAAAGTACGCTGGAGGACTGTATTGAAAAAATTGCCCTCTCCAAAAAACAGCACCGCCAGATTGAGAAGCTCAATCATTATGAAAAATGTACTGCTCTTACAAATGTGCAGAACGGTTCACTGGATATTCAGGCTCTTTATACGAATTATCCGGAATTTTTACAAATTACCCATGCACTCTATATCGGGGCTTTTGTTTTTGAGAATACAGAGGTGGCGGTACATCGGTTGATCACCGCTCTAAGACTGGAAGGTTTCCAATGTGAATATACCCAGGAAGCAGAATACATTTATGTGCTGCAGATCTTTTTTACAGCCAGGCAGGCTTCCCATCATATCGGCAGCGTGTTAACAGAGTTTGTGGAGAAGGAAAAACATTTTGTGTTTTTAAGCGTAGGTAATTTATTTGGTTTAACCGAAAGCTGGAATCCATATTTTAAACGGGTTCTCCATGGCTTGAGCCAACGCTATTTTTCCTCCGGTTCGAACCTGCTTCTGGAGTATGCCGCCACCCGGGAACCTGATTATTCCATTGATCTGCCTAAAATCAGACAGAACATTACCTTACATCTCAACGGGAAGGACGAGAAAACATTTTCCGATTACATTGAAGAGTTATTTTCATCCATTGAGAAAAAGCACAGTGTGGACTATCTGTATCTGATCGTAACGGAATTATTTATGACCTTCCATATTTATTATCACATACTGGAGAATACAACCACAAATATAAATGAATTTATTTCTTCCATACTGGATGAAGAGTATACACTGGAAAGTTTAAAAAATACAGCAATCCATTACGGACTGCAATGCATCCAGCAAAATGACACCTCTCCTTCTGATGTGGCACTGAGTAAAAAACTGATGTCCTATATAGATGAACACTACCGTAACCAGGATCTATCCGTAGCCCAGATCGGTGACATCTTTCAGTTAAACCCCTCTTATATGGGCAGCGTGTTTAAGAAAGTAAATGATATCTCCATACTTCAATATATTACAAATGTTCGTATGGAGGCCTCCAAACGGCTTTTAGAATCCAATCAATATAAAATTTCTGAAATAGCGGAGCAGGTGGGATATTCGGATGTCTTTTACTTCAGTAAACGTTTCAAAAAATCTTACGGATACTCTCCAAAAGATTATGCACTTCGCAATAAAAGTTAAATATATTTTTATTCTATTAAATTATTTTAATGCGTAAAAAATATGCAGGATGGGAGATTTATATGAAAAAGAAATTAATGGCAGTCCTCTTAGCGCTATCAATCACTATTCCGATAGCTCTACCTACGAACCAAGTTACTGCACTGGCAGCAGAAGCACCATTGACAGCAAATACGGCACAGGATTATCAAAATCAAAAGAATCAAGCAACAATGGCAGGACTTCCAGAAACCGAAACAAATGAAACTGAAGCAGGAGAACGCGAGAACAATACACCAAGTTCGACGGAATCTGTAAATAGAAATCCTGAAACTTCAGATGAATCGGACTTCAACTCGAATAACCAGACCTCTTCTTCCGAATCTGAAACACCTCTGACCGAAATAAAAGAGGAGACAGAAATTACAGAACCGGATATGACAGAAACAGAAATTACAGTATGTGAAATTACAGAAAAAGTAACGGAACCTCTTACAAAACCGGAAGAAGAATCTGCGGATATATCATTGGGATCAAAACAGCAACGTGGGAAAGCAAACCAAACGGAAGTGTCCTCTTCCGATAAAGTAAATACAAAAAATACTTCGTACACGATAACCTACATATTAAACGGCGGAAAAAATGCACAGGGAAATCCTGCTTCCTATTTGACATCACAAAATGTAACATTAAGAACTCCTTCCCGGAATGGGTATTCCTTTTCCGGATGGTTTCTGGATAATCAATACAAAAAGCAAATCAAAAATATTACAGCTGGAACCAGTGGTAACATTTCGGTATATGCGAAATGGAAAAAGCTAAAAGAATATGCCCCAAAATCCAATTCAGCACGAATCACAAGCTGTAAAGGCAGCGGTGTAGATAAAATTTATATTAAAGCCAAAATCAGAAAACGGATCAAAAGCACAGATTCCTACTACTATCTCGTTACCGTGGATCCGGGTTCCGGTAAGATTTTAAAAAGAGCTGCAAAATCAACAAAGAAAACTTCCGTAAGCTTTACCCTGAATACTGCCGAACCCAATAAAGGATATATAATGGCTAAATACGCCATTGCAGTCAAACAGAAAAAAGGATATAAAGTGATCAGTAGTTCCAAATATGTAACGAGTCCCGAAAACACTGCCCAAAACCGACATGCCTATGAAACCGGTAAAACCAAAAAAGGGATACAGTTTACAACTACCCAGGATGTGGAAAGAGTTGATGCAAAGAACACATTTCTAAACTTATACGCGTCCACTATTTTATCAAATCCGGATACGACTTATAAATATAACGGAAAAACTTATCGATTTAACAGTTTAAGGGGATATGAAATTGCAGTATCCGAATTTAACTCAAAGGGCATTAATGTAACACTACAGTTAGGCCTGGATTGGGGAGATGGAAGTTATCAGGATTTGATTGCTCCCGAAGCAAGAAGTAAAGGACATATCTTATACACCTGGAATACTTCCAACAAAGCAGCAAGAGAAAAAATGGAAGCAATCTTCAGTTTCCTTGCCTCAAAATTCAGCACCAGTGAATGCCATGTATCCAACTGGGTTTTAGGTAATGAAGTAAATTCCTGTAATCTTTGGAACTATAAAGGAAGTATGAGCAAGAATAAATTTATCAATTCTTACTCTTATGCTTTCCGTTCCCTATATAACGCGGCAAAGAGCAACTGGAATAATTCCAAAGTATTCATCTGTCTGGATCATTGCTGGAATACCGCCGATGCAGGTTATACGGCAAAAGACTTTATGAATTCCTTTGCTAAGAAAATAAAAAGTATGCAAAGCGGTATTGATTGGAATGTGGCGTTTCACGCCTATCCGGCTCCGTTAACCAGTCCAGATTTCTGGAATAACAGTGCTATTTCTTCCAAAGAAGATTCACCTTATATCACGATGGAAAATATACAGGTATTAACCAATTACGTTAAAAAGCACTATGGCTCAAATACCCGTATTATCTTATCCGAACAGGGATTCAGTTCCTCAAAAGGAGAAGACGTACAGGCAGCAGCAATCGCATACGGATACTACAAAGCAGCATGTAATCCGATGATCGATTCCTTTATCATAAGAAGTTATGCTGACGAACCCGGTGAAACAGCACAGGGTCTGTATATGGGCATCAGCGGTAAAAAAGCATATAACGTGTTCAAATACATGGACACTAAAAATTCCGGTAAGTATACCAACAAATATTTGAAAACCATTGGTAAATCCAGTTGGAAGAAGGCCGTTCCTGGCTACACACCGAACAGGATCTATAAGATGTACCGTAAATAAAATTCAACACCAGCAGAACAATTTGGGAAAGTTCTGCTGGTGTTTTAGAAATAGCAGATGCCTTTACTTTATAGATATCATTTTGGGTAATTTCAGGATATCTTCCATTGCCATTTCTGTAATTTCAGCAATCTCCTGTATGTTTTTCCCCGCACGGATCATATTTTCCGCTATTTTAATCTTATTTCTATGTTCACCTTCCAAGATACCTTCTTCCATCCCCTCTTTCAACCCTTCTTCAAATATAATTTTCTCTACTTTCAACATACGAATTTCCCTCCTTATCTCTTCTGCCAGCAGACTGCTTATAATCTTATCAGCGAAAGTAAGCAATCCCGCCATAATAAACGTACGGTCGTTTTCATCTTCTATTTTTTTTGCTAACATGATGATCTCTTTTAGAAGAACTTGTTTATCTTCTTTTCCTTTTACTGTCAACGGTAATATAATCATTTGCATTTTTTCATCATCTGTCAGTTTATCACGGCATTTTATTTTCTTCTTTATGTTTTCATAAATACGGTCAGTATCTAAGCCGCATAGAAATGCCTGCTCAATTTTAAAAGTGAGACATCCTATATCCAGAACATCGTTTGCCTGTTCCACATCGGAGGTATACAGGATTAAAACCCGTATTTTCACCCCCATCCATCCCTTTCCCAACCTTTTTAATATTCTGCAGACATAGTCCAGATAATCTAAAATATCGTCATTTAAAAATTTACTTTCATAATCTACCAGTACAATGCTGTTATCTTCCAGCAAAAACAAATTGTCCAATCTCAGCTCATTAACCTGAATGCCAGGCAGATTGGTTGGCAGTACCTCAATGATCTTGGGTAAATCGATTCCGTAAACAGAAAATGATTTCTCTTTTAGTGACTCAGCAAAAATTTTAGATAAAATATCTTTGTTTTGATACGAAATTCCTTCCAGCGACAGCACTCTCCTTCACGTGCAAATGTACCATTATACATATATTACATGAAAAAGAGAATAACTTTTAAATATATACGTATCATCATACTTTGCTTAACAAATAGGGGTTTTTGATTTGAATAAATCAGAAGTTTGCACAGAAAATGAAAAATCATTAAATACACATAAATAGATCGGGTGAATCTGAATCTCTTATTATTTTTTAATATAACATAACTGTAAGAATAATGCAAGGGTTTATTCTACTAGTAGTCTAACCGGTTATAAAACACTATATTGGGGTTTAGCTGATTAAGGACGCTTTGTAAATGATAGGTAGTGTACGAAAAGATGGGCGTGGGAAACTGGCATGG
>UQGG01000059.1 GCA_900540475.1 uncultured Robinsoniella sp. | reverse complement strand
TGGTCAGATAGGAATTTTAAAGAGGGGCCTGCGGGAGACTTAGCCGCTGCTTCCAGGGCAATATTGATTTGCGTTTCTGCATCTGCTGCAAAACGGGAACTGATGGTGACATCTGATGTCACATTTTTCAGGATATATTTTCCGTTGGTAAGTTCTACAATTTCACCGTTTACAGTGGGATCTGCCACCTGAAAACCTGGGTCCGGCGTAAAAGTGATCTCAACATTTCCCCCATCTATGACCGCGTTTTCCGGATTGGTGGTTATTGATCCGTTCTCTGTCTGTTCAATGGTGATGCTGTGTTCCTCACTGGAATCCATACTCTGAAATTTGGCGTCTGCCCAGTCTGCATGATCATAGGCATTGGTATTCCCGCCATCTGTGACTCTTAGAACAAGTTCTCTGCAATTTTGAATCACCTGATCTATATCGATCTTCGGATTTTCCAAATTGATCATGCCGGAATCATAGATCCTGGCTCCGTCCGCCCAAAGTTCAAAGGTCACCTGAGGCGGCTGGTAGGAGGCACCCGTCTGATTGTAATCATCAATTGCCTCATCATCTATTCCCGCCACGGCTGTAAAGCGGTAATCTCTTCCCCCAAGGTATATTTTAACTTCGCTGGGTGAATTCGTACCGACACCGCTGTCATATCCGGTATCCTGAATCGTTATCTTGTTACCGCTAATCGACTTATTCCTTAACGGCTGGTTCTTCCATCCGTCTTTGGCACTCATCCATTCCATATCTCCCAAGACCAGCATGTCAGCCGGTGCATTTTTCACAGAAATATTATTTTCCAGATGCTTGGTCCGGGGCTCAGCCTCATCTGCATACTGATAGGACAGTTCCAGGCTGATCTTATCTTCCAGCTCACTTTCAGGGGCTTTTATATTCCAGGACATGGCTGATTTTTCACCAGCTGCAAGTGTCTTAGAAACTTTGTCTGCCGGTTCGGCTGTAAATCCTTGTGGTACCTGTATTACGGCTTCAAGATCATTCATAGCCACCGTACCCAGATTCTCAACTTCTGCACGAATGGTAAAGGACTCATCCGTATTTACGATCTTTTCGGAATTGAATTTCACTCCTGCTAACTTATCCGTATCACCAGCCTGCGCTGCTTTAATTCTGAAAACTTTGACACCGTGTCCCGGAATTGTTCCTGATTCTAAGTTCGGTGTGATAACCTTTGCTTCTAAATTTTCATCCCAAAGATCTGCTGCTACATATGCCATAGCTTCCGGAAGTTCTACGCGGCTGTCATCCACGGCTATATTGCTCAGATCCAGAGCCTGCTTTGAACTCATGATTTTTTCCGGCTTACCGTCCAGGATAATCTCTCCACCATCCTCATGGTAAATTCCAAACAGGCACTTCATAAGTGTGGATTTTCCAGCTCCGTTTTCTCCCATCAAAGCATGTACGCTTCCTTTTTTAACGGTAATGCTAACATTATCCAGCGCCTTAACACCAGGGAACACCTTCGTGATATTTTTCATTTCCAATATGGTTTCTCCCATGCGTCCATTCCCCTTTCTGCCAGAAAGGGTGAAATATTTTTCACCCTATCCTGTTCTGTGCCTTATTTTATTTCATATAATCCTGATAATTGTCAGACGTAACTTTTACATAATCAATCCAGATATACTTGCCGTCTGTTACGGGATAACCAACATTTTCTTCATTAATTTCTTTGCCCTCAACCGCTGCTTTAGCCACATTGATCGTCGCTTTTCCCTGATTGTCGGCATCGTTCAATACAGTACCTAACAAAGAACCGTCTTTCATTGCTTCCAGTGCCGGTGCGGTAGCATCCACGCCAACAACCGGTATGTATTTCGCTGCATCGCCCTTGTTGTAGCCTTCTGCCTTTAATGCCTCTACAGCTCCTAATGCCATATCGTCATTGTTTGCAATAACAGCCTCAATTTTATCCAATCCCTGACCTGTAATAAACGCTTTCATCAAATCGGTTGCTTTTGCTTTATCCCACATTGCAGTATCGGCTGCCAGCTTATCTGTTTTGAAGCCACCCTCTTCAATTGCTTTGATTGAATATTCTGTACGCAGAGTTGCATCCTGATGCCCAGGCTCTCCCTGAAGCATAACGTACTGGATGGTACCGTCACCGTTTTTGTCAGCGCCCGGATGTGCTTTGAAATAATCTGCAATAATTTCACCGGAGAGCTGACCGGACTGTTCTGCTTTCGCACCTACATACCAGACTTTATCATAGCTCTGCATATCTGCTTCTTCCGGCTCGCGGTTCAGAAATACAACCGGAAGACCTGCCGCTTTTGCCTTTTCAATAATTGGAGCTGCCGCAGTTCTATCAACCGGATTAATTGCCAGTGCCGTAACCCCTTTTGTAATAAAAGTATCTACCTGCTCATTCTGGGTAGGCTGCTTATTCTGGGAATCCACCAATTCCAGTTCTGCGCCGGCTGCTTTCGCCTGATCGGTCATAGCTGTCCTGACACCGGTCATAAAGGTATCATCGAACTTATAAATTGCTGAGCCAATCATTACCTCTTCACCGCCAGCTGCTGTATTAGTCTCCCCGCCAGCCACATCAGTTTCTCCATCAGCCTTTGTGCCGGTCTCTCTGCCAGCCTCAGTGCCGGATCCTTTCGTCGTATCATCCGTTTTGGCTGCACTGCCGCCCCGTGTACCGCATCCTGCCATCGCCCCCATCACCATCACTGTCACTGCACTGAAAGCAAAAATCCTCATTACTGCCTTTCTTTTCATGTTTTCTTCCTCCTTAATTTTTTATCTCTTCGATCAAGATGTAATCAGTATAAAGAAATCAGACAGCAATTTACATATAATATTTTTATATGTACTGCTAATATTTTTATATATTGTGTTAAATTTAGATGTTGTTGGAAAAAGACGCTTTGTAGATGTTACAAAGCGTCCCTTTCCCGGCAAAACCAAAATTGTATAACGATATAAAATCACATCCTCAAAATATGATTTTATTCATACAAAGAAAGCTCTGCGGATACACAAAACTGATGAGTATCCACAGAGCTTCTTTTTCATTATTTAGCTGTTACTGTAATTTCCTTGCTGCTGGCGCTGTAAACTTTTCCTTTCTCGGTCTTATAGGATTGGAGGCGATAAGCATATTTACTGCCTTTTTTTACTTTCCCATCCGTATAGGTTGTTGCTTTTGCGCCGATCTTTGATGATAGTGTAATCCACTTGCTTCCACTTTTTCTTTGTATCCGGTAGCCGCTCACATCGGTCTGTTTCTTCCACTGAATATTCACCTTTCCCTTAGACGCTTTTGCGCTGATGCTTCTTGGCGCTGCCGGTACGGCTTTTATCTTCAATGCCGAATATTCACCATAAATGTTTTTCTTTTTGCTGTTCTTTTTATAAACTTTTACTGCAAAGGTATAGTTCTTTCCCGGGGTCAGGTTGGACACCAGATAGGATGTTGTCCTGGAACTCTTTGTATCAAAAAGAGTTTTCCATCTGCTTCCATTTTTCTGCATTACTACATATCCGTTAACGCCGTTTATCTTCTTCCAGCTCAGCTTGATTGAAGTTGAGGAATGATTGGTGGATTTAACCGCAGCCTTTTGAGGAATCGCCTTCTTGGTTACGGCATTGCCCTGGGTATATGTCCTGCCGTCACGAAAGGATTTATATCCCAGAACCCGAAGTGTATAGGACTTGCCCAGACTGCCCTGGGTAAAGCTGAAGCTGGAGTAAGTATTTTTCAGGTCTTTGACGGTAATCCATTTTGAACCGGAACGCCGCTGTACCTGATAGCCGTCCACTCCGCTCACTTTTTTCCATGTCAGCTTTATTGTCTTATAGGATGATAGCGTGGCTTTTACAGTAACCTTTAAATCTTTTATTTTTGCCTTTTCTTCACTTTCTTTAAGAACTAAATTACTCATAGCCTGGCTAAGGGCTTTTTCAGCATTTTTCACATCCTGCTCTTGTGCCAGTGCATGATTAATCACCGCTTTTGCCCCATTGACAGCTGCTTTTAAACTGGAAGCAGATGCCTCTGTATAATTAGAAAGATTTATAGCAGCTGCTTTTTTCAGTAATGCTTCAAGCGAAGTCTTGGAAGGCTTCAGTTTAAGATTTAACCGTGCTTTACTCAGACTGTCTGCTGCCGTATCTATTTCCGTCTGGTTAACAGCAGTGCCTGGTTTCTTTGCATTTTCAAGGAGATTTTTCCCTGCCAATAATAAATTTGAAAACTCCTTTTTTTCAGGCAAATCCAGATATCGATTGAGGTCTGCCTGTTCTGCAAGGGCAATTTGCTGTTCAAGGGCAGTTAACTCCAATGAAACCACAGGCTTTCTGGTTAGCTTTTCTTTTGCCTCTGATAATGCTGTCATCTTCTTGCTGTATTCGGTGTCTGCCACTGTTGGTCCTGCAAGAAGGCTGGCTGCCTCGTCACGCAGGGCTGTATATGCCTTTAGCATCTCGTCATGAACGTATTCATCGGATTTTATAATGCGGTCTGCCTCTTCCACCGCAGCTTTCAACCCCTCCCGGTTGGCTGCAAGAGAAAGCTCTTGCGTGCGGGAAACCAATTCTGAAGCGGCATCATTCACATCCTGCTGTGTATAGCTGTCAGCGGTGTCGTTATAAATTTCCCATGCATTTGACAGGGCTGTTTCAAATTTTTCTTTCGTGGCGGGAACCAAATCGGTTAAGGGATTGGCTTTTAGAACTTCTGCTGCATCGATGTTTTTCTTCAGGTCCGTTTTGTCTACCGCGGCTTTCGGCTCAAGAACCGTTACCTTAATGACTGCCTCCCTGCCGCCATCCTCTGTATATCCGTGAATGGTGGTGGTACCAGGACCCTTCGCCAGAATCATAGCCCTTCCAACGATACCGTCATCACTGATTTCGGCAATCTGCTCGTCTTCTGTGGACCATACGACTCTTTGCAGTGAGGCATCCTCAGGTACCGTTGCCGTAGTGATATCCATTCCTTCACCCATGTTCATGACTGCTTCCGTAACACTGATGGAAAGAGCCGTGACAGGTTTGGACTGTACTGCCTTTGCATCTACAAAGAGTTTACAAGTGTCTGTAAAGCCTCCGTCCACCGAGGTAGCTGTCACACTGGTCTGACCGGATTTCAATCCTTTTACAACACCCTCCGGTGTTACACTAGCCAACGTGGGATCCTCCACTTTATAAATAAGCTTACGGTTTACCGCCATAGCAGGAATGGTATCTGCGATTAAAGCCACGGTGCCGTCAACCTTTACCCTCACATCGGAAGGAGAAACAGAACCTGTAATACCATTTTGAGCTTTATAAAATTTAACCCCGGTCACCTTTGTGGGAAGGTCTTTTACGGTTACTCTGACTGTTTTCTTAATTCCGTTTGCTGTCTCAGCCGTAATAACAGCCGTACCCGGATGCCTGGCAATTACTTTGCCGCCTGCTACGGTAGCCACGCCCCAGGCAGAACTGCTCCACGTTACCTGCTTATTAGCAGTATCTGTGGGCCATACATTTGCATTCAGGGTGAAAGACTGTCCAAAATCAAAGTCTTCCATCATGTTCAGGGTAATTCCTGTGATGGAACCATCTGCTGTTTCAATACGCGGGGATTCTTCTGACAAACCAGCAAAGTCCACAGCGCTGTCATTGGTTAAAGTAAGATCCGTTTCCTGGACAACTCCAGCCGTTTTGGGAAGCACATCAAACTCAACCCATCCGTTTGCGCTGAGCTGGAAGGTATAAGTTCCGGTTGAACCGTCCCATTCCCCATCCGAGATCGTATACTGGTTTTTCTTATGATAATCGTCATACATCCCGTCAGTTACCACAATCCTGGGTTCCTCTTTTAAGCCATGGATTGTAATTGACGCATTTCGATTCGTTTCATCCAGACGGAATTCATTTGGAATGACACTTCTCCAGATATAATTGGGCCACATACTGTTATTATCTGTATCCCAATGTACGGTTCCGTTTGGATCGTTAATATTTTTATATCCGTTCCATACATCGTCCTTGTCCAGCAAAAAGTTGTTGAATTTTACACTGGTTTTGTCCGCTTGATCCGTGATTACCAGATAAGTGAAGTTATCATAGCTGATATCCACGGAATCGGCAAAACCATGATCCAGTGCCAGAGAAACGTTTTGATTCCCTTGCGTTTCCCACAGACTATTGTAGGTAAACCACTGATTGTCAAGTTTTTCTGCATATCCATTCCCCGTGTAGGTCTCCGGATAACGGTTATCAAAGTATTCCAGTACTTTCTGGGTACTATTCAAAGCTTTACTGTTATCGTTGTTTATAAAATCCATCTTCCCTTCGTATTTCGTCTTAAACTCGTTTGTAACAAGAGATGGAATAACCGGAATGGTTCCATACCGTCCGGTGGATTTGGTAACCATGGACTTATAGGCACCCCCGGCTCCGGTATCACCATAAAGGGTATTATAGATAGGTGCCGTAGTCAATATACTGCTGACCTGCCCTTTTTCTGTAGTGATTGCCACTTTGGTTTTGGCAGCAACCTCATTTCGGTCAGGTATCTTTGCATCCAGCAAAAATTGTGTTGCTTTGTCCACAATATCCGTATAGGTAGAAGATAATGTATTGCGCACGCCTTCGGCTCCAACCGGATGTTCAAAACTAAACACGGTAGCTCCGCTGAGTCCCTCCTGAATCATACGATAGGCAAACAACTGATCCGGCATAGCAAATGGACCGCGGCACTCTTCTGCACCGCCTGAGGCAATACCGCCTCCCTGTCCTCCATACAGCTTCCAATAACCGTCGATATACCACATCCAGGAATCCGTAAGGGTTCCCCAGTTATCGGCAAGACCGGACAGCCATGCTCCTTCTATAACTCCTTCTGATGCATTTGTTCCCATATTGCCGGAATTGGGAGTGGAGGTCTTGTGCATCAATATCAGATTCTTGCTGTACTTTTTGGCAGCCTGTACAAAAGTATCCGTGTTCAGCATATTTGTGAATTGTGCCGAAAGAACCTGATCCGCATACCATATGTATCCTCCGTACCGGTTGCAGATTTCAAGCTTATTTGCAACATCGTCAGCATAGTTTTTCATATGGCACTCAGAATAAGAAACTCCTAAAAAAGTAGGATATGTTTGGAAAAATTCCTCTACCAAAGCATCCGACATCACATCAGAGGTATAAGAGTTACCTATCATAAGGAAAAACGGGATGTTATAGGTATTGCACAGATCCGCCTGCTGACGGTAAAACTGTTCCTGTGTCAGCCCCCGCACTACATAATTATTGTTCATATAGTAACCGCCATGAATTACAAGTGCCTGATAGGGCTTTGTTCTTTCCGGCAAGTTATCCCAGAAGTCCTTCACATTGTGACCGCCCTGTATCGTTCCCGGTAAGTTGCTGTTAAATTCACGCTGCATATGGTGAATGATAAGTGGATGTTCATTGTCAATCACACGCCTCATCTGTGCTTCCACAGCTATTTCCACAGGAACTTTTACCGGTTCAAGACCATTCACAGCTACCGTGATAAAGGTGGATCCGGTGTCTTTTCCTGTAACCAATCCACTTTCATCAACCGTGGCTATTGCTTCATTCTCACTGGCAAATGCCGCTTCAGCCCCATAAATATCGGAAATGCCGCTTTTAGCAGATACTTTCATCTGCTGAGTATCTCCCTTACGGAGTGATAAAGAAGCAGGTGATACATCTATTTTATCTGCCTGTACCGATGATGTATCCGTAGTAAATGCAAATCCATCTACTTCAATGTACGTGGAGCCCTGACACTCAATCTTTAACGTGTGCTGAGCGTCCGGTATTCCAACCAGGGAATAAATTACTCTCTGGTAATAGTTTGTATCTGCATCGAAAGAACTTACGGTTTTCATTAATTCTCCATCCAGGTAAACCTTGGCTGGAGTTGTATAGGTAGGATCTACCTGGCTAATCCAGCGAACCCCCGTTCCCTGAAAGGTAAAGGATGCCGTTGCTCCGGCAGAGTTGGTCTGCTTGGCATGACCACTGCTCTGACCGCCCTCATTGGTCGTAATCCAGTTTCTGCTATAGACAACTGCAGAATCTGTTTCTTCTACTGCTGTCCAATTGGTGTCAGATTCCTTACTCGCTGTTGGATCGGCACCTGATTCTAAACCTGCTGATTTATTAGTTTCATCTGATTCTGTGGGTGCTGTTGCGGCGGTATCTGATTCTGTCATTGTTGTATCAGCGACATCAATTTCCATACCTGCTGTTCCAGCGATATCTGATTCTGTCATTGTTGTTCCAACAGCATCAATTTCTGTGCTTGCTGTTTCTGCGGCATCAGAATTTCCACCTGTTATCCATTTTGCTTCCGTTTCCATACTTTCTGCAGGATAGATATCCGATTTCTCATCTGCTGTCCATGCTACTTTTGTTTCCTCACTGGCTGCGAAAGCCGTCCAGGAGGGAACGGTCATCAACATACATATTGCCACAAAACCAGAAAGCAATCGCTTTGTGAATTGTTTCTTTTTCATTATCATTTCTCCTTTTTCCCTGTAAAAATTTACGATTCATAGGATTTATATACCTTAATAGTTTAGTCGTTCTGCCTATGATTACTAACAATGCTACTTATAAATTATATCAATCTTACATATGAAAGTAAATTTAACATAATTGACTGAAAATTGCTTAATTCAGGGAAAAAGTAAAATTATCGAATATTTCGTTATAATATTGTTAATTTTTGACTGAATATGATGTGTTTTTGACCTGATATCTTTTCCTGCTGCTGTTTTTACGGGATCAGATAGCTTTGGCTTGTTATATTTCTTGACATAAAGAAAAATAAAATATAAAATAAAACATATTATTGATAAATAAATTTATTGTTCAAAGGAGAGTACATATGCCAGCAAAAAAAATAATATCAAGAGATAAAATTCTTAATGCATCACTAGCTATTTTTCGTAAAGGTGGAATGGATGCTATTAATACAAAAAGTTTAACGAAAAAACTAAATTGTTCAACACAGCCAATTTATCTATCATTCCTTGGGATGAATGAAGTAAAAGAAGCAATAAAAATAGAAATTCAAAAGACTTATAAAACATACATAGAGAATGAAATCAAAAAGAAACGATATTCTCCATATAAGGCATCTGCCATTGGATATATATGTTTTGCAAAAGAAGAACAGGAAATGTTTCATTATTTGTTTATGAGGAAACGCTCTTTTGAAGAAATGGAGCAGGATATTGATCAACCCGCATCTATTGCCATTCAAGCACTCATGGAGAAATTTGGAATGAGTTATGATGAGGCTAGAAATTTTCATATGAAACAATGGATTTATGTGCATGGTATAGCTACAGCACTTGCTAGCTCTTATTATCATTGGGAAGATGATACTATTTCCGAGTTACTCACTGAGCATTTTACTATTTTGATAGAGCGGTACCAAAAGGAAACAGGAGAATAGATATGGAAAAAGGCTTAAATTTTCGGACAATAGAAAGTCAAATAGAATATTTTGAGGCATATGAGTCATCACTTAATCTATTCTCTGTTCCTTACATTGAGCGATATATTCCTACATCTTTTGGTCAAAGCCATGTGATATGTAGTGGAGATGGGGGAAATCCACCATTAGTATTACTCCATGCGGCAAGTTGTGGCTCACCTATTTGGTATAAGAACATACCATTCTGGAGTAAATATTACAGAGTATATGCAATAGATTTGATTGGCGAATCTTCTAAAAGCATTTTGAGAAAGAAAATGAAAACGACATATGATAACGCTAAATGGCTAGATGAAACCTTAACTGGATTAGGATTAGACAAAGTTTACCTTTGTGGACTTTCAATAGGCGGTTGGAATGTTGCCAATTATGCCGGCTTTTACCCAGAAAATGTACTAAGATTAATACTTTTAAGTCCCGTACAAACTTTTGCAAAAATGTACAATTCGTTTTTGATAAAAATAATGAAAATGGGATTCAGTCCAACAAGAAAAAATGTAGAAACTTATATTGGGTGGGCAAATGAAAAGGAAAAACCACTTCCTGATAGCTTAATTAAGCAATTTACAATTTCAGTAATGAATATGAACTCAAATGCCAGTTTTCCTAAATGGTTAAAAAAAGAGCATTTATCAAATTTAAAAATGCCTGTTCTTGTTATGTTTGGAGAAAAGGAATTTGCATTTTCTATACACAAAGCAGCCAAGCGTGCAAAAAGTATAATCAGTAATTTAGACTTACAAATAGTTGATGGGGCGTCCCATCTGCTCCCTGTAAGCAAACCAGATTATATTAATGGTAAAATATTAGAATTTATAAATAGGTAATTAATTTGCGAAAGAAATATATTGAGGATGACTAAAAAAAGGTGGTGGTATCATGGGAAAATATTAGTAAGTTAAAAATTCCCAAAAGAGAAACCGTAGATTATGTATTACTAATTAGTGAGTTACATATAATCTACGGTTTTTGCTTTCAGCATATATTTTCTATGTGCTTAATCATATTATCATATCAAAGCTCTTTCCTAAGTGGTAAATTAGTAGTAAATCAAACTCACAAAACCTAAGTTATTGCTGATAAGCCTTGAGTTTAAGCAGTATTCTGTATGTGTATTTAAAATTTCTAATAATTTTAATTAGACAATTCTGCTAACTCTGCAGACTTACCTTCACCGTCAAAAATCAGATTTTCATCACCAACTGTAAAAATTGACAGTCGTTTATAACGATAATCTTTTGATACATTCTGAACAGTCCCCATAACTTTTAAGCGTGATGCAGACTCTTCGTGTAAGAGCATAATTTTATCGCCCTTTTCTATTTGCAGATTATTCAGTGCATTTGCTATTTTCCGGTTTTCTTCATTTCCTTTTAAAGCTACGCTTGCCTTCATATTACCATCTTTGCCTAAAACGTATACACTGCAGTAAAGATTATTTCCAAATCCAGGATGAGGCACCCCATTATTATAACTTGTTATCAATTTTTTGTTTGCATAATCAAATTTAATGGTTACCTGGTTATAGTTATAATGTCCTTGTAAAATAATGGTATTACTTTGTTCTAATTTACCGGTCATTTCTGCAATTAACGCTTTTAAGTCTTTTAAATTAGCGTTTGTTGTTCCGGCGGCCATTTCTTTTTCCGCCATTTCTATTGCATTTTGCAACCGGTTAAAACTGGTAGGTGTATAATCTTGCGCCTTATATTGTTTCGCCTCCTGAACAGCATCCTGCAATTCCGTCAAAAGAACTGATTTTTTTTCTGCTGTATACTCTAAATAATCTCCTCCAATATAAAAACGTCCTTTGCTTGCATCTATAGGACTGCCGTTTGAAAAATTATAGCCCCCGAGTACATTTCTGGATATTTTAAAGCGTGTATACTGTTCCTGATGATTAATTACAAAATATGCACCTTTCTGATAGGGTTGACTATTGATCTTCTTTGCAAGAGCTTGTCCATTGGATACTCCAAGTATTGACTCACGAAATACCAGATTATCATTTTTATCATAGTATTCAACATCTACGTACCTGGAATAACCAAATGCTCCGTTTGAATTAACACCAGATGCCGTGGCTTTCATGGAATTGTTACTATAGTCAATTGTAAGCCAAACCCGATTGTTATACCCTAAAAACTGAATTGTATTTCCTGCCTCCACATATCTTTCTGATACGGTATCCATCTGGTAATCAGATTTTGCACTAGCAGATGCAGAAGCTGCTGAACCTGAAAATATGGTTGTTACCAATGTCAGAGATAAAACTACTGTTATTATTTTTCTTTTCATACCTCATTCTCCTTTTTGTTAGATAATTTCTGTTCAATTTAAATGCTACAATTTTTTGGATCCATATTGATCCATTTTCTGATAGACTACTACTTATTACTTTAACAAGTCTGTAGTATGTTATAAATAGTATCGTCTGTCATTTTAGCATAATAATTTTCAAAAAATTAATCTATGTATTAAGAAGTAGTATTTAAGGTATGAATATTTTAATACCATTTTCCATTACCAGACTCAAACATCTATAGGTGCATATTTCTTACATTATAAACACACATTTTGACCGCTTTGATATCCATTAACTGAAACATTAACAATCATTCGCTTCATGAATCTGACCTTTCAATACATCTGTATGCAGTTCTATTCTCCTATTAACAAGCCTGTATTCCCTTGGCGAAACTCCCTCTTGCCGCTTAAAAAAAGCAGACAAATAGTAAGCATCACAAAATTGATACTGCGCTGCCAATTCTTTAATGGTTTTATCAGTGGTTACCAGTTCCTGGCGGAGTCGGGCGGAAAGCAGTTTTTCCACATATGTTTTGATGCTGCAGCCGAAATCCTTTTGAAATGCCCTGCTGAGAGTGGAAGGATGCCAGCCGTGTCTATCGGCGATTTCGCTCATCCGCAATGCTGCTGAAAGATTGACATCAATATCATCTAAAATAGCCCGATGGCGCATGATCTGACTATCTGGAGATGTCCAGTTTTCCGGTATCAGGAGTGAAAGAAGCTTTAACAAAAAAGCATCATACCAGAGCTTATCGCAGAAAGAATTGGGTTCCAAAATAATAAATGCCGGGTTGTCCCCAGAGGAAATTGGATTGCTGCTGCGGCTGATCACAGCCAGAATCTCATCCCTGGCAAGGGACACAGAAGCAATCCCATTCAAGGCACCAAAAATATCCAGTCCTGGCAGCAGTTCCGCGTGTAAATCAATATATATCTTTTCTATATAATGACTGCACTTACAGGAAAACTGTGTGTTTGGCGGTATTAAATACGCATGTTCCGGCAGCAGACGGATCATATGGTCACCAATAAGAATTTCACCATCACCATCCAAAACAAGATAAAGGGTATTATAGGGATAGATATTTACAGGATAGTTCCAGTCTTGGTTATTGCGGTAATATACGCAGTGGATAACTTTTGTAATGACATCCGGAAAAGTCAAAAAATCACATCCTTTCATTATAATATTATATTGCCTTTTTCCTGATGTCAATCTTATAATATTGGTATGTTAACATGAAAAAATAAAAGTTCTACTTATGCAAGCACAAAAAATCAAAGGAGATGCCGCTATGTATGATACAAAACAGAAATGGTTTAAGGAAGCGAAATACGGAATGTTTATCCACTGGGGACTATATTCCATCTTAGCAGGAGAATACAACGGACAAGTGACAGATAATATTGCAGAATGGATTATGAACGATCTGGATATCCCTATTCCCGAATATGAAAAACTGACAGCCCAATTCAACCCGGTAAAATTCAATGCCGATGAATATGTCCGCAAGGCACGGGACTGGGGGATGAAATACCTGACATTTACTGCAAAGCATCACGATGGATTTGCACTTTATCACTCACATTGCTCTTCCTATAATGTTGTAGATGCAACGCCTTTTGGACGTGATATCGTGGCGGAACTGGGAGAAGCCTGCCGCAAGTATGATGTGAAATTCTGCCTTTATTACTCTCAGGCCCAGGACTGGCATCATCCCGACGGATATATACACAAGAAAGATAACAGCGGAAAGAACTTTCGCCGTTATTTGGATGAGAAATGCCTCCCTCAAATTAAAGAACTGCTTACCGGCTACGGTGATGTCCACATGCTCTGGCTGGATACTCCAATGGGATGTACAAAAGAAGAAAGTCAGGAGATTTATGACCTGATTAAATCCATACAGCCTAACTGCATAGTCAGCGGCAGAATTGGCAACCAGATTGGTGATTATATGACAACAGGTGACAATGCAATCCCGTCACTTCCATTTCACGGAGATTGGGAGGTTCCAGCCACTCTAAATGATACTTTTGCTTATAGTAAACATGATCATAATTGGAAAAACCCGGAGCAGATCATACACTTAATGCTTAGAATCAACAGCCGCGGCGGTAATTACCTGCTGAATATCGGTCCAAAATCTGACGGAAGTATTCCCGAAGAAAGCTGCCGCATCCTTGATTGTATAGCGGAATATCTAAAATGCAGTGGAGACAGTGTTTATGCAACAAAGCCTGTTCCTCATTATGTCTATGAAATGGACAATGTGATCTTTACCGGCAAAGATTACCGTTTATACATTCACTTGAAAAAGCCTGTAAAGAAACTGTTACTGAACAATATTGCCAATACCATTGAAAAAGCTTATCTGCTTCACAGCGGCAAACCGGTTACCGGCAGCTGTGTTAAAAGCTGTGAAGGGGACTCTTGCTGGATGTTTGATATCTCTGAAGATGAGTCTGATTTCCATCCGATCGATACTGTTATCTGTGTTGAAATGGGAGAAAAAGATCTGATACTTGAGTCACTGAAATAAAAAATTGGAGCTGGCGCTTTACGATTTATGTATCGTAAACGCGCCAGCCGTAAATAAGCATATTGCTCATTCTCTTTGGTATTGTAAAGGAAATGTAACTTTCCAGTTTCCTTTCGTTATAGTACCGGAAATCACAAAATCTCCATATAAGGTGTAGCTTGCAATTTCACTTTGAGGGATATCGAAAACATAGTTACAATAGTCAATTCGCCCTGGTTGCTCGGATTGTTTTATAAAATAAAAATTATAGCTGTAATCAATTTTTTTGCCATTGCTATCTTTTAAGTAAAAGAAGCCGTGATTATCCTTTTCTAAACTATCAGTAACCGCCGTTTGTATGTGAAGCTTCCCATCAATATATCCTATACCCGTCATATCGATTCCATCCACAGGAAATTCACTCATAGGTAAAGAAGGAATTAAAGCAACCGGATTTTCTTCATCAAATTCATTATAATTGACTCCTCCACCACCTGTGATATTTGAAACAATTTGTGTTTCTTTTGCAATTTCGATTGATGAAAGAGATAAAGGGATTTCAATATCGTTAAATGTTTGTTTGTTACTTAAAAACTGTGTTACAGAAAAAGTTATTTTATCTCTTGCAATATCTTTACTGCCCCATTCATCTATGGTAATTAAAAATGTAGCTGTCCTTGTGCTTTCGTCATATCCCACACGTTCGCAATGTGCCTGGCTGTCAAATGGGCGGTTTATAGAGTAGCTGTCAAAAAGATCTGTTGTTTCATCAATGCGATTTTCCGTTAAATCTTGCAGAGTTATATAAATTTCTGCCGTATTATCATGGATGTAGGCTGATACAACCTCAATTTTCACACCATTATCTTCATCGGATTTTTGAACAGGCATAAAAAACTGTGCAATGGATGGAGAAACCATATACATGAGCTCATATATCGGTTCTACCGTAGCAGCTAAAACTGGCAATGCGAGTGATAAGCAAAGACAAATTGATACTAAGGCTATTGCTGGCTTACGGAATGAATAAACTTTAATGCGCGATTTTCTTTCAATTTTCTTAGCTTTTCGAATAGTATCATGCAGTAAATTTTCATCCGGACAAACTTCATTAATGAGTTGGTTATATTGTTCTCTAAACATAATCTGCCTCCTTCATAAATTTTTTCAGCATAGCTCGTGCCCTTGTGAGTTGAGTTCTTACTGTTGAGTTCTTTCTATTAAGAGCAAGGCTTATTTCTTCAAGTGACATATTTTCGTAATAGAACAGATGAATAACTTCACGATATTGGGGTGGTAATTGTTGCAATTCAAAGTATAGGTTTATGGATTCTTTTGTTTCAAATAACATTTCATCACTAAGTTCCTGTGTCCTTTTATTCCACAAAGAACTCCAAAAGTTATTTGAGCAATTTATTGTAACTCGAATGAGCCAAGCCTTTCGGTGTTCCTCCTCCTGGAATACCGGTTTCTTTTTCACATAGCGAAAAAAGACCTCTTGAAAAATATCATCAGCATCATGCTTTGTTCCTGTTCTCGCAAAGGCAAGACGATATACCATATCTGAATAATATTGAATCACTTTTTCAGTGTAATCATCCAAACGCAACGATTGTTGATCCATGCATCTAACCCTCCTTTCACTCTTAACACCTATGAGGAGTTAAAAATGCTACACGAAAAACCAGAAAATTTTAGAGCATCACTCCGGGAATATTCCCTGATCTGATTTGCTTCAACACCCCGCCTTCAAGGCTCAACACCACATCCGCCTGATTCGCTACATCCATGGAATGGGTAACGATGACCACGCACTTATCCTCAAGGTGGTGCGCATGGTGGACTAATAATTTTGTGATGGCGCTTGTATTCCCTTCGTCCAGATTCCCGGTGGGTTCATCCGCCAACAAGATAGAGGCATCAGAAATCAACGCTCTGGCGACTGCCACACGCTGTTGTTGACCTCCGGAGAGTTTTAGCACGTTTTGTTTTGCCAATTTCTTGTTGATCCCGACCTTTTCCAATACGGGAAGCGCATCCAAAGTGGAAACGAGATTTAAATTCTATTCGGCGGTGAGATAATCGATGAGGTTGAAATTCTGAAAAATAAAGGCTACTTCTTTCCGACGATAATCCGGGAGCTCTTTTTCATTTATGGGTCTGCCATTTAAGAAAATGGTACCCTCATCCGGAATGTCCAATCCGCCTAAAAGGGAGAGCAATGTGGTTTTTCCACAGCCAGAGGAGCCTATAATGGCATAAACTTTTCCAGGATAAAAGGCTGCATTTAAATTCTTTAACACGAAGGTGCTGCGATTATATGAGAAACTGATATTTTTGAGTTCTAACATAGAGATACCTCCTAAATTTATATTTTAATGAGATCTTTTGGCTTCTTACGCATATATGGGACACTTACGGCGATGACGGATAACGTCACTAAAGCAAATTCTAAAAGGGCGACACTCCACACTGTGGCAGGAGAAAGTGTAAGCCCTAATTTTGCCGTCAAAGTTCCTGGTTCACTATGGGATGCAGAGCCGTTTTCAGTTGTTTGATTTACTGTGGTGTTTAACAAATAGTCACTCCCACTCTTTACGATGCCGCCGCTTAAAATTATGGATAAGAGGATTGCCGCAATGGTGGAAAGCAGAGCCTCGGTGATGTGCTGTATTAAGATGGAATTCGGAGTGATGCCGAGGGCTAATAAAATGCCGATTTCCTTCTTGCGCCTCTTCACCACATAGGAGATGATGATGATTAATATCAACAAGCAGACGAGCAGAATAAGCAAAAGCCCTATTTTCAATAAATCTTTTAAAGAAGAAAGTGCATCAAGCGTCGGACCGTATTCATTAATATCAGACCAAATACTGCAGTTAGACCAATCAATCCATTCCATATTTTGAATCACGTTAACGACATCGGCTAACTCGGCAGAATTAGAAATCGTAAACATCACTTTGTGAAAAAAAGTGCTCCCTTCTAATCCAAAAAAGGAAGAATAGGTGTTCATATCGATATAGCAGTTATTCTCGTAGAGCAAATGGGATAATTGCAATCCGGCAGCTTCATTCACCGATTGTGCTGTCTGAAAAATACCAACGATTTCCACATTGATTCGTTTTAAATCCATATTTGCCGTGTCATAATCTCTGGAAAGGTCTGTAACGATCTCCTTTGGAAAATCCAGCCCGATACAATCTCCCACGGTTAAACCGTTAGATTCTGCTAAATTTCCATGAATCAATACCTTCCATTTGTCATTTTTATTAAGATGTCTCCCGGAGATCAGCTCAAACGTCCCATCGGCGAACAATTCATCCTGTTCTGAGGACGAGTTGCTCCGTATCGTCCCCGCATGTTCAAAGCCCGGGCTCACCAAAGTATCCTTTTTTGTGTAAACATTTAATGGTTTCTCAGCATGATTTAACAATCTCGCGGGCAGGGTGTTGGATAGACAATTGAAATTGACGATGTCATCCATGTCAGCGATCTTCAAGATGTTTTCGGTAGTGAGAACATCGGTCGAACGATAGGTGGACAAGGTGATATTTTTGCTGAAACTATTTTTTATCTGCTGAATATAATGGTTCGCTGCAACGGTGGTTGAGAGCACAGTCAAAATTAAAATGGAGATTGCAGTCAATATCAGGACCATTATTGCGCTGTGGGTTGTTTTGCGTGTGAAATAGAGAAACGCGCGTCTGATTGGGTTCATAATGATTCCTCCTGTTAACTCAATTTAACAAATATGTCCCTGGGCTTCGTGTTAAAGAGCCGGAGGCTGGATGCATAAGTGGCGATTATGATTAAACATAAATTGATCAGAAGAACGGTTGCGAAAACGGAAAGCTGTAGTTGCGGTGAATTTCCGCCTATTTGTATATAATCCTGAGCCTTCAAAAGAAAAGCACTGATAAAAGGTGCTGGCAGCAAGGATAGTATTGCCGGCAACAGGAGTTCGGCAAAATGCTGAATCAGGATCCGTCCTTTATTCACACCGAGGGACAAGTAAATTCCCACTTCCGAAATCCGTTCTCTGGACTGTAAGGTTAAGATCAGTGTAATGATAAAGAAACCGATCAGTATAGTGAGTCCCGTCAGCAATAAAAATAAGTAGGCAAGATTTTTAATGGAGTCCCTATCCACCACGGATTCGTTAAAACCATCGATTAGGCTATAGTGATTCCAATTGATATCGAGGTCTTTCACGCCTTTTATGACATCACTGAGTGCGCCGGCATCGGATACATAAAATTTAGCGTATGTTGTACCGAAATCATAGGAATCTAAATCGGAAGCGGTTTGAAAATCGATATAAATATCATTTGATGCCAATTCATACGGCTGCACTTCTCATGTTAAGAACATTCTGACAAAAAGGAGTGTGAAGCTCTTTTTAGGAACTTACACACTCTATTTTATACTCCCACAAAATTCTGCGGAACATGCTTATCTTGTATTCGGTCCCTTAAAAATCGTGATTCGACACCCCCTTTCATTTTTTCTTTTTGTTACTTCTTTATTTTTACTGTAGAACTTTGGCCCTTATTCTTCATTATCTTTTTATATTTATTGAGCTTAGAAGCCGGCGCTTTTATCACAGCCTTTTTATTGATATTCTTAAAAGCATTTTTGCCAACTCTCGTTAATAACTTTGAAGATACTGTGATTTTCGTCAATTTCTTATCACCTGAAAATGCTTTATCACCAATCTTAGCAACGTTGTTTCCTATTCTGACATTTGTTAATTTTCTATTGTCCTTAAATGCATTAGCCGCTATTTGAGTTACTTTATATCTGCGGCTTCCAATTTTAACAGTTGCCGGAATCACGACGGACTTTAATGTCTTTTTCGTTGGCTTAAGCAATGTAACTTTACCTGTCTTAGTTGAAGCATTTGTTACTTTATACATATACTTACCTACTTTATATGTTTTTCCTCTTGCTGCCAGTATTTCAAAGGACTTGCTAACACTTCCTGTATATTTATTTTTTCCAATAATAGTTAAAGTAGCTTTACCAGGAATAATGTTATTCTTATATTCCAAAATATAATCAATTCCTTCTCTTAACAAGACATGACCGTTCTTAACGACTACTTTAGGTCGTAATGCTTTTCCTGTATGTTTTTGACTGCTCAAATTATCAATCTTTAATTTAGTAACAGGTATCGTCTCATTAAGCGTCTGTGCCTTTATCGTAACGACGATTTCTCTAAAGATATCGCCGACACGAACAGTTACCTTAACTGTACCCGCTTTTGAAGAATTGAAACCTCTTATTTCATATTCAGAGTTCGTAAGCTTCCGCTTTGTTCCATTTGAATATACTGCAGTCACACTTAACTTTTCTGTGTCAAACTTGTCTCCAACCTGATACTCTGTCTTCGCAGTTACTTCTAATCCTATTATTTTAACTTCTATAGGCCTTTCTTTTACAATAACTTTAAAGGATGCCATTACAGTACCATTAGTTACAACAATCATTTGCTCTCCAGTAACTTCCTTATCATATCCACTGATTGTATATTCCTCAAAAGCCAACTTCTTTTCAGTCCCATTAGAGAAAACCCCGATAACCATCAATCCGGTTATATCAAGTTCCTCTCCTTTTTCATATTCTGTCTTTGCAGGAGGCGTTAACTTCAGGCTTTCTAAAACAATCTCGTTTACAATGATCTTAAATGTTGTTAATACTTTCTTTTCTCCTTCCTCATAAGTTACTGTAATAGTCTTCTCGCCTGCTACAGACATATCTACTGTATCCAAATCTGTTGTATAATCATTGCTATTCAATTCCTTCATACTTCCATCCGAATAGATTGATGAAACTTTCAGTACAGATAGATCCAGTATATCTCCTACAAAATACTCTACCTGTGGTGGAACAGCTTCAATTGCCCTTAAATATATTTCTACCTGCTCAACAGTGACCGTTATTTCGAAGGTTACCGAAAACGTGTTATATGATACTGTTATTGTCTGTTCTCCTGCAATAGTTGAATCAAATCCTTCTACAGAATATTCGTCACTGTTTAATACTTTCTGCGTCCCATTATCATATGTTACTGACACGCTCATTCCTTGCAGATCTAGTTCTTCATCAATAATATAAGCCACTTTATTGGGCTCTCTTGTCATTATAATACCTGTTTCCGATTTTGGTATTAGGACAACGGACTCCAGTTCGGCAATAGCTTTTTCTACTTCTGAAGATTTAGCTTCCGGATTCGCATAAACACTCTCTGCTACTGCAATCGCTCTTTGAAGTGTTTCTGCGCTTTCTGTTGTGTAATCATCAAAGTTTACTTCTTTTGCTGCCTGAATTTCTGTGTTGAGCGCCGCTTTTTCCTCAGCACTTGCTATTTCGTCCTCTGATGATGAGTTTACAGTGATTTCAAATGTCTTCGTGGCCGTAATTCCATTTTCTTCATAAGACACTGTAACCAACTTAGTACCTTCTGACTCAGTATTAAATCCACTAATTGTATAACCTTCTGTTATGATTTTTTCAGTATCATCGCTATATACAACCGTCACCACCATACCCTCGGCGTCAAATTCATCACCAATCTCGTATATGGTTTTATTTGGTACTGTGACCGTGATTGATTCCATAAATACCGGTTCCGTCTGTTCATTAATAGTAACATCATATTCGGCTGTTTTAATAATTCCATCTTCTTCATAACTAACCGATATGGTAATTATACCTGCTTCTGATGAGTCAAAACCACTAATACTATAGTCCGATTCTGAAAGTACTTTTTCTGTTCCATCGCTGTAAACCGCTTTTACCACCATACCATCCGCATTAAACTCATCACCAATTTCATATACGGTTTTATTAGGTGCTGTAACTGCCAATGAATCCAGCACTACCGGCTCAACCTGTTCTTCTTCAACTGTAACTTCAAATCTTGCTTTTCTGGTTATAGTTTCTTCACCATAAGTTTCTGTGTAAGAAACCGTAACTGTCTGCACACCGACTGTATATGGATCGTAACCCTTTACATCTACATTATCTAAGTCTATAGGTGATTTTGTACCATCTGTGTAACTGGCAATTACTTTCATCCCATTCAGGTCAAGTTCTTCACCTTGTGTATAAGTAATTTTAGCAGGCATTTCACCGATATTGATCGATTTGAGACGAACCTCATATTCATAAATTTTGATGTAATTGACCATTACAGATTTTCCTTCTTTATATGGTCTTCGGACATTAACAGTCAAATAACCATCTTCATCCGTCATCGCATATCCAGTAATATTACGTTCGGCATCCTCGCGTACATCAGCAAGTAATTGTTCTGTGTCAGCTCCCTTATTAGTGTATACACTTACAGGGGCTCCATCTGGCCATTCCCAAGCATTTCCCCAAGGATTTGTTACGAATAGTTCAACTTTATATTGTTTTCCCTTCTCCAGTTCAAACTTATAATCAACGTAAATTTCTCCATACATACTTTTTACTTCTGGTGAACTATCCTGACCACTCGCATAGCGGAATGAATGTGTTTTATCAAGTCCATCCGTGCAGTCATAATCAGAATTGCTGTATGCTCTGGTGTACTGGGTATATAATGCTTTACTTAATTGATTTGGTTTCCATCCTGAGCTTGCTAATCTGCTGCCATCCGGATCTAGTAAATCAAGGGCACCCCAATTTTTTCCGGTTTCTGGATCTGCACCAAATAACTGATCCGTTACACTATTGTTTATTCCATAATGGTCACCTGGATTAATAGTTGTAGGATCATGATCCCCAGCATCTACAAAATACATGAGGGTAAGGTTTTCTTTCTCATCAACTACTCTTACATTGAAGGAGATCTGTGATGAAGTCCCCTGTTCCTTGTAACTTACTATAACCTTGTAAATGCCTGGCACTTCTGCATCATATGCTGATGAGTCTATTGCATAATCACTGGCATCCAAAACTCTTTTTTGTATACTTCCAGTGCCATTTCCGTATACAGCTGTAATTACAACACTATCAGGATTGAACGTCTCTCCAATTGCGCATTCCTTTTTACTCACTGCCGCAGTAATATGAGAAAATTTGAATGTATCGACTACCTTGACATATATTTCCTCTGAAGTACTGTCATAATTCACCCTGATTGGATATGTCCCTACTGCATCTTTAACAAATTCACTATCATCAATTGAATACCGATCAGCGGGAACAGTTTCTCTGCTACCATTTGTTTTAATAATATTAACAATAACTGTACTCGGATCAAATTCTTCGCCCAGTAAATACTGTGACTTGCTAACTCCAAATATAACTCGTTCGTCTTTGATTTTTTCATCTACTGTTACGTTGAAAATCGTCGTTTTTCCACTGTAAGTGATAGTAACGGTCTGCTTTCCGGCAGTGTTTGCATCAAATCCAGTCAACATATCTTCTGTGATTACTACATCATCAGTTGTACCATCATCATAGTTTGCTGTAACGGATAAACCATCCATTTCAAATAACTCACCATTTGCATAACGAATCTTATTTGGCATTTGATAAATTACGAGTTTTTCTACTGTCTTCTCCGACGTCAGAGCTGATATTTTAATATAATTCAAGTTAATTGTAACATCACTTGAAAGTAGTGCCACAATAAATTCTTCTGTGTCTTCATCTACTGTAACCTTTCCTGATAAAATACCAGTACCTCCATACGGGGTAAGTGCTTCATCCAAGCTATCAAGCAAAGTCAAATTGCTGTTGTCTTGATTTGATGCATTAATTCCTGTTCCAGTATATAGTTCAGGATTGGCTGAATTCCCCCACGCATTGCCAACACCGGCTTCAATCTTATATTCTCCTGCTGGAAGCGTAAAAGCATATTTTACATAACGTGGATCAATGCCTGCAGCATCTTGCCCATCTGCATAACGGAAGTATTCCTTTTTATCTGTTCCACCTAAATTACCACTAATTCTTTGATACGTAGTGTTTTGATACGTTGGGTCTCCTAAGTTAATATCATCTTCTGAAGTAACAACACCCCACTTAAATCCGGTAGCTTCACTATTATAGATCTGATCAGTAATACCCGAATTATATTTTCCAAATGCATCACCATCATTTACAGTCGAAATAGTGATATCACCTGCATCAACAAAGTATCCTAACTCCAAGACATCTATTGAAAATGTCTTTGTAGCCGTAATTCCATTTTCCATATAAGATACAGTGAGCGTTCTCGTTGCTGCTCTATCTGAATTAAAGCCACTAACGGAGAAATTTGATTCGGCCAGTTCTTTTTCGCTTCCATCATCATATTTAGCTACTACTTTCAAACCATCCAAGTCCATATCTTCATCTGTATTGTACTCCAGCTTGTTCGGAAGCTCTTTAATTACGATTTCTTCCAATGCCGATTCTACTTCCGAAATTTTAATATAATTTAGATTAATTGTTGCATCCTCTGAAAGAATCGCTACAACAAATTCTTCGGTATCACTGTCAAGTGTAATCGTTCCTGTTAAAGCTTTATCTTTTTGTACATCTTCTAGCAGTGTTAGATTTTCGTTGTTTGTATTTGATCTATTAATTCCAATCCCTGTATATAATGCGGGATTACCTGAATTACCCCAACTATTTCCAACACCAGCTTCTATTTCATATTTACCTGCCGGAAGTGTAAATGCATATTTTACATAGCGAGGTGAAATACCACTTTCGGTTTGACCGTGTGCATAACGGAATGAAACCTTTTTGTCCAAACCATCATTTGCACCATTGTTCAAATTAGCTCTCTGGTACTCTGTATAAGCAGCTTTACTGTCACCATTTGGCGAACTAATCTTAGGATCCGTATCAAAGGTAAGAAGACCCCACTTATTTCCGCTAACACTATCGACACTGTACATCTGGTCAGTAACGCTATTGTATTGTCCAAATCTGTCACCGCTTGATAATGTTGTTGGATCGTGATCCCCAGCATCTACGAAGTATAATAAATTACTACCATCATATTGTAAGCTGAAATTGTCCAAACACAGTGAACCTCTAATGCCATTAGCATCTACCTCAATATCTACAATACCATCTGTAGCAACATTAACCGGTATGGATACTTCTGTGTATTCGCCATACGTTTCAATTGTAGTCTCTTCGTCATTGGCTCTTAGCACTGCCGACCCTGATGTACTGATCGTACTATCAGCTTTCGCATACACATTTAACCAGTACGCCCCTTCCGGTACTCCTGTCACCTTCTGTGTTACGTTTTGTCCTGCGGAAAGTTTTAAAAAGTTACCTTTATATTCGTTGGCGGCTTCTTTTTGTACTATTCCATCTGTAATCCAGCCATGGGTTGTTCCAGTTCCGAATCCAGCATTAACAATATACTGATCAATATGCTCTCCACTACCCTCAGTGAAGTATATAACAACCTTTACATCATTTTGCACCTCAGTAATATCCAGTGAATAAGTACCATTCCCATTATCTACTACGTCCGTTGTTTTGTCTTTTCCATCAACCAGAATCTTATCTACATCTTTATCTGCAATCATTGAAAGGTGGAATGTTCCGCCCTGTTCTACATAGTTTTCAGCTGTACTTGCATAGCCTGCAGCAGTGGTTTTAATAGATATACCGTACTCTTCCGGCAATTCTACTGCATTTTCAAGCGCTGTAGCATTAATTACAAATTTGTCAAAGTTCGGGGTGTAATTTTCCATCTCATTATCCCCTGGTGTTGATTGGGTACCTCCATAAAGTACATTCCAACTATCATCATTATAGACCCTTACCGTATTCTTCCCGGCACTAAACTCCATGGGAATCGTTTTCTCACGGAACGACTCCGCCGAAAATGTATTGATAAAGAAATGGCGATTCGTGCTCGTGATCTCACCTTTTTCATTCCTGATTTCAAATATAGCATATTTATCAATGATTTTAATATTATAGGCATGCGTACCACATATACTATCGTTAGATTGAAACACCTGCATCTGATATACACCTGCTTCTACAGCATCAAATTCAAACTCAAGATACTGGTTCGAATTATCTGAAGCAATGGCACTTCCCTTAAGTCCTTCTACATACTGATTATTGGAAGCACTGTCGCAATCAACAATTACTAACTCTTCGGAGTTCTTAGCCTCCTCAGCTTCAATTACAGTATTCTTTGCTATTGCTTCCCCGTTCTGATATTCGTCCGAAACTTGTTGTACCCTCATATAATCGAGAGCAATAGAGGAAGTAGCATCGACATCAACAATATTAATGCCCTTTTGTAGATATGCAGTTGCAATGACTGTTTTCCACTGAGTATCAGTACTCGAAACTGGAATGCTTTTCACGAGATTATCCAAGGTTGCTGTTGTATTACCAATATAAATATGCGCCTTCCCCGATTCATCCGACTGATATCTAAGTGTAATATTATACAAACCGCTTTTTTCCACAATGACATTCCACCTGATGCCGCCTCCCTCTGTTACCAACCGATCTGCCAAACCAATTACATAACCATTTCCGGAATAACCACTAAATTCAGTTTTTGTTGAAACTGTGGTAGCTGCCTTACCAACTACATTATCTACACCTAATACCGTAAACTCATTAAAATCAGCCTGTTCTGCTTCGTAAATGCTATCAAACCGTTTTACATCTTCATTAATAGCTCCCGAGTAGGTGACATAAGCAACATCATGATAAACTGTTCCCGAATCTAATGTTGTAAATGTAAATGTATGGGAACCTGCTGTCAGATCTACATATTTCGTGTAAAGCCCTGTCATGGCTGCCATTAAGGTGTTTTTGAATTCTACATTCTCCCCCTCTCCTCCATCAATAACCAATCTCTGATTGACATTATACGGTGCATGGCTTTCCATATTTTGTGCATTTGCTCCCATACCATTTGCATACACGAAATCCATTCGGTATTTACCATCAACCGGTACATCTATCGTATAAGTTAACGTCGCATCCTTTGCCATGCTTACTGCGTAGTCACCTGAAAAATAGTAAGATCCCGGCAGACCATGCCATGCTACATTTGCCGCTCCATTAGAATAACTACTATTTTCAGCTTCATATGCAATGTGATAAGTATTGACAAGAGGATCCGTAATCTGGCTGTCCTCATCAGCTTTTGTTATGTTTACACGGTATGCATCTGAAAACTTCATGTTTTTCATGTTGATTGTAACGCTTCCATCTGCATTAACAGGATATGTACCTTCCAAAATCTTTGCCGGTTCATTTAGGGCACCATGAAAACCCACAAAATAGGTAGACTCAATGCTTATATTAACCCTATCTGCATCTTTGAATGTTTCCGTATCCGTTACATTTTTCAGTATTACATCTGTCTGTCCATCAATTCCACCAAACAATGCAGTAGCCATCTGTTTATTATCATCTAAAGTTGCCAACCCATAGAGCTTTTCATAACTGGTATTTGATTCAACCTTCAGAGTCTTACCTGACATATCGCCATACCATTTGAATAACCACCATGCACCATTTCCTTCGTTTGCATCTGCTGTTAGATCATTGAGGTTGTTTGCCTGATGCCAAAATGGTAGACAACCATAAATACCTTCATCTTCCAAACGAGCCATCCAGTTAACTAAACGTCCCGGAACACCGCAGTCAATCATTTGTGCATACTCATTTATAACGATTTGTGGAAGTTCTGGCCCGCCTTTGTCTGTGACCTCTTCTTTCCAAATCATTTTGAAGTTTTCGAGATGTGCGCTCATATCACGTAGAGATTCCTGAGACAATTCATGCCAGGTTGCTATATCCGGCAAGCAGTCATTTTCAAAACACCACTTTAGAAATGGTTTATACTCAACCGGCCCGTTATATCCCCAACAGTTAGGACCTGCAACGGTCGCATTTGGATCTCCTTTATTGATAGCTTCATAATATGACTGCCAGGGTATGAAATAACCTTCATTTCTATCAAGATTTCCAATCCAACCTCCTTTATCCTCATATCCTAATTCTTTGGCAGTTTCAACTCCCCCAACGATCGGGGTTCCTTCATTGATCGGAATATATACGATTGCTTTATCAATATTAATTCTTGCTCCAATATTATCTTTTGGATTTTCAGGGGTACCATGTTCCTCGTTCCAAGCCTTCTTCCATTCTACAACAGCTGGTGCAATAATTGTTTCCAATACTTCTGAATATTCTTTATAATCTGCCAGAACACCAAAAACACCATAATAGTTACTGTTATACATCTGCACCTGTTCACCGCCACTTTCCAAAAATGTCTTGGCAACATCAAGGGCATCCCCATACGGATGTTCCGTACCCAAAGCTCCTTTTGTTGCTAATATTTTCGGTTTTAACGGTGTTAGCGTATTCGTAGTGGGAACACCCTCACTGCTAATTCCATACAGGAAACCAGCTGCGCCATGTACAATCTCATGATTTTCGGCTGTCATATCTACTGTTAGAGTGGCATTACTTGCCGCTTTGGCTGTATTGCCGTGATCCCACCATGATATTGATGATATTGTAATTGCTGCCGCTAATATCCCCGCCGATAACCGTTTAAATAAATGTTTCTTTTGCTTTTTCATCGTCCTTTTCCTTCCCTTTGTTATGATATTAGTTTGATTTTATATGTTGCTCAAAACAAATAACCAGCTCTTCTTTGTTTACATATACTGGAATTAGATCAGAAGTAACATTGACTAAATATGTCTTGCCTCCTTCTTGTTTTTTGCCAGTCCACGCGTCTATCCATACCTCTCCTTGAGGCAGGTAAATCTCTCTCGTCATTTGCCCTGCATACAAAATCGGCGCAACCAAAATATTCTCTCCGTACATATAAGTATCTTCGATCTCCCAGCACTTTTTATCGTCCGGATACTCATAGAATAATGGCCGCATAACCGGTGTGCCCTTTTTATGTGCCTGCTCCATAAGCTCCCTGGTATAGTCCCTTAAATTCTCTCGTAGATGCATATATTTCTTACAGATATCATATACCCGTTCCCCATAACTCCATACTTCATTAGCAGCTCCTGAACAGCATGTAGCACCACCCGTTGTTCCGTACATCGGCTGGCGTGGTTCTCTGTCACCATGCAAACGCATAACAGGACAGAATGTTCCCCACTGAAACCACCTTACAAATAATTCCCGGAATTCATCATTATCAGGATTTCCCCCATGAAAGCCACCGATATCAGTTGTCCACCAGGGAATACCCGCAATTCCCATATTGAGTCCTGCTGCTAACTGGTTTCGCATGCTGGAAAAACTGGATGCAATATCCCCAGACCATACCAGTGCACCATAATTCTGACTTCCTGCCCATGCACAACGCAGGAGATTCACAATGTTTTTTTGACCTTCACCTTCCATTCCTTCATAAAATGTCCTTGCATATTCGACAGGGTAAATATTTCCAATCTGAAGGTTGCTTCCCTTATGATATCTATAATTATCAAAATCATATGCGGAATACTCTGGCTCTGCCTCATCTAGCCAAAACACCTTAATACCTTTATCATAATAATTTTTCTTAGCTTTATTCCATACATATTTCCTTGCTTCAGGAAACGTAGCATCATAATGAATTGTCGCTCCTTCGAAATCCAGACCTACACGGAACCCCCTCTCCGTTCGTATCAAATATCCTTTTTCCAACATTTCCGCATAATTTTCACTTGTCTTGTCGACTGTTGGCCAAATGGATACCATCAGCTCTATCTCCATTTTTTTCAACTCTTTCACCATCGCATCCGGATCCGGCCAGTATACTGGGTCAAATTTCCACTCTCCCTGCTTAGGCCAATGAAAGAAATCAATGACAATAAGATCAATCGGCAGATTTCTTCTCTTGTACTCTCTTGCAACTTCAAGTAGTTCTGCCTGAGTCTGATAGCGCAACTTGCATTGCCAAAATCCCAATCCGTATTCCGGCATCATCGGAACTTTACCTGTTACATTTGCATATGCTTCTTCAATCTCTGCCGGCGTATCGCCTACCACTATCCAATAATCCATAGCCTTTGTGGAAAATGCTTCAAAGCTCATGATATTCTTTCCCAATACCGCTCTTCCCACACTCGGATTATTCCATAATAATCCATACCCTAATGAAGATAGTGCGAATGTAACACTTGCCTGTGAATTACGATGTGCCATCTCCAAATCAAGACCTTTAAGGTCCAGATACGGCTGTTGATACTGTCCCATTCCATAAATCTTTTCATCTTTGCAGACAGACTCCAAACGCATTGTCAGATGATAATCTCCGCCAATAATTGGCTTGAATTCTCTTGCTTCTATCTCAATTGCACTACATTTTTCATCCAACAAATCCTTGCGATTCCGGCTATACTCTTCAAGCAGCAATTCATTTTTTTGATTGTAGACCATGATTTTGCCGCCAGCTGTGACTTCTGCTCTGATTTTTCCATTGATAACCTGAGCTTTGTTTTTAAATAATTTTATTTCCGCACTCGTTGCCGGCCGGAAACGTAATGCCCAATTTTCTTCTGGCATCACTGAGTCCTTTGTAGCTCTAATACGAACCGCATTCTCACCCCAAGGCTCTATCCATACTTGCTCTGAATCAAAATAATATATAATACGTCCGTTTTCCTGTATTAACATTCTTCTCCTCCTGGGTTTAGTAAACACACATTTCGCAATGTGTAAACCTCTCCAGAACCGTACATGCGGCTTTTCCGCATACGGCTCTTCATAATAACATCCTACAGTTGTTCTTTATCCATTGCTTCATCTCTTTCAACTTCCTGGTTAGCCGTTTCCCATTTGTCTTTGGGATTACACAGCATTTTCCTGCCTGGTTTTCACCGCAAAATTCCTAGTGGTCACTTCTTTCCATTCGTTTTCGGGATATAACCCGGAGTATTGGTAGTATGGGAATATCCGACAGCCTGTGCCTCCGCCAAAGCCACAGCAAACTCGCGCTGAATCTTTAACGCTTGCTGCGATGTTGCCTTCCGCATAGTTAGACTGCGTCGACCTCTGAGACACTGTAAAATTTCGGAACTTCCACCCCGCTAAACTATCCACTCTTTATTTCTGGATGCACCTAACCTTTTACCGCCCCGCTTGTCATACCTCCAACAATATATTTCTGCATAAAGATAAAAATAAGTGCCACTGGTATGATTGTCACCACTGCAAACGCCGTTAGATAACTCCATTTTGTACCGTATTGCCCCATAAAATTAAAAATACCTGCCGTTATAGGTCTTGTCTGCTGGTCTATTATAAAAGTCATACCATACGCCAAATCTCCCCATGCATAAAGAAACGAGAATATTGCACAAACCATGACACCTGGTTTGGCTATCGGCAATAATATCCTAATAAATGCAGTAAACCGGTTGCATCCGTCTATATACGCTGCTTCTTCCATGTCTTTCGGTATCGCGGCAAAATAATTCTTGAGAATAAGTATCGAAAATGGAATACCTATAGTTGCGTCTGCCAATACTGCGGCGATCCACGTGTTATATACATGCATATTCTTAAACATAATAAACATTGGTGTAAGCAATACTGAAACCGGCAGCATCTGTGTAACCAGGAACATGAGCAGCATCGCTTTTCTGCCTCGGAAACGGTACTTCGCAATTCCGTATGATGCTGGTACTGCTAAAATTACCGCAATCAACATCGCTCCAAATGAGATTATCAAACTGTTTCCAAATGACTTAAACATATTAAAATCTCCAGTTTCAACCTGCGCCGCATAGGATTTAAAATTAAAGAGCTCCGGAAAAAATGTCGGTGGATTACGAAAGATCTCCTGTTCTGTCTTCAGAGAAGTAATAATTGTCCAATATAATGGGAACAGCAGAATACAAAACACTAGAATAGCCCCTATGCATAAAAACACATTCACTTTCCCCTTAATCTTTGTATCTTCGTTCATTACACTGCCTCCTCTCTGTTTGTTGCTCTTAAATAGAACACTCCAACAACCATGAGGATAACCAATAGCACATTTGCAATTGCCGAACCTTTACTATACTCAAACATCTCAAATGACATTTTATAAGAGTATGTAGACAGCATATGCGTTGAATTCACCGGACCTCCGCTTGTCATAACATAAACCAGATCATACACTTTAAAGGTATATATAAAGCCTAAAATTAAAACTGATTCAATAGTAGGTTTTAATAGTGGTAACGTAATTTTAGTAAAAACTTGAAATTTATTTGCACCGTCAATTGATGCACTTTCATATAGTTCATGTGGGATTGTTGTCAAGCCAGTTGAAATTAGTATCATATTAAATGGAATCCCTATCCAAACATTTGCACAAATCAACGCAAACATAGCTGTTCCAGGTGTTGTCAGCCATTCAATATTATGATTAATCAGGTGCAGTGCTTTCAGAATATAATTTAACACTCCTATATCTGTTGCAAATAACAATTTGAAAATCAACGCCGTTACCGTAATCGGTATCATCCACGGCACCAGAAGCATTCCCCTGACTGGTTTAGCGATACTGAATTTTTTATTAAAAAACACAGCTAAGGCAAAGCCAATCACAAACTGGACAACCAAGCAGCAAACCGTAAATACTATTGTATTAGCTAATGATTTTCTAAATACGTCATCCTTAAAAATCCCCATATAATTATCGAGACCAATAAAGCTCTTCGTTCCTTTTACCAGGTTAAAAGCGGTTACATCCTGGAAACTTAAAATAATATTACTGATTATCGGATAACCGACAAAAACCATCATATATGCAAATGCCGGCAATGCAAAAAACAATCCGATATTATCATACTGAAAAAATCTTTTTACTCTATTCAAAATAATGCCTCTCTTATATCCTTATTTTGGGCGCAAAAAGGGAGTATGGGGAATCAACCGCATACTCCGCCTTTCATCACTCCACTATGTTGTCAATTGTTGTTTGCGCTTTCTCTGCTGCTTCTTCCGGAGTTACCGTACCTGTCATAACTTCATTAAATGCTAATGAAATCGCATCAGAAACGCTTGGCCATTTTGCCAGCGGACCTCTTGGCTGTGCATATGCAAGTTCTTCTACAAATGGTTTATATGGTGAGTCATCTTCAAATTGTTTTTCTGCAATAGTCTGATCAGCAGAAATATATCCAAAAGCATCCATCATGTATTTCACTTGTTCTTCTTTTGTTGCGTACTTAAGGAAATCTAGGGCTCCTTCTGTATTCTGGTCTTTGATTACTGCATAATTCTCACCGCCTAAAACAGATGCATATTCTGTATCTTTTGGAATTAAAGTAACCTTCCAATTAAGATCTGGTGCTTCCTGCTGCATAGTAGGAATCTGCCAAGGTCCATTTACCATCATTGCAACATTTCCTGAAATAAATTGATTCATGACATCTCCCTGGGTCCAGTTGGTACATTCTTTACTCATAGCTCCGCTTTCAATCAGATCTTTTGCAAATGTAAGTGCTTTAATTCCACCTTCTGAATTCATTTCATATGATGACGCTCCTGTTGACCACAGCCACGGAACAAAGTTAAATGTTCCCTCTTCATTCTGTACACTACAGAATGCAAGGCCTGTCACATTGTCTTTTGTCAGTTTTGTAGATGTTTCTTTTAATTCTGCCCAAGTCGTCGGTACTTCCAATCCAGCATTTTTTAACATATCTTCATTGTAATATAATGCCAGACAGTTTACGCCAAACGGAACCCCATACAGTTTTTCATCAATTGTGCATGAATTAACCGTTCCTTCGTAATAACTAGAAACATCAAACTGACCGGTTAAATCTTCAAAAATTCCCATAGTTGCATAGGATGCGTGATCTGGTGAATCCAGAATTGCCAGATCCGGCAATTCATCAGCTGATGCCCCTATGGACAGTTGCTTTTTAAAATCTGCAAACGGAACATATTTAGCCGTTACCTGATATGCATCCTGGGAGCTGTTATAATCCTGTATCACCTTATCCAAAGCTTTTTGATGGCCTTCTGTTTCCCAGTAATACCAGATAGTCACATCCGAAGTTTCACCTGTTGCCTGTACTTCTCCGGTATCTGCCTGCGTTGCTGTACTCTGACTTTCTCCAACTGTTTCATTCGCTGTGGCACTTTCTGATGCTGTTTTTGTTGACGTTGTTTCTTTTGAACCACCTGAATTACCACATCCCGCCAACGTGCTCAGCGCCAAAGCTGAACTGATAGTTAATGTTAATAATTTCTTCATTTTCATAATCATTCCTCCTGGGATTTGTATTTGATGTCTTTATAATAATACATAACAGAGAATTCCAAAACTCCATAAATCTTAAAAAGGAGGAATATCCTAAACTAGATTCTATTTATGTAATTTCCGATATTCTACCGGCAGATAACCGGTCACTTCTTTGAATACCTTACTAAAATATTTAGGGTCTGTATATCCCGTAAGCTCAGCGATTTTATATAGCTTTAGAGATGTTCCTAATAACAGTTCCTTTGCCTTATTAATGCGAAATGATTTCATATAGCTACTGAAAGTGCTCCCGATCTCACGGTGAAACTGTGATCCAAGGTATTCAGGAGTTATTTCCAATTTTGCAGCAATTTCTTCCAAAGTAATACCATTTTGGTAAAACTCATGAATTAATGATAATGCCCGTTTAACTGTCCTGTTATTTACCTGCTCTTGTTCAACTTGTTGAATCTTATTAACTAAGTTTTTTGTGGTATCCATAAGTTCTCGTTTTGTTTTAGCCTGAGATATCTGTTTTAAGAATCTCTGCTGTTCAATTTGTCCGATTTTCAGTCTCCCTATCTCTTCTGAAATAAGTATCAATGCCCAAAGGAAACGAACATAATGTTCTTTTATTATTTTGGGATCATATATTTTCTCTCCACAAAAATAATTATGAAATGTTTCTATACAGTCATATAAGATTTTTTCATTATGCCCACATACCGCTTCTTTCATAGCTGATTCTATATCTAGTGGATATACACATGGTACCAATTGAATATGCTTAACAGCCGAACAAGAGATAATGATCTGATTGCCAAGAGAAATATTCCAGTCTAAATACTTATACATATTTTCGACGTCTTTCTGTAAACTATAAATATTATTAGACTCATTCCATACAATAGCTAAATGGGCTAACTCCCTTTGTTCCTGTAAGATATATGACTGTAACCACCGGTGTATATTTTCATTCATACCATAGCCAAATATGATCAATTTAATTAACTGACGTTTTTCATCATCTAATATGACATAAGAAAACTTATTTTTTTGCGTCATCATTGATGTAATATTTCTCCGGATCTTTTCCACTCTGCCATAATCCCACTGTTCGAGGTAGACAGACATTACGGAAATAGGTATACTTTTTCCTAAATCATACCTCTTATCCAAATAATCTATAATTTCCACTTCTAAAGAAATACTACCATTTAATATACTTCCCAACAATTGTTCAAGACTCCCTACTTGTTCCGGCTTCTGCAGCCTTTCACAATTTATCCGTTCTCTTACATTCCTTAATGCATCAGTAAATTCATCAATCACAATAGGTTTTAATAAGTATTCTGTTACTCCTAGCTTAATTGCTGTTCTGGCATATTCAAACTCAGTGTAGGCACTTAATACAATTGCTTTTGCCATTATTCCCTCCTGGTAAATTATCTTCAGCATTTCTAATCCATCCATAAAAGGCATACGTACATCTGTAATTACCAGATCCGGTTTTGTTTTTCTGATTATTGATAATCCGTTTTGTCCATTGTCAGATTCGCCGACAATATTATATTTTTCTTTTGAACGCAACAAAAGCTTTTTGATTCCTTCCCGAATCCTAATTTCATCTTCAACTATTACTACTCTCATTTAATCACCTTTTTAACCTTTTATCATTATCGGTATTTTTATATTAATACTGGTATACTCACCTTCTTTACTTTCTATATTGACATTAGCCTCATTGCCATAATACATTTTTATTCTTAAAACAGCATTCTCCATTCCTATACAATGGCGATCCTGCGATTTTACATATACACCATTGTTCATTTGTTTAACTACTTCTTGATTTATTCCCTGACCATTATCACGTATTATGATGCATAAACAATTATCTTCTTGCTTAATCGATACCCATAGCATACAAGTCTCTTTGGGTACCGCAAAACCATGAAGTATAGAATTTTCTACAAAAGGCTGCAACAGCAATTTGTGAATTTTATAATCGAGTATATCCGGATCAATATCTATTTCATACTGAAAACCACTCATCATTCTCGTTTGCTGCAAAATTAGATACTTTTCAAGCCATTCACATTCTTTACTTATCTTTACAATTCCATTACTATTGTCTATTCCATAACGTAATATGTATGCTAACGATGTGATTGCTTTACTAATTTCCATTTCATCATGATCAACCGCCATCCAATTAACGGTGTCCAGGGTATTATATAAAAAATGTGGATTTATTTGTGCCTCTAATGCTGCAATTTCTGCATTCTTCTGTTTTATATTCGCTTCCTGTTCTTTAGAGATTGAGTGTTGTAGCCTTTTCAACATTGCATTAAACTGCGTTGCAATTGTGAGTATTTCTGATGGCATTTTCTTATCATTGCGGACTCTCACAGACAAACTTCCTTCTCCTGCTATGCGCATTGTTTTTACTACACTGTTTATAGATCCCATCATTCTCTTCGTTATTGCTGCAATAATTATTATTAGTAACGTCACAGCTACAAGGACAAGCAGAAGCGTAAATTTCTGTTGAGAGTTTAATCTTCTGACTAATTCATTCTGATTTGAAATATTAACTATATCGCATCCAAAATCACTATCATGAACTAAGTTTACAGTAACATATTTACTTTTTAGAACATTATTACTTTGCGCAAAATGAAGATACCCTTCCTCTCTCTTATCCTCATCATCAGACCAGTCTATTATATGCTCCCCTATCATTTCTTTATCATTATAGGAAATAATATCGCCATCTTTATCTACAATAAAATTGAAGCTGTTTTCATTTTGATTATCATTACAGATGCTTTGAAGCAAAGACTCGTCTACACTGACCATAACTACACCAAGCTGTTTATCTACATTCTGGTAGTCTATAATACGATGCCCAATATGAAATAAGTAAAAAGTTTGAGCTGCGAATACTCCTGCCTTTTTTGTCGGAATAATATGAGTACGATTATCTTCCGAAAACTCTTCGTAAAGCTGTTGCGTCGTCATTCCTATACTATCGCCCCAAGAAGTTTGCGTTCCTGAACCTGTTAAAAGATCATAAAATACAATTTTACCGCTATCCGAAATAATAGTAATCGATTTTATATATTCTTTCGTATAAAACATCCCACGAATCCGTCTCCTTAACTGTCCGATTATCAGAGTGTCGTCTTCTTCGGCATTTAAGCGGTCTACCAGTTGTACAATATCATCATTCATATAAATTTGAAACAATATATCCTCATAGGAATCAACCAGCATATCCAAACTACTTTTAGTCTGTTGAAGGTTCACATGGGTTAACTCAACAGCATTATCACGGACAATATGCGAAGTGTTTACATAAGAAAAAATGGCAATAATTAAAATTGGTATGATCGATGTTACAATAAAAGCTCCTATTAATCTAGCTTTTAGACTATTCCAGAAATATTTTAATTTATCTTTCACATTACTCCCTCCTTAGTAAAACATGAATTTCTTAAACAAGCTTACTTTCGTGGTAAATCACATATCTGCAAGAGGTACCTGAACTCATAACTCAGATATTGATCACTGAATACTTCATGTGTTTTTCCTACTAAAACAACCAAGAAGCTTTTGATGCTTTATACTGCATATCTACTTAATAGATCCTAAATCATTATATTTATAATAATTGTAGCAGTTTATCAGAATAAAGACCACTAAAATTTTATTTAACGACTGCATACCATTCCATCAGCAGATATCATATATACCGCTATTGATCAAGCTGAAGCAGGAATCAGCGATATTATTAGACATATTGGTTTCTTTTGCCTTTCCTTTTATTATAGTATTTTCTCCTACTGACAGTATTTTATTTTGTACTTCATCTGAGAGTGTAATTTCCGGATTCTTCTTTTTGATTGTATTATTGAATAGTCAGGTTCTTCACGCTTTGGCTTCTACAATTTTACCAGTCTGTGACTGTTCCAGATAAAACGTATTCCCTTCTATCAATATATTTTAGTGCACCGGGTTATCCACATCCAAGGCATTGTTTTTCACTTCCGGATGGAAATGAATCAAACTTTGGCTCTGCCCCCCATATCTGCATTCTGAAGATAAAAAACATTATTCCGTATGGTCATGTCTTTTACGGGGCCGGATTCATACCAAGCATTAGAATCATTTGAAATAAAGATAGACTCCATCGCCATATTACGGAATATATTGTTTTCTATCAGCACTTTTTTCCGGGTAGTAAATAAAATCCCACGAGTCGGTATAGCTGCAAAATCATTATTCCTTATTTCGACTTCTGGTGTATAGCTTATATTTTCTGCCACAAATCTGGGTTCTCCGCTGATAGTTTCGGTAATTCCTTGGGGTATTGGCCAGTCAAATCGAACTGTCATATATTTTCCTGTAGTATCTCCGCTTTCAAAAGGATTTGTTGCTTCTATAACCGTATAAATCACTTCTGTCCCGTCAAGCGGAGTCAATGAATCCCTGGTTGCAAAGACCACCTGATCTCCTACATGATAGCCCCCTCTGTGATTCCATATAGCGTAATTTCAAAGTATAATCATCCAGCTTTTCTTCTACCCGTGTAAAAGTTCCATGAATATTGATCGGATCATCCAATGCTTGAGAAAAATTACAATCTTCTATTAATATCTTTCCCTTCGCACCCGAAACATGAAGCAGGTCTGCATAACTAGTACAAATTCTGCCGGTTTCACTGCGCGGCATAAAATTACACTCTTTGAATGTCACATTTTCGCTCATTTGGGTTAGCCAGCCAAACTGGTTTAAATAATGTACGTTAACTCTATTCACAACAGTATCTTTTGATTCCCAAATAAAAGCACCTGCTGTAGTTCACAGAGGTGTCGCGCAGAATTCCCAGGTAAATCCGATTTTTTCCGCCTCCGGAGATGCACCATCATAAGTAATTCGAATCACATTGTCACTGCTCTGAGTAATTTCACGGCTATATCCGAATTAAAAGCATTTCAACTCTATAAATTATTTTCTGGCAACTCATCTGGCATAGGTTTTCTTGTTTTTCTACAAATTCAACAGAAGAATAGCCTTATAACTAACATGTCCGAATT
>UQGG01000058.1 GCA_900540475.1 uncultured Robinsoniella sp. | reverse complement strand
TATGTGCTATAATGAGGCCACAACGACAAAGGGCCCGGCCCCCAGCCACAAGCGCAGCTACGGAAGCGGCAGATACCAAGGCGCCGGAAAGCCAGGACAGCAGTGCAGATGCAGAAACGCAGGGAGAAGAAGCCGGAAATGCCGGAGGCGGTAAGCTTGTAGGTGTGGCAATGCCCACGAAGGATCTCCAGAGATGGAATCAGGATGGTTCCAATATGGAGGCTCAGTTGAAAAAAGCAGGCTATGAGGTTGATATCCAATATGCCAACAACGATGTGGCAACACAGGTATCCCAGGTAGAAAATATGATTTCCAACGGATGTGAAGTTCTGGTAATTGCTTCGATTGACGGTGAATCCCTTGGAACACCACTTAGTCAGGCAAAAGAAGCAGGCATTCCAGTTATCTCATATGACCGTCTCCTGATGAATTCTGACGCAGTCAGCTATTATGCAACTTTTGATAATTATAAAGTAGGAACCAAGCAGGGGGAATACATTGAGGAAAAACTGGATCTGAAAAATGCAGACGGTCCGTTTAACCTGGAGATCTTTACAGGAGACCCCGGCGATAATAATGCAAATTTCTTCTATAATGGAGCTATGGATGTCTTAAAACCTTATATCGATTCCGGTAAACTGGTAGTGCCGTCAGGTCAGATTGACTTTGCAACCGTTGCAACTGCAAATTGGTCTACCGAGACAGCCCAGAACAGAATGGATACCATTATTTCCGGTAATTATGCAGATGGTTCCATTAAACTCGATGCGGTACTCTGTTCCAATGACTCCACGGCGCTTGGTGTTGAAAATGCACTGGAAGCAGCAGGGGTAGCGGAATGGCCAATCATAACCGGACAGGACTGTGACATTGCCAATGTCAAGAATTTAGTTGCAGGCAAACAATCCATGTCTGTCTTCAAGGATACCAGAGAATTAGCAAACCAGACCGTTAAGATGGTAGATGCTATCATGCAGGGAAAAGAAGCCGAAGTCAATGATACCAAGTCCTATGATAACGGAACCGGAATTATACCTACGTTCCTCTGTGATCCCATTGTTACAACTATGGATAACTATAAAGAATTACTGATAGATTCCGGATATTATTCGGAAGATGACCTGAAATAAATGCCTAAGGGCGTTGCAAAAGGCGTATCACGCTCTGGAAGCAATGCCCTTTCTAAAAGAACAGGAGGGATTCAATTGGCAGATATATTATTGGAAATGAAAAATATAACCAAGACCTTCCCCGGGGTGAAGGCCCTTGATCATGTTAACCTCAAGGTGGAAGAAGGGGAAATCCACGCATTGGTAGGTGAAAACGGTGCAGGAAAATCAACGTTGATGAATGTGCTCAGCGGCATCTATGCCCATGGTACCTATGAGGGAGATATTATTTACCGGGGGGAGGTCTGTAACTTTTCCAGCATTAAAGACAGTGAAGGGAAAGGGATTGTAATCATACATCAGGAACTGGCACTGATCCCCTACATGACGATTGGGGAAAATATGTATCTTGGAAACGAAAAAGGAAACAGTTTCTCTATTGACTGGAATGAAACATACGGTGAATCCGATCAATATTTAAGAACGGTGGGGCTGCAGGAGTCTTCGCGTACCCTGATTAAAGATATCGGAGTGGGAAAACAGCAGCTGGTGGAAATTGCGAAAGCCCTGGCTAAGAATGCAAAACTGCTGATTCTGGATGAACCCACTGCATCGTTAAATGAAGCGGATTCACAAGCCCTGCTGGATCTTCTTTTAAAATTCAAAAGCCAGGGTATGACATCGATTATTATTTCTCATAAATTAAATGAGATTGCCTATGTGGCGGATAAAATTACGGTGATCCGGGATGGGTCAACCATAGAGACACTGGATAAGAAGACGGATGATATTTCGGAAGACCGTATTATCAAAGGAATGGTTGGCAGAGACCTGACTGACCGTTTTCCGAAACGGGCACAGTTTGTGAAAAAGGAAGTTCTTCTGGAGGTAAAAGACTGGACGGTTCACCATCCCCTGTACACCGAGCGCAAGGTATGTGACAACGTATCCATTAAGGTACATAAAGGAGAAGTGGTAGGGATTTCCGGTCTTATGGGTGCCGGGAGAACAGAACTGGCTATGAGCATTTTTGGAAAAAGCTACGGCACCAATATTTCCGGTAAACTGTTCCTGAATGGGGAGGAAGTACATCTGCGCAGCGTAAGAGAAGCCATTCAAAAAAAGCTGGCATACGTAACGGAGGACAGAAAGGGAAACGGTCTGATTCTCTCTAATCCCATCAAAATCAATACCACCCTTGCTAATCTGTCGGCAATCAGCAAACGAACTGTGATTGACCAGGATAAGGAATATCAGGTTGCGGTGGAATATAAAGAACGCCTGAAGACAAAATGCCCTTCCGTAGAGCAAAATGTGGGCAATTTAAGCGGAGGGAACCAGCAGAAAGTCCTGCTGGCAAAATGGATGTTTGCAGAACCGGATATCCTGATTCTGGATGAGCCTACAAGAGGAATTGACGTAGGGGCAAAATATGAAATCTACTGCATTATCAATGATCTGGTCGCAGAGGGAAAATCCGTGATTATGATTTCATCGGAACTGCCGGAAGTGCTTGGAATGTCCGATCGTATCTATGTTATGAACGAAGGAAAAATTGCGGGTGAGTTAACCAGACAAGAGGCAACCCAGGAGCGGATTATGGCATGTATTTTAAAATCAAGTAAAGGAGAGTAGACAATGGATAAAGCAAAAGTCTCAGGAATTATAAAAAAATATACCATGGTAATCGTACTGGTTCTGGTAACCTTATTCTTTACCTGGCAGACCGGAGGGAAAATGCTTCTGCCCCAGAATGTAACGAACCTCATTGCCCAAAACGCATATGTGTTTATACTGGCAACCGGAATGCTGCTCTGTATCCTCACGGGAGGAAATATCGATCTGTCCGTAGGTTCTGTGGTGTGCTTTGTAGGTGCTGTGGGTGGAACCTTTATGGTCAATAAAAATATGAATATGGCACTGGTCATTCTGATTATGATTCTGGTAGGTATCTTAATTGGAGCATGGCAGGGCTTCTGGATTGCTTTTGTGCGCATCCCGCCGTTTATCGTAACCCTTGCGGGCATGCTGGTTTTCCGCGGACTGTCCAATGTTATTTTAAATGGCCGTACCGTTGCGCCTATGCCGGAGAATTACCTGGCGCTGTTCAACAATTACATACCGGACCCCTTTGGCGGCAGTATCAATATCATCTGTGTTCTGGCGGGCGTGCTGGCTTCTCTGATCTACATCTTTGTTGTATTTAAGGGACGTGCCGGCAGGATAAAAAAGGGATACGAGACGGAAAAGCTTGCGGGTGTCATCGTAAAGACTGCAATAATCTGCATTGTTATCCTGGCTTTCATGTTCCGCCTTGCTCAGTATAAAGGAATCCCGAATGTATTAATCTGGGTTCTGGTAGTCATACTCATTTATTCCTATATCACCTCCAAGACAACAATCGGGCGTTATTTCTATGCCGTTGGAGGAAATGAAAAGGCAACCCAGTTATCGGGAATCAATACAAATAAAGTGTACTTTATTGCTTATCTGAACATGGGATTGCTGGCGGCAGTAGCGGCAATGGTCACCATCGCAAGATTAAATTCAGCAAATCCTACAGCCGGAAATAACTATGAAATGGATGCCATCGGGTCCTGCTTCATCGGCGGCGCTTCTGCTTACGGCGGAACAGGTACGGTACCGGGTGTAATTATCGGTGCGACGCTGATGGGCGTGATCAATCTTGGAATGAATATCATGGGCGTGGATGCCAATTATCAGAAAGTGGTAAAAGGCCTGGTGCTTCTGGCGGCAGTTATCTTTGATGTAGTAAGTAAGAATCGGTCAAAATAATAAAAAATATGGGGATACAGCCCTCTGATGAGCCAATCATTTCTTAACATATAGAAGGCACTCTCAGAAAAACGGACAGCCTGTATAAGTCGAATTGTAATTTGCGGCTTATATGGGCTGTGTTATGTCTGCCTTAAATTTTATAGATATATGCTTCACAGGAAATGCGTTCTAAAGCGTCATAGTCCAAAATCGTATAATACTCGCCATCTTTTTTCAGATATCCATCCTGAATAAATTCATTTAAGATCCGAAACATATGCCGGTCACTCATGCCGGTGAGTCCGGGAAGCAGTTTATAGTTAAAAGAAAAATGACTGTCCTTTTCAATAGATAAAATAAAAGATGCAATCCGGCTTTTTGGGGAATAATATTGATTGATAGATGCATTGTTGTTGGTTATATAAAGGGCTTCCGCCATATTGTAGCTGATATTTCCCAGAAAGACGGCATCTGCTTTTAAGAGACTGCGGCATTGCTGGTAAGGCAGGTAAAAAGCGTAGGAAAGCTTCGTGGACTGGATGGTGGTCGTGGCGGGGGAGTTCAGCATAAACTCAATCTCACCTACGATACGGGGCTGGCTAAGCAGACGGAAGACAGCATCCTTGCCATTTTCAAGAGAATAATACACCTTCCATTCCCCGGTAAGAAACACAAATAGTCCCTTCAGCAAATCTCCCTGATGGTAAACATATTCTTTTTCCTGATAAACGGCCAACAGCATATGTTCTCTGATATTAGAGTGAAACATCCTGTGAATCTGGTATTTTTCCATATACCAGTTTTTTTGCTTTGCATCTTCAATAAATTTCAAAAATAAACCTCCTGTTAGTGACAGCTGTCAGTGAAAAAATATCATAAAAATATTATATTACAAATATGCAAAATATAAAAGCGCAGAAAACAAACAATATGCAGAATTCACCAGAGGGTATCGGTTAAGGTGAATGAAAGGAGAAGAAGAGATGAAGATGATTTTGGATTTGGATACGGGGATTGATGATGGAATGGCTTTGGCTTATGTTCTGGGAAGTGAGGACATTGAATTGCTGGGAGTTGTTGGAACCTATGGAAATGTGTATACGGAAAATGGAGTACAGAATGTATTAAACATTCTGGAGATGTGCCATGCCCAGTCCATTCCGGTCTATGAAGGCGAAAAACATGCAATTCAAAAATCCGGCTTCCTGAGGCTGGAAGTGAGTGCAAGAATTCACGGAGAAAACGGAGTGGGCCAGGTCTCAATGAACAAAGCACGGCGAAGGAAAGAAGAGCTGCCAGGAGTTGACTTTTTAATATCAGCCGTAAAGAAATACAAAAAAGATCTTGTAATTGTTGCAACGGGACCGATGACAAATCTGGCATCAGCTCTAATAAAGGCACCGGAAATTGCAGATATCATGGGACCTGTAGTGATCATGGGCGGCGCGTTGACCATACCCGGGAATGTAACCCCTTATGCGGAAGCAAATATTTCACAGGATCCCTATGCGGCAAAGTATTTATTTGAAAGCGGAGTGGATGTAACGATGGTGGGACTGGATGTGACACAGCGTTGCGTATTAACAAAAGAGTCTACCGGTAAGTGGAGAGAAACAGGCAGCACTGCCGGCATTATATTTGCAGATATGGTGGATTATTATATCGGAGAACACGATGCATCCATCGGCGGATGTTTTCTCCATGATCCATCTGCCGTAGCTGCGGCAAAAAATCCTCATTGGTTCCACATGCTTCCTATGCATATGACAGTGGTAACCGAAGGTGAGGCAGCGGGCAGAACGATTGGAAGCCAGGAAAAACTGAGAGATGGAAATCCCAATGTGAAAGTTTGTATCGGGGTGAACGATCAAGCACTGGAAAAAGACCTGGATGAGAACCTGCAGAACTTATTTATTCGCTGCGGCAAAGCCCGGGAGGATAAAAATGGACGTTCTTAATGAAAAAAACATCCGAAAACTATTACCCTGTCTGCTGATCCTGTTTGTATTAACTAATCTTATGGTTCAGGCATTTGTAACTGTTTCTCCGGTTTTAGCTGAAGAATTTCATGTTTCAGCCAGTAAAGTAAGTATGATTGTGACACTCAGCACGGTAGCCCTTGGCGTCTGCAGTGTAGTCTATGGAACTCTGTCCGATTATATTCCGGTGAAGAAGCTGCTGCTTTTTGGCACTGCTGTATTTGTGTCTGGCTCCGCCTTCGGACTGCTTTTTCAAAACTATTTTTATATGGTTGTGGCTGCAAGGGTTCTGCAAACCGTAGGCCAGGCGGCAATCAGTTCCTTATATCTGGTTATCACTTCACGATATACGAAAGGAAAAGAAAAGCTGAAGTACTTTGCCTGGTTCACAGCTTGTTTCCAGATAGCCCAGGCGTGCGGTGTGCTTGCAGGAGGTATATTTGCCGCCTATGTCAATTGGAAGGCACTATTTGTCATTTCCCTGGCGGCAGCGGCATTTATACCGGTCATATGGAAGTATGCTCCGGTAGAAAATGAAGGGAAAATAAAGCATGTGGATGTTGTGGGAATTGGATTGTTCAGCATCTGTATTGTAGCTATTATGCTGATGCTGAGCGATTTCAGGCCTGTTTATGCAGGAATTGAAATACTGATGCTGGCTGTATTTTTCATCTACATCAGCAAGAGAGAGGATGCATTTGTCACGCCAGGATTTTTTAGGGAAAACAGAAATTACACAAAGGCAGTCATCTTGGTATTTGCCCTTTACCTGTCACAATTTGTATTTGCCTTTATCTGTACGTTCGTTGTAAGCACCCTGTATCCCAGGTCTCTGGATCTGGTTTCCTACATCCTGCTGCCCGGATATATTGCAGCAGCAGTTGTGGGCATGAACGGGGATAAGATTACAGCACGGCTTGGCAGATATCAGACAATCAGCCTGGGGGCATTTCTGATTTTTCTGGGTCTGCTGTCCGCTGCATTTTTTATGGATAAAGGTAAAATAGTGCTCAGCATTTCCGGCATAATATTCTTTGCAGGATATAATACGATTTATTCCCCGTTGCTGGACACCGTAACCGGCGCCCTGCCTTCTGCAGAAGTAGGAAGAGGTATCGGCATAAATGATCTGACCATCAATATCAGTTCGTCCATAGGTGTCGCAATATGCAGCCGATTTATGATGGTGAATTATTTAAAACAGCATGTGATTGCTCCGGTATCAGAAAGTGTATATGTATACAGCAATATTTTCATTATTTTATCTCTGGCTGCCATAATCAGCTTGATCAGCTTTCGTAAGTCAATGAAGGTATTTTATTAATGAGCACGCTTACAATCCGGAAAAGAGCCAACTTTTTTGTTATTGTATTATAACGGTATACGCGGTATTATAAAAGAATAACGTTATAACATGCAGGAGGAAAATTATGGATTACTCTAATTTTAAATGGAACATGGATACAGAAAGTATGGCAGATGAAAACGGAATACATATTTACGCACCGGAAAAGACAAATTACTTCGTAAATCCCATCGACGGCAATGTTGAAACATATGCCCCATTTTTCTATCAGGAAGTGGAAGGAGATTTTGTAATGCGCTCAAAAGTGAGCCATGATTTTACCGATGTTTACGATGCATGCATTCTGCTGGCATTTGAGCATGAGCGTTTATGGGCGAAAGCATGTTTTGAGTACACAGACATCGGTACCCATTCCGTAGTAACGGTTATGACAAATGAGACATCTGATGATGCAAATGGCGTAAATATAGAAGGAAACCAGGTATGGCTGCAGCTGGCGCGAAAAGACGATGTCTTCGCCGTACACTATTCATTGGACGGAGAAAACTATAGGATGGCAAGAATTTGTTCCCTGCCCATGCAGAAAAAGATTCAGGTGGGTTTGGTAGCCCAGTCACCGGTAGGGAAAGGGGGCGTGCGCCATTTTGAGAATGTTGTTCTGGAACAGCGCACACTGAATGATATTCGTGGGGGGAAATAAAAGCCGATATAGCAGTTAAAATAAAAGCCATGGAATTAGAAATGGAGAGTATCTATGAAAATAAAAAAACCGCTTCCCGTTGGGTCTAGCGATTTTAAAAAAATTATATCAGAAGAGTACTACTATGTAGATAAAACTCTTTTTATTAAAGAAATTCTGGATAATAAACCAGAGGTATTGCTTTTGCCCAGACCAAGACGTTTTGGGAAGACATTGGGTATGAATATGCTCAAATGCTTTTTTGAAAAAACAGATGAAGATACCTCTGTGTATTTTAAAGGATTAAAAATCTGGAATGCCGGCAGCAGGTATCAGAACGAGCAGGGAAAATATCCTGTTATCTATTTTACTTTTAAAGATATAAAGTGCAATACTTTCCAGGAAACATATCGGAGAATTGTAGAAATTATCAGTGAGGAATTTATAAAGTTTCGCTTTTTAATGGATAGTGATTATCTGGAAGAAGAAGAAAAAGAGTACTTTTCACAAATTTTGAAAAAAACTGCTGACGTAGCCGGATTCGAAAGATCTCTTGCAAAGCTGACCTTTTTTCTCAGGAAATTTTTTAAAGTAAGTCCAATTATACTTATTGATGAATACGATATTCCAATACAAGAAGGGCATATGAATGGTTTTTACAACGAGATTATTGGATTTACACGAAACTGGTTGTCAGGAGGTTTAAAGGATAATCCTAATCTCCAGTTTGCTGTTCTTACTGGAATCTTAAGGGTGGCTAAAGAAAGTATATTCAGTGGGTTAAATAATCCGGATGTGTATACGATTCTGGATGAACCTTACAATAAATATTTTGGATTTACCAGAGATGAAATCCAAGAGATTACAGATGAATATGGATTTACCGATAAGCGGTTTGAGGTAAAAGAATGGTATGACGGATATGACTTTGGAGGTCTGGATATATATAATCCTTGGTCTGTGCTAAAATATACCCAATCCGGTGGACTTCCGGATGCCTATTGGCTTCACACAAGCAGTAATGAAATCATTCATCAACTGATCAGAAATGCCACAGATGAGATCAGGCAGATCTTAAAAGATATATTAGATGGAAAAGAATATTGTACAGAGGTGGATACGCAGATTACTTATCCATCACTTATGGATAACCCTAAAAATATATTTAGCTTTCTGGTTATGACAGGATATTTGAAAGCTAAGAAAAAAGTTTACGAAGCTGGAATTTATGATTTTTCTTTAAGTATTCCCAATAGGGAAATTGCTATAGTTTATAAAGAAGTAATTATAAATTGGGTAGAAGAAAATAACCATGATACTTTTTCGAATCTTGCCGGAGATCTGCGTAGAGCTCTATTTACCGGTGACACAGAAAGTCTCCACCAAATATTACGAGAGATTGCAGAATATACCATAAGCTATTATGATGCACAAGAGAGCTTTTATCATGGTTGGATGTTAGGGCTTACAGGTTTAGTATTTGACAGCCATTATGTATCTTCAAACAGGGAAGCAGGCAATGGACGTTTTGACTTGTTGTTAGAGCCGAAAAACAACAGGTATCCAGGTATTATTTTTGAATTTAAGGTATTAAAAGGTAATGTAAAAGATATTGATAATTTAGATGACGCACTACAGAATCTTGCCCAAAATGCACTGGATCAGATTGAGCAGATGAATTATGATACAGATCTGAAAAAAAGAGGAATTGATGTTATAAAATATGGAGTTGGATTTTATAAGAAAAAAATTGTTGTAAAAAAATTCTGATATAAACAAGTACCCACAGAATATATTTTGCTATATTCTGTGGGTACTAGAGCGTGTTAGATAATTGCTTTCTGGCAGCTGCACGCCCCACTTTGTGGTATATTTGCCCCGAATTCAGGTTACGTAGCCCGCTACGAGCCCTTCATCCGGGACAAATCTCCCACAAAGTGTGACGCACAGCTGCCAGAAAGCAATTATCTAACACGCTCTAGTTCATCCGATGCAGCAGTCACTGCCTTTTGTTCCATACATATCGCCTATAATATGTCTTTCTTACATGTTGTTATAACATGTCTTTATGAAATATGCTCTTCAACATTTCTCCAGTATAACTTTCTCCGCACCTGCAGACATCCTCCGGGGTTCCCTGGCAGACAAGATATCCACCATTTGTACCGCCTTCCGGTCCAAGATCTATAATCCAGTCTGCATTTTTAATTACCTGGAGATTATGTTCGATTAAAATAACCGTATTATTATTCTGAACGATTTTATCCAGCATAATAAGCAAATTCTGGATATCACTGAAATGGAGTCCCGTTGTGGGTTCATCCAGAAGGTAAAGTGCTCTGTTTGAAGGGTTGATGGAAAGCTCGGTGGCAAGTTTAATTCGCTGTGCTTCCCCGCCGGATAGGGTCTGTGAATTCTGACCTAATTTTAAATATCCCAGTCCGATATCATCGAGGGTCTGCAGGATTCCGGAAAGTTTCTGATTACCGGAAAAGAACGGTAAAGCTTCTGTGATACTCATATCCATTACTTCGGCAATATTTTTTCCATTATAAGACACAGTCAGAGTCTGATCTTGAAATTTCTGTCCTTTGCACACGGGGCATTCGACAGTAGCGGAAGGCATAAACTGTGTGTCCAGGGATTGATATCCATAACCATGGCAGACCGGGCACTGCCCGTCTTTACTGTTAAAGCTGAAGTGGCTCTGCTTGAAATGTTTTTCTCTGGCTGCATCTGTCCGGGCAAATAAAAGACGAATCTCATCCATGATTCCTGTATATGTGGCTGGCGTGGAACGGCTGGACCGTCCGATGGGTTTTTGCGTGATATGAATTATTTTATCTAAATGACCGGCACCCTTTACAGAACCATAACTGGTGTGCGTTACATTTTTACCGTCCAGAACATTTTGGATACCTGGGAGAATACCGTGATCTACAAGGGTACTTTTACCGGAGCCGCTGACTCCTGTAATGCAGGTAATGGCATGTACCGGAAATGAAATACTGATATTTTTCAGGTTATTTGCGTTCACTTCTTCCAGACATACCCAGATATCTTCCTCAAGTGCAGGATTTCTTCCTGGAATGCTTACTAGTTTTTTACCAGAGAGGTAAGCGCCTGTTTCTGATGCGTCATTTTGCATCAGTTCTTCGGGGGTACCCTGTGCAGTGATATAGCCACCGGCTTCTCCTGCTGAAGGACCGATATCGATAATTTTATCAGCGGCAAGCATCACCTGTATACCATGTTCCACTACAAGGACAGTGTTTCCCATATCTCGCAGTTTCTTTATGAGATTTAAAAGTTTAAGGGTATCTTTGGGATGCAGACCTGTTGTAGGCTCATCTAAGATATATAATATATTGGATATTCCGCTGCTTAGCTGTTTGACCAGCAGCAGTCTCTGCAGTTCTCCGCCGGATAGGGTGGGGGCAGGGCGGTCTAAGGTTAGATAGGAGAGTCCTGCCTCGATGTAATTGGATAATCGTCTGCACATTGTTTTTAGGATTGGAAGAGCTAACTTTGCTTTTGAGGGTTCCAGTCTGTCAGGTAATGCCGTAATCCAGTTTTTCAGCCCTTCCATAGACATTTGAACCACATCCGGAAATCTGGTATCTGCAATGGTGACCATGCGGCTTTCGGCTGAAAGGCGTTCTCCGTTACAGGAATCGCAGGTTTTAGCTGTCATATAGGTCTCTTCGATTTGTTTTGCTGTATCCTGAGAGCTGGATTGAAACAGCCTGTGAATGATATGGTATGCACCTTCAGCTTTTCGCGTAATCGTACCATTTCGCCCATTTTGGTTTTCATAGGTAAAAGAAACCTCTTTATCCCCTGCTCCAAACAGGGCTTTTTCTCTAAATGACTCAGGAAGGTCTTTCCAGGGCAGTTCCAGATCCACATGCTCATCCATAGCAAGGGCAAGTACTTCGCCTTTCATCCAGTTGGCATTGGGAGATTTCCTGAATTTCCGCAGATTGCCCCAAAAAGGGGATGCACCATCCAACAAGGACAATTCCGGGTTTGTAATGATCTTATGGACATCCGTTTCCATGGTTCGCCCAAGACCTTTGCACACGGGACACATGCTTTCGGGATTATTGAAACTGAAGCTGGCGGGGGTTAACTCAAAGAGAACATGGTCGCAGTGATAGCACATTTGGGTGGTCTGAAAATGCAGTTCATCGGAGGGTTCGCCGGGATAAGTGAGTTTAACAGTGATAGCACCGCTGCCTATTTTCAATGCTTGTTCTACAGCACATTTTAATCTGCTATAATATTGATCCCTGTTCCCGTCTTCTTCAGAACGGAGTTCAGGTACAGCCAATGTATCGGTCAAAGATTCAGAATGAATGGGGCGTATTTCCTGAACAGTTCCCGGGATACAGTTTTGCAGCAGGCGGATTATTTCAAAATCAGTAAGAGGCTCAATGGAATGTCCGCATTTCGGACAGTGCCGGATGCCGATATTTGCAAATAATGACCGCAGAAGGTCGTACATATCGCTCATTGTTCCTACTGTGGATCTGGGATTTCTGTTTATATTCCGCTGTGATATGGCGATTGCAGGCGGAAGACCGGTAATCTGGTCAAATTGAGGTTTATTCATCAGCTTGAACTGAGAGCGCTCAAAAAGTGACATACTTTCAAAAAAGCGCTGCTGGCTTTCTGCAAATATGGTATCAAAAGCAAGACTTGATTTACCGCTTCCGCTCACTCCGGTCATGACGGTTACTTTCCCATAGGGGAGTGTTACATCAATATTTTTCAGATTATTTTGTCTGGCACCTTTTATGACAATCCCATCGGTGTGTGCTGCGTAATCCTCATCCTCGGAAGACCGGAAAATATTATGAGGAAAAGAAGCTTTCTGAGATGCCTGTTTATCCATATATTTTTTTAGGATTTCTATAGAGGATGACCGGATATGCACATCGCCGGTCTTTTCAAAACCCCGGTCATCCAGCCATTTTGGCCAATGAGCCAACCAGTCGGGCAGACGGCAGTCTTCCACACGGTCTGTCTCTGGATGATACAGGTGAAAACCCAAAAAAGGAGTTTTGTCAAAGCAATCCAGCTGGGATACCTTAATCATGCCGCGAGCTTCATCTATAGATAAGATGCGGGCGGTGGTTAAGGCAATGGGATTGGGACGAACCGGTGAGCGGGATGCGAATACGCCGGTTCTGGGTGCATTTTCATAAGGTGGCTGACCTTCCAGGGATCTGCGGTAGACCGGTTTATCAAATTTGTCGAACCACCAGCAGATTTTCAGATGGGAATATCCTTTCAAGAGAGAGGAGTAGTAATCAAAATTTTCGTGTATTTCCAGAAAATATTCTCCTTTGTCTTTATGGATGGTCCCAAGCGGCAGTAAGGCATATGATGCCACAGGGACCGGATGATCTAATTTAACAGCTTGCGGAAATGAACAATTTCTGACACTGTCTTCGTTGGGAAAATAAGCCTTGATATCATACAGTTCCAGAGTTTCCTCTTCAATTTCAGTGCCATCAATGGAAAGTATACCAGCTTCTTCATCTGCTTCATGAATCCTGACAGATTTTTGTGACAAGTTGGTTGGGATAATATTTGCTGGGGTATAGAGCGGTTTATAGATGATAATGATATGGCTGAATTGGGAAATAAATTTTAGTCCTTTACAATATTTACTTTCCAGGGAAATCAGTTGTTTCCCGTTTTCTTTATAAATAGTTCCAATGGGGGTTATCAGGTATTCTGTGTTCGTTTTAGTCATTTTTATACCTCCTGCATATCCCGGGTCCCGCCTGAGATAATGCATAAATAAGTAGTTTGAAAGGAAATTTTTCCTTCAGTTTCATTTATAGAACGCTTTTACCTTATACCCTGACATCATGTTAGAGTCAATAGCAATATCTTTTTTGCTAGCAGGTAATTACTGAGAGAAAACAAGGAGTGCTGTACCCGGGGCCTGAAATATTTAATATTCTGGAATATTAAGTAGATTTGGATAATAGTTATTTATAAGAGTTTTATTATCGTAAACTATGAAAAGAGGGGGACCATATGTGCACAGCTATGACAATGCAAACTACAGAAGGTGAAACTTTTTTTGGCAGAACAATGGATTTTTCTTTTCCTTTAGATCCGGAGCTTTATATTGTGCCCCGACATCATGTATGGAGGAACAACATAAAATCTGCTAAAATATTTAATCAATATAGTTTTATAGGAATCGGACAGGATATCTCGGACGTGATTTTTGTAGATGGTGTAAATGAAATGGGGTTTGCAGCGGCAGCGCTGTATTTTCCGGGATATGCCCATTATGAAGAAATAGATTATCCTGATACAAACAAAATTTCCATTGCAGCCATAGAATTAGTGAATTTTTTGTTAGGAATGTGTGCTTCCGTCTCACAGGCGAAAGCGATTATGCAAAAGATCACAATCATTGGGGTGAAAGATTCCTTAACGAATTCTGTAGCACCGCTTCACTGGATGGTTACAGATAAAAGCGGAAGATCGATGGTAATTGAAAATACGGAGAGCGGACTCCACCTATATGATAATCCAATTGGTGTTCTTTCCAATAGCCCTGATTTTCAATGGCATTTGACGAATCTTCGTAATTTCCTGAATCTATCGCCAAATCAATCAGAAAAAGAACAGTGGGGAGATGTAGAATTAACGCCATTCGGACAGGGGTGTGGTACCATCGGATTGCCTGGAGATTATTCACCGCCATCCAGATTTGTAAGAACCTCTTTTCAAAAAAGTCATGCACCAACTCCATCCAGTGGAAGAGAAGCAGTAATCACCGCTTTTCACATAATGGAAGGGGTTTCCATACCAAAAGGCATTGTCACTACACATCGGGGAACGGATGACTTTACTCAGTATACAGCATTTATGAATGCCAATACCGGGGAATATTTTTATAAAACATACTACAACTGCCAGATTATGAAGGCAGAGCTGCACAGTGATGAGATAATTGGCAAGGAACCAGTTTCTTTAGGTAAATTAATGCCTGCCGGTACATGTAATGGAGATTCCTGAGTATATATATTCCGATGTTGTTGAAGCGACATTTTGTATAGATAGATTAATTTTGGGGAATATTAGGTATAAAATTGATTTTAGTTTACATAATATAGTTATGTAAACTAAAATGATTTTTTACAACTTTTATTTTAACAATTGAAGATATTTAGGGAGGTTGGATTAATGTGAATGGATTTTCTTTAAGTTTTAATAGGATGAAAGATATGGTTTAAATGTATTTTATATACATAAGAAATTTATATGATAAACTGAAGTTGAATTTTTAAGGGCTTGTAGGACTTATTTTATATTTTAAGTTTCTGCCTTTATTGAATTAGAGCTTATTTAATTAATTAAGGTCTATACAGGAATTCATGGAAGGAAAGATATAGTATAAAAATTTATTTTCGTTTAAAGGAAAAAAATTGAACTTATATTTAATAAATAATAATTATGGTTAGAAGAGTGAAATTACAGTATATTGTAATGTTAAAATAGAAAGTTAATCGATCGACAAAATTTAAAAATGAATAAAGATGGATTGGACTATAAAAGAGTTATAAAATGTTATTTATGCAGATATAAGTTGGGTCACTAGTTAAGCGGACAAATACCGATTTTTCCGCTTAACTAGGGACGATTACCATGTATAATCACTTGTATATGTTTATATGCATACTCATTATGTGCATATAAAGGATTTTACATATTTTTACTGTTTGCATGTCACAATATCGATCATGTTAATTACCTGCTGCTATATACAATTCAATGATTTATATCCTCACAATCATTCTGTTGACGTCATTCTGCATGCCGCTCATTATTACAATTATTACAATTCAATGGAATTGAATTTAAACCATCATCCATTAATCTAAAATATTGCGAAACATATAAGCAACTCGGTTACCATAGTTTATACGTGAAATACGGACTCCGCCTGAGGGATATATTTCTCCGTAATGACCGGATTCATTTATAATAAAGCCGCTTCCGATATAGATGCCTACATGACCGACTGGTCCCCAACAGGGATCATTGTCTTTATATAATATGAGATCTCCTGGCTGCAATTGATTTTTGGGTATTTGGACGCCGTAATTTAAAAGGGAATCTGTATGGGGATAAATGCTTGCCCTACCTCCAGGTTCCGATACACTATATACACCGCCGCCCAATTCATACGCATATTTTACAAATTTCGAACAGTCTGTGCCATAAATTAATGATGTTCCGCCCAGAACAAAAGGGGTTCCCAGATAGTTCATCGCAAATCGGCATATTTGATTACGCCGGTTATCATCCGCAAATCGACTTGTTTTGACACTTTCCAGACTGACCTGGTCTGCAGGTACATAACCGATTTTTTTCTGACCATTTGAATCGGTCATGTTATGCATGTAAACGGGTATCCATTGCGTAGTTTTGCTGCTGTTTAACTTGGATGAAGCTACTAAAACCGCAGAATTGCGTTCAAAAGTTCCAAGTACTTGTCCGGATGCTGCGGGCTTTGCATGAACAACAACAGTTGAAGCATTTGCAACTGCAAGTATGGTATTGTTTTTCGCTTTTTTCAATAGTCCAGCCACTTTTTTATTCGCCTGAACAGTTAGACTGCTGCTGAATCTTCCAATAAATTTATTTTTGGTGTTATAAACTTTTATTGTAATGAGTGTTTTTCCAGCCTGCTGGAGTTTAATATAAGGGAGGCTGTATGGACGCCTTGTCTTTTTATAATGCACGCTTGCCACTTTTTTCTTTGAGCTGGAGGCAATGACACGATATCGTTTCGATACATTTCTAAGTCCCAGCGTCCTGGAATTTGACGAGCTGTAAAAAACAGGAATTTCATTGCTTGTTCCAAACTTCACCTGATAAGTGCGGTGAGAAAACATGGTTATTTTGCTGCGGGACGCTTCTGTATGTATGATTTGCGTTAAAAATAAGAATAGAATTGCAGAAAAACAAATAAATTTAAGGTATGACCTGTTTATTTTCATTAGACAACTCTCCCATCCTATTCAGAAAGCCGTTCCTAAATGGTCAGAAAACACCGCTTCGAAAACGATTGAAATACTCAGCCATGGTTTCCGGTGTCTCTGTAGTTCCGTGTAAAAGCCATTCACACAGGATTTGACGAAATCCGCCGCATACATAGAGATGACAATAGTATTCGAATCTTGTCTCCTCAATATCATCACAGGGGAAAAAATCACTTGCAAGCGGTGCAATTTGATCAAATGCTTTCTGAAAATAATCAAACAAATTTTTTTTGTTCAGAAAGATCAACATCTTCCCATAGGGTTTCCAGAACCGAAATACAATAAGCGCATATTCATAATAATTGCAAACCTGATTATTCTTGAATTCACAGATAAATTTTTTACAGATATCCTGAAAATAGCATTCAATAATTTCGTCCTTCCCTGTAAAATTTCTATAAAACGTTTTACGCACCAACTGAGAACGTTCCGCAATATCCGTAACGGTAATTTCTTCATAGGGTTTTTCTTTCAATAATTCCATCAAAGCATTCGTAATCATTTTCCGTGAGCGGATTGAAATTGGGTTCTTACTTTTCTCAATCATAATATCTGGTGTATTTTGCAGGTATAGCTTCTGCAAACATTTCCTTTCTTCTGTTATTCTATGAAATGATAATAATTATTGCTAAGAAACAAATTACAAACGAATTACAATGACACAAAACATATGCCATTGTGTAACCTGCGGCAAAACTATTGACACAGATGTGTAATTTGATTATACTCGTCTTCAACAAATGACACAAGTGTAACATTTAAATAGCAACAGAAGTTTGGAGGATAAAGATATGACCACAATTTATTATTTTACTGGTACCGGTAACAGCCAGATGATTGCAGAAGAACTGGCTGCTAAACTGCCAGATTGTAAGACAGAGAAAATAACTCCGGATCTGGCAAAAGGAATGAAGCTGAGTGATTGTGCAGGTATTGTATTCCCTGTATACTTTTTGGGACTTCCGCCCATTGTACGAAAATTTCTCGTAAATGCAGAAATCGAAAGTGGAACCTATTGTTTTGCGGTTGCAAATATGGGAAACATGTCCGGAAATGCACTGCCATTCGTTCGTAAGCTTATGAAATCAAAGGGTGTCTGCCTGCAGGCTGAATACGCAATCAAAATGCCCGAAAATTATCTTCCGATGTTTGCACCGGAGTCAAATGCAAATCAGGAAAAACTATTTACCGCAGCAAGACAAAAAATCAAAGTGATCGCGGAAGATGTTCAGAATAAGCGAAAATTGTCTCCTAAATTTTATCATCCTTTGTTCAATGTTTATCATAATTTTATGCATAAAAATATCGCTGGAATGGATAAAAACTTTACCGTTCAGGCTTCCTGCAACGGATGTAAAAAATGCATGAAGATATGCCCGGTGAACAATATTTCCATAAATAATGGGGCACCTGAATGGCATCATCATTGCGAATATTGTTTTGCCTGTCTGCATTATTGCCCTCAAAAAGCCATCTGCTGCGGCAAAAAAACAATCAATCGGGATCGCTATCAAAATCCATATATCAAGCGCTGAATATTTTGTTCATTATGAAAAACGATCCCATTTTTATACCGCATTATTATCAGCAAATGGTTATGGTATAATCTGCCTCAAAAATCTGCCCGGCATCTAACTGCTGAATCCCTGTTTTAGCTGAAAGATCACCATTGAATCCGTCATTATCTGTACGGCCATACCATGGTTCCAGGCATACAAACGGGGCACCCGGCTTTGTCCAGATTCCCACATAGGGAAAGCCTTTACAATTGATTTCCACATAAGGAGTTTTATCCGGAAATGCAAGTCCTGTTTTTTGCAGCTGTGCATCTTCAAAGATCCATACCCCATCTGTAAAAAGATCTTTCTTCAGCGGGCAGAATCCGTCTTCTACGGCAAACATTTCCGGGGATTCTGTGAGAGCCAGACCCTTTTCATTAATGCGCAGGCATGTAAAATTCTTTGTGTCCGAATACAAATTCAGATAATAATCCTCCTGCTTCTCTCCTGCTTTAGCCGGTACCCGAAAAGCAGGATGTGCTCCGATGCCAAAATACATCATTTCTGCCTGCTCATTTACTACCTTCCAGCAAACTTTAATTTCATTTCCACTTAATATATGGGTTATATACAGGGAAAATTTGAATGGATATTTTTTGAGACTTTCATCTGTCCAGGTTAGTTTGTGGCAGATGAGTTCAGGCTGCTGCTCTTCTACTGTAAATACGCTGTCTCTGGCAAAACCGTGCTGGCCCATCTCATAGGTCTTATTATTGTATTGGTACTGATTATCCTGCAGTGCACCAACAAAGGGAAACAGAACAGGTGCATGGCGGTTCCAGTATGCAGGATCTGCATTCCACAAAACCTCTCTGTCTGCTTTTTTATCGTAGATCCGTGCAAGTTCTGCACCAAAATCATTTACTTCAATCCGTAATACATCGTTTTCCAGTACTCTTGTCTCATTCATAAAGGGGCTCCTTTTCAATTTTTACTATTCTTATAAGAAGTTCTTATTTTACTGTCATCATAATTTTACTACAATATGATGGGATTTACTATGTATTTTATCAGAGTAATGTAAGTTTTTAAAAGCAGAATGACTGGCCCAAAACAGGAAACGGCTGTCTGGGTCAGTCATATTTTTAGTTGAATATTTCAACGTCAATTAATTTATGATTTAAAACATCAATCAGTCCTTTATCAGTAAGACCTAACTCCGGTACTGTGGGCAGAGAAATAAAGCTTAAGGACATAAAGGGAGCAGACATATTGCATCCCAGTTCCTTTGCCGCATCGTTCATAATATCCAGCTCTTCCATAATCTCTTCTGCATTTTTTTCACTCATTAATCCACCGATCGGCAGACACATCTGATGTGTTACCTCTCCATTGGATGCCACTGTAAGGCCGCCATTCATCTTGGCTACACCGTTTACTGCCGCAGCCATATCTTTATTATTGGTGCCAACTACGACAATATTGTGATGGTCGTGAGACATTGAATAAGCCAGCGCGCCGTTTTTCAATTCAAATCCATGTACAAAGCCCATCCCGATATCGCCTGTCTTGCCATAGCGTTCAACTACTGCAAGTTTTAGAATATCACGGTCTGTATCCGGTATAATTTCCCCGTCGCGGATTGCTAAAATATCAACCATTTCTTTATTGATAATCTGACTGGGAATTAAATCAATCACACGAACATTTGCCTGTGTACCAATGGATTTCGCTTTAAAGGAAAAGGATTCTTCGGTTACCGGCTTTTTCAGAATGACGGTATGTTTGATCCATTCCGGATATTCAGTAACTTTACATTCCTTTAAAAGCTGATTTTCTTTTGCTACGATTTCTCCTTCAAAAATGACAACAGACGCCTTCACATTTGTTATGTCATTTACTATCTGAATGTCTGCAAGCCTTCCGGGAGTGATACTTCCCACTTCATCCTCAATCCGGAAATGTTTGGCAGCATAAATGGTTGCCATTTTAATTGCTTCAATTGGAGGAATACCAAGCGCTATTGCCCGGTTTACATTATAATTAATATGTCCTTCCTGCTGAATTTCCCTGGCATGTTTATCATCCGTACAGAACATGAGGTTTTCCAGCGGGATATGCTCTTTTAAGGCACCTTTGATTAATTCTTCCACGTTACGTTCACTGCTGCCTTCCCGGATCAGGACTTTCATGCCCACGCGGAGTCTTGCAAGCATTTCTTCTGCATTTACACATTCGTGGTCATCGGAAATACCTGAACTTGCATACACATTCAGCTCCTGTCCCAATCTCCCGATTGCATGTCCGTTTACGATTTTTCTCTGGGCAAGTGTATCCGCAACTTTATGGATGTATTCATCTTTCACGAACAGGATTTTGGACGGGTCCAGTTCACCCAGGCTGATACTTTCTTCCCATTCCATAATCTTTTTTACTTCTTTTTCCCCAAGAATGGCTCCTGTAGTTTCCAAGCCCGGAGCGGTAGGCACCCTGGAGGAAACTTCGATCAGCATACGGTAAGGCAGACGGTCCATGGACACCAACATTTCTCTTAAACCCTCTTCGCCAGCTACGTTGGCGATTTCCATCAGGTCTGCGCACAAGGTAGTGGTTCCCTGGGGAACTACTACAGAAGCTAATGCTTCCGGTGACAGCATCGTTGACTCAAAGTGCATATGGGTATCAATAAATCCCGGAATGGCATATTTGCCGCCGCAGTCCAGACATTCCTTTGCTTCAAGATCTGCACCTGGTTCTATAGAAATGATTCTTTTATTTTTAATATAAATATCTGTCCGGTAAATTTCATTGGTATAAACATTAACAAGACAGACATCTTTCAGCTTCAGGTCACAAGGATATTTCCCAAGTCCTGTTTCAATGGTATTTTTAATTTCTTCAAATGTACGCATAGTACTCCTCCTGATTTATAAAAGAATGTCCAGTACAAGATAAAGGATGAACAGGACGGTCAGTATTTTAACGGTACCGGTTAATTCTTTTGATTTACCGGTTGCAATTTTCCCTACGGTATACCCAATCATACCAAATAAGATTCCGTATGCGATATTATAGGAAAATGGCATGATTGCAACGGTTAAAAATACCGGAAGTGCAATGGAGATATCCTTCAGATCTATATTGCAAAGGGGTTCTATCATAAAGATACCTACCATAACGAGAGCCGGTGCCGTTGCAATGGATGGAACCATTAAAAATATCGGAGAGAAAAATAATGCCAGAATAAACAATACTCCTGTTACACAGGCAGTCATTCCGGTTCTTCCGCCTTCGGCAATACCTGTTGTACTTTCAGCACCATAGATGGTCACGGTATTTGTGCCAAGCAGGGCACCGATGGCAGCACCTCCGGCGGATACAAATAGAGCTTTTCCTGCACATGGAAGGTTACCGTCTTTGTCCAGCAGTCCGGCTTTGGATGCAACGCCTAACAATACGCCGATACTGTCAAATAAATCTACAAACAAAAAGCTGATAATCGCAAAGATTACCCCTAAGACTACTACCGGAGCACCGGTAAACATTCCCTTTATGGATAACTGCCCTAAAGTGGGAGAAAGTGCTTTAACCGGATTATCAAATGCAACCAGTGTTTCGGGAAGCTGTGTGTAGGAAGTTCCCGTCAATGGATTTGTAATGAAGATACCGATAACAGTAATCGCAAGAATTCCAATGAGTATGCCGCCTTTCACTTTTTTGATAACAAGAACAGCCATGACAAAAATTCCGGCTAAAGCCAAAAGCGCACCGGGATTTGATAAATCACCCAATGTTAACAGCGTATCTTTGGAAGATGTGATAATGCCTGCCTGATGCAGCCCGGTAAATGCAATGAAAAAGCCGATGCCGGCACCTACGGACAATTTAATGCATTCCGGCATGGCATCCACTATTTTCTGCTGCACTTTCAGGATACTTAAAAGCATAAATGTAACACCGGATATAAATACACATGCCAAAGCATTCTGCCAGGTCAGACCCAGAGTATTTACAACATAATAGGCAAAGTAGGCATTAAGACCCATTGCAGGTGCCAGCGCAAAAGGAAGGTTTGCCCAGAAGCCAATCCAGATACAGGCAATAGCAGATGCTAAAGCAGTTGCCCAGAATACAGCCTTTGTATCCATTCCTGCTGCTGACAGAATAGCCGGATTTACAGCTACTATGTACACGCAAGTCAAAAAAGTTGTCAATCCTGCCACCATCTCTGTTCTGGCATTGGTTCCCCGCTCTGATAAATGAAAAATTCTCTCCAGCATAGGGATTTGTTTTTGTTTCCTCTCCATCATTTCTCTTTTTCTCCTTATTCATAATATGGGTAATATGGTATTACCTTTTATTTTTATATAAGAAAAGGCTATTCGAAAATAACCTTAATCTTTATAAACATCTTTTACCCGAATCATATTAAATCGTATGTAGTCTGTGTTATAAAATTCAGTATCTAAAATAACCGGACGGTTATTCTGGTCATAATTAATCCCATGGAAACACAATACGCTGCTGCACTCCATTTTTTCACTGCAGCTGCTGAAATGTTTCATTTTGTCCAGATCCATCGTTTCGATCTCAATTTTATCACGTTTTATAATACAGCCTGCTTTATGCTTAAGTATATGAAAAATAGATTGCTCATTCAGTTCTGCTGACTCTGGATCCTGGAAAAAATAATCACAGGGAACCCGGTCAATACTTACAATTGCCGGATGCTGGTCGGCAAAATAAAGTTTCTCCAGAAGATAATAAGGAGTTCCAATAGGAATTTCCAGTTTTCTGCTGATTTCTCCATCACTGAGGAGTTTTTCAAACCGCTGTATTTCAAATTTAGCTTCATAACCCGAATCCCGAATCAACTGACGGAATTCCCCACCGGGCAATAGGCTAGTCTTAATCTGAAGGGCATCCGGATTTACAAATGTGCCCTTACCATGTATCCGCAGGATCAGCCCCTCTTTTTCCAGATCATCCAGTGCCCGTCTGATCGTTACACGACTGACCGAGAAATTCCTTGCCATTTCATTCTCCGGCGGAAGCTTTGTTCCCTGCCTGGAGTCCATTCCACGGATGTATTTCAACAAATAAGCCTTTACGGAATTGCTCAAATTAACCTTTTCCATCGGCAGCATTTCCATTTCACCCACATCCTTCCCGTTAAAGGTATTACCTTATTACTTTTATCATATCTGACATAATCCGTCAAGATCTTTCATATAGTATTTGGAAAAACTGTTAAAGAGATCCAAGGCAAGTCTTTCTTATAAACTGAAATCTCAGGTTGTCATTCCGTAATACTTTGTATATAATGATTTAAAGTAAACCTTAATCTTAATATTCGCAGAAGTAACCATAGCAAAAACCATAGCAATATTCACAGCAAAAACCATAGCAAAAACTTGGCAATATTTGCAGAAGTAACCTTAACTATAACAGCCTTAAACACAATCATAATCATATACAGGAGAAGACATCATGCGCTACTATTTTGCACCAATGGAAGGCATTACAGGATACATTTACAGAAATGCCCATCATACTCTATTTCCCGGGATCGATAAATACTTTTCGCCGTTTCTTGTACCGAACCAGAACCATCGTTTTTCTTATCGGGAGATGCAGGACATCATGCCGGAACATAATAATCAGATTCAGCTTGTTCCACAGATTCTGACAAATCAGGCAGATGCATTTATCTGGACAGCATTGGAATTAAAACAACTGGGATATGAAGAAGTAAATCTTAATCTAGGCTGCCCTTCGGGTACCGTGGTTTCCAAAAATAAAGGCTCCGGCTTCCTTGCTCTTCGGGATGAATTGGACTTGTTTTTAGATCAGGTATGCTCAGAATTACAGATAAAGATTTCAATAAAGACCAGAATTGGAAAAGACAGTCCGGATGAATTTGATGAACTGCTCCGGATTTATAATAAATATCCTCTGGAGGAATTGATTATTCATCCCAGGATACAGAAAGATTATTACAAAAATACACCAAATACAGAGGTATTTGGCGATGCTCTTGCAACGTCCTGTAATCCAGTCTGCTATAATGGAGATATTTTTACAGCTGCGGACTACGATAGATTCATTGGAAAATTTCCGGGTATTCAGGCTATGATGCTTGGCAGAGGGCTGCTTATGAATCCCAGTCTGTTAAATGGTATGGAAGATCACAGACTACTCAGTAAAGATATTTTTCGGGAATTTCATGATATGATATATCATGGCTATCAGGAGACGATTTCCGGAGGACGTAATGTCCTTTTTAAAATGAAAGAGCTTTGGTTTTATATGGGGAGGATGTTTACCAATCCGGAAAAGTATTTGAAAAAGATTAAGAAAGCAGAAAAGCTGATAGATTATGAAATTGCTGTATCAAATTTATTTCGGGAACAGGAAATTGCAGGTTAGGCGGAAAAATATTTTGTTTATCCGCTTAACCTGGTATTTTTATCCTATATGTGATATACTTTTTATACTTTAGAAGTTAAAAATAAATTTATTTGGAGGCTCCCATGGCTAATCTTACATATCGAGACCAGGAAAAAATTATGAATACGGAAAAGCTGCGTGAAATGCTTTTAGAACTGCCGCCTTATGTCAAAGATTTCTTTCGTGCAAAGGAACCGACAACCAGTGATAAGACAAGGATTTCTTATGCATATGATTTACGCGTATTTTTCCGTTTCTTACAATCCACCAACCCGGTTCTGGCTGAAAAAAATATAAAAGATATCAAACTGGACGATCTTTCACTGCTTCAGCCGGTTGATTTTGAAGAATATCAGGAATATCTCAAAGCATATACCACCCAGGAAAATGGTTCCTATGAAACAAATTCCAGAACAGGGATATCAAGAAAGATGTCGAGCATCCGAAGCTTCTTTGAATATTTGTGCAAAAGGCAGCTTGTGCCATCCAACCCTGCCCGCATGGTGGATATGCCTAAACTCAGCGATAAGGCGATTATCCAGTTAGACCCGGATGAGGTGGCAAATCTGCTGGACCACATAGAAAATTGCGGCAATGAATTATCCGGTGTACAACTTTATCATTATAATAAGCATAAATACAGGGATCTGGCGATTATTACGCTTCTGCTGGGAACCGGGATTCGTGTATCTGAGTGTGTGGGGCTGAATATTTCTGATGTAGATTTTAAAAATAACGGAATCCGAATTATCCGAAAAGGTGGAAATGAAATGGTTGTATACTTTGGGTCAGAAGTGGAAAATGGCCTGAAGGACTATCTGGAGCTGTCCAGAAATTCTATCACGCCAATTGCAGGACACGAAGATGCACTATTTCTATCCAATCTTAGAAAACGAATCAGTGTGGATGCCGTTGAGAAATTGGTTAAAAAATACAGCTCTGCCGTTACCGTAAAAACCATTACTCCTCATAAACTCCGCTCTACTTACGGAACGGCGTTATATCAGGAGACGGGGGATATTTATATTGTTGCAGATGTACTGGGACACTCGGATGTAAACACAACGAAAAAGCACTATGCTAAATTAAAGGATGAGCGGAGAAGGGCTGCTTCTAAGGCGGTAAAGCTGCGGGAGAGGTAGTATTCCTCTTCCGCTGTGCCGCTTTTATAGCAGTCTTAAAATTAATCTGCTATAGCAGTTCTTATTTCCTGAGTATTCTCCGTAAGCCTGCCTCGTCTAATAAATTTACTGTTTCAAAATTCCCTTTATAAAACACAGCCCAGTTATTGAATACACAGGGCAGTTCTTTTGCTTTTTGCAGGGTATCTGCCTGAATGAAAGACACAGGAATTTGATTCATTTCACAATACCGTGTTATCAACTCAATTCTTTGACAGACATAGGGACACTGCATATCATAATAAATAGTTAATTCTTTGCTTTCTATTTTAGCTTTTTTTACATTATTTGCAAACTTAGGTGTCGTTCCGTCAAAAGAAAGTGCAAGCAAATCATATCCATTATCGGTAGTATCTACAATCTCGAATCCGAATTTCTTTGCAAATGACTGATCAGAAAGCCAGGATTTTTGTTTTTTTGCTCCCAGCATACAAATGCCTGATTTCCCTTTTTCTCTGGCATCATTCACACAATACTCCATTAAAGATCTTCCATACCCTTTTCCTTTGTGACTGCCAGATACCCACAGACAATACACATAATAATAATTGCTTCCGGCTATGGGAACCCAGGCAGTTTCCAAAGGTGCATATTCAATAAAGACAACTGCTTTTTCATTTAACTTTCGAAATACATGACCTTCTTTTATGCGGTCTGAAAGCCATTGCCGTTTTGCATCAATACCTTTATGCGGTTTTTTACTGCGGATAATGCAGCATAAGTGCTCATTTACAAGGTTCTCTTCTGTCAGGTTTATAAAATCAGCATTCATATGTACCCTCGATTCATAGTTTTTCTTATTCTGGTTAAACAAACAACTGCGCGGCAGATTCTGTACTAATCGAAGAACTTTCCTTTATAAAAATTCTCATTATCAAGCTTTGCTGCCGTCAGTCTAAACTGAACGCAGCCATCCGGACATACAATATCCTTGCTATATTTGCTGTTACCACCAATGTTCTCTAAATCTCCGCCGCTTCTGACAGCCTCCATGATTGGAAACATCATCATCATGGCTTTGGAACAAATACCCTGTCCGTCTGCATTTACAGGACATCCATATGTACAGGTGTACTTGTCACCAATTTCCTCGCCATTTCGACAATATCGCTCTGTATGATCACTGCGGAGAAATCCGATTACCTCAATCTCCCATTCATATTCCTCATTGTACCATTTTTTCATGGTTCTAACCTCCATTTGACATTAATCTTATCTAACAATTTTTATCATAGTACTATAATCATTTTTATTATAAGGAAACAGGGATATTATCGCTTGATTTTACTTGCTCTTATTAAATGAATATCAAATATACCGTACAAATAGTTTTTATAAGTTTGCTTATATGCTATAATGTAGCATTGTAAGATTGTTCAATTGAGCTTTTAGGTCGGCATTGAACATGCAGGGAGGGTGAAAAAATGTACGAGTGGCACAGACAAATACAGACCATCGTTGATGAGATTGACAGATGTATTCAAGAATATAATGACGAAGCATTGACTTTACAGTTCCTTTCTCAAAGATTAGGGTATTCCGAATTTTATACAACGAGGAAATTCAAAGAAATAGCGGGTATGAAGTTTCGGGATTATTTAAGGCATCGAAAATTAGCCTTTGCACTGAAGGAGGTTCGGGATAGCAAGAAAGGTATTTTGAATATTGCATTAGATTATGGTTTTTCGTCACATGAAGCTTTTACAAGAGCCTTTAAAGGAACCTATGGTATAACGCCAAGCGAATATCGCAGAAATCCTAAGCCGGTCGTTCTTCGTACCAAGATAAACCCTTTCGACCGATACTTTTTAGGTCTGGGAGAAATAGGTATGATGAAATCAACAGACGATGTGAAAATTTATTTTATAACCATTCCGGCACATAAATTTATGCACATAAAAAACTACGAAAGTAATGGGTATTGGGACTTTTGGCAAAAGCAAAACCTTATTCCCGGACAGGACTACGAAACAATTTGCGGATTACTGGACAGTATCAAGGGCAAATTGGATGACAATGGAGGGAGTGAAGCTAACGGCAGCGGCGGTCAGATAATGGCATATATAAATGACCCGGAGGGCAGACTCTGCGATTGGGGATTTCTGCGTACAGAGTGTTATGGTATACGTCTTCCTTTTGACTACAAAGGTGAAGTCCCGCCGCAAATGCTTATGATTGATGTGCCAGAAGCCGAGTATATTGTTTTTGAACATGGACCCTTCAATTATGAGCAGGAAAATCGCAGTATAGAGGAAAAGATTGAAAAGTCTATGGCAACCTTTGATTTTTCAGGCACCGGTTATTGTTTTGATACGTCACCGGGCAGAATCATTTATTTTTATTTTAATCCGGAATGTTTTTTCAAATACATCAGACCAGTACAACGGATATGAATTTTGATTAAGTTAAGCAATTATAAATCATGCAGCCGGACAATACGGATATAAGGTTCGTAATGTCCGGCTGCACCATGGGAAGCAATCAGCACTGACTACAAACCCATCTCTCATATGCTGCTATGCCGGCTTTCAGTCGCTTCAGCCCATCCTTTAGTAATTCACGCGGACAAGCAATATTCATGCGCAGAAATCCCTTGCCATTTTGGAATTCTTTTCCATCTGAGAGGCAAAGACCGCTGTATTTACGGATGAAACGACACAGTTCAGATGAATTCCCAATTATGTTTCTGCAGTCAATCCACAGCAGATAAGAGGCTTTCGACGAGACGGCCGATATATCGGATATTTCTTTTTGGATATAATCTTCAGCAAACTTTCTGTTTTCCCACAGATACGTTCTTAGGGCATCCAGCCATGCTTTTCCCTTGGAAAATGCAGCGATTGGGGCGATAGCCGCAAGTACATTCGGTTCCGCCAATTCATCGGTACCCAGTCCCCGGCTGACTTTATCCCGCAGATTATCATCTGGGACAATTACGGCAGCCGTCTGGATTCCAGCCAGATTGAAAGATTTGGTAGGTGCCACACATGTGATACTGATGTTTTGGCAGTTTTCAGATACTGAGGCAAAAGGGATATAAGATACTCCTGGCTCTGTAAGGTCGCAGTGTATTTCATCCGAAAGAACATGTACCTGATATTTATTGCATAAATCACCTGTTTTTTTCAATTCTTCCCTGCTCCAGATCCGCCCTATGGGATTTTGGGGGTTGCACAGAATTAACAGAGTTGTCCGGGGACTGGCAAGCTTCTCCTCCAAATCTGCAAAATCAATCTGATATTCCCCGTCATCGTACAGCAGCCGGTTCTCCAGCACAGTTCTTCCATTGTTTAATATAGAATTAAAAAATATATGATACACCGGTGTCATTACTACGACATTGTCCCCCACCGCAGTGACTTTCCGGACTATGCTGGAAATAGCAGGCACCACGCCTGTACAAAAAAGCATCCAATCTTTCCTGATGTCAAAATGGTGCCAATGCATCCACCATGACTGATACGCATCATACCATTCATCGGTTATTACTGTATATCCAAATACCCCCTGTGCGACCCTGTCCATCAGGCATTTTGTAATCTCCGGAGCTGTTTGGAAATCCATGTCGGCTACCCACATGGGCAGTTCCTTTTCCGACACATTCCATTTCATAGATCCTGTATTTCTTCGTTCAATTCTGTTATCAAACTGAAATTCCATCGTTTTCATTCCTCCTATTCTGCTGTATCTCCTGCCTGCATGTTTCTTGTTTTTGTGAGTCTGTGGGCAGGCTTCCCCTCTCTTGCTATCGCTGTTCAGATATTTCGAGCCATCACAAATGAACCAAATAAAATAAGAATGATGCCAAATAATCGGTTCATATTTTGCAGGTGATTATGTTTGGCTTTTTTCTTTAGTAAGGTGACTGCACCGGAGAGTGTTCCCCACCAGATATACGTTCCCCCAAATACACCCGTTACCAGTCCCATCCCTTCTGCCGGACTACTCTTCCCATGTATGCCCAGCAGGGAAAAGGCAAACAAAAAAGTAAGAATAGCCGCTGGATTCATAATGCCAACTGCAAACGAGGAGGCAAACATTTGGATGGCTCCGGCAGGGCCAGGTATATATTGTGGACCTCTCCTTTTTGACAGCATCATGCGAAACCCCATTCCCAGGATCAGGCAGCCTCCGGCAAGATTGATCATGCTTTGATGCAGGAGCAAAAAGTCGGATATCAGGGTCAATCCAAAGACACCGACACAGGCGTAAAGACAGTCTGCAACAGAGGAACCAAGACCTGTTAACAATCCTGCTTTCATACCATAATTTAAGGTTCTTTGTGCTGTCATTGCCCCCACCGCTCCTGCCGGCATACCAAAGAGAAGACCAATCAGAATCCCCTTTATAATAAAACTGCCCATCTGTTCCTCTCCTTCCCTGTCCTGTTTATCCATTGGACAAGCTATTTTAACTTATTCACCGCTTACTTTATCTATCTGTATTTCTCCCGACAAGGTCTCAATCTGCTCAGCACCAGACACTGCCTCACCAAGTTCATACAGACCGCCTGCACCGTCGCATTCTCCGTAAAAAAGTACCACATTCCCCCAGGGTGCATAGTATGCAAGCGTTCCAGGAGTCTCAGCTGCAAAAGTAGTTTGCTCTATGGGATCTGAATCTGTGTTTGCAGGCTCTTGTTTGAAACTGCTGCCCCAGGCGGAAAGCGAGAGCAGCAACATTCCTCCTATGCAAAGGGCTGCTATTTTCTTCATGAAAAATGCCTCCTGTTCAATCTGTAGTTTTGATTTTAATTAAACTTTTGCTACACTGCCATCTGATCTTCCATGTGATCCGTTCGGCAGGTTATGACCGTCTTCTCCGGATTTACTCTATCCTTTTCCATAATCAGTTCGCCAATATAATCTGCACGGATACTGCCTCCAGCCGGATTCATAACACTGCCTATTTTCCCTTCTATTTCCACATCTACAGTGGAGTATTCAAATGCTAGTGTGGTATTTAACAGCCTGCAGTTTTTCATGACAAGATTTTCAATATAACACAAGCCCTGTAAGCTCTCAATGGTACAGTTTATCAGTGTCAGATTTTTAGCATTCCATCCCAGATATTCTCCTGATAGGAAAGAATCATATACCGTCACATTTTCGGAGTTCCAGAAAGCATCTTTGGAGAGCAGCCTGGCGTGACGGATCTCCATATTTTTCACTCCGTCAAAAGAATAATTTCCAACCAGCTGAAAATCCTGAAGTTTCAGATTCCGGCTGTTCATAGCAAAGTAGTCTCCTCTGGCAGTAACCCGTTCCATGGTTATTCCGTCACAATGCCACAAAGTTTCTGCTGCATTTGGAAAATCCACATTTTGAAGGTTTACGTTATGACAGCGGCGGAAATTCTTCGGCGCTTCGATAATTGCATTTTTTACCGTAATATCGTCTGTATACCATACTCCTGCACGCCCCATTTCAAACCAGGTACAATCCTCGGCTATGATATTCTTGCTGTACCATAGGGGATATTTCCATTTAAACATGCTTCCATACAGTTCAATATCATGACTCTCTTTTAATGGTGACTCTCCGTCCGTAAATATGGTGTCGTAAATTTTCAAATGTTCCCCTTTGAAAAGAGGGCGTTCTCCTGTTAAATATTCCTGTCGGATTTCTTTCATTTTTTAATTGCTCCTTTTTTGTTTTTGATTGATTTAAGTGATGTATCTGCGATGTATTCTCGGTCATTTTGATTCAGACTCTTTATTCCCTACGGTTGTGTTATTTGTACGATTTTGTTGCCCCATCCCTCTAATACCGGATTATCTTCTACTGCAGCCACAAATGCATCAGTTGCGTCAAAAGTTCCTATTTTTGTATATTCCCCACTAATCTCTGCATCCTGGTAAAACAGTACTATACGGTTGGGATCTGAGTAATATACTTCGCCAGCTTTTTCTGCAGTCACCGTTTCGGGGTTGGAAGGAATGTCATATCTGCTTGAGATATCGTAATACTGCAGCACATTGTAGTCAGCATCATCATCTCTTTCATAGATTGGCAGACGCCAGTCCGAAGTGCCCACATAGCGGGCAATCGCCTTTGCAGTTTCATTGTCTTCCAGCTGCATCCGAAATGGTTCCCCTTCATCCCCAAACCGTACTTCCAGTTCAGAAATGCTGCTTACCGCCTCGCCAGAGGATGCCTGTCCCTCTTCACCAGCACTTGAATTTGATTCAAGCCCGGTATCTGTTTGAGCTTCTGCGCTGGCACTCATTTCAGTCTCTGCTGACAGCTGTCCGGTGATGCTGCCCGGGCGCTCTTCTTCCTGTGCGCACCCCCCAAGGAATGCCATGGATATCATGACCAGCATTCCTGTTTGGAACATTTTTTTCATTGATTTGTTTTTCATAATCTGTCCTTTCTGATCGGTAGAACCTAGCATTTTATAACTCGTTACTGGTTTTGCCAGGCATTTGCGATTACTTTTTATTCTGTTATTAATACTGTCATATCCCACGTCTTTATCCGGCGGGATGCCAGATAAGAAAATATGAGGAAAAATAGGATAACTGTCAAACCTGGTATCAGGATACTCATGACAGTGGGTAAGGAAGCAAAATTGCTGATACCTGCAAGGCGCATCATTTGGGATACCAGAGGATCTGTGAGCATAGATGCAAGGATGGTACCTGCCACTGCCCCTATAACTGCCACAATTCCAAAACGCAGGGCAAATGTTATGCGAAGCATTTTCGTGGAATATCCGAGGGATTTGTAGATTCCCAGATCTTTTTGCTCGGCAGTAAGAATTTTGCTGCCGGTCAAAACGGTTACGATAAAGACAAATATGGCAGTTATTCCATACATAAATGTGAGAAGTCCGTGCATGGCTGTAATGATACCGGAAAGTCCGGGCCAGGAGTTCTCATGGACATCGCCGCCATAAGCTGTTTCCAGTCCCTCCGTTATCGCCGCTTTTGCAGATGCATCCTCAAGGAAATAATGGTGGCACCACAGCTGTGGGTCATCCTTTCCAATGGAAAGGTATCCGTCCCGGCTCATACCGATGTTGGCACCCATATCATTTGCGCAGTGATAGATTCCCGCAACGGTAAATTCCCGGCTTCTGATATCACCTCTTACCGTTACCTTGCCGCCAATGGTTAAATTCAAATCTTTAGCTGCTGTTTCTGTCAGAACGATTTCATCATCCTTTTCGCTGGTATTCCCCTGACTGATATGGAACCGTTCCGGCTGGGTTATCACATTTGCCGTAAAGTTGGTTCCATCTACCGATACGGTTGGCATGGCAAGCAGATAACTGTCGGTGATTTCTGTATAGGACCGTACCATATTTTCTATTTCTCCGGCACTTAATTCCCCCAGCGCCTGTACACCAATATCCAGATCTGCCGGATTAAAGGCATCCATCATTCCTTTCCCCTGAGGACCCAGCCATGCATTTATTCTTCCGGCAAGGGAAGCAGAAAATACAAGCAATACAGCAATCAGGCAGGCACTTAGATACCTTCTTTTTCCGGACAAGAGCTGGCGTATTGCCAGCTGAGCAGGAAGCAGTTTTGCTTTTATCCTGGTATGCTTACCCGGTTTCCACTTCATTCCTGCTGCTTCACACCGAATTGCCTTCATGGGAGTAACGGTAATAATTCTTCTCAGTTTCATAACTGTAAAGCCTGCAAGGAGAAATAGAATGACTGTAAAAGCCGCCACACAGGGCAATGCCGGTAAGTCAGCCGGAAACAGAACACCGGTTGCTGTGATGGTCATTCTGCTTATCAATTCAGCGGCAGGGAATGCAGCTGCCAGCCCCGCCAGCAGACCTGCTCCGACAGAGATTAAATATGGCACCAGCAGCAGCCAAATCAGTCGGTTTCCGGTAAGTCCAATTGCTTTTAAAATTCCCAGATTGGGGTATTCCTGTTCTATGACTTCTGAGATGCTGTGTCCCAGAACGACCATCGATGCCCCCAAAAGAACCAGGGCAAAAGCAGCCAGAAGTCCGCAGAACGCATTTTGCAAAATTACCATAAATGCTTCCATAGCCCCGGCACTATGTACGAATTCCGTATACTGAGATATTGGGGTGTTCTCATTGAGCAGCCGGCTGCTATCGGATACACTGAAATTATTTTCACTATTTGTGAAAATGTGGACCATGGCGCCGTTTCTTGCCAGGCTGTCCATACCCGCCTCCTGAATTGTCTGAAGGATGGATTCATAATCGGCTGCTGAAATCAGGAATCCTTTCATGCCAATCATAGAGCTTCCCATAAAAGGATCCTCATAATATCCTGCAACCGTAAGGTTTATTCTCTCCCCGCCTCTTGCCACGGGAAATGTAATGGTATCTCCTATTTTCAGATTCAGGACGGATACCATGGAGGGGGAAACATAAACGGTTCCGGTAGATATTGCCGCAGGTGCTTCCCTGTAACCGGATAGGTCATCACGGAAGAAATGATAGGTTTGTTCTTCTGCTGACCATGGAATTAGCTGTCCTTCGCTGTCTGAATCCACACCGTTTGCTTCATATTCCGAATAGATCAGATTCTGTACGGCTGTAGATTGAATTCCCTTCTGCATTTCGATGCTTTTGGTGAGTGATTCCATATCCGGTACATCGGATACCCAAGCAGTAAGGCTGCCGAATCCCGCTCGCCGCATCTCCTGCCGGATATAAGCTCCTCCCCCTAAATAAACGGTGAAAACAGTAGAAATGGATAAGGATACAAGAAAGAGAAGTACCGCGATTCCAAAGAGACTTCCCTTATGTTTTTTGATTTCTGCTTTTACAATTATTCCATTTTCCATTTTTATGCCTCCTACCATTGCAACTCAGACAGCCATTTGCTGATCCTTCGTTCTCTTTGCTTTTCTTCCGCTTCCCGGTAAGGAGTGAGAATCAGCTCATCTATGATTTTTCCGTCCTCCAGATATAAAATGCGGTTGCCACGGATGGCTGCCCGCAGATCATGAGTTACCATCAGGATGCTCTGCCCTTTTTTATTTATATCACTTAAAAGGTTTAGAATATCCTCAGTATTGGATTTATTCAATGCACCTGTGGGTTCATCACACCAAATAAGATCAGGTGAACGGATGACTGCCCTGGCGATGGCAGCCCGTTGCGTTTCACCGCCAGAAGTCTCCGATGGCAGCCGGTCCTTTGCTTCCCAAATCCCCATATCCTGCAACAGTGTTTCTGCCCGTTTCCGAATCTCAGATTCATTTTCTCTGTGGCTTATGTATCCAGCCACCAACACATTTTCTAAAAGAGTCAGATTGCTAACCAGATGTGACTGCTGAAATACAAATCCAAATTCTCTCGCTCTGATCCTCGCCATTTCTTTTTCAGATATACGGCATAAGTTCTTTCCTTTATACTCCACGTCTCCGCTGGTGGGAAGATCCATACCGCTTAAAGTATACAAAAGTGTAGATTTTCCCGATCCTGAAGTCCCCATAATAATCGTAAAATCCTCTTTGTAAATGTTCACATCAATTTTATTTAGTACCGTGTTTTTCCCTTGCCCATTGACATAAACTTTACTAATTTTTTTTCCATGTAAGATTGCGTTTCTCATTTTATACTCCTTTTTTGATATGCCTATACTGTAACCCCTGCAAATAACATGGCGCTAACAAATAAATAAACGATTTCTAAACTAATTCGTGAATATTTCTAAACTGAATTTATAGCAGCAGGTTCATTAAAAGCTGCCTTGCATTGTACTGAAATGGTACTGATATTTTACGAAAATAAAAACACGGCATCATCACCGTGTTTTTAAAAGTCAGATATTAAGTTTCCTGATATATCAATTTACCAAATTCAAAAGCTTTTCTTAAATGATTTGTTTCCCCTATTCCTGGTTTGCCATTTGTATCGCCACATCCTCCTGTAAGCAGCATGCCCTTATCATGAAAGCCCATATAGTTCACGACAGCAAACTTATAATAGGAAGATGCCTGCTCAAATGTCCAGAAAAAATCATCAGCAGATGTCATTAATAATGCACTGTCTTTTACCGGATATTTCTCATATCTTCCAAATGGCGGATTCTCATCTTCTTGTGCTAAACAATAAAACCGTTCAATAAACGCTTTTAGCTTTGATGAAATCGTCCAAAAATACAGGGGTGATGCAAATATAATACAATCTGCCTTCTTAATCTTAGGAACCAGTTCATGAAAACGATCCTTTTGTATACATGGTTTTCCATATCGGCATGCATTGCATCCCAGACATCCTTTTACCTCATATTGAAGTAACGATATTTTTTCCACCTGATGTCCTGCGTCTTCTGCACCATGTATAAAAGCATCCGCCAGCTGCATGGTATTTCCCTTTGCCCTGCCTCCGCCAACCACTACCAATATATGCTTCATATATACCTCCTTTGAAATGAATCCTTTGTTATGAACCTTTGCTATGAACCCTTTGCTATGAATCATTTGTTATGAACCTTTGCTATGAATCTATTTATATGAATCTTTTGCTATGAAGTCTTTCATATTTCCGGACTTTACTCCCGGATAAAATTGGTGGCATAAGTTGTTTCGGTCTGAGGCAAAGCAATTCCGTTTTGTTTTCCAGATGCAAAACACTTTAACATCCACGCCATATTTCTTCCAACATTGCGCATCGTCTGCAGCCCTTCTTCATCTTTCCTGACGTCCTCCGGCGTCTGTCCATGTACCATATTCCAGTAGGTAGAACCAACGGTTGGCATCTGTGCGATACCAAAATATTTATTGATGGCATCTAAAGAAGCAGTGGTGCCTCCTCTTCGCGCTGATACAATAGCTGCTCCCGGTTTAAACTGAAAAGACTGATATAATTCATTTTTGCCATTACTGTAAAAAGCTCTGTCCAAAAATGATAGCAGTCTTCCGCTTGGATGTGCAAAATAAACCGGGGACCCAAAGATGAAACCATCTGCATCATTTGCTTTTCGCAAAAATTGATTTACAGTATCACCATCAAAAATGCATCCCTCTCCGCTGCATGTGTTGCAGGCAATACAATCTCTGATTGGTTTTGCCCCAATCTGGAAAATTTCATAATCAATTCCTTCCTGGTTCAGTATTTTTCCAATCTCTGTTAAAGCTGTATAAGTACAGCCTTTTGGATTTGAACTTCCATTTAACATCAGTACTTTCATATTTAAAACCTCCATTGACATCTTTATGCCGCCATTATACAATTAGTCTATCTAATATACAAGAACGCACTATTTTGATAGATACTATCTAAAAGGAGAGTCAGAATGAAAATACCCCATGAAGAAATTGATATTAAACCCTTTGCCTATGCGATTTCCCTGATAGACGGGAAATGGAAAATGCATATACTTTTCTGGCTGTGGAAATGCGAAGTCATGCGATACAGTGAGATAAAAAAAGCGCTGGAAACAGTGACGCACAAAATGTTATCAAACAAGCTTAAAGAACTGGAGACAGACGGCTTAGTCTCCAGACATGAATATCCACAGGTTCCTCCTAAAGTGGAATATTCTCTGACAGAAAAAGGGTTGTCGCTGATGCCGATCTTAAATACCATATGTGAATGGGGACATCAGCACATTGAATCCTGAGTCAAGCGATGGCATTTCCTTTCTGAAGAATCAGAGATTTTTTACCTGTCACAGGATCAGGAAGGATTTCATCTACAAAAACGACGTAGAACTGTACGTAATCCAGATGTTTTTCGGATAAGATTTTTTTCATCTGTGTTAACATTTCCGTGCGAATAGTATCTTTGGATGCATGGGCGGATACTTCTGCTTTCATTTCAAAGGCATCTCTGCCTATTTGGCAAAATTGGTAATCCTTCAGACCTTCGATGCAGAATCCTTCTATAGCAAGGGGGTGCAGGAATTCTTTTTTCCCGCATCCATTTTCAAACCACAGAATATCTTCGTTTCGTCCCAGCAGTCCCATAGCCCTGGTAAAGGGGCAATGACTGTTCTCCTCTGGCGTTTTGAGTGTCAGACTGTCAGAGAGGCGGTAACGGATCAAAGGCTGGGCAAAATTATAAAGGCAGGTCAGATACATCACGCCGCTTTCTACCTCAATATAATTCAGATCATCAAACAGCAGCATTCCTTCCTTCTGATTCATTTCTACCCCAAGGGCAAGGGATTCACTGGAACCATAGAAGTTGACCACTTTTGTTTGGAATATCTCTTCCAGATACTTTCTAAGGCTGGCTCCAAGGGGTTCTCCACAGGAAATCACCCGCACCGCATCCACATCTGCACTTCCTTTTTCCACAAGCTCTGCCAGAATCTTAATTGCAGACGGGTATCCTATAATGATATTTGGTTTAAATTCTTTTATTTGCCGGTTCCACTCATTAAGGGGCGTTTTGATATCCAGATACATCTGGCTGGCGCCCACTCCGTCTATCCCATCTCCTACAGCCATTGCTCCGCCGTAACGGCCGTCTGTGGCAGCAATATAGACGATCCTGGGCCGTTTTGCCAGCAGAGAAAGTATCTGAGACATGGACATATTCCAGAGAGCCGCACGTATGATTCCAAGGAGCATCGTGCTCCATGCCTGCTCATCATAGACAAAGTATCCGGGTCTGCCTGTGCTTCCGGAAGAATGCACTACGTGGTATTTTCCTTTGTATAATTTTTCTTTTGCAGATTCGGCGGCATCAAATTCACGAAGCCCCCGCTGGCGCAAATCCGGCGGAAGCACCAATTCATCAAAGTGTTCCAGGAATACTTTCTTGTCAATAGTTGGGAAGCAGGAAAGGGGTAGTTCATCCAGCTGTGCTTCTGTAATGCCAGCAGCTTCAAAAGTCCTTTTATAATAAACGGAATGATCCCAGACATAATGCAGCATCTGCCTCAGTTTTTTTTCCTGCAGGGAGCGCATTTGTTTTGGATTAAGTTTTGCCTGCTTTTTTAAACGGTATAGTCCAAGCAGTGTTTTAACATAATTCATCTGTTTCTCCTTTCTATCGGACTGTAATGGAATACCCATAATCATAATTTTCCCTGTGGTAATAAGTCATTTCTTTCGTATTTTGATTCATTACGATACTCCATTCTGTGGATTCAAACTCTCCAAAATTGTCTTTGCTGACGCTGTCCAGTGCATCCCTCACCTCTGCTTCTGTCATGATCTGCTTATTTGTAAGTGCCTGCTGAAGCAGGTCGTATCGGGTATGGGATTGAGCAGTCCCAATGCCGTATTTTTCACCCTCAGCCAGATAGAAGTTGGTAACGACAGGAGTATCGGTAACCACCATCTCATTGTTTACATACTCCACTGCAACGCTGTTTCCTTCTGCATCTGCAATCGCCAGATGTATCATCATATCCATAGATGCATGCAGGTCGTACCGGCTTAGCAGGTCCAGTGCTTCCTCAACATTTGCTGCCTGGTCCAGAAGCAGGCGAATGGCAGTTGTCGTTGTAAGATCCGGTTTATCGGTATTTTGTTCAATGGTATCCGTATCCTCAATCATGTTCACAGATACCGCAAGTCCCTCTTCATTCATACCGTCCAGGGGAGCATACAAACCAATAATTGCCTGTACTTCATCCGGCAGGATCGAAATATTCAGTCCCCCTGCTTGTATAAAGTCCATGTTAACGGTTGATACTGACGCATACCCCTCATCGGGCGTGGAACTGATAATCAGCGCATTACAGGCATTCCAGTCAAAATTTCTTCCGAAAAGATATCCGTCCCCAGTGCTTTTCACAGATAAAGTACTGCATCCGAAAGGATTCCCGCCAAAGAGAAGCTCAGGAAGGTTAGAAGCCAGCCGGCTGCTGACATACTCCACAACTTCTTCGTCAGAGGATGCACCTCCCTGTTCCAGAAAACTGTCAAAACCGTAATCTCCTTCATAGCGAACAGCCGATAAGTCTACCTCCAGTTTTGTAATACCGGTATCTGGAGAAATTTTGTTTATCTTTGAAATTTCACCTGAGATTTGATCAGATGTTTGATCGGATGTTTGCCCTGCATTTTGATCAGTTTGCCCTGCATTATGGTCGGTATTTTGCCCTGAATCGCTCTTTGAGTTTCCAGCCTCATTCCCTTTCACTTCTTCAGTATTTGCCGGTGCAGCTTCATTCTGTCCGCATCCGGAAATAGTGCTTTGCAGTACTAAGGACATTATAAATATCATTATTACTCTTTTTTTCATGATCTTGTCATTCCTTTCTTCCTTTTACTGAAACTGATGAAAAGCACAAGTCTCAGAAAGTAATTGTAATCCAAGCTCTTATACTGTAACCCAAGGTGATAAATTACCGCTAACAAAAAGATAAACAATTTCTAAACGGATTGTGTAGGATTCCTTAACTGTATTTATCAGTTTGAAATACTGTACAATGAAAAACCCTCCGAATCGTGAGTTCTCTTCACAATACGAAGGGTTTTATTTGCCATATATTTAATAAAGTATTATTGCACCATACTACTGCACTGTAATCCTGAATAATTCCAGGTTTAATGCTGGCGCAGGATGCGGCGGCTCCCATGGGATACTAAGCAGGCACTGAACCGAGAAAATGCATCAGGAATTCTCGGTGGCAAAATCGTCAGTATCTTTCTCACATACAATTGTTTTTATAACTCTGGCAGGTACCCCGCCCGCAATTGTTTTGCCGGGGACATCTTTTGTGACAACTGCTCCGGCTGCAATTACGGCACCATCTCCAATAGAAACGCCAGCAAGAACCGTTGCATTTGATCCGATCCAGACATTTTTACCAATATTAATTGGCGCCGGGATTAAGTCACCCCTATGTGCAGGGTCCAGACTGTGATTCAAGGTTGCAAGGACTACATTATGACCGATCAGGGAACCATCTCCAATGAAGATTCCGCCCTGATCCTGGAATTTACAGCCGGAATTCAAAAATACCTGTTTTCCAAATGTTAGATTCTTGCCGCAATCGGTGTAGAAAGGCGGAAACAGGTTGAAAGATTCGTCCACCGGTCTCCCGGTTAATTGTCCCATAATATCTCTGATTTCATCCGGGGTATGATAAGAGCCGTTTAACTCTGCAGTCAGCTTTAATGCTTCCTGAGAAAGCATATGCATGTATGCATGTATCTTCGTACCACCGGTAATCGTTTTGCCACTTTTCATAAATTCTAAAAATTCTTTTAATTCCATCTTTATTCTCCTCCAGTTAATGTGTGAATCTGCTTGCGTATGGATTTTGTCTAGTACATTTTATTGGTTTGGTTTTAATCATCTTAAATATAGTATAAGTCCGGTATATGTATATAACAAATACTTATATTTGATTGATTTAAATAGTTGAAACCTATTTGTGTGTATGTTAAACTCCTTATAGTTATACTGTGTACTATTTCAAAAACATTATATTTGGGTTTTGCTGATTAAGGACGCTTTGTAGATGTAGGTAGTGTACGGAAAGATGGGCGTGGAAAACTGGTATGGACTCCGTCAGCTGGCCGCAGAACTGGTATTTTCTAACCTTTCC